>DATNDR010000119.1:0-43092 GCA_035606945.1 Pseudonocardiaceae bacterium
GTAGTGATAGCGCTAGGGAGGCCCAGAACAACGAACTGGTCAGCCCGGCGTTCATCGCGCCGGGGACGGTGATCATGACGGTGTTGTCCAGGATTTCCATGATGGTGATGGACACGGTGTCGGCGGCCAGGGCCACCCCGAGCGCCTGGCGCAGGCCGACGCCGGCGCGCATTACCCCGCGCATGGTCAGTGCATAACCGAACACAAAGGCCAGCGCGATGGACAGCGCGACGGTGGCCGCGTTGGGTAGCTCGGCGGCGGTGCCGATGACCATGCCGGCTACCTCGCCGATCGCGCAGCCGGTCAGGCAGTGCAGGGTCGCCTGCGCGGCGGTCGACCACGGCACCGACCGCCAGGCCGCCGGGGCCGCCGTGGTGGAGGCGGTGGGCGAGCGGTGCTCAGTCACGGGTGCGGTCTCCTCCTTGAGCTGGTCACGCCGGCGGCGGCGCGCTGGCCGGTGAAGCGGTCGCGGCAGCCGACCGAGCAGAAATAGACGGTGTGACCGTCGATATTCACGGTGTGGGCCGTGCCGGCGTCGAGGGTCATGCCACACACCGGGTCCACCACCTCGGTAGCGGCGGCGGGCGCGCTGGTGGGGGTGCGGTCTGTGGTGAAGCGGTGCTGGCAGTGGTCGGAGCAGAAGTAGTAGGTCTGCCCGTGACGGGTGGCGGTGGCAGGTGCGGTGGTCGTGTCGATCTGCATGCCGCAGATCGGGTCTTTGGCGTAGCCGGCGCCGCCGCCGACACGCTCGCGGTTGCGGTACAGCCAGTACAGGGCGGCGAAAGCGATCAGGGCGAAAATGTTGAGGATGGTGGTGTAGTTCCAGTGCACGCCCTGCATCGCCACCAGCTGCGGGCGGGTGATGGGCACCAGGCCGGCCGCGCTGAACAGGTACTCGGTGGCCAGCCCGGCGGCGCTCATCACGGCCCAGAAGACCGCGAGCAGCCGCAGGGTCAGGCGGGTGCCATAGTAGCGGCGGTAGATCAACAGCAGCGGGAGGGTGATCAGGTCGGCGAAGATAAAGGAAATCACCCCGCCGAACGAGATCCCGCCGACCCACAGCGCTGCCGCGAGCGGGACGTTTCCGACCGAGCAGACGAAGGCCAGGATCGCCAGCAGCGGCCCCAGGGCGACGTTCTCCACGCTGGACGCGAAGCCGTGGCCGGTGAGAAACAGCGACTGCCACACCCAGGTGGGGACCAGCACGGTGGCGAATCCGGCGGCCAGGAACCCGATCAGTAATTCTTTGCGCAGCATGGTGACGTCGCTGATCGTGTAGCCGGCGGCGTCTGACCAGCCCGCCAGGCTGCGGATCCGCTCGGCCGGCGGCCGGCGCCGGTCGCCGTCGGGGTCCTCGGCGGGTTGGCTACGGTGGGCGGGTGCATCCGGGTCCGCAGTCCCGGTGTTGAGCTGGGTCCGGGCGGTTGCCGTCCAGCTCGCCGGAATCACCCGGGGCACCACCACCGCCAATAACACGATCATGATGGCGCCGCCGACGAACTCCGCCAACGCGAACTGCCAGCCCAGCAGCAGCCACAACACGATGCCCAGCTCCACCACGAGGTTGGTGGAGGCGAACATGAACACCATCGCCGAGGTGAAATCCGCGCCTCGTGCGAACAGTGACTTGGCCAGCGCCGCGGCCGCATACGAACACGACGAGGACACCATCCCGAAGAATCCGGCCTTGCCGATGGTGCCCGGCCGGTGATCCCCCAGGACACGCTGCATCCGGCCGCGAGACACAAAGGCCTGCACCGCCCCCGAGAGCCCGAAACCGACCACCAGCGCCCACAGGGTCTCCCAGAACATCGAAAACGCCTCATACAGGCTGTTCCCGAGGGCGCTCAGCACGCTCACCGCTGCCGCCTCCGCACGGTGGTGTCGGGTGTCCTGCCCTGGTGCCGCTGGGGTCGTAGCCCGGCGAGTTCGCCGGCGACCAACGGAACTCCGCCGGCCGCAGCGGTACCGCGGTCAGGTACGCCCTGCTCGGTCCGGCACACCGACCCGCGACCATGAGGGCTGATCATGATCTGATACACGGATACAGTATACGGGTAGAGGGTATATGTCGCATGCGGTTGAGCGCGGTCATGCCACCGTTGCTGTAGATGCTCAATGATGCGGTCTACCAAGCCGCTAGCACTGGACCGGAGACCTAAGCGGCGTGACTACCAATGCGGCGTGCCCAGCGCTGCCTGTTGTGCATCTGCCATGTCCGAATGAGTGACCCGTCACCCTTGGACGGTTACTGTCGGTGGCCATCGCTTTCTCGGCGCTGCACGTGGAGCCCGCCAAGCTAGGGAGCTACTCGTCGTCGTGGTGAGCGGGCTCCTCGGCGTAGCCCTCTCATGGCGGCCTCGGCGGAGGATCCGGCAGTCGGCCGGCTGATTCACCGCCGGGCCCCGTTGGGAAGGACGGCTCTGCGACCGCGCGGGTCGTCGCAGTTGCGGCTGCGCGCGGTCGCCGGCCGGATGGTCAAGACCGTGTCCAGCCGGGTGATCGCCAGGGCACGGCGGGCCAGCCACCTGGGCCGGTGCAGGATGAGCCGACCGCCGGCGGCGCGCAGTTGGTCATCAACGCGGTGCAACACCGTCAACCCCGCGGCGCTCAGAAATTTCAGCCCGGATAGATCGAGCACGATCTCCGGGCAGCCATCCCGGCACAATTGATCGAGTACCTGTTGCAGATGGGGGGCGCTGGTCACATCGAGCTCTCCGCGCAGACTCACCCAGCTGCGCACGGTGTCCGAACAGACCTGCACGCCGAACGCCGGCCCACCATCATCGTGAACCGGACCACCGCGCAGATTGTCGCCCATCGCTGGCACCCCCGTGCTCGTATGTTCGTGCCACGAGGGGCCTCCGCCAGACCACCTCACAGGCATGCCGAATAAGCGGCTGATGGTCCAACCTGGTATCGACCATAGGCCACTGCGACCAGCGCAGCAAAGACCACGCGGTCGGCGGTCAAACTCACGGCGGATCGTCCGCCGGGGCACTCCGGGTGGCATCGACCAGCTCGGCGGCGACGGTGCGGAGTTTGACATTGCGCCGCTGGGAAATCGTCCGCAGGATCGCAAACGCCGTGTCCGGGTCACAACGCCGCTGGGCCAGCACGATCCCGATCGCCTGATCGATGACCGAGCGAGAGAATAACGCGATACGCAGATGATCTGACAGCGTCACCTCGTCGTAGTGCCGCAATGCCGCGGTGACCGCGATCGCGGCCTGCCCGGCCAGCAGACCCGCCAATTGACGATCCAGCACGCTGAAGGCCCGGGGTGCCCGCGCGTAAAGGTTGAGCACAGCGACCGGTTTGCCCTCCACCATCGACGGAGTGGACAGCACCGCCAGCATCCCGTGCGCCATCGCGATGGTCGGATAGCCCTCCCAACGCTGCTCCGTAGCAAGATCCTCGGCCACCACCACCTCGCCGGTGGCCAGGGCCTCCAGGCACGGTCCCGAATCGTGTTCGTATTGCTGCTCATCCAGTTGGCGAGCCAGCGCATCCGCCGAGGCGACGGTTATCACGCGATCGTCCTGCGCCAAGGTGATCCCACAGGTCACCGCCGGCTCGATGACCCGAACCGACAGCTCAGCTACCCCCTGGAGCAGCTCCTCGAAAGAGTCCGTGGACAACAACAGCCCCGCCAACTCCGACAAGGCAGCGCCAAGCCCCACAGGTACGGATTGCGACATCGGGCGACGACCTCACCCGGCGACCGATCACCGGGCACCGTATCGCCGTTCGCCAAGAACGGCGTACGGTGGGATCCGTATCACGAAGACGCCCTCAGTGTGCACCAGTGTGTCCCCATCCAGGTGGCCTCGCAAGCAGTGCCAGGCCAGAACACCTCATGCGTCATACCCGAAATGCTGGGACGACTGCCTTAGCCGGTGACGGGTGACTTCTACCAACGCACGTAGGTCGGCGCGCACGGGTATCCGGTAGCCACCGGCTGGCTGGCCTAACCTGAGATGATGAAGCAGGCTACGGCTATCTATCCCGTGGTGTGACCCGCACCGCGTACGTTCTCGGCGGTGGTGGTGTGCTCGGCGCCGCCGAGGCGGGCATGGCATGGGCGTTGCTTGAGGCGGGCGTGGTCCCGGATCTGATCTGCGGCACCTCGATCGGGGCGATCAACGGCGCCGCTCTCGCCGGGGATCCCACTCCCGCCGGCGCCCAGGAGCTGCTGGCGATGTGGGAGGAGCTGGCGGCGGACACGGTCCTGGGCGGTTCCCTGGTCGGTCGGGTGGTGGAGATCGTGCGCAGCGGCACGTCGCTGCACGGCAACACCGAGCTGCGCCAACGGCTGTGCGAGCGGCTTCGGGTGCACACGTTCGAGGAGCTCGCCGTGCCCTTCGAGTGCGTAGCGGCGAGTATCGAAGGTGCGCGCGAGCACTGGTTCTGCTCTGGTGACTTGATCGACGCGGTGCTGGCGTCCTGCGCGCTGCCGGGTGTCTTCCCGCCGGTAGAGATTGCCGGCGAGCATTTCTTCGATGGCGGGCTGGTCAACAGCATTCCGCTGGAGCGAGCCGTGGAGCACGGTGCGGACACGGTGTGGGTACTGCACGTCGGGCGACTCGAGGAGGCGCTGGCGATACCACGCTTCCCGTGGGAGGTGGGCTTTGTGGTGTTCGAGATCGCCCGCCGGCACCGGTTCCACACCGACCTCGGCCGGGTACCAGATGGCGTGACCGTGCACGTACTTCCGACTGGTCAGCCGCAACGGCGCGCCGCGACCTGGTCGAACCTGCGCTACCGCGACCGCCGGCGCATCGATCAGCGCGCCCAGCGCGCCTACGACGCCACCCGCGCCTACCTGGCCGGCTTGCCATGACCGCGCTGCGCCGGGCGGTGACCGTGCCGACGGTCATCATCCTGGAGATCCTGATCCTGATCTACGCGCCACTGCTGCTGGTCGCCGCCGGGCTGGTGGCCGCCGGGACCGGCTCGACGCGGCCGGTCCGCAGCACCGCCCTGGTGGTGGCCTACGCCGGCATCGAGCTGTCCACGCTGCGGCGCCTGATCCGGCGTGACGAGCTCGACTGGCATGCGGTCTTGCGTGACGTTCTCGCCCGCGCGTACGCCGCGGTACAAGCCATCCTCGACGTCCGGCTCGTGCTCGAGGACGGATCCGCGACGCGCGAACAGCTCACCACCGGCAACGGCCTGCTCGTGCTGGCCCGGCACTGCGGACCCGGCGACTCGCTGTTCATCGCCTGGCTGCTGGTCGTGCACTACGAGTTGCGGCTGCGTGTTGTGCTCAAGTCCGCGCTGCGCCTGGAACCCACCCTCGACATGGCCGCCGATCACCTGCCGCTGTGCTTCGTCGGACGCCGGGGCCACCGTGCTCGCAGCAGGATTCACGAGCTCGCGGCCGCGATGTCCCCCGGTGACGCGTTGTTGCTGTTCCCCGAAGGCGCCAACTTCAGTTGGCCGCGTTGGCGCCGTGCGGTGTCGTCGCTGTCGGCAGCCGGTGCCCATACAGCCGCACGACGCGCCAGCCGACGTACCTACACCCTTCCGCCGCACCGTGGTGGCGCGACGGCGGCGCTGATGGGCTCGCCCGGTGCCGATGTGCTGCTGCTCGCCCACACCGGCCTCGCGCCCGATGGTCGTGGCCGGCCGTGGTGGCGGCTTCCGGTGCACCACGAACTGATCGTGCGCACCACGTTGGTGCCGGCTGCGACCGTCCCCCGCGACCGCGAAACGCTGGTCGGCTGGCTCGACGACGCCTGGTCACAGGTGGACAGCTGGGTGCACGGTCACACCGTCGATGCGGACCGCGGCACGTGAGGTGGCCCGGGCGGGGTTGGATGGTGCTCGACTGGAAGTGAGGTTCCTCCGATGCCCAACACGTGCACGCACCTTGGCACGGTGGCGGATGTGACACCGTCGGCGCAGGGTTGCGAAGACTGCCTGCGAATCGGGGGACGATGGGTCCACCTCCGGCTGTGCATGCGCTGCGGCCATGTCGGCTGTTGCGACAATTCCCCTCATCGCCACGCCACCGCGCACTGGCAGACACACCCCGACCACCCACTCATCCGGTCCTACGAACCGGGCGAGGACTGGTGGTGGTGCTACCCGGACGACCTGTTCTTCGAGCTTGATGGGGCACCGCCGGCGCCGTCACACCCCTGACAATCCTGGGTTCAGGCGTTGCCAGCGGGGGTACTCGGATTTCGTGGCTGTGCTCAACGTGCTGATCGACCGCGACCCCAAGCAGGTGTGGGAAGTGCTCAGCGATGGGTGGGCATACGCGGAGTGGGTGGTCGGCACCCAGGACATCCGCGACGTCGATCCGCACTGGCCGGCGGAGGGTTCGCAACTCCACTACACGGTGGGTATCGGCCCCTGGACTATCGAGGATGTCACCACGGTGCGGTTGGTCGAGTTGGGGCGCCGGTTGGAACTGGAGGCCAACGCCGGCAAAGTGGGAAGTGCCCGGGTATCGATCTCGCTGCTGCCGTGGGGTAACGGCCAAACCTTGGTGATCATCGATGAGCACCCGCTGACGGGTCCTGGCGCGCGGATGCACTCAGCAGTGGCGGATATCCTGCTGGGATTCCGCAACCGGCGCATGATGCGCGCGCTGGCCCGGCTGGTTCACCAGCGGCATCCGTGACCCCCATGACCACCCAATGACTACCCCATATCGGTGGCGGGCGGGGGGTCACGGACCGTCAGGTCCGATGGCGAGGCGGGCGCCGGCCGCCGCGAGGTGTTGAGCGTGGGCTCGGGCACCGCGCAGCGCGGCCCGGGCCGCATTGGCGCCGCAGGCGCCGTGCACCGCGCCGCCGGGATGGGCGGACGACGAGGCCAGATACAGGCCGGCGATCGGGGTTTCGGGCCGTCCCAGTCCGGGCGTCGGGCGGAATACCAGCTGCTGGTGCACCGCGGTGGTGCCGCCGTTGATCGCGCCGCCGACCAGATTGGCGTTGCTGGCCTGGAATTGGTTCGGCGCGGTGATCCGTCGCGCGATCACCAGCTCGCGCAGCCCCGGGGCGAAGCGCTCGAGCTGGGCCTCCAGGCGGTCGGCGAAGGCCTCCCGTTCCCGCTCGTCCCAGGATCCGGTCAAGCCGCCGCCGGCATCGCCGCGTACCTGGCGCGGCACGTGGGTGTAGGCCCACAGCGATTCAGTGCCTGCCGGGGAACGGCACGGGTCGGCCGTCGTCATCTGTCCGACCAGCAGGAACGGGTGCGCCGGCACCCGGCCGGTGGAGATCTGTGCCGCGTAATCACTCATCTCGTCCAGGCTGCCGGAGACGTGCACGGTGCCCGCCGCGGCGACGCCGGGGGCTTGCCAGGGCACCGGCCGGCGCAACGCCCAGTCCACCTTGAAGGTCGAGTAGTCCCACTGGAAACGGCGCAGATCGTCGCGCAACCGCGGCGGCAGGTACTGCCAACCGACCAGACCGCCGTACAGCTGGGTGGCCGCGGTGGCGGCGA
The DNA here is from genome assembly GCA_035606945.1 of Pseudonocardiaceae bacterium. Lineage (GTDB taxonomy): Bacteria > Actinomycetota > Actinomycetes > Mycobacteriales > Pseudonocardiaceae. The sequence continues at coordinate 7,459 of DATNDR010000119.1, forward strand.
GCACTGCCCGGCGGGCCGGGATCTCTTCGCCCGACCCGGTGCGCACCGCGACGGCCCGGCCTCGGCGGACGATGACCTGCCGGACCGCATCCCCACACCGCACGGAGCCTCCGTGCTCCTTTAGCCGCCGCACCATCGCAGCGGTGAGCTGCCCGGAACCCCCCTCCGGCACCGGCCAGCCGTACTGGTGACCGAGCATGGCCAGCAGCCACCCGTACAGCGAGCTGGCGGCGGTTTCCGGTGTCAGATCCGCGTGCAGCGCGCAGCCGGCCAGTAGCAGCGAGCCCGGGCCGGAGAACTCTTCATCGGTCAGCTTGCGCACCGGCAGCAGGCCGAAGCGCATGAACCGCAACAGCCCGGTCGGGCCCAGCGTCGCGGCCAACCGCAACCCGGAGCGCACCGGAGGGAACGGCACGAACAGCGCGTCCAACAGGTGCGGCCCCAGCTTTTGCCACAAGCCGTACAGCCGCTTCCAGGCCGCGCCGTCACCGGCGCCCAGGTCGTCCAACGACGCGGCCGTGCGGGCCAGGTCGCGGGACAGTACCGCGGCCCGCCCGTCCGGCAGCGGATGGGCGAGCACCTCCTTGGCGTGCAACCAGCTCAGCCCGTACTGCTCAAGTTTCAGCGACTGGATCGCCCTGGACGCGGCGGCCATCGGGTAGAACGCGCTGCAGTGATCGTAAACGAAACCCTCCGCAGGACCCGGCCCGCTGCGCACCCCGCCACCCGGCTCGGGTTGTTCCTCACAGACCACGACCGACCAGCCTGCGTCGGCCAGGATGTTGGCGGCGACCAGCCCGTTCGGGCCCGCGCCGATGACCACCGCGTCCGGTGTTCCCGGGCTGTTGCCTGCCATCATGTTGCGGGATACCCCACAGGCCGCTCCCCAACCAGACTGCTGGCTTTCGGCCAGCTCATCGACTCGCACCGCTGCTCAGTGGGGGAGTATTTCCTCTCGCCAACCATCTGCTAGCTGGGGCACCATACACCTATGTGGGGAGCCCCTTTCGATGATCGACGTCACGCTACGGGCACAAATAGGGAGTTATCCCCACGGCGGGTGTTCATTGAACGTCCGATGAGGCGACGGCTCACGGTTGCCATGGTGACAGCAACGGTGGCCCTCCTGCCGGGGGCGTGTGCTTATAAGGGACTCGGCATGGCCGGGGCTGACGCGGTTACCCTCCATGGACAGGGCGCGCTCGCCCCGGCGACACGTTCGTCGACGGCCGACACGTACAACCCGGCACTGGCACCGGCCGGTGCGCGGTTGTCGGCCACCCTGACTCCGTCGGGCGAGACCACTACGGTGGAGTTGACGGCTTCCGGCATGCTGCCCAACCGCAGCTACGCGGCGCACGCGCACACCAATGTCTGTGGCGACACGGGTGCCGCGGCCGGCCCGCACTACCAGAACCGGATTGATCCTGCCGCCACCCCGCAAAAACCGTCGAGCAACCCCGAATTCGCCAACCCGCGCAACGAAGTCTGGCTGGAGCTGCACACTGATGCCACCGGTTCCGGCACGGCACGCACCACAGTGCCGTTTGTCTTCACCGACCGCGGACCCGGCTCGATCGTGGTGCACGAGGCGATGGAGACGGCAACGGCTCCAGGTAAGGCGGGGTCAGCGGGTGCTCGGATCGCCTGCCTCACCCTGGGCCCCGAGGGCGGCCAGAGCGAAGGGCAGGGCGTGCACCCCTCGAGCTAGCTGGCGGCCCGGCGGTCGGCCGTGTGCAATGGCACTACACCGGTTATCCCGCGAAGGGCAGCCAGCATGGGCAGTGACCCGCACCACGATCACGATCACGACCGGTGGCATCGGCTGTCACATCTGGTCACGCCGCATTCGCACGACAGCGCGGACAAGGTCGATCCGGCGATGGAGACCTCCCGCGAGGGTATGCGCGCGTTGTGGATCTCGCTGGCCGTCCTCGGCGCCACCGCCGCCCTGCAGGCGGTGGTGGTGGTGTTGTCCGGGTCGGTGGCGCTGCTGGGCGACACCCTGCACAACGTCGCCGATGCGTTGACGGCCGTGCCGTTGGGGGTCGCGTTCATGCTCGGTCGCCGGGCACCGACCCGGCGCTACACCTACGGCTTCGGTCGCGCGGAGGACCTGGCCGGCATCGTGATCGTGGTGGTCATCGCGGCTTCGTCGGCGCTTGCCGGTTACGAGGCGATCCAGCGGCTAGTGCATCCCGCGGACGTGTCGCACCTGCTCGCTGTCGGCGCGGCGGCGCTGGTCGGGTTCATCGGCAACGAGACCGTCGCCCGCTACCGCATCCGGGTCGGCCGGCGGATCGGGTCCGCGGCGCTGGTCGCCGACGGGCTGCACGCCCGCACCGACGGGTTCACCTCACTGGCGGTGCTGCTCGGCGCGGGCGGGGTCGCCATCGGCTGGCGGTGGGCCGACCCGGTCGTCGGACTGGCCATCACCGCCGCGATCCTGCTGGTGCTCAAGGACGCCGCCCGCGAGGTGTACCGGCGGCTGATGGACGCGGTCGATCCCGCGCTCGTCGACCAGGTCGAGGACACGTTGCGGGCCACGTCGGGCGTGGTCGACGTCGGCGCCATCCATGTGCGCTGGATCGGTCACCGGCTGCGCGCGGAGTGTGACGTCGCCGTGCCCGCTGAGCTGACCGTGGCGGCGGCACACGCCATCGCCGTCGAAGCCGAGCACCGGCTCATCCACGCGGTACCGCGGCTGACGTCGGCCATCGTGCACACCGACCCGCACAGCACCGACGGCGCCGATCACCACGCCGACCTCGCTCATCACCGAAGAACCGCTTAGCGGCACCGAGCCGAGCCGCCTGGCGGCACCGAGCCGCCCGGCGGCACCGACACGGAGACATATCGGGGTTTCTGGTGCCACGATGAGCCCGATATGTCTCCATATCGGGCTGGCACCGAAGCGTGCGCAGCTGGCTCAGCGGTCAGTCCAGCACCGGCTTGACGTCCACGATGGGTGTTGCGTTGAGCGCTTCGAGGTTGCGCACGAGGATCCTGGCGCCTTCGATCGACACGATGGTGACCCGGTGCAGCCCGAGGGGATTGGGCCGATGCGGGGATCGGGTGCTGAAGACGCCCTGTTCGGGATTGGCGGGATCGTCGCGAGGGTGCACCCTCAGCACGTCGCGACGGGCCCGATCGAGCCAGGTGAGCACGACGATCTCGGAGCCGACCTGGAGATCACCGAGGCCTTCGCGCACCGCGTTGTCGAACACCAGCCACGCCTCGGGGGATCCTTCGTCGCCCTGCTGGGGAGCCGTCGCGGGATCGACCAACGGGGACTCGACCCTCCCGATGGGCAGCAGTTCATAAGTACCGTCAGTCAAGGCGCCTCCAAACGGGTAGAACATCGCTAGGACCGGCAGCAGGGGTAAGTGTGAAGCTCATTGCGTATCGGGACGGCTGTAGCGCCACCATGGCGCGGGTCATGGACGGCGGCAGGCTGGCCGTTGCCGGTTCTGTGGAGGAGTTCTGGTCAGCGCCACCCGTCGGTCTCGCGGCCGCCCGCCACGCCATGCCCAGCGCCGTCACGCTCGACCAGGTCGAGCAGCTACCACCGGTCCCGCTGACCGCTCACGTGCTGTGCGCCGGCCGCAATTACGCCGCGCACGCTGCCGAGGCGAACCTGCGCGTCCCGAAAAGCCCGGACCTGTTCGGGCGGTGGCCGTCCACGCTGATCGTCAGCGGTCATCCCGTGCCTGTGCCGCCTCGGGAGCCACGCCTGGATTGGGAGGGCGAACTGGCTTTCGTCCTCGGCGGCTGCCTGCGCGACGCGACCGTCGAGCAGGCGCAGGCGGCCATCCTGGGCTACCTGTGCTTCAACGATCTGACCGCGCGTGGCTACCAGCGGGCCGGCAACCAGTGGACGCTGGGCAAGAACGCCGACTTCTCGGCGCCCATCGGTCCGTGGCTGGTCACCGCCGACGAGATTGGCGATCCCGGCCGGCTGCGCATCGTCACCCGGGTCAACGGTGAGGTGGTCCAGGATGGGTGCACCGCAGACATGATCTTCTCGGCCGCCGAGATTGCCGCCTACGCGTCGGGTTGCTTGACGCTGTGTCCTGGTGACGTGATCGCCACCGGAACGCCGGACGGGGTCGGATTCACCCGCCGGCCACCACGGTTTTTGCACCCCGGCGACACCGTCGAGGTGGAGATCGACCAGATCGGCTGCCTCGTGACGCCCATCGTCGCGCCTCTCGCCTCCCACCCCGAGTGATCTCCCATCTCGCTTATGCACCTTCGTTGAAGCCGTGAATGCGCAGCACATCGCGGGCGCAGGCGCTGACGAGCGAGCTGGCCAGGGGTGTGTAGGTAGCTCCGCCTGGCGGTGGCTGCTGCGCCAGGCGCCGTACCGATTCCACCGTCGCGGCGTCCGCGCCGGTGTCGATGCCGTGCTCGGCGAGCCCGCCGACCGCAGCTCGCAGCCGCCGGCTCCCGGCGAGTGATCTGCTCGTCGAGCTGGCTCAGCGCCTCGCGCAGCGCGATTCCCAAGTTCTGAGTCGCTCGGTCAATCAGGCGCAACGGTGCTGCCGGGAAGATCAGCAAGCTGATCACCAGCACCACCCCACCGCCGACCAGTGCATCGACGAGCCGCTCGCTGCCGCTGCCGCTGCGATGCAGTGCGATGATCAGGATCGCGGACCCGGCGGTCTGGTTGACGAACATCAATCCGTGGCCGAAGAAGCCACCCCCGGCGGCAAGAGCGGCGGACATCGCGATCAGCACGGCCACCCCGATGGCCACCGGTCCTTCGGCAACGGCGGCCACCCCGACCCCGACGCCGATGCCCAGCGCGACACCGGTGATCAGCTGCAGCGCCCGCTGGCTGCGCAGCACAGTGGTCGCCGACAGCGATACCGCGGCGGCGATAGGTGCGAAGAACGGCTGCGCGTGCCCCAGCACGCTGTGGGTGAGATACCAAGCAAGGCCCGCTGCGACAGACGTCTGGGCGACCGGCCAGATCCCCCCGCGTAGCCGAGCCCACGCCGAAACCCGATGAGTGCCACCATGCCGTGCAGGTACCACCCATGCCGGACCGCAACACGTTGGCTCAAGTGATCAGCACGGCGCGGAAGTCGTTGACGTTGGTCAGGGTGGGGCCGGTCACCACCTGATCGCCCAGCGCGGCGAAGAAACCGTGTCCGTCGTTGTCGGCCAGCGCCTTCGCAGCGTCTACGCCGAGTTGCTCGGCTCGGCGCAGCGTGTCCGGCCCCACCAGCGCCCCGGCCACCGCCGCCGCACCGTCGACGCCGTCGGTATCGCACGCGATGGCATGTGTTGCCTCCGCGCCGCGCAGGGCCAGCGCCAGGGCCAGCAGTAGCTCGACATTGCGGCCACCGCAGCCGGTGCCGTGGACAGTGACGGTGGTCTCGCCACCGGACAGCAGGACGCAGGGTGGCGGTGCCGGCTGGCCGTGGCGGCGCACCTGGCGGGCGATGCCGGCCAGCACGATCCCCACCTCCCGGGACTCGCCTTCCAGCGAGTCGCTGAGGATCACCGGTGTGACGCCGGCCTGCCGGGCCACCGCGGCGGCGGCCTCGAGGGACTGCTGCGGCGCGGCGATCACATGGTTGCGCACCCGAGCCATCCGCGGGTCGTGCGGTCCCGGGCAGCCCGGGGTGGTCTCCAGGTGCGCCCGCACCGCCGGCGGCACCGGCACGTGGTAGCGCGCCAGCGCCGCCAATGCCTCCGCTGGAGTCGACGCCTCGGCCACGGTCGGTCCGGAGGCGATGACGGCCGGATCATCACCGGGCACGTCGGAGATCAGCAGGCCCACGGTCGCGGCCGGGAACGCCGCCGCCGCCAGCCGGCCGCCCTTGATCGCCGACAGGTGCTTGCGTACCAGGTTCATCGTTGCGATCGACGCCCCGCATCTCAGTAGAGCTGTGCTGATCGCCTGCTTATCGGCCAAGGTGATCCCCGGTGCGGGCAACGCCAGCAGGGCCGAGCCGCCCCCGGAGATCAGCGCGAGTACCAGGTCGTCCGCGCTGAGCCCGGAGACCAGCTCCAAGATCCGGCACGCCGCCCGTTCACCCGCCACGTCGGGCACCGGATGCCCTGCCTCTATGACCTCGATGTGCTCGCAGGGCACCGCGTGCCCGTAACGGGTCACCACCAGGCCGTCGAGCTGCCCGTCCCAGGCGCTTTCGACGGCCTGCGCCATCCGCGCTGACGCCTTGCCCGCGCCCACTACGACGACCTTGCCGGGAGGATGCGCCGGCAGGTGGGCCGCCACCCGTTGCAGCGGGTCCGCGGCCGCTACTGCCGCGTCGAACATCGACCGCAACAGTGCCCGCGGATCAGCCACCACCGTGACTCAGCTTGATGGTCTGGCGGCGGCCGCCAGCGCGACGAGGTCAAGCGTGACCGCGATCGGCTCGGTCGGCGCGAGTGGTCGAGCACTCGGGCTCACGAGCAGCGCCCCGTCCAGTAGCTCGACCCGCCGATCCACCGGCAACGCGAAGAACTCCTCCTCGGTCCACGGACGGCGTGGGGCGAATACCTCCGGCACCGGCTGCATCACCTCCGCACTGCTCGTAGTTGACATGGTCGCATCATCGCGGTCCACCCCGACAGATCGTGTTGAGTACCGCCGTAGCACGGTGACCTTGTCTGATAACAGGGCGCCCCCATGAACGTTTGCCTGCTGCGCTGGGATTGGTGTACGTGAGGTGATAGGACACCCCTTCTGTTCGCATATCAGCCGGAGACCCGCCGCATGATCCCGTCGCCGGTGGGGTCCACTGCGGCACTACCGCTGCCGAGCGCTGCTCACCTGCCCGGACGGGCAACTCGCAGGGCAGCTCGCACCACCTGCTTGGCGGCGTGGTGACACTTCGCTTCGGCAGCCGCCGTGGGAAGCCTTTCGAAGTAGTAGACGTGCACGGGAACTTCATGCGTCCCGAACGTGCTCTTGAATCTTTTCAGCTCCTCGGTCTGGTAGATACCGAAGTCGTAGCTGTGCCGGCCCTCTGCGCATGCCGCCTCGATCGCGCAACGATGGAGGAGTTCGTTGGCGCCGGTACCCCGCGCCCGTTCCTTGTCCATCGCGCCCCGCCAGTAGGTAGCCCGCGGACCCCGCGTGAGGACGACAATGCCGGCGACTGGTTCACCTTGTCGCCACGCTATCGACACGGTGCATCGCGTGCCCATTCGCTGTGCCACGGTCGCGAACTTGCTCTGCGGCTCTCGGCGCTGCGCGCGCCAGCGCATTAATGATAATGGCTGGCCCCGCTGTTGAGCCCATCGGTCCACAGAATCGCGATACAGTGCGTCGAAGACGCTGACGAGCCGTCCAGTATTGTCTGATTCCACGACAACGCCGCGTCGTTCTGCTTTGCGGGCATTGGACCGTACCTTACTGGTGAACCGTTTCGACCATACTGTGGAAAAACCACCGCGGAGATCGAGCACCTGGGCGGTTCGGGAGGTGCAATATAGGGCGTTCGGTGCCACTGATGCCCATGCCTCGGCGTCGTCTTCGCCCACCATGATGCGGGTGCGCAGACCAGGGTGGCGTTGGATATGTTCGATCAACGCTGTGATCTGGCTGGGCGACGCCGGCCCTCCTTCGGTGAGCACACCACCCGCATCGGCACCCAGGCCCCATCCCTGCGGCGGTGATTCGAATTGCCCCAGAAACGACGGGGTACCGGTTTTCCGCAGGCGAGGCAGGATCAGTCGTCGGCCATCATCTCCCCGGAAGAGCAAGGTCGCGTCCGAAAAGCGGCTGGCACTGCAGACGCAGTCAATCCACTGAGGGGTCTTCGACAGCGCGATGCTCTCGTCGCGGGCGGCGAGGTCTTCCCAGGCGGGGCGGGCACCTGCACCTTCCGCTTCGATGCACATCCGATAAGCCTGAGAGAGCACCATTTCCCCGACCTCCCCCGATACGTCAGGCCTCGTCAATCTTTGTCATGCTGCCGCACCGGTCCGCCGCGCCATGGTGGCGCGCAGCACGAGGGCGTAGACGCCGACCGCCACGATCCCGCCTACGGTGAGAACCACCAGGGTGCTGAGCTGGCCGCCACCGTGCACGTGCTGGACCCACCACACCGTCACCACCACCGGCAGCATCGCTATCGCGGCCACCAGCGCGCCGCCAACGACTCGCGGCTCGATGAATCGCTGGGGCCGCATCTCCCGGCGCAGCCGCGTCAGCACCATCCCGGCGGCGGCGAGCTCCCCGGCCAGGATGGCCACCACCAGCCACACAAGGCGGGTGCCGCCGGCTGGTACGAGCAGCGCCGACATTGCGACCAGCACTTTGACGGCGAACGCCAGTTGGCTGGCCCGTCGCGGTATGCGGTCGTCCAGTCGCGCGTAGAGCGCCTGGCAACCGAGGTCGCTCACCCCGCCGATCAACTGGGCGACCGCCACCACCGCCAGGCAGGTAGCGAGTGGACCGATCAGGGCGGCATGGCGCAACTCACCGTTGGCGAGAATGTTCGCGGTGGGTCCGGACAGCACCGCCAGCAACACCAGCAGCGGCAGGCTGGCGATCACGGCGTAGGACAGCCCTTGGCGCCATGCTGAGCCGAACGTGGTGAGGTCCTCGCGGTGGGCGGCGTGCGCCAGGCCGGGCAACGCCGCCATCGACACTGCCCGGGCACTGACGTAGGACAGCGAAAACAACACCGCGTAGGACAGTTGGACGACGAACACGCCACCAGGTACCGAACCAGCCAGCGCGAGCAGCACATACATCGCCGCGGCGGGGCAGGCCGCCACGCCCACCGAGCGTGCCAACCTACGGGTTACCGCGACGGCCTCGGGGTCGGCCCGCCAGTGCAGCGACGGGCGGGTCAACAGGCCTACCCGGGCTGCACCGAAGAGCTGCAATCCGGTGTGCAGTGCGACCGCGAAGGTACTGCCCGCCCCGAGTGCGATCACCATATCGACCGGCACGTGATCGAAGTCGAGGCCCGTTCCGTAATACCAGCCGGCCAGCACTACCGTCAGGGTCACCCCGATGTTCTCCACGGCCGGTGCGGCCGATGCGAGCGCGAAACGGCCCCGCGCCCGTTGCGCGGCCACGCCGAGATCACCCAGGGCGTACAGCAGGATCTGCGGTGCGACCAGCAGCACCATCAGTGTGGTCAGCCATAGACCGCGGGTCCGTAGCGCGGGATCCGGAATGCCGGCGCTCAGCGTCCAGGCCACCGCCGGGGCGGCGATCATCAGCAAGCCGACCACTGCGGACGACACCGTGAGTAGCCACCCCGTCACCCGGCTGAGCACCTCCCGGGCCCGGGGCAGACCCCCGGCGCCGACGGCCCGGACCATGCCTGGCACCAGCACCATCGCCAGCACCGGCCCGGCGATCAACGTGAACACTATGTTCGGCACGAAATAGCTGGCCTGGAAGGAGTTGGCGAAATAGGTGGGCCCGAGGACCGCGCCGATCACGACCACCCGCAGCAAGCCGGTGGCTCTGCTGACCAGCGTCCACCCGGCAACGGTGGCGGAGTTGCGCGCCGTGGTGGTGGGTATGTCGTCGTCGAGCGCTGTCACCTTACCTACCCGGGTGCGCAAGCCGCGTCACTGTTCGGATTATCTGCTTGGCCGCACCGTAACACTTGTCTTCGGCCGCGGCCGTGGGAATTCTTTCGAAGTAGTAGACGTGCACCGGAACTTCGGTTGCGCCAAAACTAGCCTTGAATTTCCTCAGGTCGTCAGTTTGAGAGAGGCCGAAGTCGTAGCTATGCCGTTCGCTGGCGCATGCCGCCTCGATCGCGCAACGATGGAGAAGTTCGTTCGCGCCAGTGCCACACGAACGCTCTTTATCCATTGCGCCGCGCCAGTAGGTGACTCGTGGCCCCCTTGCTAAAATGATGATGCCAGCGATAGGCTCGCCCTGTCGCCACGCGATCCAGACGGTGCACTGATCGCCCAAATTGCGTGCCACTGTGGCGAATTTGCTCTGCGGGTGTTGACGTTGCGAAAGCCAGCGCATCAACGTTACCGGATGGCCCCGCTCCTGTGCCCATCGGTCGACGGAGATCCGGTACAGCACGTCGAAGACGGGGATCAGTCGGCCAGTGCTGTCCGACTCCACCACGACACCTCGTCGTTCTGCTTTCCGGGAATTGGATCGCACTTTGCTGGTGAACCGATTCGACCAGACTGTGGAGAAACCACCGCAGAGATCGAGAACCTGCGCTGTCCGCGCGATGGAATAGATCGTACTCGGAGTCGCTGATGCCCATATCCGGGCATCATCCCCACCCACCACGATTCGGGTACGCAGACCGGATTGGTGGCGTATTTCCTGGATCAGCGCGCTGGTCTCCTCCGGTGACGCCGGCCGTCCTTCGCTCAGAAAGCCGCTGGCATCGGCGCCGAGGTTCCAATGGCGCGGAGGTGACGAGAATAAGCCCGGCCAGGAAGGAACTCCCGCTTTCCGCACTCGCGGTAGGAGCAGCCGACGACCGTCTTCTCCGCGAAATAGTAAAGTCGCGTCCGCGAAGTGGTCGGAATCGCACATGCAATCGATCCACTGCGGTGTCTTCGACAGTGGGATGCTCGGGTCTAGGCTGACCAGTTCTTCCCAAGCCAGGCGGGCATCCACACCTTCAGCCTCGATCGACACCCGATAGGCTCGCGAAATCACCATGTGGCCGGCCTCTCCCGATCCTCGATCTCGAGGTGTTCAGTCCTGCGGGGCGAACACAGAGTCCTGACCGGGCCGCAACACCAAAGCCGTCCACCAGGATGCCATGCCGCGGCGGCATCCTCCGCGGGCACCGCGGTAGAGGCAGCGCTACCGGCTGCGAGATCCCCGAGCATGCTCCGTAATCGCCAGGATACTCAGTAACGTTACGGAACGTATCCCTTACGGGTCGCGACCACTCGAGCAGGCGACAGCGGCAATCGCCCCACCTGGGGGATCACCTCCGCGTTGGCCACCAACGTCAGGCGACGCGGCAGGAGGGTTCGCGGCCCTCCAGGAAGTCCTGCAGGTTGTCCAGCACGAGCATCCCCATGGCGGTGCGGGTCTCCAGGGTCGCACTACCGAGGTGCGGCAGCAGCACGGCATTGTCCAGCTCTAGTAGCTCGGCCGGGATATCGGGTTCGCCCTCGTAGACGTCGAGCCCGGCGCCGGCGATCGTTCCCGACTGCAGCGCCTCGATCAGGGCCTGCTGGTCGATGACGTCGCCGCGGGCGCTGTTGACCAGAAACGCGGTGGGCTTCATCCGCGCCAGCGCCGCGGCGTCGATGAGATGGGTGTTCCCGCTGCCTCCGGGCATGTGCAGGGACACGAAATCAGCGACCTCCAGCACCTCCTCGATGGTGTCCACGCGGCGGGCGCCGGGGATGCCGTGATCGGGTTCGAAGTCGACCGGGTCGTAGAAGACCACCGGCATGTCGAAGCCGAAATGGCCGCGGCGGGCAACCGCCACCCCGATCCGGCCCATGCCCAGGATGCCCAGCGTCTTGCCGGTGACGTCGGCGCCCATCATGTGGGTGGGCCGCCACCCGGTCCAGCGACCGGCGCGCAGTTCGCGTTCCCCCTCGCCGGCCCGGCGGGCGACCATCAGCAGCAGGGTCATTGCGGTGTCCGCGGTGGTGTTCGTGAGCACCCGCGGCGTGTTCGTCACGACGATGCCGGCCTTGGCCGCGGCCTCGACGTCGATGTGGTTGTAGCCGACGCCGAAATTGCCCAGAAATCGAGTGCGGACCTCACCAGCGAACAGTTCGGTCGGTAATCGATCGGACACTGTGGGCAGTACGACATCGGCGCGCTCCAACGCGGCGCGCAGCCCGTCGTGACCCAGTGGCACGTCGTCGGCGTTGAGTTGGACCTTCGAGAACCGTCTCGTGAGTTCCTGCTCGACCGAGGCCGGCCAGCGCCGGGTGACGACGATGACGAGATCATCCACGGCGACGCTCCAGCAGCTCAGATACTCGGGTTGGCTGCTCTTTAAGATGATCAACAGGGCGGTTGGTGGGTCTTGAAGAGCCACCAACGGCCGAAGAGCCACCAACTTCCGAAGAGCGGCCGAGCAGGCCGTGTTCGGACAGGACGTGGGCGACAGTGTCGCCGATGCAGGAGGGGTTGGGTGCGACGGTGACGCCGGCCGCGGTCAGGACCTCGATCTTCTCCTGGGCGGATTCCCCCGCCGCGGACACGATCGCGCCGGCGTGGCCCATCTTGCGGCCCTTGGGGGCGGACAGCCCGGCGATGTAGGCGATCACGGGTTTGGTCATGTGCTCGCGGACGTAGTCGGCACCCTCGACTTCCTGGGGGCCGCCGATCTCACCGACCATGACCACCGCGTCGGTGTCCGGATCGGCTTCGAACAACGCCAGGTGGTCGCGAAACGAGGAGCCGTTGACCGGGTCGCCGCCGATACCGACCGAGGTGGAGACCCCGAGGCCCAGCGCTTTCATCTGGGACGCGGCCTCGTAGCCCAGGGTGCCGGAGCGCCCGATCACCCCGACCCGTCCGGGCAGGTAGATGTGGCCAGGCATGATGCCCAGCAGGGACCGCCCAGGAGAGATGGTGCCAGCGCAGTTGGGTCCGGTCAGGGTCATCTTGTGGTGGGCCCGGTAGCGTCGCATGTACCGCTTGACCTTCAGCATGTCCTGCATGGGGATGCCGTCGGTGATACATACGCATAACCGGATCCCGGCGTCGGCGGCCTCCATCAACGAATCGGCCGCGAACGGGGGCGGCACGAACACGATCGAGGCGGTGGCCCCGGTGGCCGCCACGGCGTCTTTCATGGTGTTGAACACCGGGCGGTCCAGCACCGTCTCGCCGCCCTTGCCCGGGGTGACCCCGGCGACGATCTGAGTGCCGTAGTCGATCATCTCCTCGGTGTGGAAGCGGCCGATGCGGCCGGTGATGCCTTGCACCACCACTCGGGTGTGTTCGTCGATCAGGATGGCCATGACCCTCCTCAGCCAAACGCAGCCAAACGCAGCCAAACGCAACTAGACGCAGCCAGACTCAATCAGCGGCACTGACGGTGCCCACGACGGCGACCGCCTTCTGGGCCGCCTCGGCCAGGGTGCCGGCGGTGATGATGGGTAGCCCGGAGTCCCGCAGCATGGCCTGGCCCTGCTCGACGTGGGTACCGGCCAGTCGCACCACCACCGGGATCTTCACGTCGAGCTCCTTGAAGGCGTCGATGATGCCCTGGGCGACCCAGTCACACCGGTTGATCCCGGCGAAGATGTTGATCAGCATCGTTTCGACGTTCTTGTCGTGGAGCACCGCGCGAAACGCCTTGAGCACCCGCTCGGGTGAGGCGCCGCCGCCGATGTCCAGGAAGTTCGCCGGCTCGCCGCCGACCAACTTGATCATGTCCATGGTCGCCATCGCCAGGCCGGCGCCGTTGATCATGCAGCCGATATTGCCGTCCAGGCCGACGTAGGCCAGCCCGCGGTCGGCGGCATGGCTTTCCCGGGCGTCTTCCTGGCTGCGGTCGCGTAGCTCTGAGATCTCCAGATGCCGGAACAGGGCGTTGTCGTCGAAGGACATCTTGGCGTCCAGTGCGACCAGGCTGCCCTTGCTCGTCACGACGAGTGGGTTGATCTCCAGCATGGTGGCGTCCAGATCGCGAAAGGCACGGTAAGCACGGCGAAAAACCCGGCTGGCCTGGGCGGTCAGCGTGGGTGGCAGGCCCAGCGCGAAGGCGATCTCCCGCGCCTGGAACTCGAGGAACCCCACCGCGGGCTCGATCGTGGTGCGGATCAGGGCCTCGGGTTTGGACCTCACCAGTTCCTCGATCTCCACGCCACCGTCGGCCGAGGAGATGATGCACACCCGCTCGATGCGACGGTCCAGCACGATGCCGAAGTACAGCTCCCGAGCGATCTCGGTGGCCTCCTCGACGTACACCCGGTAGATCAACTTGCCGCGCGGGCCGGACTGCTTGGTCACCAGCCGACGGCCGAACATGGCGTTTGCGACGTCCTGCACCTCGCGGTCGGAGTAGCAGACCTTCACGCCACCGGCTTGGCCGCGGCCCCCCGCGTGGATCTGGGCCTTGACCACCCACGCCGACCCGCCGATCTCGGTGCACCGGTAGGACGCCTGCTCGGGGCTGTAGGCCAGACCACCGCGGGGGATCGGCACGTCGAAGCGGGCCAAGATCTCCTTGGCCTGGTACTCGTGGATGTCCAATCCCGTCCCCTTTCAGACCCCGGTCCCGGTCAGCCCCGGCTCGCCGCGGCCGCCCGGATCGCCTCATCCATCGTGATCACCGTCTGGGCCATCCGCTCCGAGGCGGCATCGATCATCTTGCCGTCCACGGAGGCTGCACCCTTGCCCTGTGCCTCGGCCTGGCGCAGCGCGTCGATGATCCGCCGGGCCCGGTCCACCTCCGCTTCCGGCGGGCTGAACACGTCGTTGGCCAGCTGGATCTGGCTGGGGTGGATGGCCCACTTGCCCTCACAGCCCAGCGCCGCCGCCCGCCGCGCGCTGGCCCGGAAGCCGTCGGGGTCGGAGTAGTCACCGAACGGGCCATCGATCGGGCGCAACCCGTAGGCCCGGCAGGCCACGATCATCCGGGACAGCGCGAAATGCCACTGGTCACCCGGGTAGTTCGGGTTCAGGCCTCCGATGCTCACCGTGCGGGCCCGGTTGCTCGCGGCGTAGTCGGCCACCCCGAAGTGCAGCGCCTCCAACCGACCGGGCGCGGCAGCGATGGCTTCCACGTTCGCCATCCCCAACGCGGTCTCGATCAGCGCCTCGATCCCAACCTGGCGCTGGTAACCCTTGGCCTGCTCCACCTGCGCGACCAGCGTCTCCACGCAGTACAGATCCGCGGGCACTCCCACCTTGGGCACCAGGATGGTGTGCAGGCGATCACCGGCCTGCTCCATGACGTCGATGACATCGCGGTACATGTAGTGCGTGTCGAGCCCGTTGATCCGCACCGACACCGTCTTGCCTTTGGCGGCCCAGTCGATGTCCCGCAGCGCCTCGATCACATTGCGGCGGGCCTGCTCCTTATCCGGCGGCGCGACCGCGTCCTCGAGATCGAGGAACACGAAATCAGCCGCGGACTCCGCCGCTTTGTCGATGAAGCTGGTGTTCGACCCCGGCACCGCGAGCTCACTGCGCTGCAACCGAGGCCGGCGCATCGGGTAGAGGGTGTGGCTCATCGCGCTGGCTCCTCACCTGAACGGCTGTCTTCTCACCCGGCTGCTACTGCGCCATTCACGCCTGGCCAGTAACGTCCGTTTCGGCTTCCAGCGCGGTGCGGTAGTAGTCCTGGGCCGCCGCCACCCCGGCCCCGAGCTCGACTTTGGCGCCCGCGTCGGCCAGTGACATCTCGGCGCTGGCCAGCGCGGCGAGGCACATCACCTCGTTGAGATCCCCGAGGTGACCGATCCGGAACACTTTGCCCGCCACCTTGGACAATCCGGCCCCGAACGCAGTGCGGTAACGGTAGTAACCGATCCGGCAGACCTCCGACGCGTCCACGCCTTCCGGGGTGCGGATCGCCGTGACGGTGTCGGAGTACCACTGCGGGCTCAGCGCGCACAGCGACAAGCCCAACGCGTCCACCGCCCGACGCACCCCCTCCGCGAGCCGGTGGTGCCGGGCGAACACTCGGGGCAGGCCTTCGGCGAACAGCAGATCAAGCGAGGCCCGCAAACCGTGCAGCATCGGGATGGACGGGGTGTAGGGAAAATAGCCCTGGTCGTTGGTCTTGAGCATGTCCTCGAAACTGAAATAGCAGCGTTCCATCCTCGAGGATTTGTGCGCGTCGAGTGCCTTGGCGCTGACCCCGAGCATGGACATCCCGGCCGGCAGCATGAAACCTTTCTGCGAGCCGGTCACCGCCAGGTCGACACCCCAGGCGTCCTGCTCGAAGGGGATCGAGGCCATCGAGGACACCGCGTCAACGTAGAGCAGCGCGTTTGAGCCCGCCTCATCCATCACCCGCCGCACCCCGGCGATGTCCGAGGTCACCCCGGTTGCGGTCTCGTTGTGGCAGGCGAAGACGCCCTTGATGCTCGGGTCCTCGGACAGGTGGCGGGCGTAGTCGTCCAGCGGGACTCCCTCACCCCACTCCCGGTCGACGCAGATCACGTCGAGGCCGAGCCGTCGGGCCATGTCGGCCCACAGCTGGGAGAACTGGCCGAACCGCGACATCAGCACCCGGTCGCCCCGGTTGAGGGTGTTGGTGATCGCCGCTTCCCACGCCCCGGTGCCCGACGACGGGTACATGAACACGCGGCCGGCCTCGTTGGCGAAAACCTTCTTCAGATCGGCGAACAGCGGCAGGGTCAGCTCGGGGAAATCCGGCGCCCGGTGATCCTGCTGCGGGACGTTCATCGCGCGGCGCACCGCGTCCGGGACGTTGGTCGGTCCGGGGACGTACAAGTGCACGAGTCCATTCGGCATGCCGGTCACCGTCCCGCTTGGGTAGTGAGCTGGGGGTACAGCGGGTACCGCTTGGCCAGCGCGCTGGTGCGCTCGGTCAGCGCGGCGCGCTTGGCGTCGTCCAGGTCCCCGGTGAGCGCTTCGGTGATGACCTTGCCGATCTCGTGGAAATCGCTTTCCTGCAGGCCGCGGGTGGCCAAGCCGGACGCCCCGATGCGCAGCCCGGATGCCACCGCCGGCGGGCGAGGGTCGAACGGCACCGCGTTGCGGTTGACCGTGATCCCGACCTCGGCGAGCCGATCCTCGGCCTGCTTGCCGTTCAGCGGGGATTCCCGCAGGTCAGCGAGCACCAGGTGGGTGTCGGTGCCGCCGGTGAGCACGTTGATCCCGCCGGCGAGCATTTCCTCGGCCAACGCCCTGGCACCGGCCCGGGTGCGCTGCTGGCGCTCCCGGAACTGTTCCGACGCGGCGATCTTCAGCGCCACCGCCTTGGCGGCGATCACATGCATCAGCGGGCCGCCCTGCCAGCCGGGGAACGTCCTTGAGTTGATCTTCTTGCGGAACTCCTCCTTGCACAGGATCATGCCGCTGCGCGGCCCGCCCAGCGTCTTGTGAATCGTCGTGCTGACCACGTGCGCGTGCGGCACCGGGTTGGGATACTCACCGGCGGCGACCAGACCGGCGAAGTGCGCCATGTCGACGAACAGGTACGCGCCGACCTCGTCGGCGATCGCCCGGAAATGCGCGAAGTCCATCTCGCGGGGGTAGGCCGACCAGCCCGCCAGGATCATCTTGGGCCGGTGCTCCTTGGCAAGCCGCGCGACCTCGTCCATGTCCACCAGCGAGGTCTCCTTGGTCACCCCGTAGGGCACCACGTTGTAGTACAGGCCGGAGAAATTCAGCCGCATGCCGTGGGTGAGGTGCCCGCCGTGGTCGAGCTTCATCCCCAGGAACGTGTCGCCGGGCTCCATCAGGGTGCTGTAGACGATGGCGTTGGCCGAGGCACCGCCGTTGGGTTGCACGTTGGCGTGCTCGGCTCCGAACAGCTCCTTGGCGCGGTCGATGGCCAGCTGTTCGGCCACGTCGACGAACTCGCACCCCCCGTAGTACCGCCGGCCCGGGTAGCCCTCCGCGTACTTGTTGGTGAGCACCGAGCCCTGGCAGTCCAGGACCGCCTGCGGCACGAAATTCTCCGAGGCGATCATCTCCAGGGTCTGTTCCTGGCGGGCGAGCTCGTTGGAAAGCACCTCGGCGATCTCGGGGTCGACCTCGGAGACGGGTTTGGTGAAGAAGTCAGCGGGCAGAGCACTCATCGGCGAATCCTGGCCTCGTAGGAAGATGGACGTGACGGTCGTGGCTCGGCGTGTGCTACCGCACTGTAACGATGCAGACTCACCGCCACCGAGGTTCGCCAACTCCTGATCGGCGAACCCGCTACCGAGGCAGCATATCGGCAGCCAACCCAGACAGACAGCTCTGTCTCACGCGGCACAACCGCGTTCTGGATGCAGATTGGCTGTTTCGGCGGCCCCGATAGCAGCAGTCTGCATCCTTCAACGCGGTCTTGGGCATCACTCCAGCGAGCTCACGAGGCCACTGTGATGCCGGAGATGGCTTTGAGTTCACCGACCAGGGACGAGCCCACGGTTACCGGGTAGTCACCGAGCGCCAGAGCCGTTTCCCGGCCGTTGTTGCACAACACGAGATGCACGGGTGTGTCGCCCTTGTGGGCAGCCAGCGTGTCGCGCAGCTCCCGCGCCACGTCCTGGTCGAGCTTGACCGCGTCGGCGCGCAGCACGAATGGCAGTATCGGGGCCGCGTGGTGTTCGGCGCTGCCGACATCCAGCTGGATCACTTCCAATCCGAACACCGACATCTTGTCTTCGCGCCAGTTCACCCGCCCTTTGATGGCCACGGCGGTATCAGCCACGAGATTCTCGTGCAAAACCGAATAGGCCTTGGCGAAGAACAGGACCTCGATGGATGCGTCGAGATCTTCCACGGTCACGATCGCCCACGGCTCACCCTGCTTGTTCACCCGCCGATCGACGGTGGAGATCATGCCGGATACCACGATCTCACCGTCCTTGGGGGCCTCATCCAGCACAGCCGCGATCGACTTGGGGGCGTGCTTTCGCAATATCCGCTCGGCGCCGTCCAGCGGATGCGCCGACACGTAGAGCCCGAGCATCTCGCGTTCGTAGCGCAGCAGTTCCTTGGACGGCCATTCCTCCGGTCGCAGTACCAGGTGCGCCAGCGGAGAGGTGTCCGGGGTGCCGGTTGCGTTCGAGGCGCCGGTGTTGAACCCGAACAGATCGAACTGGCCGAGTGCTTCCTGGCGTTTCAGCCCGGTCACCGCGTCGACAGCTTCCTCGTGTACCTGGATCAGGGACAGCCGAGTGTGGCCGAACGAGTCGAACGAGCCCGCCTTGATCAACGACTCGATGGTGCGCTTATTGCAACACACCAACTCGACCTTCTCTAGGAAGTCGGTGAACGACGCAAATCGGCCCTTGGCGTCCCGAGTGGTGATAATCGACTGCACCACGTTTGCGCCGACATTGCGGATCGCCCCCAAGCCGAAGCGGATATCGTCGCCGACGGCGGCGAAGTACAGGCCGGAGTCATTGACATCCGGGGGAAGCACCTTGATTCCCATGCGGCGGCATTCCGCCAGGTAGATCGCCGACTTGTCCTTGTTGTCACCGATGGACGTGAGCTGGGCGGCCATGAACTCGGCCGGGTAGTTGGCTTTGAGGTAGGCCGTCCAGTACGAGACCAATCCGTAGCCGGCGGTATGGGATTTGTTGAACGCATACCCGGCGAACGGCAGCATCACGTCCCACAGGGTCTGAGTCGCCTCCGCGGAGAAGCCATTGGCGGCCATGCCGTCGCGGAAACGCTCGAACTCCTTCTCGATAATTTCTTTCTTCTTCTTGCCCATGGCGCGGCGGAGCAGGTCCGCGCCGCCCAGGCTGTACCCGGCCAGGCGCTGGGCGATCGCCATCACCTGCTCCTGGTAGACCAGCAGGTGGTAGGTCTCGCCGAGGATCGGCTCCAGCGCCTCGCGCAGCTCCGGGTGGATCGGCTTGATCTTCTGCCGGCCGTTGGAGCGCTCGGCGTAGTCGATGTGCGCGTTGGCGGCCATCGGGCCGGGCCGGTACAGCGCCAGCACCGCGGCGATGTCACCGAAGCGCTTGGGCTGCATCCGGCGCAGCAGGTCGCGCATCGCCGCACCGTCGAGCTGGAAGACGCCCAGCGTGTCGCCGCGACCGAGCAGCTCGTAGGTGGCCGGGTCGTCCAGGGGCATCGCGGCCAGATCGATGTCCACGCCATGATTGGCCCGTACTTCCTTGATCGTGTCGTCGATCACGGTCAAGGTGCGCAGGCCGAGGAAGTCCATCTTCAGCAGGCCGATGGCCTCGCAGGCCGGGAAGTCCCAGCCGGTGATGATCGAGCCGTCGTCGCGCTGCCACAACGGGATGACCTCAAGCAACGGTTGCGCGGACAGGATGACCGCGCAGGCGTGCACGCCCGCGTTGCGGGTCAGCCCTTCCAGGCCCCGGGCGGTCTCTACGATCTTGGCGACCTGCGGGTCGGACTCGACCAGGGCGCGGATCTCGGCAGCCTCGGCGTAGCGCTCATGCTGCGGGTCGAAGATGCCCGACAGCGGGATGTCCTTGGCGAACACCGGTGGTGGCAGGGCCTTGGAGATGCGGTCGGCGATGGAAAAGCCCGGCTGACCGTGCAGCACCCGCGCCGCGTCCTTCAACGCGGCCTTGGTCTTGATCGTGCCGAAGGTGATGACCTGGGCGACGTTCTCCGCGCCCCACTTGTTGACGGTGTACTCCAGCACCTCGCCGCGACGGCGCTCGTCGAAGTCCAGGTCGATGTCCGGCGGGCTGATCCGTTCGGGGTTCAGGAACCGCTCGAAGATCAGCGAATGCTCGATCGGGTCGAGGTCGGTGATGTGCAGGATGTAGGACACCAGCGACCCGGTGGCCGAGCCGCGACCGGGACCGACCGCGATCTTCTGCGACTTGGCCCACCGCACCAGGTCGCCGACGACCAGGAAGTAGCCGGGGAATCCCATCTGGGAAATCACCCGGAGCTCGGTGTCGATGCGTTCCTGATAGTCCGGCGGCAGCCCGTCCGGGAAGCGGGTCGGCGTGTACTGCTCCACTTCGCGGCGCAGCAGCAGGTCCTCGGTCTCGCCCTCGGCGAGGGGTAACCGCGGCATCCGGTTCACCTCGGCGAAGACCTCGTCGTAGGACTCGATCCGCTCAGCGATCAACAGGGTGGTGTCCGCAGCGCCGGGAACCGCGCGGTCCCAGTACTCGCGCATCTCCGCCGCGGATTTGAGGTAGTAGCCGTCGCCTTCGAACTTGAACCGGTTCGGGTCGTCGAGGGTCTTGCCGGACTGCACGCACAGCAGGGCCGCATGCGCTTCGGACTGGTTCTGGGTGACGTAGTGGCTGTCGTTGGTGGCCAGCGGCCGCAGGTTCAGCTTGCGGCCGATCTCCAGCAGGCCCTCGCGGACCGACCGCTCGATGGGCAGACCGTGGTCCATCAGCTCGAGGAAGAAGTTCTCTGCACCGAACAGGTCCCGGTAGTCGGCGGCGGCCTGGAGAGCTTCCGCGGGCTGGCCCAGTCTGAGCCGGGTCTGCACCTCGCCGGAGGGGCAGCCGGTGGTGGCGATGATCCCCTGCGCGTGGTCGGCGATCAGATCCCGGTCCATGCGGGGTTTGCGGTAGTAGCCCTCGAATGAGGCGCGGCTGGACAGCTTGAACAGGTTGCGCAACCCGGTGGTGTTCGCCGCGAGCATGGTCATGTGGGTGTAGGCGCCGGCGCCGGATACATCGCCGCCTTCGCCGTACTCGTCAGTGCCGCGCTGGTTGGCCTGTCCCCAGAAGATCGGCTTCTTGTGATGACGGCTGGCCGGCGCCAGGTAGGCCTCGATGCCGATGATCGGCTTGACGCTGGTCTTCTGAGACTGCCGGTAGAACTCCGCCGCGGCGTACATGTTGCCGTGGTCGGTCATCGCGACCGCGGGCATCTCCAGCCGCTGCGCCTCGGTGAACAGCGGGCTGATCTTCGCCGCCCCGTCGAGCATCGAGTACTCGGTATGCACATGCAAATGCACGAACGAATCGGGCAAGGCTCTCCCCAAGGCGCCGACGGGTACCTTGGGCCTAACGAGACCGTTAGTTACAAGAAACGCACGCACGGTGAGAGAGTCCCAGGTCGCGCGCTTGAGGCGTCGCCTGCACGGAGGCTGTTGCTAACCGGCGAGCGTCCGTGAACTCGACAGGACCGTCGTATGTACGGCCTGGTGATGTCGCTGGCGTCGAGTTCACGGCGCAATCAAGTTCCAAGACGTGATCATGGGCCGGCCAGCCATGAAGATGACACGCACGTGTCGATAACCAGCGCGGCTGATCGCCGGATGACCGCTAGCCACAGTCCGGTTCCCCGTAGCAGGGAAGGCCACCACTCAGCCTCAGCCCGCTGGGGAGAGCGCTTGAGCCGAAGCTGTCAGACCCCGTCGATACGTTTCGGTCATGGATTGGAAACTTGAGTTGGTGTTCGTTCCCGTGACCGACGTTGATCGGGCCAGGGCGTTCTATGTCGAGCAGGTCGGCTTCCACGCCGACGTCGATCACCAGGTCACTGACACGCTGCGCTTCGTGCAGCTCACCCCACCCGGATCCGCCTGCTCGATCGCCATGGGCACCGGGATCACGGAGATGCCGCCCGGTTCGCAGCAAGGACTGCAGGTAGTGGTCGAGGACGTCGCGGTCGCTCGACAGGAGCTCGTGGACCGGGGCGTCGAGGTCAGCGAAGTCGATACGCAGCAATGGGGATCCTTCGTTACCTTCAGCGACCCAGACGGCAACAGCTGGGCACTCCAACAACTGCCGCCGCGCAGGTAGACACGGTCGCCGTCAGAGCGTCAGAAGTGCTTTAAGGGCGTAGCCAGTACAGTGCTGCGCTCAGGTCGGCCACCGGGTGCAGGCGCATCCCGGCGGGTGGGGTGCCGTCCACGTCTGGTGGCACGAGCGCGTGCTGGAAACCCAGTCGGGCGGCTTCGGCGAGGCGCCGGCGCAGCCCAGTCACCGGCCGGACCTCTCCGGCGAGTCCGACCTCCCCGATCGCCACAGTCCGTGGGGGCGGCAGCAGGTCATCGGCCGCCGAGACGACGGCGAGCGCGACGGCGAGATCGGCCGCCGGCTCACACACCCGCATGCCACCCACTGTGGCGGTGTAGACGTCTGATCCCGCCAACTTCACGCCGCAGCGGCGCTCGATGACCGCCAGCACCATCGCCACTCGGGCCGAGTCCAGTCCGCTCACCGCGCGGCGGGGATTGGCCAGCGCGGATTCGGCGACGAGTGCCTGAATTTCGCCCAGCAGTGGTCGTTTGCCCTCCAGCACGACCGTCACCGCGGTGCCGGACACGGCACCGTCACGGTGGCTGAGAAACAGCCCGGACGGGTCGGGCAGCCCGACGATGCCGCCGTCAGTGAGTTCAAAACAACCGATCTCGTCGGCGGCCCCGAACCGGTTTTTGATCCCGCGCACCATCCGCAGCGTGGAGTGCCGATCGCCGTCGAAGCTCAGCACCACGTCCACCAGGTGTTCCAGCACCCGTGGCCCGGCCACCGTCCCGTCCTTGGTGACGTGCCCGACCAGCACCACCGGCAGCCCGCGCTGCTTGGCCGTGGTGATCAGCGCGCTGGCTACGGCGCGAACCTGGGACACGCCGCCCGGGCTGCCCTCGACGCCAGGGCAGCCCATGGTCTGCACCGAGTCGACGACCAGCAGCTTCGGATCGACGGCGTCGAGGTGCCCGAGCACCGCGGCCAGGTCCGACTCGGCGGCGAGGAACAGCTCGTCGTGCAATGCGCCGGTGCGCTGCGCCCGCAATCGGACCTGGCCCGCCGACTCCTCGCCGGTCACGTACAACGCGCGCCGTCCGCTCATCGCGCAGCGGTGGGCGACCTCCAACAGCAGGGTGGACTTGCCCACCCCGGGTTCGCCGGCCAGCAGTACCACCGCGCCGGGCACCAGGCCGCCGCCCAGTACCCGGTCGAGTTCGGCCACTCCGGTGGCGGTGGCCTGGGCGGAATGCAGATCTACCTGGGAGATCGGGCGGGCTGGAGATGAAGGTGCACCGGCTGCCACCGCCGGCGCCGGGCGGTGACCGGCAGCGACCACGCTGCCCCAGGCGTGACACTCCGGGCACCGACCCACCCACTTGGCCATGTCATGCCCGCACTCCACGCATCGCACCCCCGCGGAAACTCGTCCCATGGCCGCGCACGCTATCCACCCACCCCGACACCCCGCCCCGACATGGAGACATATCGGGGTCTAGCGGGCCGAAGGGGTGCTAGCTGGCTGAGGTGGGGGGCGGGGCCATCGGGACCGGAAGGGTGATCTTGCCGGCGTTGCGGAACTGGAACGTCAGCGGGGTGTTGAGGCCGGCGGGCAACGGCTGGTCGGTGGTGAGCAGCACCCGTAGCTCCCCGACGACCAGCGGGCTGGTGAGTCCGCCCGAACCAGTGGTGCTGATCACGGTGGTACCGGCCGGAATCTGGGTGGTACCCAGTACAGCCACGCGACCGGCTGCCGGACTACTGACACTGACCAACTCGTCAGGGCTGTCTCCCTGGTTGATGATGGTCAGGATCACCGGCACCGTCGAGCCGGCGGGGTAGGTGCCATCCTTATTCGGCGGATAGGGGATGTACACGTTGCGCAGCGCGATGGCGTTGCCGACATTGCCGAAGGCTCCATCGACGGCAGCCACCTGGCGATCGGTCTGGGTGATCTGGCCCGCACCGCATCCCGCCAAAGGCAGCGCAACAGTCAGCGCGCAGGCACAGCAGGCCACGACGCGAGCCGTGATGTTACGGGGCACCCGCATGGTCAAATCGTATCCGATCGGTTTCTGCGGCAAGTGCGCTACCTGCTCAGACCGGGTCCGCAAGCAGGTCCATAGTGGAGTGACTGTGAGCTGCGCAGCACCGAGTTGCCTGGTCTGAACCCGTTGTCGGATCCTCTGACCTGCGACGACGCTCCAGCGGCCCCGCGCGGCCGGGTTTACGGGCGTGG
This sequence comes from Pseudonocardiaceae bacterium, assembly GCA_035606945.1. GTDB lineage: Bacteria > Actinomycetota > Actinomycetes > Mycobacteriales > Pseudonocardiaceae. The sequence goes on from DATNDR010000119.1 coordinate 31,937, forward strand.
TAACCTAGGTGCAGCGAAAGGGGCAGAGGACACATGGTTTTTAAGGTCGGAGAGACCGTCGTCTACCCGCATCACGGTGCCGCTCTCATCGAGGCCATTGAGACTCGAGTGATCAAGGGGGAGGAGAAGAAATACCTCGTCCTCAAGGTCGCTCAGGGTGATCTCACCGTCCGTGTTCCCGCTGCTAACGCCGAATTCGTCGGCGTCCGGGACGTCGTCGGGCAAGAAGGTCTCGATCGAGTTTTCGAGGTGCTGCGTGCTCCCCACACCGAGGAGCCGACGAACTGGTCGCGGCGGTACAAGGCCAACTTGGAAAAGCTCGCCTCTGGCGATGTCAACAAGGTAGCGGAAGTGGTCCGGGATCTCTGGCGTCGTGAGCGCGATCGCGGCCTGTCGGCCGGTGAGAAGCGCATGCTTGCCAAGGCCCGCCAGATTCTGGTGAGCGAGCTCGCGCTCGCCGAGGGCACCAACGAGGACAACGCCGAGGTGCTGCTCGACGAGGTCCTCGCCGCCGCCTCATAACGAAGACGCTGACGTCGCCTACTTGCCGGGTCGCGGCGCTGGTGCCGGCGGCCGGGCAAGGTGTGCGGTTGGCGGCAGGAATGCCCAAGGCGTTCGTGCCATTGCGTGGTCGCCCGCTGCTGTGGCATTGCGTACAGGGACTGCTGGCGTCCGGTTGTATCCACGTGGTGGTGGTCGCGGTCGGTGCGCAGGATCATGAGCGCGCCCGAGCCGTCCTCGCTGATGCCGGGGAGCAGGTCGAGATCGTCACCGGTGGCGCGCATCGTTCGGATTCGGTCCGCGCGGCGCTGCACCGGGTGCCCGACGCTGACGTGGTCGTGGTGCACGATGCGGCCCGCTGCCTCACGCCCACTGCCGTCATCCAAGCGGTGGTGCATGCGGTGCTGGCCGGCGCACCGGCGGTGGTGCCGGTGCTGACCGTGGTCGACACGATCAAGCAGGTGGATTCCGAGGGGCGTGTTGTGCACACGGTGGACCGTTTGGCATTGCGGGCGGTGCAGACCCCGCAGGGATTCGCCGCCGACGTGCTCCGGCGAGCCCACCACCCGCCGTCTGCGCCGATGACCGATGACGCCGGACTCGTCGAGGCGCTGGGCGTGCCGGTGACCACGCTGCCCGGCCACCCGCACGCCTTCAAGATCACCACTCCGTTCGACCTCGCCGTCGCGGAGATGCTGATCTGCGCCCGGGCCGTTGATGGGGCATGAGAGTCGGTATCGGTACCGATGTGCACCCGGTGCAACCACATCGGGAGTGCTGGATCGCCGGGCTGAACTGGCCTGATGTCCCGGGTTGCGCCGGCCACTCCGACGGTGACGTGGCCGCGCACGCATTATGTGATGCTGCGCTGTCCGCCGCCGGCCTGGGCGATCTGGGCGCGGTGTTCGGCACCGACGCGCAGCGCTGGGCAGGGGCGCACGGCGCCGACCTGCTCATCGAAGTGCGCGGCAGGCTGGCCGGCCAGGGCTGGGCGGTGGCCAACGGCGCGGTGCAGGTGATCGGCAACGCGCCGCGGGTCAGTACCCGCCGCGCCGAGGCCCAGCGCGTGCTATCCGACGCCTTGGGCGGCCCGGTTTCGGTGTCCGGCACCACCACCGACGGCCTGGGCCTGACCGGGCGCGGCGAAGGTATTGCTGCCGTCGCCACCGTCTTACTCGTCAGAGCTTGACTGCCAGAGATTGTCAGGGTCGCCCGGCAGCATGCGACCAGGAAAGTGCCACCGGACCGCGTCCTGATCCCGGACCTGGCCGCTGTCACGAATCCCGGGCTGAACCTCAAGATCTTGAGACGCGGCCGACGTGGCGATGGTCGTCGAGATCGTCAGCCCGGGCAGCGTGGCGGCTGACCGTTATGTCGAGAGTGCCTCCTCGGCACCGGGGCAACTGATGCGGCTGACCGAGCCGTTCGGCGTTGAGCTCGATCTCGCGGCACTCGCCGCTGCGACCCGCCCGCCGCCGTGATCGACGCGGCGACCAGCACCCGAACGGCACCCGTACCATCTTCGGCGTGAGCCTGCACCTGTATGACACCGCGACGCGCAGCCTGCGCGAATTCGTCCCGTTGCGACCCCGCGTGGCGTCGATCTACGTGTGTGGTGCCACCGTGCAAGGCGTGCCGCACATCGGGCACGTGCGCTCAGCGCTGAACTACGACGTGCTGCGCCGCTGGTTGATGGCCACCGGCTACGACGTGGTCTACATCCGCAACGTCACCGACATCGACGACAAGATCCTCGCCAAGGCCGCTGAGGCGGGCCGGCCGTGGTGGGAGTGGGCCTACACGCACGAGCGGATCTTCGAGGATGCCTACCGGGCGCTGGGCTGCCTGCTGCCGTCGGCATTGCCCCGCGCTACCGGCCATGTGCCGCAGATGGTCGAGTTGATGGCGCGGCTGATCGACCGGGGCCACGCCTACGCCGCAGGCGGCGACGTGTACTTCGCGGTGAACACCTTCGACGACTACGGTGCGCTGTCGGGGCAGCGCCTCGACGAGATGTGCCAGGGTGAATCGGCCGCGCCGGGCAAGCGCGACGCCCGGGACTTCACCATGTGGAAGGGCGCCAAACCCGGCGAGCCGTCCTGGCCGACGCCGTGGGGGCCGGGCCGCCCCGGGTGGCACCTGGAGTGCTCGGCGATGGCCACCGCCTACCTCGGCGCGGAGTTCGACATCCACGGCGGAGGTCTTGACCTGGTCTTCCCGCACCACGAGAACGAGCGGGCCCAGTCGCAAGCTGCCGGCGACGGCTTCGCCCGGTACTGGTTGCACAACGGCTGGGTGACGCTGTCCGGTGAGAAGATGTCCAAGTCGCTGGGCAACACGCTGTCCATCCCGGCCACCCTGCGCCGGGTCCGTCCGGTCGAACTGCGCTACTACCTGATCGCCGCGCACTACCGCTCTGCCATCGAGTATTCGGACGGAGCGCTGGACGAGGCAGTGTCCGCCTACCAGCGCATCGAGTCCTTCGTGCACCGGGTTCGGGAACGCTGCGGGACGCCGGAACCGCTGCCCTGGTGCGCAGAGTTCGCCGCAGCGATGGATGACGATCTCGGTACGCCGGCAGCGTTGGCCGCGATCCACAACACCGTGCGCGAGGGCAATGTGGCGCTGGACAGCGGGGACCACACAGCGGCGGTGGGTGCGGCCGGTTCGGTGCGGGCGATGACCGGGGTGCTGGGCCTGGACCCGCTGGCCGACCTCTGGCGTTCGACGTCGGGGTCCGACGCGACGTCGGCAGCGCTGGCATTGTTGGTGGATCGGCTGCTCACCGAGCGCGCCGAGGCTCGCAACCGCCGGGATTACGCGACCGCCGATGCGGTGCGTGATCAGCTCCTGGCGGCCGGGATCACCGTGGAGGACACCCCGGACGGTCCGGTGTGGACAGTCAAAGGGACGTGAGCTGATGGCGGGTAATTCCCGGCGCCAGGGGGCGATGCGCAAGCCGGGAACCAAGAAGGGTGCTGTTGTCGGCTCTGGGGGGCAAAAGCGCAAGGCACTGCGCGGCCGCGGTGCCACCCCACCCGCCGAGCTGCGTCCTGGCCACCCAGCTGCCCGCCAGAGCGCCCCGCGCCGTCCCGCCCAGCACGCCGACCCGGCAGCCCGGCGTCGTGGCGGCAGCGAGCCGGGAGAGACCGTGCTCGGTCGCAATCCGGTGCTGGAGTGCCTGCGCGCCGGCGTACCGGCCACCGCGCTGCACGTTGCGATCGGGGTGGAGCTCGACGACCGGGTCAGCGAGTCCATCCGATTGGCCGCCGACGCCGGCCTGTCGGTGCTCGAGGTGCCGCGCGCCGACCTCGATCGATTGGCCGGGGGTGCGCTGCACCAGGGGGTGGCGCTGCATGTGCCGCCGTATCAGTACGCACTCGCCGAGGATGTACTCGCCGGCGCCCAGGAATCGGGTGTGCCTCCACTGCTGGTCGCGCTGGATGGAGTGACCGATCCGCGAAATCTGGGCGCGGTGGTCCGCAGTGCCGCCGCGTTCGGCGCGCACGGATTGCTGGTACCGCAGCGCCGGTCGGCGGGAATGACCGCAGTGGCCTGGCGGACCTCGGCGGGCACGGCCGCATACTTACCAGTGGCCCGGGTGACCAATCTGGTGCGCACGCTGAAGAATCTCGCCGCATCGGGCCTGATGATTGTCGGGTTGGATGCCGGGGGCACAATGCCATTGGATGCTTTCCCGCTGGCTACCGGCCCCTTGGTGCTCGTAGTCGGTTCGGAGGGGCGAGGTCTATCCCGGCTGGTCCGCGATACCTGTGACGCCGTGGTGTCGATACCCATGGTGGGCCCGGTCGAGTCACTTAACGCATCGGTCGCCGCCGGTGTCGTGCTCGCCGAGGTGGCCCGCTTACGGCGGGCGAGCTGAAGTGCACTTCGCCCTCGTCATGCGGTGAAACGAGCGCTTTCGGCATGCCGCCGGATCGCATCGCGCGGCGTTGTGTATCTTATCGCGGTCACCGTTAACCACACGGTAGTTGCGCCTATGCCGCGTTACTTCCGGTAAGGAGAATCCGTCCCGTGGCTCAGAAGACCATCGTTACCCTCATCGACGACCTGACCGGTGAGGAAGCCGAGGACATTACGACAGTCGAGTTCGCCCTCGAAGGCGTGACCTACGAGATCGACCTGGCGGACGACAACGCCGCCAAGCTCCGTGACAACCTGTCCCGTTACGTCGCGGCTGCTCGCAAGACCAGCGGGCGGCGCCCCGGTACTCGTGGTGCCGATCGCTCGGCCGGTCGCGGGGGCGGCAATGGTAGCGCCGCGCGCAGTGGCTACAACCGGGACACGCTGCGCGCTATCCGTGAGTGGGCCAAGCAGAACGGTCACAGTGTCAGCGACCGCGGCCGGCTTCCGCTCAACGTGCTCAACGCATGGGAAGCGAATCACCAGGCAGCGAAGAACGGTCACCTTCCCGCCTTTTCGGGTTAGGACGACCTGGTATCTGAACTGTACGATTCGGGCACGTCCGGGTTAGACGTCGCCCCGCCGCAAATGTGGTGATGATGGCGGGGCAGACGGACCGGAGGGAAACTGTGGGGGCTGAGCTAGCGTGGACCCGGGGAGCGCCGGGCCGCCGTGGCTGACTATCACGATCGCAGGGCTGTCCCTGTTGGGTGTTGTGATCACAGCCGTGGTCGGTCCGGTTCTGGTTGATCGTCGCAGATTACGTCCTGCCCTGCCCCCTTCGCCTGACGCCGCGGTGATCGCACAGCGCGCCGATGATGCAGTCATGATCATCCAGCACGAGATCAACGACTTGCAACACCGAGTCGGCCGACTGGAGGCGCTGCAGATGGCAGGTTCCGATGGCCACGGTTGACCGGCTCACCGAGGGCCTGCAGGAGCTGCGGGACTCGATCGCGCAGACCGCCCAAGCTGCCCCGCAGGCCGCGCGTCAGGAGATCCGCCGGGAAGGACGGGCCTACTTTCGCGGCGCGGTGGTTGCTTCGGTGATCACCTCGTTGCTGATCGGCATCCCATTGTTCATGCTCGCCGAGCAGTTCTCCGCGTACACCACCGCCGACCAGGCGCGCGCGGCCCAATTGCAGGCGTCCGCGGACGACATCCGGCGGCTCGCCCAGGGTGCGCACGACCTCGGCGTGCAGGCGAACGACGAACTCACGCATCGCGGCCTGGCGACCGTCCCGATCCCCGTACCGGGCACCGTGCCGGACTCCCAGGTGCTCGCGGCGGCATCCACCGCCCAGGTCGCCGCCAAGATCGCCGCTGAGTCCATCGTGGTGCCCACTCCTGCCCAAATCCGCGCAGAGGTCGCGGCTCAACTGGCCAAGCTGCCGCCACCACCGGTGGGACCTGCACCCCAACAGATCACCGAGGCAGTGCAGGCATACGTCGCGGCGAACAGCGAGCAGCTGCGCGGCCCCCGAGGGGAGCGGGGCGAGGCGGGTAAGTCTCCACCGTGCCTTGCGGAGCCCACCCAATGCCAGGGTGCCCAGGGTGAGCCGGGTCCTCGCGGTGAGCCGCCGGTGGGGTGGACCGTCGAGGAGGCTGATGGGTCTACCACCAGCTGTCAACGCGCCGATGATTTCACCGTGGCTGCGCCCCGGTATCGCTGCTCGCATGCCGCATCGACCGCAACGTCGACCACGCCGTCGCCGGTGACGACCACGGAGCCTGCGACTCCGAGCGACACTGTCCCCTTACCGTTGCCCGTGGGGTGATTCGGCCGGCTGGTGAACCGATCGACCGTGGCCGTCGAATGTCTGGGTGCTCGTCGGCGACTCGCGAGCAGCTCGGTGAGCGGGGCGGACCTCTCTCCTGCTCACCGAGCTTCCACCGCCGCTTCCCGCCCCGGCGACCTTCTCATGATCAACCCTGTGGTCGGCGGCAAGAAGGCACCGGAAGCAGACGCTAGCGCCGTCCGCCGAATCTGCGAGCGACCGTGAAGCCGATCAGTCCTCCGACCACGACCAGGAAGATGATCACAAAAAGGATGAATTTACCGACGCCTGCGAGGAAACCCCGAGCTTCGAGTTCGGCGGCGAGCAGGCCGGCTTGAGTCACTGTGAGCAACATTCGTTGATGGTAGGGCCTCGAGTGCCGCTGCGCTGTGCAGAACTGTCGGTGTCAGGTCATATCGTCGCCCCATGGACGACCCCATTGACTGGAATCAACAGCTGATCGATCAGCTCGACTGGTACTGGCAGCACCACTTTCGTTGCCGTTTGATAGCCTCACCGACGAGGAGTACTTCTGGGAGCCCGCGCAGGGCTGCTGGAACGTCCGCCCACGTGGTGGGTCCACCGCGCCGATCCAGGCCGGTAGTGGCGCGTTCACCATCGACTTCGCGTTCCCCGAACCCGATCCAGCACCGGTGACGACGACCGCCTGGCGGCTGGGTCACATCATCGTCGGTGTGCTCGGCGCGCGCGCCAGTAACCACTTCGGCAACCGCTCGATCAACTACCAGAGCTTCGACTACGCAGGCACGGCCGTCGGGGCGCTGCGCCAGCTCGATGATGTTTACGCCGCCTGGACCGACGGCGTGCGGGCGCTCGGCCGTGCCGGCCTGGGGCAACCTTGCGGCCGATGAGGGCTCCTTCGCTGATCATCCGATGGCCGCGCTGGTACTGCACATCAACCGTGAAACCATTCACCACGGCGCGGAGATCATGTTGCTGCGGGATCTGTACCGGCACTGCTCGAGGCACGTTGCCGTGATGGGAGCGCGGTGATCACCGTGATCTTTGCCATCGAGATACCTGGCGGCCGGCCAGGCCGAGGGCGAAAACGGCGAGTCCAGCCAGTAGCGCGGTAATCGGAAGGGTGGCGATCAGCGCCGCGCAGCCACCGATACCGAATACCTGCAGGATGCGTGGCCAGCGTCGCTGCTCGATCGGCTGGGTAAGGGCGGAGGCATTGGCGATGGCGTAATACACCAGCACCCCGACCGACGAAAACCCGATCACGCCCCGCAGATCAGCGATCAGGACCACGGCGCTGACGAGGACGGCGAGGGCGGCCTCGGCGTGGTGCGGCACCCGGAATCGTGGATGCACGGCAGCCAACCAGGAGGGGAGATCATGGTGGCGGGCCATCGCCAAACTGGTACGTCCCACCCCGGCGATCAACGACAGCAGCGCACCGAGGCTGGCCAGGGCCGCGCCCGCGCGCACCACCGGTGCCAGCGCGCCCGCTCCGGCGGCACTGACGGCCTCGGTGAGTGGCGCGGCCGCATGAGCCATCCGGTCCGGACCGATGGTGAGCAGCGTGGCTGTACCCACGACGAAGTAAGTCACCAGGGTGATCGTCAGCGCGATCGGGATCGCATCCGGAATGGTGCGCTCGGGATCGCGGACCTCCTCGCCCATGGTGGCGATGCGGGCATAGCCGGCGAAGGCGAAAAACAACAGCCCGGCGGATTGCAGCACCCCATAGGGGCCACCGTGGCTATTGGTCAGCAGCCCGCCGAGATGGCCGACTTGAAGGCCACCGGCCACCGCGATGCCCGCGACAAGCACGACCAACACCGCCAGCGTCGCGACGACGAGGACCCGGGCGGCCATCGCGGTCTTGGTCACGCCCCGATAATTCAGTGCGGTGAGTCCGAGTACCCCCGCAACGGCGACCAACCGCTGCGCCCACCATGGCCCGGGCACCGAATAAGTGGCGAAGGTCAACGCCATCGCCGCGCAGGATGCAGTCTTGCCGATCAGGAAACCCCACCCTGCGGTGAAGCCCCACCAGGCGCCGAGGCGCTCGCGGCCGTAGATGTAAGTCCCGCCGGAGGTCGGATAGCACGCGGCCAACTGCGCCGACGCGGTTGCGTTGCAGTACGCGATCATCGCCGCGATGACCAAACCGGCCAGCAGCGCGGTGCCCGCCGCACGAGCAGCCGGCCCGAATGCCACGAAGACCCCAGCCCCGATCATCGAACTCAAACCGATGACCACCGCGTCGCCGGTGCCCAGTCGGCGTACCAGACCCGGTGACGACGAGCTCACTGATCAGACAGCTGAAGGTCTTCCTGGTCGGGCGCCTTGAGGTCACTTGCACCGAACTTGCCCGGGTCAGGGTTACCCGGGTTCATTACCACCGGTTTTGGCGGACAGGGCACCACGGCGTCGTCCATCTTAGGCGTCGGCGCCTTGTGATGAATCTCTTTGGTTTTGGTCGGCTCGGATGAGCTCTCCACGGTACCGGTCGATCCGGAAGTGTCTAGATCGGTCCGGCTGGCGGCGGGCTTGTCTGATACTTGCGAGTGCGCGGGTGCCCAGGAGTCATCCGGCTTGCCTGGCTTGACCGGAACAGCGGATTCGGTGGGCTCGTCCGGGTCGGTCTGCGGTGGTGCCGGGGTCACCGGCACAGCCGGCTCCGGTTGTTGCGGTGCCGGTAACGGGTCCGCTCGCCGGGCAGGCGGTGTGACCGGTTTGACCGGCTTGTGGCGCGGTGCCGTCGCCCGGGGTGGCGTCGCCCGGGGCGGCGTGATGGTACGAGGAGCCGGTACGACCAGCGCTGGGGTGATGTGGGGGGTGGCCAGCCCTGGCGCGGGAGCCGGCGGTGCCGCCGGAACCACTTGGGGCGCTGGGTTCACCGGTGGTGCCGGGGCGACGGGCGCCGGCCGGGACACCGGCCCGACCGGTGGGTTGGCGGAATCGGGGATCGCAGCCGGGTCCGGGCGGGTTACTACGTTGGGGTTGGCCACGATGTCTGCGCCGGCGGGCACGCTGGCGCCGGGGGCCGCCGGGGCTGTGCCGAGACGTACCTGCCCGTTGACTGTGCTGAGGTCGTGACGCTGGCGCATTACCAGGGCGGTCAATACGCCGACAACGACCACGGCGATCGCCAGAAGGAGCGCGAGAAGTTTAGTTGAACGCGCCCACTGGAAGTTCATCTAATGCCCCCCGGTTCGACCTCCGTGAATAGAACGCCGATATGCTTGCGAGAACTGCCTGGAAGCACAGCATTGGGGCCCCGACCCAAATCTGAGCCAGCCAGTGGAAATAGGCGTAGCGCAGCTGTGGCGTGATGAGTCGGTCGACCCCTCTCACTCGTGCTGCCCCGACCGCGCATCCCAGGGTAGGTTGCCGTTCAGCCGGGGGCAAGCTCGCCGGTGTGCGGCCTGCTGCCACGCCCGAGGCGGCGAACTGGTCATGCACTAAAGATCGGCGGGCGGGGAGGGGCACACGGTGGGTAACCACTACCTTGCGGGCAACTACGCGCCGGTGCGAGATGAGCGCACGATCACCGAATTGGCCGTCACCGGCGCCATCCCAGCCCACCTCGACGGGCGATACGTGCGCAACGGGCCGAATCCCATCGCGGACGTCGACCCGCAGACCTACCACTGGTTCACCGGCGACGGCATGGTGCACGGCGTCCGCCTGGCTGACGGCAAGGCGCACTGGTACCGCAATCGCTGGATCCGCACCCCTGCCGTGGCGCGCCGGCTCGGTGAGGCCGCGCCCCGCCGCGCTCCCGTCCGAACGGGCCTGGAACTGCTGGGCGCCAACACCAACGTTGTCAGCCATGCCGGCCGGATACTTGCTCTGGTGGAAGGCGGGATCACCAACTACGAGCTGACCGAGGATCTGGGCACCGCCGGTCCGTGTGACTTCGACGGCACCGTGCGCGGTGGCTACACCGCGCACCCCAAGCGTGATCCTGATACCGGAGAGCTGCACGCGGTGTCGTACTCGTTCGGCCGTGGCAACCGGGTGCAGTACTCGGTCATCGGAGTCGACGGCACCGCCCGCCGGACGGTGGATATCGAGGTCACCGGCAGCCCGATGATGCACGATTTCTCCCTGACCCGAGACCACGTGGTGTTCTACGACCTCCCGGTCACCTTCGATCCCTGGCAGGCCACCGCCGTCTCGGTGCCGCGCGGCCTGCGGGCACCGGCCAGGTTGGTGCTCTCAGCGGTCATCGGCCGGGTCCGGGTGCCCGAACCGGTTGTCGCGATGGTCGGCAGGCGAATGGGCGGCAACGCGGGACTGCCTTACCGTTGGAACCCGGAGTATCCGGCTCGAGTGGGCGTCATGCCCCGCGCGGGCGGCGCCGACGACGTCCGCTGGTTCGACGTCGAGCCCTGTTACGTCTTTCATGCCCTCAACGCCTACGACGACGGCGACACGATCATCACCGATGTGGTCCGGCACCCGAAGATGTTCGCCTCGGATTTCCACGGGCCCAACGAAGGCCCCACCACTCTCGATCGGTGGGTGATCGACCTCGCCGACGGTAAGGTCCGGGAAACCCGGCTGGATGACCACCCGCAGGAGTTCCCCCGCGCCGATGACCGGCTCGTCGGGCATCAGTACCGCTACGGCTACGCAATGCAGACATCCGATGCCGGAGGCGATGCCGGCGACTCGGTACTCAAGCACGACCTACGCCGCGGCCTGACCACCGCCCGGCGGCTCGGCACGCACCAGCGCGTCGGCGAGTTCGTCTTCGTCCCCGCCGAGGCGCAGGCCGCCGAGGACGAAGGAGTGCTGATGGGGTTCGTCTATGACGCCGCCACCGACCGTAGCGACCTGGTCATCCTCGACGCCGCCACTCTGGAGACGATCGCCGCGATCCACCTGCCGCACCGCGTCCCCTTCGGCTTCCACGGCAACTGGCTCCCCGCCAACCACTAGCCCCCCTCCCTCCTCGCCCCCGACATGGAG
>DATNDR010000112.1:0-4758 GCA_035606945.1 Pseudonocardiaceae bacterium
GCCCAGCCGCACTTCCTCTCGCGGGATGATCGCGGTGCCTACGCCCCAATACGTGCGGCCCTGCCAGTGCAGGATGGCCGCACAACTACCAGCACCGTTGCCCCCGCCGTCCATCGCCCCCGCGTCACACCCCGCCGCGAGCAACCCCGCCAGCACCACTCCTATCGCAACGCTCCGCCACATACCGCTACGACGCTACACGCCCCGCAACGGTTCCACCATCCCCACGGCTTCTCAACGCTTGACCGGCCCCGCGAATGCGTCGCCTGACCTCGACCGCCTCGCGGTCGAGCAGGGGAACGCCTCGCATCATTTGGCTACGACGCTACAGACGAAGGGGTTGCCCGTCTGCCACCCCGAGAAGGGGGAGGGGTGGCAGACGGGCGAGGGTATTACTAGGTTAGGTCAGGGCTACTCACTGATCGCTTTGCATTGACCGGTCGCCTCGCCACCGACGTGATTCACTTCGCCGGGGATGAAACCGGGGGACACGCCCGGGCGAAGTGCCCGGCAGTTGAGGTCTTGCCCGACCGTGTTCTCCACAACCGCGACCGTTCGGCCCGGATCGCCCGGGTCAGTCACCGTGATGTGGGCCAGCGTCGCGGTGCCGCTGATCGTGTTGAACTGAAGGCCGAGCCAGTCGGCCGTAACCCGGCGGATCGTGACGTTCTGGCCGACGCTGTTGCCCTTGATCGACCAAGGGATATCGCCGCCCCCGCCCCTGAGCGTGATGTTCCCGCCGACCGTCAGTTTGCGCAGCAGGACGGTGTTCGCGTCCCAGGCGGTGATGCTGCCGCCGACCGTGATCCTGGTGTGGGCCTTCGGGTGGACAGCGCACGGCACGCCCGCCTGCGTGCCGATCGTGGTGGCCGGCTGGCAACCCATACCGAGCAGCGAGCCCGAGCCTGCCGTGACGTTGTGCGCGACTGTGATCGTCGACGGAGCACTTTGCGCGTCAAGCACGCCCCCAGCGGCGACGCGGATGCTGCCAGAGACGTTGATCACGGCCCAGGGCTGGATGTTGCACACACCCTTCACCGTAATGCTGGAGTAGTTGCCAGAGCGGATGTGGGTGAACTGCCCGGTGGCAAAGTTACCGCCTCTGCAGACATACGCGGTGCCCTGATTTGCACTAGCAGTACCGACCACACCGGCGGCAGCCGCCGCCCCCAGCGACGTCAGCAACGCGGCCGCGCCAAACAGGATACGAAACTTCACAGTGACCCCCCTTTGAAGGTGTCCCGTGCAGGCGGCGAGTCACCGCAGCGAGAACTCGCCGACACGGAGCTTCGGTGATTCTCCTTGACCGCGCCAGAAAGTCAAGAACGCGGGGTCACTGAGAACTCGCCGCCCCGTCCACGTCCGCGTTGCCACCGGCACGGACGTCAACCTCCTAAGCCACCCAATCGTCCTGAACGGATGAGCCACCTGGCCCTCCGGGTATTGAATGGGGTTACCGACTCAATGCCCGGAGCCGCCCGGCTGGGAAGGCCGGTGATCAGCCGGTCGGGATGTCGCTGTCGTATAGCTGCCTGGCGAGCATCGGCCTCCACCCGCCGAGGTATTCGCCGCCGAGCATCTTCAGCGACAGTTCCCAGCAGGACTGCCAGCGGTCGCGCTCGGCGGTGGTGCGGACAAAGAACGGTACGAGGTCCGGTGGGCACTTGTCTGCGAGGACGACATGGCCCCCCGACGCTCCCGTCTCGATGGCGATCATCCCGCGGGCATGGTGTTCGGCGGCCCCGGTTCGCTGCATCACCACCGCGATGAGCGCGTCGTGCCCTCCACTCCTGACGCTGAGTCGTCGCTCGTACCACCTCCTGCCGGCTCAGCAGGCGTGGTTGCAGCGCCGGGCGGCACGGGTGTACAGTGGCCCGTCGTATCGATTGTTGCTTGCGTGCTTCGGAGTCGCGCACGCCCTGCGGAGGCTGTTGGAGGTGATTCCCGTGCGGCGGTGGTTGGTGGCTGGGGTCGTGGCAGCCGCGCTTGCCCTGCTTGCCGGAGCGAGCAGTGCGATGGCGAGTACCGCGAAGAACTTGGCGACCGTGAACTTCGGCGGGGACTCCTATCAGAACTACGACTTCAACTCGAAGACCGTCGCCGCCAACAACGTCGATTGGCCGGTCGACCTCGTATTCTGGGGAAACGCGTCGATCGCCAAGGTCTACGGCAAGATCAACTGGTCGTGGTCGGGGTCGACCGAGTACGAGCGCGTCAACGACGGCGCCGGCAACGTCTGGGTGTCAAGCGGCGGCCGCAAGAACACCGTCTGCACCGACACCCACTACCGGATCTACGCACCTTCCGCTGGGTATCTCAGCAATGGCATCCTGGGGCACTACGTCATCGGAACGTCGCATCTGGACAAGAACGAGTGCCTCGGCCCGGCCAGTTACGGCTGGAACGAAACCGCGGAGGCGAACGTCGCCGCGCGGGCGGCAGCCGTGTGGGGTAGCTCGGCGGTGGTGAAGAACGCCATGTTCATGCCGGATGGAACACCAACCTTCCTGCTGTTCCAGAACGCGCAGACCGGGTGGCAGGGAAACCACTACTTCAACAACAACGGCTACCCGACGCTGATCCACGTACCCTAGGCCGGGCTCCCGCTGCCTCAACCATAAGCCGGTGTGAGCCGATTACACCGGCATGGGACGCCTTGTCTTCTACCCGATTGCGATTGGCCTGTTCCTGTTGCTCGACATGGCCCTGCGCGCGCACGGGCACTGAGCACACCCGCCTGACCACCCGGGACCCTAGTACCGCCTCAGCGTCATCACGGCCGGCAGCCGGTTGTACATCATCACGCCGACCGGGATGCCGATCACGGTGATGCAGAGCAGCCAGGCCAGTGCCGACCAGATCGCGCCGAACCACCAGCCGATCAGGACGAAGTGGACGGCGCGGAGGAAGAAGCCGCGCTGCGGGACGCGGGTCTCGCTGATGTGGGTGACGCCGCCCGACACCTCGTGCGTCGTGTGCACCGTCCGCGGGCGCAACGTGAGCACGCTCGGCAGCCGGTTGAAGATCATGAACGCCAGTGGCAGCCCGATGATCGTGAGCGCGATCAGGTAGGCGAGCACGTTGACCAGCCCGGTCAGCCACCAGCCGACGAAGATGAACCAGATCGCACGCACGAGCAGGGGCGGCCCATCGCTGTGCCTGGCGATCACCACCGGCGATGAGGCGGCAACGGTGGCCGGCCGCTGGTCGGGCCGCGGTGTCTGGTCGTTGCTGATGACCGAATCCTACGCCGAATGCGGCCCGAACCTGTGTGGCGGCCCGGGCACCTACCATCCGATCGTGATCCGACGGCTGCTCACCCGCTACCGGCGCGGCAATCCCCTCCAGAGCATCTGGCTGGGCGCGCTGCTGGCCTCCCCGGTGTGGGTGAACACGCTGGTCTACCGCCCCACATCGTCGGCCGGCACGCTGCTGCTGCTGGGAGGCTCGCTGGCCGGTGGCTATGTGATCGCGCGGGTGTTTATGGGCAGCGTCTCGGCCGACCTCGAGGAGGTGCGCGCCCAGAACCTGTGGCTGCAGGAGCGAGCGCAGCGCGCCGACGCGGCCTTCGCCGCGCACCCCATCAGCGTCGCGGTCAGCGACGAGGAGTTCGCGGCCATCGTCGAGGCCGAGCTGGCGGCGCTGCCACCCTGGATCGGTCGGGCCATCACACAGCAAAACGTGGCCATCACCGTCGAGGAGGAGCGGGCCGGTGAGCCGCGCGTGTTCGGCGTGTACCAGTCGCAGCGCCGCGGCAGCGACGTGATGTCCGAGATCACGCTCTACCGGCGGCCGATCATGCGCGTGTCGGGCGACCGCGCGGCACTGCACCGCCAGATCCACGACACGCTGCTGCACGAGCTCGGCCACATGTTCGGGATGAGCGAGACCGATCTCGACCACTTCACGATCGGCAACAACCCGCGGCCCGACGCCGAGCCGGTGCACCCGCCGCCGGGCGAGCCCGCCTAGCCGCGCTGCAGCAGCCGCACGTCCGACACCAGCCGCGAGATCGCAAGCGGCGGCAGGAACCCGGCCCGCTCGTCGCCCTGCCCGTCGATCACGTAGACCGCCATGCTGTGTGCGATGTCGGTGGCGGTCGGCTGCACGCCGATGCCGTACGCGCGCCATACGGGCGCGAGCCGTGCCGGCGTTCCCATCAGCCACTGCCAGTGCCCGTGCCAGCCCCACTTGCGAGCCGCGGCCGCCACGGTGTGCCGCGTATCAGCGGGATCGACGCTGACGATCACCAGCCGCACCGGCTGCCCGCCCAGGTGCCGTTCCACCACGCCCAGCTGGTGGCCCACGATCGGGCACA
This sequence comes from Pseudonocardiaceae bacterium, assembly GCA_035606945.1. Classification (GTDB taxonomy): domain Bacteria; phylum Actinomycetota; class Actinomycetes; order Mycobacteriales; family Pseudonocardiaceae. The sequence continues at coordinate 4,319 of DATNDR010000112.1, forward strand.
GCGTCGTGCACTTGGAGTCCAGGAACGTCAGAAGCAGCGGCCGTCCGCGCAGCGACGCGAGCGACACCGAGCGGCCGCGCTGGTCGGTCAGGTCGAAGCTGGGCGCGGGGCGCGTCCCCGCCTTCCAGACGGCGTCGCCGTTCACCGCCGACCCGCGCGCCGACGCGTTGGCCCCCGAGCTGGGGGCGTAGCGCGTGGCCGCCAGCGCCAGCGCCGCGCCGCTTACGATCAGCAGCACGCTGGCGGCCGCGGCCAGGCGCCGGCGCCGGCTCAATCCACTCGCCGTCGTAGCGTCCAGCCCCACAGCAGCACGACCGCCAGCAGCGCCAGCGGCACCACAAGCGTCAGTGCCGCGCCGGCCGAGACGTCGCTGGGTATGTCCGCGATACTCACTCAGGCTCCTCTCTGTCGCACGGCCGCGATTCGGTGACGTCGCCTTC
>DATNDR010000018.1:0-16602 GCA_035606945.1 Pseudonocardiaceae bacterium
CGCCGGGCCAGTTCGGTGGCCAGCTGGTGCTGGTGGTCGTCGACTTGCTCCCCCCGGACAGGGTCCCGGACGGCCAGAATCGGGTAACGCCCGGCGTTGAGTGCGGCCAGCGCCGACCCGGTGCCGGCGTGACTGATGACAATGTCCGCCTTGGCTAGTGCGGCGCCCAGCTCGGCCGCCGGTAATGCTGGCGTGGCCTGAATGGGAAGGTGATCGACCGGGGTATCCGCGGTCTGCCACAGTACTTCTACCTGGAGCCCGGTCACCTGAGCTAGTGCACCTTCAGGTGTCAGGAGGGGCACCAAGTGGTCGAACAACCGGCGGAAGGGGTATTGGGTGGCGGCCCCCACCGTGACCACGACCCGCACCACCGCGTCGGGCTCCCGCGCCACGGCGACGGATTCGTAACCATCGAACACGCTGCCGGCATACTGCCAGTGCTGATCCGCCCAACTCTGATACTGGGTATAAGTACGGACTTTCGGCGCCCACTGCAGCACCCGCCCGGTGACGGACGGCCCAGTTACTCGTGTAGCGCTTTCGATGTAATGGCATTCCACGCCGTGGGCGGCCAGGTAGGGCAGGTACCCCAGCGCGATCCCCGACCCGGTCGATACCGCTCTGGTCACCTTCCGGCTGGCCAGCAACCGGCGCGCATTCGGAATGCACCGCAGCACGTCCGGCACGCTACGCACCCCGACGTAGGGCACAAACTCCACGTCCCGGTCCGCCAGCATTGACCGGCTCTGCTCGTTCGCGTGGGTGACCCACACTGCGTCCCCGTTGGGGGGGATGCGGCTTGCCAGGTTGTCAAGCTGCGTCAAGTGCCCACCTGTCGTGGCGACAAACAGCGTGGTCATAGCTCCGTCACCCCTGTTCACTCTCGCACACTCACTGCGACGAACCGACCCCGTTCAGTCACATTTACCCTACTCCTGTAACGGGCTGTCCGGCATATCTCACCAGCGTGAGCCGGGGAAGGTGCACGGGACCATGACATACCGTGCGCCGGGACGCGACACGGCGTACGGGACGGCACGACACGCCGGAGGGAGAAGGTAGCGTCGGCGCCGTGAACGTCCCAGAGCCGGAAAGTGTGCTTGTTGATCCGCGTTGTGATCCGCGGTGGCGTGAACTGGCGATTGGCCCGCACGGTAGTGTGTTCACCTCGCCGTCGTGGATCGATGCGGTGTGCGGCACGTACGGGTTCACGCCGGCTGCCAGGATCCGGCTCGACTGGGACGGGCAGCCGCGCGCCGGGCTAGCCTGGGTGCCGATCAGCGACATCCGCGGTGACCGGCTGTCGAGCTTGCCGTTCTCCGACCGGGCCGAGCCGCTGACCGATGACCCCGCGGACTGGAAAGCCCTGGCGGATGGGGTTATTATCAGCGCCGCGCCACTGACCTTGCGTTGCTTTGACACCGCGGTACCCGTCAGCGACCCACGCTTCAGCCAGATCAGTGCGGCGGCGTGGCACGGTACGCCGCTGGACGCCGATCTCGATGCGATCCGGCGGCGGCTGTCCCAGCATGCCCGCCGCAACATCACCATCGCCGAACGCGACGGCGTCCGAGTCGAGGCGCGCACCGATCGCAATGCCGTGCACCACTTCCACGAGCTGCATGTCCTGCTGCGCAAGTACAAGTACAAGCTGCTGGCCCAGCCCGTTGAGCTCTTCGACCGTATCTGGGACACCTTCGCCGCGAACGACGCCATCGTGACCATGCTCGCCTACGCCGCAGATGAGCTCATCGCCGGCGCGGTGTTTCTCAGCTGGCAAAACACGCTGTACTACAAGTTCGGGGCCTCCCGCCACGAGCACCTCGCCAAGCGACCGAACGATGCGATCTTCTGGGCCGGCATCCGCTGGGGTGTCCAGCACGGGGCCCGGCTGGTCGACTGGGGGCTGTCAGATCTCGATCAGCCGGGATTGATCGCCTACAAGCGCAAATGGGCCACTGAAGAGCGGCGAATCGTGACCCTGCGCGCCGGCGGGGAGCACGCCCGCAGCGACCCGCAGGCCGGCGCAATGCTCGGTGGGCTCACCGAGCTGCTTACCGGCCAGTCGGTACCCGATGAGGTGACGAAGAAGGCTGGCGCGCTGCTGTACCGCTACTTCTGTTGAACTGTTGCCGAGCTGTCGTCGCGGACCGCCCGTGCGGGGTCTTGCCCCAGGGTTTGACCACCGACAACCCCGTCGCGCCGAGCAACAGCGCCAGCGCGATCGCTCTGCCGATCAGCAACTGCATCCCGACCGGCTCGGCCTCCCCAATGATGATCTGATGGAGCCGAGGCAGCATCAACACCAGCCCGGTGGCCGTGAGCACCCCGGCGATCCCGCACTTGATGATGACCCACCAGTACCGCAGCAGACCCCACGGGGTGGACAGCGCCAGCACCAGCCCGCTGACCAGCGAGGCAGCCACTACGGGCACCAGCACCCAGACGACAAGCGCGGCCATCGCGGCGGCTATTCCGGCCCGCTCGCCGGGATCGCCGGTGCCCAGGCCGGTCACTTCCAGCGCCACCAGGGCGCCGTCCAGCCCGAGCCATCCCACCGACACCGCGATGTGCGCCGTGAGCAGGGCGGTCCGGGCCCGACGTGGTAGTCGGGGAATCGCGAAACTGCTTGTAGCGACTGCAGTCAAGGCTGCTCCCCCCAGCTGCCTGAAGCCAATCTTGTGCGTTAGCGTGCGCCGTGCCCCCGCAGCAGTGCCGGCACGGTACGCAGCAAAATCCCCAGGTCACTCCAGAAACTCCACCCACGCACGTAGGCGAGGTCGAGTTCGAGCATTTCCAAGGTACCCATCGTGCTGCGGCCACTAACCTGCCAAAGCCCGGTGAGTCCGGGTGGGACGTCGAATCGCTCGGCGAACCGGGGCGGGAACATCTCCGCTTCCCAGTCCAGGCAGGGCCGGGGCCCCACCAGCGACATCTGCCCACGCAGCACGTTGATCAACTGAGGCAGTTCGTCGAGACTGGTGCGCCGTAGGAAGGAGCCGACCCGGGTCACCCGCGGGTCGCAATCGATCTTCCAGCTGCCGTTCACCGAGGTGTCCTCGCCGCGCAATTCGCGGGCGATGAGCTCGCGGTGCTGCGCGTCGGAGCCACCTACCCGCATGGTGCGGAACTTGTACATGGTGAACGGCCGGCCGCCCCGCCCTATCCGCTGCTGGCGGTAAAACGCCGGCCCTGGACTCCCCCATCTGATGGCCATCGCGATCAGCAGCATCGGGATCATGAGCACCAGCAGTGCGACCACCACAACCGCCAGATCGACGGCCCGCCGAGCGATTGGTTCCCATCGAGCGGGTAACCGTGTCTGTTCAACGCTGCTGGACACTGAGCCTCCCCGCGGTGATTCCGATCAGCATGAACAGCAGGTCCCCGGTGCCCCGCAGCGTCAGGTGCGGATCGAGGACGGTGAGGATGAGCACGAACCACCAGCACACCCACAGTGCCGATGCCGCGGCACCGACGGCGCCCGACTGCGCCATAAGCTCGCGCGTGCGGCGCAGCACCACGACCGACAGCCAGACGAACGCGGCCAGCAGCGGAATTCCGCCGACCCACAGCAGCTCCAGGTAGCCGCTTTCCAGATAAATGACGTCACGCCATCTCTCGGGTGCTTCTAACACCGAGTCGGGCGAGACCCCGAATAGGACATTGATGAACCCGAATCGGGGCAGGTAGAAGTTGGACAGGTTGCTCCAGCGGCCGATCCAGCTGCGCGGCACGCCGAACTCGCTGAACCCCTGCAACCGGCCGATCAACGCCGGCGCACCGATCGCGAGCGCCACCGGCACCAACCACACGAACCGCAGGGAACCGTGGCGCACCGTGCTGAAGCGCCACAGAATCAGCCCCGCCGCCACCACCGCGGAAATCCAGGTGGAGAACTGTCCGGTAGCAAGCACACCGGCACCGAGCACCAGACCCAAGCCCAGCCGCTCCCGGCGATCCAGCAACCCCCGCATCCCGCAGCAGACGATCAAGGTAAGGCAGATGATGATGTAGTCGCCGGTGGCGATCGGCGAGGCGAGCGTGGTCGTGCCCCGCTCGGCCAGGGCGGCTGCGTTGCTGTCCGGTACCCAGACCGCCTGCAGCATCGAGACAACCGGGCCGAAGTGCAGAGTTTGCAGGATCGCGATCACCGCGACCACCGCGCCCGGCCAGATGATCAGCCGGAAACACCGCACCAGCTGGGCCTCAGTGCTGACGCTGAAACGCACCAGCAGGTAGATAGCTACGAGCTTGCAGACCGGCAGCACCGCCGCCAGATCGGACGCGGTCGGCGGATGGCCACGCAACAGCATCGACAGCAGTGGCCACGCCGTGGAGGCGAGCAAGAAGACGCCGAGTGGGATATCGAGCTGATGCAGTTGCAGCGGTATCCGTTCACCTCGGCACCATCGGAAATAACCACCGGCTAGCGCTCCGGCGAGGAGCACCACCAACAGCGCTTCGTTGGGGCGCACCAGGGGAATCAGGTGTCCCCGGTCGATTCCGGCGATGAGAGGCAGGGTGCCGAGATAGGCATATGTCGCGAAGACCGGCCGGTAGACCGCCGCGGCGAACATGCCGGCCAGGGCCAGCACGCCGATCGCGGCCAGCGCGATGAGAGGTCCGGCCGCCACTGCGAGGATTCCACCGGCCACGGCGCAGCCGGCGGCTCCCAGCCCCAACCGGCGGCTCACCACCGGGGCCGGTGGAGATCCGCCGGAGGTGGGAAGCGGACCGGACCCCCCAGGGGCGGGAGGCAAACCAGAACCCGGCGGAAGGGTTTGTGTCATGACCCACCACCTATCCGTCGCACCGCGACACGGAGCACCAGGACATAGACCCCGAGCGCCACCACGCCGCCCAGGGAGAGAATTGCGAGATCGACAAGCTGATCTCCGCGGTCCATCTGTTGGATCCACCACATCGCAGCAGCCACCGGAAGCAGCGCGAGGGTGGCTACCAGCGCGGCAGCCAGGCCTCGGGCGTCCAGGAACCGCTCGGGTCGTATCGCGCGCCGTACCCGGGTCAACACCGTCCCGGCGGCGGCGAGTTCACCGGCCAGGATGGCTGCCACCAGCCACACCAGGCGGGTGGAGTCCGTGGGCAGCAACAGCGCCGCGGCCGCGGCCACGAGGATCACGCCGAAGGCCACCTCGCTGGCCCGCCGCGGGATTCGGTCGTCGAGACGGGCGAACAGCGCCCGGCGGCCGATGTCGTGCACCCCACCGACCAGTTGGGCCACCGCCACGATCGCCATGCAGGCGGCGAGTGGCCCGATCAGGTCCGCATGCCGCAGCTCGCCGTTGGCCAGCAGGTTCGCAGTAGGTCCAGATAGCACCGTAAGCAACACCAGCAGCGGCAGGCTGGCGATCACAGCGTAAGTCAGACCCTGCCGCCACCCGGAAGCGAACGTGGCACCGTCCTCGCGATGAGCGGCGTCAGCCAGCCCGGGCAGCGCCGCCATCGATACCGCCCGGGCACTGACGTAAGACAGCGCAAAGAAGACCGAGTACGACAGTTGCACCACGAAAGTGCCACCCGGCACCGTGCCGGCCAGCGCAAGGAGCACGTACATCGCCGCGGTGGGCCAGGCCGCCACCCCGACCGAGCGCACCAACCTGCGGGTGATCTCGCGGGTGTCGGGGTCATGCCGCCAGCCCATCGACGGCCGGCTCAGCAACCCCACCCGGGCCGTGCCGAGCAGCTGCAGCGCCGCATGCAGGGCGACGGCCACGGTGCTGCCGGCCCCCAAGGTTATGACCAACCCGACCGACACGTGGTTGAAGTCCAGCCCGGTCCCGTAGTACCAGCCGGCGAAGAGCACCGTCGCGATCAGGACGCCGTTCTCCACTACCTGCGCGCCCGCCGCCAGCGCGAAGCGGCCGCGAGCCTGCTGGGCGCATATGCCGAGATGCAACAGGACATACAACGGAACCTGCGGCGCGACGAGCAGGACCAGCACCGTAGTGATCCACAGACCTCGAGCGTGCGCGCCGGCATCCGGGACCCCGAAGGTCAGCGTCCACGCCACCACCGGGGACAAGATCATCAACAGCCCGACCACCGCAGCCGAGACCGCCAGCAACCACCCGGCCACCCGGCCCAGCACTTCCCGGGCCCGCACCACGCCGCCGGCCCCGACGGCGTGAACCAGTCCAGGAACCACCACCATTCCCAGCACGGGTCCGGCGATCATCGTGAACACCATGTTCGGCACGACGTAACCGGTCTGGAAGGCGTTGGCGAAGAAGGTCGGCCCGAGCACCGCCCCGATCACCACGACCCGGAGCAGCCCGGTAACCCTGCTGACCAGGGTCCAGCCCGCAACAGTGGCCGAATTCCGAGCCGTGGTGGTCGGAGGAGTGGGGTCCTCGAGCGCAGTCACCGGTAAGGCGGCCACAACCGGGGCCTCACGGCCTCGTCCGGCGCCGGACACTCATCGCCACCACTGCGCCGGCCACGATCACGCCGACCAGGGCACCGGTGCCGGCAGCGATCAGCGGCTGCGGGAATACCGGATCGGGCAGCGAGTACGGCGGCGTCAGCAGCTGAGCGTCGGGCCCGTTCTGACCGGTGAGGTTGAGCTCATCGATCCGGGCCTGAATCGCCTTCTCGCGGTCCAGGGATCCGGTCAGCTGGGTTCGCGCCTCGTTGAGCGCCGCCTGGGTGGCAGTTCCGGCCGTCACCGCGGTGGTCAGCTGCTGCACCCGCGTCTGGATTTGCGCGGTGTTCGCCTTGGCGTCGGCAAGCTGGGTGTCGAGATTGCGGGACACTCCGGTGGGCTGGCCGATCAGCGTCAGGTAGCCGTCCATGACCGATTGCAGCGTCTGCAGCGCGGCCAGCTTGGTCGGACCGTCAGCCTCGACCTCGATGACGTTGCTGTTTTCCAGAACCTCCACGCTGACGGCCTTGTCCAGGTCCTTGAACTGGCGGCCTTCCTTCGTCGCGACCGGACCGAGCACTGCCCGGCTCTTCAAATACACCAGCTGCGTGGACAGGTCGCGACCCTGCTTGAGCGGATCACCGCCCTGCTGGTCCTGTCCGACGGCGTAGAGCACCTCCGCGCGCGCGCCGTAGGTCTTCGGTAGCACCAGAGCCGCGGCCAGCCCGGCAGCGGTGCCGAGCAGGATGATCGTCAACGCCAGCAGGATCAGGCGTGTGGTCAGTGGGCCACCACCACCGCTGTCTTCGGTGGGGATGTCGAACTGGTCCCCCGACCGCTGCGGTGGCACGTCACCGATCCCCGGCGACTTCTCCAGCTGCTCTTTATGGCCCATCGAACGTCCATTCGATTCACTAGCCCCGTACTGGAAGACATTGGAAACGTCCGTCACAGCGCACCTCCGAGCACATCGCAGACCCGCGCAACCTGCTCAATGCTCAGGGTCGGGGACATGGGAAGGGATAGGATCCGGCTGGCCGCGCGTTCTGCGACCGGTAGTTTCTGGTTGGTCGGCGCCGACTCGTGGAATGTCGCCAGCGCCGGCTGCTCATGACACGGAATGGGGTAGTGCACTCCCCACCCGATGCCGGCCGCGGTCAGCGCGTCGCCGACCTTGTCACGGTCGTCGACCTGAACGACCGCAAGGTGATACACGGGCTCGGCACCCGGCTGCACCGACACCGGTAGGCAGGTGGGCGGCAGCAACTCGCGGTAGGCCGCCATCGCTGCCGCACGTCGAGCGTTGCCGGCGTCCAGGCCCGGTAGTTTGGCCGACAGCAGCGCCGCCTGCAGGGTGTCGAGCCTGCTGTTTCGGCCCGAGAGGTCGTGCCGGTAACGGTCTGCGGCACAGCGCCCATGGTTGGCCATGCTGCGGATCGTCTCGGCCAGGGCGAGATCGCTGGTGACCACCGCGCCGCCGTCGCCCAGGGCGCCGAGGTTCTTACCGGGATAGAAGCTGAACCCGGCCGCAATGCCCACGCTGCCGGCAGTGGCGCCGCAGTGTCGGGCACCGTGTGCCTGCGCGGCGTCCTCGATGAGAGCCAACCCGTGCGCTGCTGCGATCGCCGAGATCGGTCCGGGATCGACCATCTGGCCGTACAGGTGGACGGCGATGATTGCTGCCGTCGAGCTGTTGATCGCGGCTTGGGCAGCGTCGGGATCGATCAGCAGGGTGCCGGCGCAGACGTCGACGAACCTGGGTCGGGCACCGGTCGCGCAGACCGCTTCGGCGGTCGCGATGAAGGTGTTCGTCGGGACGATGACCTCGTCGCCGATCCCGATACCCAGTCCGCGCAGGATGAGTTCCAGGGCGTCGGTTCCGTTGGCCACCCCAACGCAGGCCTGGGTTCCGCAGTAGGTCGCGAATTCGCGTTCGAAGCGCTCAACCTCGGGACCGCCGACGAAATGACCGTGGTCGAGCACGGTCTTCCAAGCCAGGTCGAACTCCTCCCGCAGCCCATTGTTGACACCGTGGAGGTCGAGGAACGCGATGTCGACAGGGACGCTGTCGCGGGTGGTCATGAGGCCACCTCCCGCGCGCGATCCGCGCCGGAGCGGTCGATGCTGCCGGCGACGAAGGCGGGGCGCCCGGTGGCTTCTGCGATGTCGGTGGCGGCCAAGACTCGAACGATGTCGAGACCGCGCTCCCCCGGCGTGTTCGGCTTGGCCCCGGTGCGGATGCACTCGATGAAGTGGCTGTCCTGGACCAGCAGCGGCTCGTTGAATTGAATGAATGGCGACACGATGTCGCCGGTCCGGTAGGAAACCGGCATGGCGTGGGATTCGCCATGGTCGTCGGGATCGGTCGGGTCGACGCCGATGTCGTACACGCGAATACGCTCATTGTCCGACATGTCGTCGTAGACGGCCATCTTTCGGTCCCCGACGACGGTGACCCGCCGCACCTTGCACGGGTCCAGCCAGCTCACGTGGACGAATGCGTGGGTAGCCGCCTTCTCGAAGTCCAAGCGCAGGTAAGCCACGTCGGCGTGGCGGTTTCCGACATGCCGCTTGGCCCATACCCAGGTCGTCCGCGGAACCTCGTCGAGCAGGAATGAGGCGATCGAGATGTCGTGCGGAGCGAGGTCCCAGATGACGTTGCAGTCACGCTGGTATTTACCCAGGCTCAACCGCGCGGCGTCGATGTACAGGATCCGGCCGAGTTCACCGGAATCGATGAGCTCCTTGAGCTTCCACACCGCAGCGTTGTATTCGAACGTATGACCCGCCATCAGGTGCACGCCGTTCGCCGCCGCCGCGTCGACCATCGCTTGCGCGTCCTCGACTGTGGTGGCCAGCGGTTTCTCCACCAGGGCATGCCGCCCGTTTCGCAGTGTGTGAAGCGCGACCGCGGCGTGCGCGGTCGGCGGGGTCGCGACGACGACGGCGTCGACCCGCCCTATCACCTCGTCGAGACGGTGCGCGGCCTCGGCCGCTGGGTACGCCTGCCTGGCCTCGGCAATCCGCTCAGGATCCTGGTCGACGATGGTCACCTGGACACCGGGCATGCTGCTGAGCACCCGCATGTGCTTGGAACCCCAGTAGCCATAGCCCACCACCGCCACGCGGACATCGGGATCGAAAGTCGTGAGACTCCCGGATTCGCGACGCGCGGAGTTGGCTGCTGGTTGGGTGGTAGTTGCAACGAACTTCATCGAGACGGGCCCCCTGCCGTTACTCGAGATGTCTAACGACAACTGACTGTAGCGAAACACCAACGGAGAGTGAGCACCTCGGATTGACCTAGACGGCCGACCGCGAGCCGTACTCACCCTCTCGAACAGTGGGTTCGCCCCTCCCCACAGTGCGTATATCTATTGCCCACTGCCTGTCGTTACTCGGTTACTGTAACACCTGCCTCTTTCACCCGAACGGTGCAAGGCGGCGCCAGAGCGTATTGGATGCGTTAAGTAATCAACTGATCACACGCTGAAGTAACCGGTGCTCCGAGGACCCTCAGATGCTTGGAATGAGGCACAGCCAGGGAGGGATCGGCTATGCGCGCGCCGTGATCTTGGCCAGCCGCTGCGGCGTCGGCCAGCGCACATTCCACGCCCAGCCGAGCTTCTCGAACACCCAGATCACCCGGGCCGAGATGTCGATCTGCCCCCGGAGCACGCCGTGGCGGGCCGAGGTGGGATCGGCGTGGTGCAGGTTGTGCCAGGATTCTCCCCCGGACAGGATCGCCATCGGCCAGAAGTTCGCGGCCCTGTCGCGCGACGCGAACGGTCGTTCACCGATCATGTGACAGATCGAGTTCACCGCCCAGGTGACGTGGTGCAGGAACGAGACGCGCACCAACCCGGCCCAGAACAGGCCAGTCAGCACGGCCCACCAGGACCAGGTCACCAACCCACCGATGATGCCGGGCAGCACCAGCCAGATGGCCGTCCACAGCCAGAACAGTTTGCTGACCCGCACCATCGTCTTATCCGCCAGCAGGTCCGGGACGAACCGGTGCGGATTGGACAGGTCCCGGTTGAACAACCAGCCCATATGGGCATGCCAGAATCCCTTGGCCACCGCCATCGGGGAGGTGCCGAACAGCCACGGCGAGTGCGGGTCACCCTCCTTGTCGGAGAATGCGTGATGGCGCCGGTGATCGGCCACCCAATGCAGCAGCGGGCCCTGCATGGCGGTGCTACCCAACACCGCCAGGCTGACCCGCAACCATCGCTTGGCCTTGAACGAACCGTGCGTGAAGTGACGGTGATACCCGACGGTCACTCCTAGCAAGCTGACGGTGTAGGTGATCGCGAACAGCACGATGTCCAACCAGCTAAGTCCCCATCCCCAAGCGATGGGTACCGCCACGATCAGAGCCAGCATAGGCGCGAGGACGAAGAGGTACACCAGAATGTGCGGCCCCAACGTCCGTTGACCGGACAGAACCGGTTCGGATTGCGTACGCTGCTGGTCGGCTTCGGCGCTCAGCGTCATCGGCCGGTGCTCCTCACGTCGGCAGACGCGGCCGGCTGCCACGCCGCAGCGGGCGCCACCATGCTCACACCCGCAGCAGAATCGCAGGTGGCGCTCGTGGCGTCACTAGCGCCACCGTAGATTATCGACCCGACGCCCGTCACGACACGCCACGCTAGTGGCGGGTTCGCGCGTGTCGTCAGCTTTGTTCTGGGAGGCTGCGGTGACCCGTCGCAGTGCGCGTGCCACCATGTGCGCGTGGGCCCGTGCCCGCCCTTCCGCCGTAGTGTAAAGGCAGCACCTCGGATTTTGGTTCCGATGGTCCAGGTTCGAATCCTGGCGGCGGAGCGCCTCAGGTATGCGATAACAGGTCGGCCAGGGCGTGCTCGGCGGTGGCGAGATCAGGGCACAGAGTGGCTATGAGATTGCCAAAGCAGATCCCGTTATAAGCATCGACCAGGCGGATGACCTCGGGCAGAGTCGCGGGCGGTGCCGGCACATCGGGACCGCTGGTAACCCTGCGGAGTTCGGCGCCCAGCGTCCCCAGCGTCCTGGCGAGCCCGCTGGCGTTGCCGATGAGGTGATCGAGAAGCGCCGCGGTGAGGCGGTGGGCGCGTTGCTCGGCGGGGTCCCCACCGGTGCGGGATAGATAGTTGGCGAGGTGATGGTGCCCCGTTGAGATCTCCCGAGGATCGGGGTGCAGATACCACAGGTGCAGCGCGGTGCGCTGCAGCTCGACTGCTTTTCTTGAGTGGTGACGTCTGTCTTCCAGATCGGCGCGGGCACCGTAGACAACGGCGAGCTGGGTGATGTCGTGGGCGGTGGCGACGACGTCCTGGCAATCGCGCAGCAGTTGGTCAGCATCGGACGGCCGGCCAAGCTGGAACAGCGGGAGGTAGTCGTGGCACCGGCTGCCGGCGATTTCTGAAGTGCTAGCCCCGCGCCGCTGCTTTGTCCTGACAATCTCGTTGTTGAGCTCGAGCGCCTCCTCCCAGCGCTCCAAGGCCACCGCGGACAAGCGGCCGATATCGAGAACGCACTCCCGGACGTTCCACGGGTTCACGCGGTCGTTGTGGGCACGCTCGTCCGGCAGCTCGGCCATCTGGGCACGCAGCGCGGGTAAGTCGAGGAAGACCTGCTCATGGCGTCCGAGCAGGTTGAGTATCTGCAGCCGCCGGCCCCGATCGCTGAGTTGGGTCCAGAGCCCGAACCCGGCCTGCCGAGTGCGCTCGATTTTTTGGCTGGCCATCCCGAGAGCGTCGAATAGCCTTCCCTGATCACGCAGCAATGTGACCAGTTCACCTGCGGTGGTAGAGGCAACTTGGTGGTCGCCATCAGTCATGGCTTGGTGGTACGCCCGGCGGAGGATGATCTCGGCGTCATCCGGATCGACCTTTCTCAGCGCGGCACCGAGCACGGCGAGGTCCTTTCCAGCGCCGGTGGCCTCGGCGATGCGCCGCAGCAGGGGTATGACAGCAAGCGCGTTGGCCGGCGAGTACCCGTACCGGATCAGGACGCGTTCGAGTAGGCAGCTGGCGGCGTTCCATTCACGTTGACGCAGTAGATAGCGTGCGGCTCTCAGGCTGGGGCTGAGGCTGGTGTCCTCATCGGCTTGCTGCGGCGCGATCTCCCAGCCACCGACCACGGCAGTCCACCAGGCGGCGAGTTGCTCGTCGACGGCCGCAGTGACCGGCTCCGGGGTCGCTGCGTGGATGGCTTGGGCGACACCGGGGTGGATCCTGAAACGCACGTGATCGGTGGCGATCAGTGCGACGCTAGTCAATGGAGCGACAGTTGAGGAAACTGATGGTGGTTCACCAGAATGGTCCAAGCGCCGCCACACGGCAGGCCAATTCGCCTCGATGGTAGCCGTGTTGCGGTCACCCTCTGCCATCCGGCACAGGACTTGCAGCAGCAGCCGCGCGGCGGTGGGCATAGTCGCGGCGACGGTGATGGTCCATGCAGTAAAGATCTGCTCCAATTGCTCTGCATCCAGCCAGGTGCTGCCCTGGGTTAGGAACGCCGCTAGTGGCGCTGCCCCGTCCATCGCTGCTTCGATCTCAGCCAACTGGTAGGCCAACCGGGGTGGGTCAGTTGCGGCCGCGTCGGCGAACTCCAGCAGCTGGGGGTGACCTTGAGTCAGGGTGAGCAGGCAACGGGCCAACGCCGCACCGCCCAGCATTGCGCGCAAAGCTGGCAGCTCGTCGATCAGAAGTAGGGACTCGTCCCGGGACAGGACGTGCACCGGCCGAATCAATACCGCGTCGGCGTTGAGCCCGGCTGGCAGCACTCGACTGGTCAAAATGGTCCGAGACGCCCCTCGATGGCAGGTTAGCGCACTGATCAACGGCGCCCAGCGAGGATCGCGCCACTGGCCATCTGGCGTGAGCAAGGTTTCCAGGTTGTCCAGCACTAGCAATAGGTCAGCGTCGGCGAACACGCCGCTGAGGATGGGCTGGAAATTCTTCAGGTTTGCCTCGGTGGCGATCTTTTCGACCATCGTGAACCCGTGATTGCCCAGCTGTGCCTCCAGCTCTAGGGCCAGCAGCCGCAGCGCATCGCCGGACTGCTCCGGATCAGTGGGCGCGGACCAGAACACCAACGCGCTGAAACCGCGCCGGTGGCGGTAGGCCAGTTCCACGGCGCAGGTAGTCTTGCCCGCACCGGCCGTCCCATAAAATGTGACCGAGGTACGCCTAGAGGACGGGGCCAATGCGGCGCTGGCCGCCGCCATTGCCGCAGCGCGGCCGACAAACCGGGTGGGCTGGGCCGGGAAGCCGGCCATAACCTCGCCAGCGGAGTTGCGCACCGGCTCCCCAATCGGAGGCGCCGGGGACAGGTCGATCACTGAGACCGGTGTCTTATTTAGCCTAAATGTCCGTGCCAAGATTAGCGAAAGCAGAATCGATATCAGGATCCAGGTGAGAATCCCGACCCCGATCACTGCGATCGTCGTCACCGAGCCTCCAGCAGGTGGCTGAAGAGCCACCAATAGCCCTACCGGGGAGTCCAGGCTAACCTAAGCTTTCAGATGATCTCTGAACGCCAAAGCTGCTCACCATAGAACCACTGCGTATGAAACCTGTCACAGGTAAATCGTCAACAGGTCGCCAGGTGTGACGACGACCCGGGCCAATCACTCGAACAGACCAGTTAGCGGCGGGAGATCGGCTAGATCCGCGACACGACCAGAGCCGAGGTATCTCATTTTCTGATCGGTCCCGAGAAGCACGGCTGGTGGCGAAGTAGGGCTGCCGATAGCCGGGCGAGATGTCGACTTGAGAATGGTACACCGGTCTGGTCGCCCGCGGGGCGCTACAGCTGACCAGTTGCTATCGCGTGGCCAACGTCGGAGTTGTGCAGTTCTTCGTCGTCGATCCAACGCACTCACCGGCAATCGCAGGTTCTATAAGTCCGTCCAGAGTACCCAAGATAATATAGTCACTACCGGCACCGCAAAACGTTTCACTGGCGGCGTGGTTTACACCCAAACGGCAGTTGCGGGTGTTCGAAAGGTTACGAGCCGTGTTCGTTTCTGCGCCGTCGCATAACACACGACCGAGAGGCCATCCAGCAGTGACCGCCTTCTGTGTCCTGACAGTGATCGCCAGGCCGCGCTCCGTTGTCCCGGGTTTGTGCCAGCGCCTCGCGTTTGGCGGATATTCGGCCATAACCCGTGTTTAAAAGATCTGCACAGTAAGCGCTTTTCATATCGGGATTGTGTTGCGGTTCGTTCGAGACGCAAACGAGGCGATCATGCGCCGATACAGTCCCGACTAGCGATTCGCGGGAACATGCGCCCCAGGCGGCACATAGATTATGCATCGCAAACCCGGTCATTACCGTGTTGCTCGCCGCAACGGGCGCGGCGCCGAGAGTCACGGCTTGTTCGGAGGCGACTCGCCATAGCCGATCGGGTTGGGCAACAACTAGTTACTGCCCATCTACCACATCGGTCGCCTATCTGCTGTCCATTCGATAACCAATGTGTGTCCTGTACTACTCGCCTTCACCGCATCCGTTGTGGCGCCCGTGGGCGGCTTCGCCGTGAGCAACTCACGTAGCCGGTTCAGCGCCCGGTACTGGGCCACTCGCACCGCGCCCGGCGTCGAGCCCACGACCTCGGCGGTCTCCTCGGCGGATAATCCCGTGACGACGCGCAGGTCCAGGATCTCGCGCTGCTTGAACGACACCGACTCCAGCAACCTTCCCATCTGTCCGGCGAGCTCGCTGTTCATTATTTGTGTCTCTGGGCCATCGGCAAAGTCCCGAGTGTCCGGGACGTCGGCGACCGGCTCGGTGCGATTGCGCGCTGCCGACCTGCGGGCGTCGGCCACCTTGTGCGCAGCGATGCCGTAGACGAAGGCCAGAAACTGCCGCTGCTGGTAACGGTAACCGGGTAAAGCCGTCAGTGCCGCGATGCAAACTTCCTGGGCCACGTCGTCGGCTGAGGTGAGCGCCCTTTCCGGACCACCAACACGGTTGCGGCAAAACCGCAACACGAGGGGCCAGATCCAGCGGAACACATCATCGATGGCGGCGGCATCACCCTTGACGGCAGCGCTGATCAGCGCCTCGCGATCACTGCCTGGCGCGCTCGGAGATGCACCTGCCGTCTCGGACCGCGCGGTAAGCGCCAACGACGCCTGTGGATCGAGGAGTGAAAGAGTAGCCACCGGGTGCCCCCTGCCACCATGTCAAGTTCTGTCACGGCTCGTCGTGCGTGCTGCACTTCGAGAAGGATGCGATACTGAAAATGCAGCCTGTCGAGGTGTTGTCACCCATCGAATCCGCGGCGTCTACGCACAAGATTGACACCGAAGAGTCTAGACATGAACGGTAGAAGGAATCGGTTGACCCAGCTAGCCTCTTCATCCACTCGCCGTAACACCAGTGGCAAGAACAGCGGAAACGGTAACCTGTCAGCAACGCACAGTACGGTACGCAAAACCGTAGTCACGAAATTACTAACGCAGCGGATTGGAACGCTGCCTGCAAGTAGCCAAAATGGCTTGGTCGGACCTGCCTACGGCCATATTGATCGTGCCACGTCCTCGGCTCGTATCTCAATATCGATCACGAACGAGCCGCTTGATCATGCCGCGGTTGCGTTCACTACGTAACTAGCCCGCTACTCGCCGACTCACATCGTCCCGTGCGGCGTCGAGGGTTGCGGCGTCGACTCCTAGCCGGGTGCCGGATAGAATTTGTGCAGCGCCGTTCGCCATCTCACTACGTCCAGCGTTCACGAGCTCCGCGTCGCATGCAATGCGCGCCGAGCGATCTCAGCGTTGATCGGACCGCTCAGCGCTAGCGACTCCGGGGTAATGAGACCCTGAACTCTGGCAGACTGGGAATTCGCTTTGCCGAAAGCGTGGCCGTAACCAAAAGAAAGGTCATTTGACCCTCGCGCTCGGGAGCTGGCTTCCGTACAGGTCGGCCACACGCACACGTCTCCACAGATGTAGCGGCTCGCCGCGTTGCCTCGTTAGTCGCAGTCGCCTTGCTCATACCTAAAACGCCGAGGCGCGTGCCGTCCCCGCAGGCGGGTTGGCCGGGTGATGGAGCAGGCGAGACGGCGGCACGGCTACCAGTTGAACAACGAATTGCCACGGCGTCGGCCCGCCGTGCTGCGCGTCCCCGTAGGATCCGGCCTGTACCGCTGCACCACATGAGGGAAGGACACCTGGCGATGCTCCCAAGCGGGAGCCTCACGACAGCGATCGTGCTGGCCGCCG
>DATNDR010000063.1:0-2347 GCA_035606945.1 Pseudonocardiaceae bacterium
CCGCCGAAGTCGGCGTGGCCCGGGGTGTCGACGATGTTGATCAACGTCCCGCTGTACCGCACCGCGGTGTTCTTGGCGAGGATCGTGATGCCCTTCTCCCGCTCGAGGTCCATCGAGTCGAGAATCCGGTCGGGCTCCTCGGCGTGGCTGCCGAACGCTCCGGTCTGCCAGAGCATGGCGTCCACCAGGGTGGTCTTGCCGTGGTCGACGTGGGCGATGATCGCGACGTCGCGGAGGTCGGTTCTGGTGGGCACGACGGTCCAGCCTACTCAATTCCCGTTCTGACCTGCGCCGGTGGCCAGACTCACAGAGCCCGACCCCGCATGCCGGATCGTCCGGGCGCAGAATACTGTGCATCGTTCGGTCCAGGGCGCGCCGCATCCGGTCGTCCGCACGCCACCGACGCCGCACACCCTCAACGTGGAGAAACACATGGCCTCGGGCACCCTCGACACCCCCGCGGGCACTGCGCCCACCACGCTCGCCGGACCAAACGGCAACGGGCGGGCCGCGATTCCCGCGCGCACCCTGCGGACCGACAACTGGCGCAAGGCCCCGATCCTCACCGTGGTCCTGCTGACCGCCTGGATCCTGTACGCGGTGGTCAGGGCCTTCATGCAGAAGTGGTACTGGGTGGAGGACTACCACTACCTGACGCCGTTCTACTCGCCCTGCGTCTCCAACGGCTGCGAAGGAGACTCGTCGCTGTTCGGCCGGTTCATCCCGGACATCCCGATCTTCCCGTTCGCGGTGCTCACGCTGCCGTTCCTGGGCCTGTTCCGGCTCACCTGCTACTACTACCGGCGCGCCTACTACCGCTCGTACTGGGGATCGCCGCCGGCCTGCGGGGTGCCCGACCTGCACAAGTCCTACCAGGGCGAGTCGCGGATGCCAGGGATCCTGCAGAACAGCCACCGCTACTTCTTCTACGCCGCGGTGCTGCTGTCGATCGTGAACACCATCGACGCGATCCTCGCGTTCCATTCGCCGGGTGGGTTCGGAATCGGGCTCGGCACGATCATCCTGGTGATCAACGTGATCCTGCTCTGGGCCTACACGGTGTCCTGCCACTCCTGCCGGCACATCATCGGTGGCCGGCTGCGGCACTTCTCCAAGCACCCGGTCCGCTACCGCGCCTGGGGTTTCGTGTCCAAGCTCAACAGGAAGCACATGGAGCTGGCCTGGACCACTCTCGGCACCCTGGTGGTGACGGACTTCTACGTCATGGCCGTGGCCGCCGGCTGGATCTCCGACCTGCGGATCGTCGGCTAGGAGGATCGCGATGACCCCCGCGCGAGAGATGAGCGAAGAGACCGTCGAGCGGCACGAGTACGACGTGCTGGTGATCGGAGCCGGCGGAGCCGGGCTGCGGGCCGCGATCGCCGCCCGCGAGCAGGGCATGCGCACCGCGATCATCTGCAAGTCGCTGTTCGGCAAGGCGCACACGGTGATGGCCGAGGGCGGTGCCGCGGCCGCGATGGGGAACGTGAACCCGCGCGACAACTGGCAGGTCCACTTCCGGGACACCATGCGCGGCGGCAAGTTCCTCAACAACTACCGGATGGCCGAGCTGCACGCGAAGGAGGCGCCGGCCCGGGTCTGGGAGCTGGAGACCTACGGCGCGCTGTTCGACCGCACCAAGGACGGCAAGATCAGCCAGCGCAACTTCGGCGGGCACGAATACCCGCGGCTGGCGCACGTCGGCGACCGCACCGGCCTCGAGCTGATCCGCACCCTGCAGCAGAAGATCGTGTCGCTGCAGCAGGAAGACTTCCGGGCCACCGGCGACTACGAGGCCAACATCAGGGTCTTCGCCGAGTGCACGGTGACCGAGCTGCTCAAGGACGGCGACCGGATCTCCGGCGCGTTCGCCTACTGGCGGGAGAACGGGCGGTTCCTCGCCTTCTCCGCGCCGGCGGTCATCCTCGCCACCGGCGGGATCGGCAAGTCGTTCAAGGTCACCAGCAACAGCTGGGAGTACACCGGCGACGGGCACGCGCTGGCGCTGCGCGCGGGCGCCACCCTGATCAACATGGAGTTCGTCCAGTTCCACCCGACCGGGATGGTCTCGCCCCCGTCGGTGAAGGGCATCCTGGTCACCGAGTCGGTCCGGGGCGACGGCGGCATCCTCAAGAACTCCGAGGATGAGCGCTTCATGTTCAACTACATCCCGGACGTCTTCAAGGACCAGTACGCGACCGACGCCAAGGAAGCCGACGGCTGGTACGACGACCCGGACAACAACCGCCGGCCGCCCGAGCTGCTGCCCCGGGACGAGGTCGCCCGGGCCATCAACAACGAAGTAAAGGCCGGTCGCGGCACCCCGGCGGGTGGCGTGTATCTGGAC
>DATNDR010000064.1:0-6759 GCA_035606945.1 Pseudonocardiaceae bacterium
ATCCAGAGCTCTTCAGCGGAGTCGGCTAGCCGGCGTCGCCTCGGCCCGCGGGTGGGTCACCATCGCGACGCCCGCGATCACGATCGCGAGGCCGGCCGTGGCCACGGCGCCGGGCAGGTTTCCTTGCAGCGCCTCGATCACGACCGCCACCACCGGCACCAGGAACGTCCACGAAAACACGCGGGCGCTCGACCACTGCGCCAGCGCCAGGTAGAACCCGACGTAGGTAACGATCTGCGCTCCCAGCACCAGGAACACCAGGCTCGCCCAGAGCTTCGCCGACGACCAGTCGGTGCTGCCGAAGCCGCCGGTTGCAGCCAGGTAGGGGATCAGCAGCACGCCGCCGCAGAAGAACTGCGCGGTGCTCGCCCCCCACACGTCGAAGCCGGCGTCGCGCACGCTCAGGTAGCGCATGCCGAGCCCGGCGCCGGCCCAGCCGAGTGCCCCCAGCAGGCACACCACCGCGCCCTCGGCCACGTGTGAGCCGCCGCTGGACGGCTGCGACGCGACGATCACGAGGATGCCGGCAAACCCCGTGATCAGGCCGATCACGCGCAGCCGCGTCAACCCCTCGCCCAGGAATACGCGCGCCAGCACAGCGGCGAAGAACGGGGCGCTGTTCAGGAGCACCGACGCCACGGCGGCGCCGGCCAGCCGCGTGCCCTCGGCGATCCCGGCCAGCGTCACCGTCACGTTCCCGAAGCCGATCACGAGCGCCCAGCCCCAGCCGGCCCAGGTCGACGGCAGCCGCGCGCCGACCATACGCAGCACCGGCAACATCACCAGACCGCCGACCAGGGCACGGCAGACGGAGATCACCGCGGGGCTGGTCAGGCCGAGCGCGGCACCGGTGACCGGATAGGCCGCGCCGGCGCAGATCACAGCGACGCCGAGCACGGCCGGAACCGGCACCCGTGTCACGCGCGGGGCCCGGTCGACGGCGTCATGCCGGGACGTGCTCAAGGCCCCAGCCTACAGACACCTCCTGCGAGCGTCATAGTCTCGAGAACGATGCTTCAGTCGCCTCATCTGCGGGCCGGCCGGGCGCTTGTGCGACTGTCGGTCGCGGTGGCCGCGTGCGCTGCCGCTGCCGCGATCAGGCCGGCGTCGGCCGCCGCCCACGTGAGCTCCGGGCGGATCTCGACCAGCTTCGAGGCCCGCGTCGACGAGATCCGCCCGCCCGTGCCCGGCGTGACCGCGACGGTGCTGGACGGCGACCTGAAGCTGCGCATCGACGCCGCTCCGCCGCACGTGGTGACGGTGCTGGGGGTGATCCGCGAGCCGTTCATCCGGATCGGGCCCGGCGGCGTGTTCGTGAGCTCCGGATCGCCGACCGCCGAGAGCGCCGGCCTGGTCACCCAGCAGCAGATGCGGGCCGCGCGCTGGATCCGCGTGTCCGGGGGGCACTCGTTCGCATGGCACGAGAACCGCTTGCGACCGGTGCCGTTCGTGTCGGGGCCCGGACGCAGGGTGGCCGGCTGGTCGATACCGCTGCGGGTCGACGGACGCCCTGTCACCATCAGGGGGTCGGAGTGGTACGCCGCCCAGCCGCGGCGGCTGCTGTGGGCGCTGCCGGCGGTGGCGGCGGTGATCGTCGCCGCGATCGTGCTCGCCACGCGGCGAGCATGGCTGATCGGGACGGTCGCAGTGATCGGCCTGGTGGTCGCGCTGGTGACCTGGATGACGGGATGGATCGGCGTGCTGCTCGACCAGCGGCTCTCGACCTGGCCGCTCGTGGTCAGCGTGCTCTATGCGATCTCGGTGGTGCTGGTGGTGGCGGCGGCTGTGACCGCGCCCAGGCGCGCGCCGGAGCGGTTGGTGGCGATGGGGGTGGTGGGGGTCCTGGTCGCGACGTTCACGCTGCCGGCGCTGGGCGTGTTCCAGCGGGGGTTCGTGCTCTCGGCGCTGCCGGCCACGGCAGCCCGCGCGTGCGTCACCCTGGCGCTTGGTTGCGGCCTGGGCGTGGCCGTGCTGGCGGCGCCGGCGCTGGTCACCAGCCTGCGACGTACGCACCCGACCCGCACCGCGGATACGTCCTAGCCGACCGGCGCGGTCGGCCCCGGGTCGACCGGAGTCCCCACCGGACGCTCGAGTCCGCCGCCGATCACGTGACACACCTCGACCGGACGCTGGTAGAACCCGGCCAGCTTCGCGGCTCGCCGGAAGGCGTCCTCCTCGTCGTCGATGTCATCGCCATAGATGCACTCGGGGCGACCGGGGTCACGTAGCCGATACCAGGTGAGGCGGTTCTTCAATCCGTGCATGACGCGGGAACCTTCTTACACAGAAGTTAGAAGTTTCCTGTGATTCTTGACACGCGCCAATCCTCCTGCGCCGCGTACGGCTATCTCGCAGGTGATTGTGAGGGAGGAGACGTGCCTGTTGTCATCGGTGGCCGGCCGGCCGCCTACACGTGGTATGCGTACAGGCCGTTGTGCCGAGTGGCCAGCAGCAGATACGGTCCCACGAATACCGGCTGCGCGAACTCTGCGCCGATCAGGAACTTGTTCACCACCACGCCGGTCCTCGCGTTGATCAGGTAGCAGCCGTCCTGGGGATTCCCGGTCGGGACACCCTTGATGCTGTCGTAGGTGGCGACGGCAAGCACGTTCGACGAGTTCAGCGACGGTGTTCCCAGGACGGCGGCCGGTAGCCCGCGCGCCCACAGGAACTTGCCCCGCACCGTGAAGCTGCGAACCGACCCCTTGTACGTGGTGCCCTGGATGGTGGTGGTGTTGCCGGCGATCCAGAGCCGCTTCTGCTGGTTCCAGACGGCGGCAGGGATCGAGGGTGTGACGGGATTGTCGATCCGGCGCTTCCAGACCGGTCCCAGCCCAGGGTGTGCTGCACGCCATGCATAGAAGATGCCGTTCTTGTTCATGGCACCCACCAGTTCCGTCGTGCGCCCCTTGACAACGGACGGGAACAGCACGGGACTGGCGCCGAAGTCCTGGTCGGTCCCCGGATGGGCCAGCGGCACCGTCCACTTGCCAACCCGCTTCATGGTGCGGGCATTCAGCCTGACGATGCTGACGGCGTCGGTGCCAGGAGGCTTTCCGTGCACGGGCGGGGTGCCGGTGGTGGCGAACACGGACTTCCGGCGAACGGCAACCGATGACCAAACGCCGGCTCCCCCGACTCCCCGCGGCGTGGCGTGGTAGGTGCCGAGCAGCTTGCCCGTGTGCTGGTCGAACTTCTTGACGCCGCCGCGTGTCAGCGGCTTGTCACACTGCGACGTCAATCCGATGTAGATCTTCCCCTTCGCCACGGTCGGCGACGACCAGTCGAACCAGTCGTTTACCCCCGGGCTGTGCAGGTGAACGGCCGTCCTCCAGATGGTGGCACCTGTGGCTGCATCCAGTGCATACAGGTAGCCGTCACCGCCGGCCTCGTAGACGGTCAGCGTATGGGAGACGGGATCCGGCAGCACCGCCGCCGAGGCGGACGTGCCGCGGGACTGGCAGGTCAGACGGGGTACGAAACCGAGATCCTTTTTCCAGATTACGTTTCCGGTGGAGAGGTCGATCGCGTAGAAGTCCCCGGAATTCGAACCGGTGTAGACCACGCCGCCAACGACGGCCGGAGAACTGTAGAGATCGTTCCGCGGATGGCCGGCGGCGGGAGCGTCCGGGTGCCAATGCCAGGCCAGTGTCAGACTGCCGGCGTTGGCGGTGGTTATCGCGGTTGCGGCGGAAAAGGACGAGTGGCCGGCACTGTGCAGGTACTGGGCCTGGGTGTTGGGATCGCCCCCGGCGGCACTGGCTGAGCCTGCCAACACGACGACAGGGGTGATGGCGAGAGCCGTCGCCACTCGGAGCCGGCGCGGAAACCAAAACAACGCTGACATATCCCCCTCCCGAAAAGCCCATGTTGGGAGCCAACCGAGCGGGATGCTCCCACCGGCGCGGGGCCGTGTCAAGTCCGATTTCGAACACCGTCGCGGGTTCATGGTCTCCTCACGGTTTCTTGCGGAACGCTGACAGCGTGTTCAAGTGATGTTGATACTCGCGTGAGAGAACACACGGAACTCAATGAATCGGGGGGTTTTGTGAAGTTCCGGGTCATCATCGCATCGCTGTGCGTGGTATGTGCTGTTACGAACTGGGGTACTGCTGCGGCTTCGGCTGCATCCACGACGTCGAGTGGGATTCACCTGTTCGCTGGATTGCAAGGCAACTCCGGCGCCACGCAGGCGGACGCGGTGGCCGCGGCGAGAATGTCCGACGTCGTCAGCGGTCTCGCGGTGCAGCTCCACAAGTTCGGCTCGGCGATGCGGCAGGCGAACCCCGGCGTCGCGCTGTATGTATACGTCAACGGAGAACTCGCCCAATCGAAGGACTGCTCGACGTTCCCAGCAAGCTGGTATCTGTATAGCAAGAGCGGGGCGAAGGTGAAGTCGGGCACGAACGGGAACTGTGCTATGTACCCGCTCTCGACTCAGGGGTGGAACGGATACAAGGGCTGGATCGACTACGTCCAGCATCAATGCGCTGATGGCCTACGAACGGCGCCGCTCGCCAATGGCTGTTTCGTCGATCAGATCTCGAGCGCGCTCAACTCAGGTTTCGCCACCGCGCTGCCGGTCGACCCGGCCACACGAGCGCTCTACCGGGCGTCGACGTGGATGGGGCAGATGGGCCAGATCGGGCAGCGGATCCAGAGCTTCACCGGAAAGTCGGTGGTCGGCAACTCCTACGAGGGTGGGGCGCGGTACTGGGGCGTGCCCACCAACATCGTCAATGGCTATGGCATCTCCGGGTTCGAATCCGAGCACTTCCTGAACGCCAACCAGACACAGTGGACGCAGCTCGCGTACTGGATGCAGAACGTCAATATGATGATCGACGGCCAGGCTCACGGGAAGGGCGTTGAGGTCGGCTTCACCGATGCTCCAGCCACCAACGAGGAGATCTGGCGTCAGTACGTGGTCGCCTCCTACCTGCTCGGGAACAACGGGCACGCCTGGATGGCGTTTTCGAGCGCGAGCAAACACACCTACACCGATTCCTCAGCGTTGTACAAGCTGCCGATCGGCAGCCCGTCTCAGACGGCCTCCTCGGTGTCGGGATACCAGATCCGCCCGGGAGTGTTCCTGCGTCGCTTTACCCGCGGCGTGGCCATCGTCAACCTGAGCGGTTCCAGCACGACCGTGTCGCTGGGCGGGACGTACCGCGATGTGGGCGGCAAGACGTACTCCAGCATCACCCTTGCGTCGGCGAGAGGCATCGTCCTCAGCCGGTAGCAGCGGCGGGCGGACCGGCGGCGGCTCGGTGGGCGCAGTTGTAAGGCGATCATGCCGGAATTTTCACATTTGTTTGCTCAACATGCTCGCGTACGGAGCCGATAACCCACCTGTCAGCAAGGAACAGGGGGTCTCTTGTGCGCAGTCTGACGTGCCTCACGGGGGTGGGGCTGGTGTGTCTGCTGGCGGGCGGGTTCTTCGCCCTACCGGCGGACTCTTCGACCACGACGCCGACAGCGGTCGGCATCCACATGTTCTCCGGGATGCAGGGCAACACCAGCGCAACCCAGAGCGACGCCATCGCCGCCGCCAGCATGTCCGACATCGTGTCGGGCCTGACGGTGCAGATCAAGCAGTACGGCACAGCCATGCGGCAGGCGAATCCGAACGTTCAGCTATATCTGTACGTGAACGGCGAACTGGCGCAGTCGAAGGACTGCTCCACGTTCCCGGCCAGCTGGTACCTCTACAGCACCTCGGGAGCCAAGGTGAAGTCGCCGAACGGGAACTGTGCGATGTACCCGCTGTCGACCCAGACCTGGAACGGATACGCCGGCTGGATCGACTACGTCAAGCACCTCTGCGCCCAGAACCTGGCGCAGGCGCCGCTCGCCAACGGCTGTTTCGTCGACCAGATCTCGAGCGCGCTGAACTCGAGTTGGGCAACGGCGCTCCCGGTCAATCCCGCCACCAAGCAGCTGTACACGATGTCGACCTGGATGGGGCAGATGGGCCAGATCGGACAGACGATCGAGCAGTTCACCGGCAAACCGGTGATTGGCAACTCGTATGAGGGCGGCGCCCGCTATTGGGGGATGCCGACCAATCTGATCAACGGCTACGGCATCGACTCGTTCGAATCCGAGCACTTCCTGAACGCGAACAAGACGCAGTGGACGAAGCAGTCCTACTGGACGAAGAACATCGACATGATGATCGACGCACAGTCGAAGGGGAAGCGCATCAACGTCGGCTTCACCGATGCGCCGACCACCAACGAGGAGACCTGGCGGCAGTTCGTCACCGCCTCCTACCTGCTCGGGAACAATGGCAACGCCTGGCTGGCCTTCTGCAGCACGGCGAAGCACTCCTACTCGGATCCGTCTCCCCTGTATGGCCTGCCGATAGGCTCGCCGACGCAGACGGCGACGTCGGTGTCCGGGTACCAGGTGGCGCCGGGGGTCTACGAGCGGAGGTTCACCGGCGGGATCGTCGTGGCAAACGTGAGTGGATCCAGCGTGACGGTGAATCTCGGCGGCACCTACAAGACGGTGTCGGGTTCATCGCTTGGCTCGGTGACGCTGGCGAACGGAAACGGCGCGGTGCTGGTCAGCGGCTGACCTGCCAGCGCTGCGAGCACGACCGGGGACGCGGCCGGCCGACCAGCGAGTTGGCTTCGCCCCCGGCGTGCGGCCGCCGTGAGCTACGTCAGCTGACGGTCAGGGTCGACGTCGGACTCCACGACATGGGGCCGACGCCTGGGCGTCGAAGGCGGGCCCGGAACTGGTACGCACCAG
>DATNDR010000082.1:0-5144 GCA_035606945.1 Pseudonocardiaceae bacterium
ATGGCGCCGAGCTGGAACTGAAGCACCACGACCAGCCCATCACGCTCACCACCGACTCGCCAGCCGCGGCGCCGATCCCCCCGACCCCGCCGACCGATCATCTGACGCAGCCGGTAGGGCGCGAGCCACTCGCTCGCCGACTACGCGACGCGGCCAGTTAGATCGCTGAGTCAACTCGAAGGTCCAGGTTTGCTCGGCTCGTCACCAGGGTGCAGCTTCTCCAAGTCCATAATGATGCCCCCAACCGTCTGCAGGGCGCGGAAGACGTTGCCGTACCACAGAAACCACTTCCACCGCCCGAGGTCGTCGCGGACCTCGCCGACCAGCGTGGTGGCCGTCTCGGCGGTCAATCGGACGTCCGGATCCGGGGGCGGCGGGTGCAGCGATTTGGCCATGTTGGTCATCACGGTCAGGCGCACGGTCACGCGAACCAGTCGAGTAGGTGCTCGGAGCCGGGGTTGAGGAAGCGAGGTAGCTCGCGGATGTCCTCGCCGCCGTCGGTGAGGAACGCGACCTGCTGGTTGGCCGCCACGCCCTGGGCTTTGAGCAGCTCAACAGCCGGCGTTTGGGCTTGGTGTTGTAGGTCTGCACGTAGGCAAAGCACTTACTCGGCCCGCCGGCCGGACTGGCCCGTCCGGTGATCGCTTCGAACCAGCTGCCTCGGCGGCACCGCTGGGACGCGGAGTGGACGTAGCCGCCGTCGAGGCTGACGGTTAGCGGCGGGTCCGGGCGGGGCAGCTCTTGGCGGTCGGGCTGGCAGGTGTCGATGAAGCCCAGCGCTGGTCCTGCAACACTGACCGGTAGGAGTCGTACACCTTCTGCGTGATGGCCAGGCCGAGCGTGCCGTGCAGCGGCAGCGGTGTTGATCCCGATCCCCTCGGTGATCAGTTGTGCCATCGCGGTCAGCCCCGGTGGGATGCCGGGGATCTTCACCAGCAGGTTGGGCCGGTCGGCCTGGTGATGCAGCCGGCGAACGACCTGCACGCTGTGCTCGGCGACGTAGACCAGCCCGGGGCGGTACTTCCACCGAGACGTATCCGTCGGCGCCGCCGCTTGTCTCCCATACCGGACGGAACAGATCGGCGGCCCGCGGTCAGGCCCTCCAGGGCCACTGCGTAAACGAGATCCGCCGCCAACTGCTCGATATAGCGGGACAACGCCCCGCTGGTCAGCACTGGCGGCTAATCGAGCCCAACCACAACTCTGCCCGGACTGATGGAGTAGTTGCGGGGGTTCATCGGTGCTCCTGTGCTGCCCGGTGAGCTGATGGGTGACGGCCTATGGCCTGTCGGCGACGGCGGCGACCGCTTCGGGGTCAGGCCGAAGTCTCGGTACAGGTCCGGGCCCTTACCCGACGCGCCGAAGGTGGTCAGGCCCACCATCTGGTCGGTCCAACTTCGACCAGCCGAACGGGCTGGCCTCCTCCACCGGGACCCAGGGCAGGTCCGGTGGCAGGATCGCGGCGCGTCGGGTTTGCGGTGGTGGGAAACAACTCCAAGCAGGCTGACCCGGTTGTCGTCATAGAGCAGGGTCAGCTCGCCCAGATCCAGGCGACGGCCAGCGAGCAGGCCTCGGAGGCCACGCCCTCCATCACCGCACTTGGCGATGGTGCGATGATCAACCAGCGGGAATCCTTCGGTGTTAAACCGGGCGGCCAGCAGCCGCTCGGCCATGGCCATCCCGACCGCGTTGGCCACTCCGTGGCCCAGCGGACCGGTGGTGACCTCCACGCCGGGCAGCAGCCCCCGCGCGGGATGCCCGGCGCAGTGCGACCCCAGCTGGCGAAACGACCGGATATCCGCCAGCGTGACGTCGTAGCCGGCCAGATGCAGCGCCCCGCGGGTGTACAGCCGGTAAATCACCGGGGCGATGTCCAACAGGGTGCCAGAGTGCCCCTGATCCCGACGATCTGGCCCAGCGTCGACGGGCGTGGCCGCGGAGACGAGCAGCGAACGTGGGACCGGACCGGGAGTTTATATCGTGTTACGATAGTTTTGCATTCGGCCATGGCCGCCGTCGCGGCGACCGCGGCGCTGCTGGCCACCCTGAACCGCCGCGGCCTGTCCCCAGAACGCAGCCAGGTGGTCATCGCCGGCGCGGCGACCATGCCCGTGCTGCGCCCACTGCTGCTGGCCGCCGGATTCGGGTGCGTCACCAGCTGGGATCGCCGCGACGCCACCACCTTCCCCCTACGCGGGATCACCCGCAACGCCACAGCAGTCATCGACTTATTGGGCTGCACTCGGGAACTCGCCGAGGCCACAAGCGACCATCCCGAGCTAATCACCATCACTCCCGACAAGACGAGTTGGGCCGTGCTCGCGTTACCCGACCTGCTCCCCGCCGTCATGACAACCCAGGACCCCAAAATCGGCGTCGAGGACTACCACACCTGCGCGCTCGCGCTGGCCGCCACCACCCCACCCGAACGACTACTACCCAACCCGATACAACCGGCGCTGGCCAGCCCGGTCGAACAAGCCGGCGCCCGCGTGCCGGCCCCGCTCGGTCCTGCACTGAGCACACCGACGTTCCGATTCCCTCCGCCACCTCCGCGGGCACAGACATCGGCAAGCTGCCGGCTTCGATGCATGGTGAACCGGAAGTACTCAAAGACCGCCTCGGCTACGGCATAGCCCCGCGAACAGTCAGGAGGCACAGGATGAC
Organism: Pseudonocardiaceae bacterium; assembly: GCA_035606945.1. Taxonomy (GTDB): domain Bacteria; phylum Actinomycetota; class Actinomycetes; order Mycobacteriales; family Pseudonocardiaceae. The sequence continues at coordinate 2,668 of DATNDR010000082.1, forward strand.
AGGACACTCACGCGTCCAGGTCGGTCGGGTCTACGACGAACGCACACCGGAGGACGGCGCCCGGGTACTGGTCGACCGCCTCTGGCCGCGCGGCCTGACCAAGAACCAGGCCGACCTCGACGAATGGTGCAAGCAGGTCGCGCCGTCAGCGGCCCTGCGCAGCTGGTACGGCCACGACCCCAACCGCTTCGAGGAGTTCGGTCGCCGCTACCGGACAGAACTCGAGGAACCCGAGCGGGCCCAAGGGCTGAGCACCTGCGCGAATTGGCGCAGCACCGGACACTGACCCTGCTCACCGCCACCAGACACGCCGAGACCAGTGAGGCCGTCGTGCTCGTGGATCTGCTCGGCGCCGACAACAGGATCGGCTGATGGCTCCCCGCAGTACATGGCCGCCTTCGCCGGCTGTCCGGTGGTCGTCATCGATCTCGTGGTGCATGACGCCGGCAACCGCTTCCACCCCGACGCTGACGGCGGTGCGCCACATCACCCACCCGACCAACTTATATCGTGATACGATACGACTATGTTGAAAACCCGTGAAGTAAATGCCCTCGGTATGCCCGCCCATATCGGACTGATGCTGGTAGCTACGGCGTGCGTGCTGACCGTCAGCACCTGGTGGCGGTTACGATCAACACCACCCGAATGGCGGGCCTGATCGGCGTCCCAGAACGCCGCAGCTCCCCCCGTGGCCCGCGGGCCCGTATCGGGTCCGGGCCGATCACTGGTCTGTCAGCTATCCGGAGCCCCGCTTGGGCCGCGCCGCCGGGCCAGGGGGTGGCAATGCGGTGGGATGGCTGTGCCCGAAGGGCCGCTGGCCGCCCGGTTCAACGCGGAGGGATTCCGATGGTCGATCACCAGGGCCTCGCCGAGCACGGCACCCGCGCCGTGCTCGACAGACGGCAGGCATCCACGATCAGCTCGCCGATCAGCTAAAGGAGGACCGATGAACCCCGCCCAGCAATTGCACCAGGCCGGCCAGAGTTTGTGGCTGGACTCGATCAGCCGCAAGCTGCTTAACAGCGGGACGCTGGCCCGCTATATCGACGAGTTGGCAGTGACCGGGCTGACCTCCAACCCCACCATCCTCGGGCATGCGATGGCCGCCAGTACCGAGTACGACGACTCACTGCGCCACCACATCGCTGCCGGGGTGACCGATCCCCAGGACCTCGTGTACGCGGTCGCCCTGGAGGACCTCACCGCGGCGGCCGACGCCTTCCGACCGATCTGGGACGCAACGGCCGGCGCCGACGGGTACGTATCGGTCGAGGTGCCTCCCGGGCTGGCCTACGACGCCCAAGGCAGTATCGAGCTCGCCCGCCAGCTACACCACCTGGCCGACCGGCCCAACCTGCTGGTCAAGATCCCTGGTACCCCACCCGGGCTTACCGCTATGGAACAGCTGATCGCCGAGGGGATCGGGATCAACGTCACCCTGTTGTTCTCCAACACCCATTACCTACAAACCGCCGACGCCTACCTGCGGGCCCTGGAACAGCGGGCGGCCGACGGCCTGCCCCTGGGCGTGCCCTCGGTGGCGTCAGTGTTCGTCTCGCGTTGGGACAAAGCCGCCGACCCGCTGTTACCCGCTTCCCTGCACGGCAAGCTCGGCCTGGCCATCACCCAGAAGGTATACGCCTCCTACCAGTCGCTCTTGGAAGGCGAGCGCTGGAAGGCACTGGCCCAGTCCGGTGCCCGGCCGCAGCGGGTGCTGTGGGCGTCGACGTCCACCTCAGACCCAGCCTTCCCCGACACCTACTACCTCGGCCGCCTCGCCGCCCCCAACACCATCGACACGGTCCCAGAAAAGACACTGCTCGCGTTCGCCGACCATGGCGGACCAGTCGAGCTGATGCAATCCGACTACACAGCGGCCGAAAACTGCATTGCCAAGGTGACGTCTCACGGCATCGACGTTGATGCATTGGGCGAGTCGTTGCAACGCCAGGGGGCTCGGGCGTTCGAGGCTGATTGGGCCACACTCCTGGAAGCCATCTCCACCAAGACCACCCAACTACTGGCGCCAGGCGTCCCATGACAGACCCGCGGCACCGCCGCGAAGCAGCTAGCGACGAACCTGACCAGACCGGCTTCGACGAGGGTCACCGCAAGGGTGGCCGCCGGTCCGATGACCTCGTGGGCCATCGAGGTGACCGCTCCGGCGGTTTCCACGCCAGTCGGTCCGCCGCCAACCACAACGGTCGTGATCCGCGGATCCCCGGTGCTAGCGGTCTTCGCCGCCCGCTCGAGGGTGTTCAATAGGTGGCTGCGCAGTCGGACTGCGTCGGTCAACGTGTACAGCGGCCACCCGTGTTCGCGCATGCCCGCCACATTGAAAAATTCGTTTCGGCACCCGCTGCCAGCGATGAGGTAATCGAAGCCCAGCGTGAAGCCGTCCTGACACAGGAGTTGGCGCTCCGGCCAGTTCACTGATACGACTTCCCCTACCCGTACGTGCACGTTTGGTTGTC
>DATNDR010000090.1:0-16989 GCA_035606945.1 Pseudonocardiaceae bacterium
ACCGTCGGCGGCGTAGTCGACGTAGGACAAGATCGCCTCGTCGAAGTCGACTCCGCCGAGGCGTTCGATGCCCTCCGGGGTGCCGAGGATCTCCACCCCGCCGGGTTGCTTGCGCAACACGGTGGCGTCGAAGGTGCCTCCGCCCAGGTCGTAAACCGCCACCGTCTGCCCGTCGGCCAGTTTTCGAGAAGCGGCGTAGTGGGCTGCGGCGGCTTCGGGTTCGGTCACCAACGGCGGGTCGTCCAGGCCCGCGTATTGCGGTACCCCTTCGAACAGCGCCCGCCGGAACGGGCCCCAGTTGGCCGGGTGCGTCAGCAACACCCGCTCGGGCGGCTCCCCCTCGGTCTTGACCACCTTTTCGATGACGTCGCGCAGCAGGGTGCCCAGCAGTTCGGTGACGTCGAACGGCTGGCCACCGAGGATCAGCGGTGTCGGGTTGCCCAGCCGGCGCTTGACGTCGCGGCCGACCCGATCTGGGCTACTCACCGCACGGGATCCGGCGGCTTCCCCGGTGAGCAGGACACCGTCCTCTCGGAGATAGACGACCGCCGGTGTGGCCACCAAACGATCACCCAGGGTGACCATTTTGGCTTGGCTGGCAGAGGTGATCGCAGCCGCGACGAACGTCGTGCCGAGGTCCACCCCGAGGCTGTAGCCCACCGCGCCTCCCTGCCTGAGCGGCTAATAGTAACTCACCGTCACGTGGAATGATCGACACTTCCGAGTAGTACTGGGGAACCGTTCATGGTGTCGCAATCGCGCCGTCTGCTTTTCCTGTTCATCGGGATGCTGGTTCTGGTCGTCTCGGGCTGTGCCAACACAGGTTCGGGGCAGCCGTCCCCGGCGGTTCTCGACGGCACCGGCCGGATCGTGATCCGCAACGCTTCGCTGGTGCTGACCATGGACCCGAAACTCGGCGAGGGTCCGCTCGGTCAGCTCCGGGACGCGGATGTGCTGATCGACCACGATCGGATCGGTGCAGTCGGCAAGCACCTGGCAGCAGGTGGCGCGACGGCGCTCGACGGTCACGACAAGATCGTCTTGCCCGGCTTCGTCGATACCCACAACCACCTGTGGCAAACGCTGATCCGGGGCTGCGCGACGGACCAGGAACTCAACGGCTGGCTGCGCGGATGCGTGCTGCCGCTGTACTCAGCGTCAGTGCCTGCGCCGATCTCCGGCGCAGACGGCTACGCGGGCGCGCGGTTGGGCACCCTCGATGTGATTTCCAGCGGCGTGACGACGGTGACCGACTGGTCGCATGCGTTCAACGCCGACTTCGCCCGCGGAAACCTGCGCGCGCTGCAGGATTCGCGGCTGCGGTTCGTGTTCGCCTACGGGGCCAACCGCCAGCCCGCCACGCTGGCCGAGATCCGCCGGGTCAAACGGGAGTCGATCGACCCGGATCCACTGGCGCATCTGGAGATCGGGGTGCATCCGACCGCGGCGAACTACGACAACACGGTGGCTGCTCAACGGCTGGCCGAGGAGCTCGGCGTGCCGCTCAACGTCCACCTGCACGAATCACCGGCCGACCCGGCCACCGGTCAACTGGATGCGCTGCGCCGCGCAGGTGCGTTGCGGCCCGGCCTGGTCACCGACCACACCATCCAGATGACCGACGCCGACCTCGACGAGCTGGCCGCGCACGACGTCCGGGTCGCGCACAACCCGTTGTCGAACATGCGGCTGGCGTCGGGGATCGCGCGCGTGCCGGACATGCGCGCGCGCAACATGAAGGTCGGGCTCGGCCTCGACGGCGGGACCGACGATGGCAGTGACATGTTCGCGGACATGAAGGCCGCGGTCGGCTTGCAGCGCGCGGTCTCGCATGATCCGGCGCGGTTTCCTACCCCGCCGGACGTGCTGCGGATGGCCACTCTCGGCGGCGCCGAAGTGCTCGGCCTCGATGGCCAGATCGGTTCGCTGACCCCCGGCAAGCAGGCCGACGTGCAGCTGATCAACCCGGCCGCGCTGGACTTCGCCCCGCAACTCGACTGGGTCAGCCAGCTGGTCTTCAACGGCCAGCCGGCCAACGTCGAATGGGTCTTCGTGGCCGGCCGCGCGCTCAAACGCGACGGCCGGGTCGTCGGCGACCAGGCGCGCGTGATCGCCGACGCGCAGGCCGCCTCGGATCGGATCCAGAAACTGTTGGGGCGCAATTCCCCTCGCTGACGGCGCTCAGCGGGCAAGCTGGTGAGATGGTCATCCCGGTCCGTGACGTCAACCCGGTGCAGCGCACCCCGTGGGTCACCTACGCGCTGATCGCGGTGAACTTCGTGGTCTTCCTGGTCACCCCCGCCTCGGCGATCACCGTGACCGGTGCGGACAGCCTGGCGCAGACGTGTGAGCAGCGGGCGTTTTTCGACCATTACGCGGCGATCCCCGTCGAGCTGGTGCACAACGAGCCGTTGCCGGTGGTGGCCGACGGTGACGTCGGGGTCGGCCCGCGAGGTCCCGGCTGCATCCTCACCGACCCCGGCTATCACAAAGCGCCAGTGCTGTCGGCGCTGTTCTCGCTGTTCCTGCACGGCGGTTGGCTGCACATCCTCGGGAACATGCTGTTTCTGTGGATCTTCGGCAACAACGTCGAGGACCGGTTCGGCCGGCTGCGCTACCTGCTGTTCTATCTGGCCGTCGGGATGCTGGCCACCTACGGGTTCGCGCTGGCCAACCCGGATTCGACCGAGTCGCTCATCGGCGCCTCCGGTGCCATCGCCGGCGTGCTGGGTGCGTACCTCATCCTGTACCCGCGGGCGCGGGTATGGAGCCTGGTCCCATTTCTGCTGTTCATCCCGTTACGGCTGCCCGCCTGGGCCGTGCTCGGCCTGTGGTTTTTGCTGCAGTGGGTCTACACCGCCGGCTACGCCATATCCCAGGCCGGATCGGTCGCCTACCTGGCCCACGTGTTGGGCTTTGTGGCCGGGATACTGGTGGCGTTGGTCATTCGCGGTAGCGAAGGTCGCCGCGACCCGGTCGCGACCTACCCCTACTAGAAAGGGCACCATAGCCGGGTGCCACACACGCCAGCTCTGCAATGCACCCGACGATTGGTGGCCGTGGCTGCCCTGCTCGCGTTGGCGGTGACCGGATGTACGGCGTCGCCGGAGCAGTCGGCGGGACCGTCGCCGACCGGGTCCCCGTTCAGTTTCCGCGTCCTGACCACAGGCCTGGCGGATCCCTACGAGATCACCTGGGGGGCCGACGGTTTCCTCTGGGTCACCGAGAAGACGGGCAAGCGGGTCACCCGGGTGAACCCGTCGGACGGGTCGAAGGCCACCGTGGCCACCATCGCCGACGTGTACTCCACCGAAAGCCAGGACGGCTTGCTCGGTATGGCGTTTCCGGCGAACTTCCTGCACGGCAGCAATGACGTCTATCTCTCCTACACCTATGACGCCGACCCGGGGCAGGCGGTCGACCGGAGGGCCAAGATAGTCCGCTTCACCTACGATTCGGTTGCGCACACCCTGGGTCAACCGGTAGACCTGATAACCGGTTTACCGGCGAGCACGGACCACAATTCGGGACGCCTGCTGGTCGGCCCGGATCAGAAGCTTTACTACTCTATCGGAGACCAGGGAAACAACCAGTTCCAACGTTACTGCAACCCGATACGCGCACAAGACACGCCTACCGCCGACGATGTGCGTAACCGGAATTGGGCGACCTACGTCGGCAAGACTCTGCGCCTGAATCTCGACGGCAGCGTGCCGGGGGACAACCCGGTGATCAAAGGTGTGCGCAGCCATATCTATTCTTACGGTCATCGCAACCCGCAAGGCCTGGTCTTCGGGCCGGCCGGCCGGTTGTTCTCCGCGGAGCACGGTCCCAAGGCCGACGACGAGGTCAATCTGATCCAGGCCGGCCGCAATTACGGCTGGCCGTACGTGTCCGGTTTCCGGGACGGCGAATCCTACGTGTATGCGAACTGGTCCGCATCGACCAATCCGCCGTGCGCCGTCCTGCACTACAACAATTTCGAGATCCCCCCGTCGGTTCCCCAGCAGCAGGAAACCGACTGGAACAGCCCGGACTACACCGAACCCCTCAAAACGCTCTACACCGTTCCCAACGGATACAACTTCCAGGACCCGGCCTGCGGTGACCAGGCATACATCTGCTGGCCGTCGATCGCGCCTTCCAGTATCGATTACGTGCCGGCCGGCGAGGGCATCTTCGACGGCTGGCGCAATTCCCTGCTGGTGACGAGCCTGAAGAACGGGGCGCTGTACTGCTTGCGGCTCACCCAGGACGGCGGTTCGGTCCAGGGCGACATCACCCAGTTCTTCAAGACCACCAACCGGTACCGGGATCTGGCCCTGAGTCCGGATTACCGGACGGTCTACATCGCCACCGACGCCAACGGCCTGGCCGGACCGAAGTTCGGGCCACCCACGGAGAAGCTCGCCAACCCGGGCTCGATCCTGGCGTTCACGTTCGCCGGAGCCGGCTGAAGGGCCGTTCCAGTCGACCCTGCCACTCGGGGTGACAGCGAGGCGTTCACCGGGAACAGCGGGTTGGTGCCGATCAGCCGGCCACGGACGGCTGTGGCCATCGCCACCGCCGCGGTCACGGGCAGGTAACTGCGTGGACGCCACTCGAACAGCATCAGTTGCACTGCGAGCAGGCTCGAGGCCACCGGTGCATTGAACGTTGCGGCCATGCCGGCGACCGGCGACTGCCCGTTATCCGCGTGCGATGTACAGATCGCGAAGTAGGCTCGTCTCCAGCTCCATGTCCGCGACGCGGGCCTTGACCACGTCTCCGATGCTGATCAGGCCGGCCAGCTCGCCCCGATCAACGACCGGCACGTGACGGTAGCGGGATGCGGTCATCTGCTGCATCAGCCGCGCGATGCTGTCCTGCGGAGCGCAGATGGGCACGTTGCGGGACATCACGGCGCTGACCCGCATGGTCAATAATCTGCCGCCATACTTGCCCAGAGCACGGATGATGTCGCGCTCGGTGAGCGTGCCGGCGAACGGTCGCTGACCTAGCTCGTCAGGAACGACCAGCGCCCCGATCTGTGGGGGCCCGTTGAGCCGGCCGATCGCCTCGGCGATGCTCGCGTCAGCCTCGATGGTCTCGACAGATCGGCCCTTCGACTTCAGGATCTCCTCGACCTTCATTAGTCCCCTCCCAATGCCACAGGTACTCCTATGGTCCCTCCTACCAGGGGCCGCCCAACAGGGAAGATGGGCAAGGATCTCTGTGATGCCGAACTCAACCGCTGCCGGAGACGCCATCCGTACCCATCGCTTGGGCAGGCACCTGGTTTGTGCTCTGTTGCTCAGTACCGGCCTCAATGCCTGCGCCGACCAGCCGCCACGGCCGGTGGCGGATCCGATCCCTGTGCTGAGCGACGCTCAACCTTGCGTCAGCACGGGTAGCGTCGCGTTCAGCTGTGCGACATTGACCGTGCCGCTCGATCACGCCGGGCTTCACCCCGGCCCGCCCTCGGCCGGTCAGTTGACGCTGCAGGTAGCGATGGCCGATAACGCCAACGCACCGCGCGGCGTGCTGATTTTCCTCACCGGCGGCCCCGGCCAGCCAGGAGTGCCGTTCGCGTCGAGCGTGGCCAACCTGCTGGTGGAACCACCGGTGGTACGCGACTACCGCCTGGTGCTCATCGACCAGCGTGGTACCGCCGCCGGGGCACTGCTGTGCCCCCGACTACAGCAGGTGATGGGTAGCTCTGATCTGACCGTGCCACCGGCCGGCGTGGTGGCCGCCTGCGCGCAGGCGATCGGGCCGGGCCGGCAGTTCTTCACCACCGCCGACACCGTCGCCGACCTCGATGCGCTACGCCAGGCACTGGGCGTGGACAAGGTCAGCATCGACGGCGTGTCCTACGGCACGTTCGTCGCCGAACGCTACGCGATCCTGCATCCGGACCGGGTCTCCCGCTTGGTGCTGGATTCGGTGGTGCCGCACGACGATCTGGACCCGCTGGAGCTGGCAGCCATCAGCCGCACTGCCGAGGTGCTGCGGATGGTCTGCCGGGAGAACGGCTGCCCAACCGATCCGGCGCAGGATCTGTCCACGGTGGTGCAGGCTCGCCATGACGGCCCGGAACTGCTCGACACCCTCACCGGGTTGAGCATCGGCACACCGCAGCTGGACGACGTCCCCGCCGCGTTGCACGAGGCGGTAGGCGGCGACTATGCGGCACTGGACGCGATCATCGCCGCCGAGCATCGTGACCAGGCGGCGACTGCCCAGGAACTGAGCCAGGGTCTGCATGCCAGCACATTGTGCGAGGATTTGCGCGGCCCGTGGGGTGACGCCACCACGCCGGTGTCCGGCCGGGTGGCGGCCACCCAGCGCGCCGTAGCCGCCCTGCCGGAGGCAGCTGTCTTTCCCTACGATCGGGCCACCGCGGCCGGCAACGGCATTGCGGTGACCTGCGAGCAGTGGCCGTCGACGCCGGTGGTGGCGTTCCCGGCCGGCCGCGACCTGCCCGCGGTCCCGGTGCTGCTGCTGGCCGGCGACCACGACCTGTCGACGCCGTTGCCGTGGGCGCAGCAGGAGGCCGCGCATGCACCCCGAGGACAGCTGGTCATCATCCCGGGCTCCGGCCACTCCACCCAATCCAGCAACGCGCCGACAGCCCGCGCCACCGTCACCGCCTTCCTCACCCAGTCCTGACCGCGGGGGGCGGGTTAGCGGGGGTGCTGGGGGTGTCGGTGGTCGGGGTGGGAGCGGGATCTGAAATGGGCGGTGGCGACGGTGGCGCCGCGGCCGTCGGTCAGCCTGGCGGTGGCCAGCGTGTTGCGGTCGACGGGTGCCGGGCCTCCCCACGAGCCGTGCCCGTGGGTGACGGGGAAGGTGCCGACTGGCACGGCTGAGCCGTCCCGACGGACCACCTCGCAGTGCACCGTGTTGCTCGCGGTACCGCCATCGAGTGACAGGTAGATCCAGGACGGTGTGCCGGGGTAGACATAGGCGTTGCCGATCTGTTGTTGCGCGGTGGTCAGTGGTGCATAGATGACGGTCCGCTCATCGGCCTGGGTGGTCTGAGTGGCCTGGGTGTCGACGTCAGCCGGTGCACCGTTGCCGTTCGAGTAGCCGAGAATCCATCCGCCGGCGGCTCCGGCGAGGGCGACCAGGCCCGCGGCGGCGGGTATCCACCACCGCCGGGCGTGCGGTGCCGGCGGTCTCAGCGCCCTGATCACCCGCTGTTCAAACCCGGCGGGTGGCTGTGCGGCCGGCACCAGGTCAACCAGCCGGTCGGCCGTGACCGTCAGTGCGGACACCATGTCCTGGCAGGCGGGGCAACCCTCCAGGTGCGTCAGCGCGTCGGCGCGCTCGTGTCCGGGCAGTACATCCAGGGCCAGTTCCGCCGCGGCTTCCCGGCACTGCTGGCAGGTCAGCTCAGCCATAATCGGCTCGCGGCACGGGTAGCGCGGCGTGCAGCTTGGTCATGGCGGCGCGGATACGTGACTTCGCGGTGCCCACCGGGACGTGCTCCGCGTCGGCGATCTCCCGGGCGGTCAGCCCGTGCACCGCGGCCATGACCACGGCTCTGGCCTGCTCGGCCGGCAGAGTAGCCAGCGCGGTGCGCAGCTGCGTAGACGTCTCGCTCGCCAGCGCGCGGCGTTCGGGGCTGTCGGTCATGGCCGCAATGAGCGGCAGCAGGTCTTCCGGATCGATCGGTGCGGGACGCCGGACCCGCGCGGCGTCCACCGCGAGGTTGTGGACGATGCGGGTCAACCAGGTACGCACCGATCCTCGTCGCGGGTCGTAGAGCCCAGCGTGTCGCCAGGCGCGCTCGAAGGCTTGTTGGGCGATATCTTCGGCCAGGCCGCGATCGCTGACAACGGCGAGCGCCACACCGAACACCATCGGCTGAAACCGGCGGACGAAAGCCACCGCCGCCTGCGCGTCTCCAGCGCCCAGGCCGGCCAGCAGCATGTCGTCGGACATCCGCCCCACGCGTGCCCCACGGACGGGCATACTGCCCATTACACACCTACCCCGACTCAGGCCCGCCACCGCGCGGCTGCGCCCCGGTGAGGGTGGTCAGCGCGGCGTCGAGTACTTCGAGGGTGGGTCGCTGGTCGGGGTCCCGGTGCAAGCAGGCGTCGATGACGGTGGCGACGTCAGAAGGTAGCCGGCGCCGGGCCCGGATCTTGGGTGCCGGGTGGGCCTGCAGGGCCTGGCAGCGCGACATCGTCGAGCCGGTCGACAGGGACACATCGGGGATGTCGAAGGGTTGGGTCGCGGTAGCGGCTTCGTAGAGCACCAGGCCGATGCCCCAGACGTCGGCCGGCGGCCCGAGCTCGCCGCCGGTGAGCTGTTCGGGCGCCATGTAGCCGGGTGTGCCGGTACCCGCGGGGCAGCGGCCTGGCGGACGGGCCAGGCTCAGGTCGATCAAGCGGGCGACGCCCTGGCTGGCGATGATGTTGCTGGGTTTGACGTCGAGGTGCAGGTAGCCGCGGCTGTGCAGGTAGCGCAGCGCCGAGCACAACTGCTGGCCCAGGTAGCTCAGGTCCGCGGCGCTGAGTTTCGCGGAACGCCCGGACCCGGGCCGGCGGCTATCACGGTCGAGTAGGTAGCTCAGGGTGGCGCCGGTGAGGTTTTCCAGGACCAGCAGCGGCGGCTGCCCGTCCGGCCGGGTGAGGTAGTCGTAGGCGCGCACCAGATGGGGGTGAGACAGTGACAGCAGCAGCCGCGCTTCGCGGTTGAGGTGGCGCCGGGCCGAGGCGTCGGTGGCGGCATCGGGCCGCAGCGTCTTGATGAAACACCGGCAGTAGCGCTGCGCACTCCATGCCTCGTAGCAGTCCAGATCCTCCCCGCGGCGTACGTGCTCGATGACCAGGTATCCGGGTGCGAGCTGGTGTCCCGGCGGATGAGGCGAGGGCTCGTCTGCCGTGATATCGGAGGTCATAGCGGTTCCGGCTGAAGGCGCGGCTGGTGGTGCAGCCGGTAGAGCTGGGCGTAGCTCGGATTGCTGAACAGCAGCTCGTAGTGGGTGCCGGCGCCGGTGATCCGTCCGCGGTCGAGGAACAGGATCTGGTCGGCGTCGGTCACCGTGAGCAGGTTGTGCGAGATGATCAGCGTGGTGCGCCCGGACATCAGCCGGCGCATCGGCGCCAGGATGCGCTGGGCCGACGCGGCGTCCAGCCCGGTGGTCGGCTCGTCGAGCAGCAACACCGGGGCATTCCGGATCATGGCTCGCGCGATGGCCAGCCGTTGGCGTTGACCCCCCGACAGCAGCCGGCCCCGTTGCCCGATCCGGGTGTCGTAGCCGTCGGGCAAGGCCCTGATGAACTCGTGGGCGTCCGCCGCGGTGGCCGCCGCCACCACCTCGGCGCCGGTGGCGTCGGGCTTGCCCCACAGGATGTTGTCGCGGATGGTCCCGTCGAAGACCAGTGTTTCCTGCAGTACCGTCGCCATGTTGCCTCGTAGGCTGGCCAATTCCAGATCTCGCAGGTCGACCCCATCGAGGGTGATGTGGCCGATGTCGGGGTCGTAGAACCGCAGCAGCAGCTTTCCCAGGGTGGACTTGCCGGCCCCGCTCGCGCCGACCAACGCGATCTTCTGACCCGGCATCGCGGTGAAACTGATCGCGTCGAGGGTCGGTCGGCCGGCGCCGGGATAGGTGAAGGTCACCGCGTCGAAAACCACGGTGCCGTGGGCCTGGCCCGGCGGGATTACCCGCGCATCGGCGGGATCCGGGATCTCGGGCTGGTGGTTGAGCAGGTCGATGATGCGCTCGGCGCTGGCGCTGGCGGCGTAGACCGTGTTGGATAGCCGACCTGCGCCCCGGATCGGACTGTAAAGCCTGGTGAGGTAGGTGACGAACACCAGCAGCCCACCCAGCGTGATCCGATCGTGTTGCAGCGCCCACACCCCGACCCCAACCACCAACACCACCCCGACGACCTCCAGTAACTCGATCAGCGGCCGGAACAACGCCTCCAGCCGGGTCGCGGCCATCTCCGCAGCGAACCGGCCGAGGTTCTCCCGATGGAACCGCTGCGTCTCGGCCGCTCGACGGTCATAGGCCTGCACCAGGGCGGCGTTGCCCAAGCTTTCCTCGGCTACTGCGGTGACCGAGCCCGACCGCCGTCGCTGCTCCCGGGAGGCGTCCTTGATCCGGGCCGAGAAATAGCGGGCACCCAGCGCAAACGCCGGCACGGCAAGCATCGACGCCAGCGCGAGCTGCCAGTTCAGGTAGAACAACGCGCCGGTGAACAGCAGGATCTCAGCCCCGTATGCCAATGTCTGGGTGACGCCGGAGAGCACCAGCTGCTCGATCGCGTCGATATCACCGGTCAGCCGGGACAGCGTGTCCCCCAGCTGGCGGCGGTCGAAGAAGTCCACCGAGAGCCGGTGCAGGTGATCGAAGACCCGGGTGCGCAGGTCGAGCACGAACCGCTCGCCCAACCAGGTCGACAGCACGTCATCCGAGAATGAGCCGACTCCCTGGACGATCGCGATCCCGAGGTAGGCGGCCGCAATGGGCGGGAAGGCGTGGACGTTCCGCGGGACCAGCACGTCGTCGATCAGGAGCTTGAACATCCAGATCTGCGCGGTGTCCAGCAATGGCCCGACGCAGACCAGAAGCAGGCTGACCAGCAGCCGACCCCGGTACGGTCGGGTCGCCGGCCAGAATCGGCGAAAAATCGTCCCGAAACTTATTCGGGGCGCAAGAGCCCCCGTTGTTGCTATTCCCGCCACAGGACTCCGTTCGGGGAATCCATCCTGCCGTTTCGCCACCGAAGGCCTACCCGGCCCCGACTCCGGGCAGACCTGCACTCAACTTGTTGCCCTACCACCTAGCAGCAGCTAGCAGCCCCGACGGCTACCACGGCGACTGCCACGGCGACGGCTGCCACGGCGGCGGCCACTGCGGCGCCGACCGCCGCCACTACCGCGGCCCCCGTGCATTTCACAGCGAGCCCGGTCGAACGGCTCAAAGTAACCGTTCACGATTTACCCTCCCGTCGGTCCGTGTTTACCTGAGCGATGTTTCCGCTCAACCCTTCAGTACGGAAACCGTGCATAGGGGGATTACGGGACCCCGCAGGAACACTCGAACGGCGCAAGGATGCCGCCGGCGCGGCCGGCCGGGCGCAATGGCGTTGCGTCCAAGCGGCAGATAAGTTGCGTCCAAACAGCAGATAATGAGAAAGGAGGATCTCCGGTGATTCGTGGGCAGCCGCATCGATCACCGTCAGCCCGTGCGCTCATGGCGGTGCTGATGGCGGTGCTGATGGCGGTGATGCTGCTCGGCGGGTGCAGCCTCACTCCCCCCGGGGCCGCCGCGCATCCCGTCGGGCCGCCCGTGGCCGGCGTGCCCGGCGCGGTGCCCCGAGCTGATCACATCGTGGTTGTCGTCTTCGAGAACGAGGATTACCAACAAGTCATCGGTGCCGCAGCCGCGCCCTATCTCACGTCACTGGCCCGCGCGGGGGCTAACTTCACCGACGCCCACGGCGAAGGGCACCCCAGCCAACCGAATTACCTGGCGCTGTTCTCTGGCTCCACGCACGGCGTCACCGATGACTCCTGCCCGCAGAACCTAGGTGATCAGCCCAACCTGGCACGCCAACTGCTCGACAGCGGCCGCAGTTTCGCCGGGTACTCCGAAGACCTGCCGGGCGCCGGCTTCACCGGCTGCTTGTCGCCCGAGGGCGGCTACGCACGCAAACACAACCCGTGGGTCGACTTCGCCAACATCCCCACCAATGCGAATCTGCCGCTGTCCGCGTTGCCCACCGACTTCGCCGCGCTGCCCACCGTCGCCATCGTGATCCCCAACCTGTGCCACGACATGCACGACTGTCGCCTGGCCACCGGTGATGCGTGGGCACGGCAGCACCTCACCGGTTACCTCGACTGGGCTCGCACCCATAACAGCCTGCTCATCGTCACCTTCGACGAGGACGATGACAGCGCCGCCAACCACATTCCGACAGTGTTCGCTGGTCCCATGGTCCGGCCGGCTGACGTGACCGACCGCATCGACCACTACACCATCCTGCGCACGATCGAGGACGCCTACCAGCTACCGCCGCTCGGCGCGGCCGCCGCTACCCCACCCATCACCGGCATCTGGGCGCCGTAGAAGCACACCCTCGCCACCGGTCGATACCGTCCAGCAGCCGTTGGACTATCTCCGTCGGCGCCGTAGAGGCGCGCACGGCCTGCCGGGCGAGATCGCTCAGCGCCTGGTCGTCGAAACCGTGTACGCCGCGCAAGATCTCGTATTGCCCGGCCAGGCGGGTGCCGAAAATCAGCGGATCGTCCGCACCTAATGCGACCGCAACTCCGGCTCGCTTGAATGCGTCGATCGGTACCTGCGCCAACGTGGAAAGCACTCCGAATGGGGCATAAGAAGTGGGGCAGACCTCCATGGTGACCTTATTCCGGGCGAGGATTTCCAGAGTGGTCGGGTTCGTTGCCGCAGTGATCCCGTGGCCTATTCTGCGCGCACCGAGCAGCTCTACGCATCGGCGCACATGCCGGTGGTCGGAGTAGAAACCCGCGTGCGGGGTCACGACTAGACCGGCGTCACGGGCGATACGGGACGCGAGCACGAAGGTGTCCGGCTCGCCCAGCCGCTCGTCGTTGGAGATGCCGAAGCCGACGACGCCCTGGTCGGCGTACCGGGCGGCAACCCGGGCGACACGTTGCGCCCGCTGCGGCGGCGCCGCCCAACTCACCGCGAGCACCAGGCCGATCCCGACACCGACTGTGCGGGCCGCCTCCTGGCAGGCATCCACCATCATTTCGACCGTTGGATCCAGACCGCCGAGATATGGCTCATACGAACTCGGGTCGATTTGCAGCTCCAACCATCCGGAGCCTTCCGCAGCATCGTCTTCGGCGGCCTCGCGGATGATCCTGCGCACGTCATCCGCAGACCGAATGGTTTGTCGCGCCGCATGGTACTGGCTCTGGAAATCCGACCAGTTGCGGTGGCCTTCGTGCAGCCCCTGGTCCGGGTCGTCGTTAACCAGCGCAGGGGGCAGACTGATACCGTATCGGTCGGCAAGCTCGCGTATCGTTGTGCGTCGCGCCGAGCCGGTGAGATGCAGGTGCAGATGCGCTTTGGGTAACGTTCGCAGTTCGCGCACGACCGAAAGTATGACATCTGACGATCACCGAACCGGGCTCCCCGATAACATCGAAGGGCCGAGCGGAGGTCGGATGGCGACGATTGAGCTGACCAAGGAGAGCTTTTCCGACGTCGTGGGTGGCGCCAAATTGGCGCTGGTCGACTTCTGGGGACCGCGGTGCCGGCTGTGCCGCACGTTCGAACCAGTTTTCGAAAAGGCATCGCAACATCACCCCGACGCGGTGTTCGGCAAGGTCGACGCGCAGGCGCACAGCCAGCTCGCCGCCATGTTCCGGGTCATGTCCCTGCCCACCTTGATGATCATGAAAGAAGGCTTCGTGATCTATGCCAGGTCGGGTGCGCTGCCGCTGGAGGATCTGGAAGACCTGGTGGGTCAGGCTCGCGCACTGGACATGGACGGGGTACGCCGGAAACGCGCCGCCCGTCGTCCAACGGCATCGCACCAGCGATCCCAGGGGACGCCTCGCCCGTGGCGGGGCGTGCGTCCTCCCGGCACATTGGCGTGAGTGACCGGAGGGATTGCCGGCCAATACCGGACGAGCCGTGCCCGTTTTGACACTGCCCGAGCCACCCGCGGTGGCGTCGGCGTACCGGGGCTTGCTGGAGTGTGCTGGGGCGGCCCTAGGCTAGGCGGGTGACGAGTGACCAGCGGGGGTCGGACGCCGTCAAGCGGGGAATAGGCGCCGTATCGCGAGCAGCGCAGGCACTGCGCGACGTGGTGGCCGCGATAGATGCCGGTGACGTTCCCCACTGCGGGCCGTTGCGCAACTACTTGGTGGGAGTCGTGGTGACGCTCGACATGCTCACCACTGAGCAGCCTCAGGAAAGTGCGCGGTAAAAGCGCCGCGACGACCACGATCGAGCGAGTCCGCGCGCGTCGGAGCCTGTGCCACCGCGCTGCCGGCGGGTCTACTTGCCGCGGTGGGTCAGCACGAAACAAATACCCCTGGAATTCGGTGGGGATGAGAGCTTGCGCCTTACCAGCGTGGTGCCCGTGAGCGGTGTTGTGCGTGCCCGCCGGGCGGTGGCCATATCTTTCCTGGTGAGCGGCACGGGGTTTGCCTCGTTTGCGTCCCGCGTTCCCGCTGTCCGCGACGCGCTCGACCTATCCTCGGCCCAGCTCGGGCTGCTGCTGTTATGCCTGTCCGGCGGTTCCATCATGGGGTTGCCGCTTTCTGGGCCGATCGTGCAGCGGTTCGGGCCGGCCCGAACCGTACTGAGTGCATCTCTCGCGGTGACGACTGGACTGGTCATGCTGGCCGCTGGGCTGTGGCTTGGGCTTGTTCGTCCGGCGGTGGTCGGCTTCGTGCTCATGGGATTGGGAGTAGGGGTCTGGGACGTGGCGATGAACGTGGAGGGCGCTGATGTGGAGCGGCGGCTTGGCCGATCCCTGATGCCGCGCCTGCACGCCGCGTTCAGCCTAGGCACCGTGGCGGGCGCCGGCCTGGGAGCGGCGTCCGCGGCCGCCCGGGTGCCGCTGGCCGTGCAAGTCCTGTTCGTCGCGGCGCTGATGCCGGTCTCGATCGCCATCGCGGTCCACTATTTCCTGCCCGGGTGCTTCAACGCGGTGCAGCAGGCTCTTAGCGGAGCGCTCGCGGCGTGGCGCGAGCCACGGACGCTGCTCATTGGGTTGCTGGTGCTCGGGTTCGCATTCATGGAGGGATCGGCGAACGACTGGCTCGCCGTGGCGATGGTTGATGGCTACGGCACCAGTGAGGCCCTCGGTGCGATCGGCTTCGGCCTGTTCGTCTCGGCGATGACTGTCGGGCGGCTGTTCGGAAGCGCGGCGCTGGATCGGTTTCGTCGCGTCACTGTAGTGCGAATGAGCGCGCTAACCGCTTTGATCGGCCTGCTTCTGGTCCTGCTGAGCGGCAGCACCGTTGTGGCGCTCGCTGGAGCTGCGCTGTGGGGACTGGGGACTTCGCTGGGATTCCCGATCGGAATGACTGCGGCCGCTGACGACCCGCAATCGGCTGCGGCGCGGGTATCGGTCGTCAGCTCGATCGGCTACACCGCGTTTCTAGCCGGCCCGCCGCTCATCGGCCTCATGGCGCAAAGCACGGGAATCCTCCGAGCGCTGTTCATCGTCTCCGGCGCGCTCGCGCTGGCTTTGTTGACGTCGAATGCCTCACGGCCACTCCGCCTCCGGTAGCGCGCCAGCCCGCACACTGCATATGCCGCTTCGGTCGGTGGCGTGTTGGATGGCGCAGGCCGGCTCGGTCGACGCGTGGCACAAACTTGGCGGTGCGGTGACCGGCCTTCGTTTGTACGCCGCGCCCCGGGGCCGCGCGTCACCGATAAGCACTTCCCCGAAGCACTTCCCCGGGGCAGAAAACACCGCCTCGGGCTGTGTTCATGTAAACGGAAGCCAAGGGTTCTACCTCGACATCCACTCGACGGAATTCCCCAACGGAGCGATCCCCGGCCAGCTCGGTTGACCAGGCTTACCGGCCGAGGCGGATGGGGCGTCGCCTCCGCCATCGCCCCCAGCGGGGTGATCCGGCGCGTCCGGTGGCGATCAGAAAGGAGCCTGATGACCACCTGCCCGGATGCATGAAAGGTCAACGCCTTGAAGTACCTAGATGGCGGTAGACCACGGGGTCTCTCGTTGCGTCTGCCACCCGCAAGAGGGATATCTGCGCGCACGTCGTGACGGTGAGTTACAGAAGCGGGTGTCTATGTTGCACGTTTCCACCCGATTATCTGATTGCCGCCCTGAGGCTCATCCCGGTTCGTGCAGAGGGATATGCATAGGCACGTGCGTTTGGTTGCGCACCGGCCCCAGAGGTGCGAGTGTGCGTAGCGTCACTATGGAGTACTAGCGGGGCATGCGGGGGACCGACCGCGGCTGCGCCGCGATCCGCAGACGCCGGCCCGCACTGCGCGTTCCGATGTCTTGTTGGCGGTCTGTGGTGGCTATTCATCCGTTGCATTTTCCGTACAAGGAATCCCGTGGGCGCACCTCGACCGAGTCACCAGCCGCTGAGCAGCCAGGCTGCGGGGGGACCGCAGGGGCCTACCGTGCTGCGCATCCTGTTGGGTACCCAACTGCGCCACCTGCGGGAACTGAGTGGAGTCACCGCTGACGCGGCGGGCTACGCGATCCGAGCGTCTCACGCCAAGATCAGCCGCATGGAGCACGGGCGGGTCGGGTTCAAAGAGCGCGACGTGGCCGAACTGCTGACCCTCTACGGTATTACCGATCAAGAGCAGCGCGGGAACTTGCTGGCACTTGCTCAACGGGCCAGCGCTCCCGATTGGTGGCAGCAGTACAGCGACATCCTGCCCAGCAGATTCGAGAGCTATCTCGGCCTGGAGCAGGCAAGTTCAGTGATCCGCACCTATCAACCCCAACTGGTGCCCGGCCTGCTGCAAACCCGCGAACTCGCCCAAGCCGTGCTCCGATTCTGCCATTCGAGCGAATCGGCCGACGATATCGAACGACGGGTCGCCCTGCTGATGACCCGTCAGGAAGTCCTCACTCACCCTACTGCGCCCCAATTGTGGGCCGTGATCGACCAGGCTGCGTTGTGGCGGCTTGAACCGCGTGAGGTACTGCGCGACCAGATCCAGCATCTGCTCACTATGGCCGAGTCGCCCCATATCAAGTTGCAGCTGCTGCCACGTTATTCTCGTGAGTATGTGGCCGTGGGTAGCCCGTTCACGATCCTCCGCTTCACGGAACCCGACCTGCCGGACATCGTCTGCCTGGAACAGCTGACCGGCGCGCTATATGTCGACAAAGCCGAGGACGTACAGCGCTACCGGATGGCCATGGACCGAGTATGTATACTCGCCAAATCACCTGCAGAGACGGTCAAGTGTCTGAGGGCCATGCTCGAAAATCCTGACTGCCACCAGGCCGAGGTGTGACGGCGTCGATGACATCGTTTTTG
>DATNDR010000135.1:0-42622 GCA_035606945.1 Pseudonocardiaceae bacterium
AACAACGAATTGCCACGGCGTCGGCCCGCCGTGCTGCGCGTCCCCGTAGGATCCGGCCTGTACCGCTGCACCACATGAGGGAAGGACACCTGGCGATGCTCCCAAGCGGGAGCCTCACGACAGCGATCGTGCTGGCCGCCGGTGAAGGCACCCGGATGCACTCGGCGATCCCCAAGGTGCTGCACCCGCTGGCCGGCCGGACCCTGATGGAACACGCTGTTCGAGCCGCCGCTGGGCTGGACCCCGAGCACCTCGTCGTGGTCATCGGTCACGGTCGGGACGCCGTCGACGGCCACCTGCGCACGGTTGCGGCCGCCCTGGGGCGCGACGTGCGCGCCGCGGTGCAGGCCGAGCAGCACGGCACCGGTCACGCAGTCCGCACCGCATTGGACGTCCTGCCGGCTGAACTATCCGGGACCGTGCTGGTCAGCTACGGCGACGTGCCGCTGCTGGACACCGCCACGCTGGCCGAGTTGCTCGCCGAGCATCACCACGCCGGCCACGCGGTCACCGTCCTGTCCGCGCTGGTTGAAGATCCCACCGGGTATGGCCGGGTCCTGCGAGCGGACTCCGGCGCGGTGCTCGGCATCGTCGAGCACCGGGACGCCACCACGGCGCAACTCGCCATCCGTGAGATCAATTCTGGGGTGTTCGCCTTCGACGCCACCGTGCTGCGCGACGCGCTGAGCCGGCTGCGCCCATCCAACAGCCAGGGCGAGCTGTACCTCACTGACGTGCTGGGCCTGGTCCACGACAAGGGCCTGCCGGTCGGTGCGCACCCGTGCACCGACCCGTGGCTGGTCGCCGGGGTGAACGACCGGGTGCAGCTGGCCGCGGTGGGCGCGGAGCTCAACCGCCGGTTGCTGGAGCACTGGATGCGAGCCGGGGTCACCATCGTCGACCCGGCGTCGGTGTGGCTGGACGCCGACGTCCAGCTCTCCCCCGACGTACTGCTGCATCCCGGGGTGCAGCTGCACGCGGGCACCGCGGTCGGCCCGGGTGCCGTGATCGGCCCGGATTCGACGCTGTCGGGCTGCACCATCGGCGCGAAGGCCACTGTGGTGCGCACTCACGCCGTCGGCGCGGTCGTCGCCGAGGGCGCCCAGGTCGGCCCGTTCGCCTACCTACGGCCCGGCAGCCGCGTCGGCGAGCGGGCCAAGGTCGGCACCTTCGTCGAGACCAAGAACGCCGAGTTGGGCCCTGGCGCGAAGGTGCCCCACCTGAGCTATGTCGGGGACGCGACGATCGGCGAGGGCAGCAATATCGGCGCGGCGACCGTGTTCGTCAACTACGACGGCGTGGCCAAGCACCGGACCGCGGTGGGCGCGCACGCCCGGACCGGGGCCGACAATATGTTCGTCGCGCCCGTGACCATCGGCGACGGCGCCTACACCGCGGCCGGCTCGGTCATCACGCAGGATGTGCCGCCGGGCGCGCTGGCGGTGGCCCGCGGCCGGCAACGAAACATCGAAGGCTGGGTGAGCCGGCGCCGCCCGGGTACCCCGGCGGCGCAAGCAGCACAGCAGGCCGGCGGCGACACCACGCGGCAGGAGTGATCATGAGTTTTTCCACCATGACAGCGATCCCGAAGAAGAGCCTCATGCTGCTCTCCGGGCGTTACCACCCGGAGTTGGTCGACGAGGTGGCCAAGCACCTCGACGTCGCCGTCACCCCGCAGTCGGCCTACTCCTTCGCCAATGGTGAGATCTTCGTGCGGTTCGAGGAGTCGGTCCGCGGCTGCGACGCCTTTGTCATGCAGGCCCACACCGCCCCGATCAACGACGCCATCATGGAGCAGCTGATCATGGTGGATGCGCTCAAGCGCGCGTCGGCCAAGCGGATCACCGCTGTGATGCCGTTCTGGGGATACAGCCGCCAGGACAAGAAGCACCGCGGGCGCGAGCCCATCTCCGCTCGGCTGATCGCCGACATGTTCAGGGTCGCCGGCGCAAACCGGATCATGACGGTGGACCTGCACACCTCGCAGGTCCAGGGCTTCTTCGACGGCCCGGTGGACCATCTGTTCGCGCTGCCGGTGCTGGCCAACCACATCAAGCAGACCTACGCCGACCGGGAGCTGGTCGTCGTGTCGCCCGACTCCGGCCGGGTGCGGCTGGCCGAGCGCTGGGCCGACACGCTTGGCGGTACCCCGCTGGCGTTCATCCACAAGACCCGCGACCCGACCAGGCCCAACGAGGCGGTGGCCAACCGGGTGGTCGGCGACATCGACGGCCGGCTGTGCGTGGTGATCGACGACATGATCGACACCGGTGGGACGGTGACCAGCACCGTAGCGGCGTTACACGATGCCGGGGCCGCCGACGTGGTCATCGCGGCCACTCACGGGGTGCTGTCCGACCCGGCGACCCAGCGGCTGTCCAGGTGTGGCGCCCGGGAAGTCATCCTCACCAACACGCTGCCCATCCCGGACGACAAGCGTTTCCCGGGCATGACGGTGCTGTCGATCGCCCCACTGCTGGCTCGCGCGATCCACGAGGTCTTCGACGACGGCTCAGTGACCAGCCTCTTCGACGGTAACGCCTAAGCTCGCTTTTTTCCCCGCGTGTCGCGCCCCGCTGCCCGGTGTGTCGAGCCCTCCTGCCCAACCGGTAGACCGGACTGCTTACACTTGATGGGTTGCCTCGGCGAGGGAGAGCTCAGCGCTCTTCGTGATCGACGCGGCGGTGTCGCGTTCAGCGCGCCCGTGCCCGATCGCGAAGCGCGGGCATCACTCACCGCCGCATGCCCCGCCGAACCGGCGTCGCGCCCACCGGGCGTGCGCGTCCCGCACTTGTTGAATGGAGCCCATCGTGTCCGAGGTCCGCCTCGCTGCCGAGCAGCGCACCGAGTTCGGCAAGGGTGCCGCCCGTCGCACCCGGCGCGCCGGCAAGATTCCCGCGGTGCTCTACGGGCACGGCAGCGATCCGCAGCATCTTGCACTGCCCGCATTGGAATTCGCCCGGGTCGTGCGTGAGCAGGGCAGCAATGCCGTGCTCCACCTGGATCTGGGCGGAGCACCGCAGCTCGCGCTGACCAAGACCGTCACCGTGCACCCGATCCGCCGCTACATCGAGCACGTCGATCTGCTCATCGTCCGGCGCGGGGAGAAGGTCGTGGTGGACGTCCGTGTCGTTGTCACCGGCGACGCAGCCCCGGGCACGCTGGTCACCCAGGAGTTGACGAATCTCCAGGTGGAGGCCGACGCGCTGGCGATCCCCGACGAGATCGAGGTATCCGTGCAGGATGCCGAGGTCGGCACCCGGATATCGGCCTCCGACATCGCGCTGCCGCCTGGCGTGACCCTGCGCACCGATCCGGACCAGCTCATCATCAACGTCGTCGCCGCGCCCAGCGGTGAAGACCTTGATACTGAGGGCGCGGAGGAGGAAGAGGCAGCATCTGGTACCGGGCCTTCCGCCGAGCTGTCCTGAGGCAGACCCTCGATGCGGCTGTGACCGCTGCGGGTATCACCAACGGGGTCGCCGGCGATATCGCGGTGATCGTGGGTCTGGGCAATCCGGGCCCCGGTTATGCCGGCAACCGGCACAACGCTGGGTTCATGGTGGTCGACGAGTTGGCGCGCCGGGTGGGCGGCCGTTTCACCGCGCATAAGATCGGAGCTGACGTGCTCGAAGCGCGGTTGGCTGGGCGGCGCGTCGTTTTGGCCAAACCGAGGTCGTTCATGAACATCTCCGGCCCGGCGGTCGCTGCCACCGCGCGTTATTTCAAGATTCCGCCGACCGACGTGGTGGTCGTGCATGACGATCTCGACCTCGAGTACGGGGTGCTCAGGCTCAAACGCGGCGGCGGCGAGGGTGGGCACAACGGTCTGCGGTCGGTCTCGGCGTGCCTGGGTAGTAAGGAATACCTGCGGGTGCGGTTCGGAATCGGCCGGCCCCCGGGGCGGATGGATCCGGCCGATTACGTGCTGCGCGACTTTTCTGTCGTCCAGCGCCGGGAACTAGATCTGCTGGTGGACCGCTGTGCCGACGCCGTCGAGCAACTACTTGCCCAAGGGCTGGCTGCTACGCAGAACCAGCTGCACTGACCCGAGCACCAGGGGGCGACACACCGAGCACCAGGGCGCGACACGCGGGGGGGTCGGGGCGGGGGTTAGGGCAGGTGCTGGGTGATGCGGGCGCGGAGGGCGGCGCGTTGCAGCTTGCCGGAGGGCGTTTTGGGGAGCGTCGCTGGGGGCAGCACCACGACGGCGCCTGGGCGCAGGCCTACCGCGTCGACCACCCGCGCGGCGACCTCCTTGCGCAGGATGCGTTCGGCCTCGGCGTCTCCGGCCCGCGCGGATTCGACGGCCACCGCGAAGGATTCCCGCCGCGTGCCGGCGTCGAGGCGCACGGCCGCCACATTGCCGGGCCGGACACCCTCGACCCGTCCGGCGGCGCGTTCGATGTCGATGGGATAGATATTGCGCCCGCCCATGACGATGACGTCTTTGCGCCGCCCGCAGACCACCACGTCGCCCTCGGCGAGATAGCCCTCGTCGCCGGTGTCCAGCCACCCGTCGGCGTCCTGGGTTGCGCGCGGTCCGGCGGTGGTCAGGTATTCGCGGGTCACCGAACTGCCGCGCACCTGGAGCCGGCCGACGACGCGCTCCCCCACCGGGTGACCGTCGTCGTCGACGACCTGCACCTGTATCCCGGGTAGCGGCGGTCCCAGCCGGGGAAAAGCGCGCGCCTGTGACCCGGAGGGGTCGGCCACCACAGCCCGGCGCTGGGTCTCCAGCGCGTCGGCATCCACAGAATCCACCTGCATGCCTACCCCGTACGGGGCGAACGAGACCCCGAGGGTGGCCTCGGCCATCCCGTAGGCGCACACCATGCAGGTTTCCGGTAGCCCGAATCGTGCTCCGGCGGTGGTGAAGGCGCGCACCGAGGCGGGTTCGATGGGTTCGGCACCGTTGAGGGCGAAGCGCAGGCTGGACAGGTCGAAGCGCTCATCAGTATTGGCCAGCCGGCGGCCCAGCAGCGCATAGCCGAAGTTCGGCGCCGCGGTGATCGTGCCGCGGTGGCGGCTGATCAGGTCCGCCCACAGCAGCGGGTGGGAGATGAAATCCGTCGGGGTGACCTTGACCAGCTCCAACCCCAGCGCCATCGGCAGCGTGAGAAAGCCGACCATGCCCATGTCGTGGAACAGCGGCAGCCAGGACACCATCACGTCGTGCGCCGGGTCCAGCGCCACCGCCTGCACCATCGCGGTCATGTTGGCGTAGAGATTGCCGTGGGTGATCCGGACGGCCTTGGGTTCCGCGCTCGAGCCGGAGGTGAGCTGCAGCAATGCGGTGTCGTCCTCGTCGACCGGCACCGCTGCGCTCAGCGCCCGAACGGCCGGGTTATCGAGATCGGCGAGCATCAGGTAGCTGATCCCGCGCTGATCCAGCAGCGGGGCGAGCCGGTCGAACGGCGGGCCGAGCAGCACCAGCTTGGCGTTGATCATTCCGAGCGCCCGGACGGTGTCGGCGGCCCAACTCGCCAGATCGACCCGCGGGGTGGGTTGATGCAGCATGGTGACGCTGCCGCCGGCCAGCCAGACACCCTGCACCGCAGGTGCGATCAGCGCGGGATCGCCGGCGAGCACGGCGACCGCGTCACCGGGCTGGAGGCCGGGCGCGGCTCTGCCGATCAGGAATCCGGCGGCGCGCAGTGCCTGCTGGTGCACCTCGGTCCACGGAGTACGGCGCGGCGCAGCTGGTTCACCGGTGGTGATACCCCGGTCCGAGCGAGTCGGTGAGTCGGGCGCGCAGTGGGCCAGCAGGGTATCGAGAAAGGCACTCACAGCGATCACCTTACGGCTGTGGTAGGTGAACTCGCATGTCAACCGGTGGCTTCGGCGATCTCCAGCCAGCGGGTCTCGAGATCATCTTTCGCGGCAAGGACTGCCCGAAGCTCGCTGTCGAGCTCCCGGAACGCAGCGGGATCAGCAGCCCGCTGGACGATCTGCTGCTGCAGGTCGGCTTCCCGGCCGGCTAACCGCTCGAGCTGGCGCTCCAGCCGGGCCAGCTCCTTGCGAGCCGCCCGCAGCTGGCCAGCCTGACTTGACCCGGTAGCCGCCGGTAACGCCGCAACCTGCGCCGGCGCGGGCCGGTACCTGGTCAGGTACTCGTCGATGCCGCCCGGCAGGTGCGTGATCCGACCGTCACCGAGCAACGCCACCACCGTGTCGCAGATCCGTTCGACGAGGTAGCGGTCGTGTGAGACGACGACCAGAGAGCCCGGCCAACCGTCCAGCAGGTCCTCCAGCTGCTGGAGCGTGTCGATATCCAGATCGTTGGTGGGCTCATCGAGCAGCAACACGTTCGGCTCGGCCATCAGCAACCGGGTCAGCTGCAGCCGGCGCCGCTCCCCGCCGGACAGATCCGCTACCGGCGTCCACTGCCGGGATGCCGGGAACCCGAGTCGCTCAGCCAGCTGCGAAGCGGACAGCTCGTGGCGACCGAGCTGGACCCGTCGGGCGACCTCCTCCACCGCTTCCAGGACCCGCACCGATTCCGGGAGGTCATCCAGTTCCTGGCGCAGGTGCGCCAGCCGGACGGTCTGACCCTGCACCCGGCGGCCCGACTCCGGCGCCAGCTCCCCCGCGAGCAGCCGCAACAGCGTCGTCTTGCCCGATCCGTTGACCCCGACCAGCCCGATCCGCTCGCCGGGGCCCACCCGCCAGGTCTCGGCGTCGAGCAATCGGCGACCGAAGACCTGCTTGCAGGGTCGAGAATCGCCACCGCTCACGGTGACCGTGACGTCCTCGAGTTCCAGTACGGTGCGGCCCAGCCGGCGGCGCGCGAAGGCCCGCAGCTCGACGGTATCCCGCGGCGCAGGCTCGTCGGCGATCAGCGCCTCGGCGGCCTCGATGCGGTAGCGCGGTTTGGAGCTGCGCGCGGGTGGCCCCCGGCGCAGCCAGGCGAGTTCCTTGCGGGCCAGGTTGCGTCGCCGCTGCTCGGTCACGGTGGCCAGCCGCAGCCGCTCGGCGCGGGCGTAGACCCAGTCGGCGTAGCCACCGTCGTAGCCGTCCACCCGGCCGTCGACGACCTCCCAGGTGCGGGTGCACACGGTGTCCAGGAACCACCGGTCGTGGGTCACCACCACCACCGCGCAACGCCGCGCCAGCAGGTGCTCGGCCAGCCATCGCACGCCTTCGACGTCGAGGTGGTTGGTCGGCTCGTCGAGGATCAGCAGGTCCAGCTCACCCACCAGCGCGGCGGCCAGCGCGACCCGGCGGCGCTCACCGCCGGACAGCCCGGCAACCGGTCGGTCCAACCCGAGTGCCGGGATACCCAACCCGTCGAGCACTGACCGCACCCGGGGATCGGCCGCCCACTCGTGCTCAGCGCTGACCCGCAAAGGCGCCAGCACCGCGTCGCCCACTGTGGCCAGCTCGGGTAGTTCGGTGCGCTGGGTGAGCACCGCCGCGCGCAGTCCCCTGGTCTGGCTCACCCGACCCGAGTCCGGCGGCTCCAGTCCGGCGAGCAGTTCCAGCAGGGTGGTCTTACCGCCACCGTTGAGCCCCACGACACCGATCCGGTCGCCTTCGTCGACGCCGAGCGAGACCTCTGAGAGCAGCGGGCGGACTCCGTAGGACTTCGACACCGCCTCCACGTTGACCAGGTTGGCCATCAGGCGCGGGTGAGCGGCTCGGGGGGCGGCACCGGGCGCGAATCCTCCACGATCCGGGCACCGGGCACCGGCCCGCTGGCGACCCGAACGGTCCGGCACACGCCGGCCCCGGCCAGCTCGGCGGCAACC
This sequence comes from Pseudonocardiaceae bacterium, assembly GCA_035606945.1. Classification (GTDB taxonomy): domain Bacteria; phylum Actinomycetota; class Actinomycetes; order Mycobacteriales; family Pseudonocardiaceae. The sequence goes on from DATNDR010000135.1 coordinate 7,752, forward strand.
CGGACCGCGGCGTCGGCGCCGGTGCACAGAAAGGCGCAGGTGGGCCCGGAGCCCGAGACGATGCCGGCCAGCGCTCCGGCGTCCACCCCGGCCCGTAGGGTGCGGCGCAGGGTCGGGCGTAACGACACCGCGGCCGCCTGCAGATCGTTGCCGAGTAGCGACGCGAGACGTCGCGGGTCCCCGGAGGCCAACGCCTCCAGGAGCGGCTCGGCGTCGCCGAGCCGCTGCGGCGGAGAACTGTGTGCCCGCAGCCGGTCCAGCTCCCGGTAGACGTCCGCAGTGGCCAGGCCGCGGTGGTCCAAGGCGATCACCCAGTGGAAGGCGTGCCGAGCCAGCACCGGCACCAGCGATTCTCCCCGGCTGGTGCCCAGCGCAGTGCCCCCGCACAACCCGAACGGCACATCGCTGCCCAATTTGACGGCCAGCCCGGCGAGCTCCTCCCGGCTGAGATCCAGGCGCCACAGCCCGGCCAGCGCCATCAAGGTGCCCGCCGCGTCGGCGCTACCACCGGCCATCCCGCCGGCCACTGGGATGGCTTTGCGCAGCACGACCCGGACCGCAGGCTCGCGCCCGGCGTGCTCGGCGAGTAGCAGCACCGCGCGCCACGCGAGGTTGCGTTGGTCGGTCGGGACCGTCGCGGCACCCTCGCCGTAGACCTGAACACCCGGTTCGTCGGTGGCCGCGACGGTCACCTCGTCGATCATGGACAAGGCTTGGAACACCGTGACCAGTTCGTGGTAGCCGTCCCCGCGCAGGTTGCCCACGGCCAGGTGCAGATTGACCTTGGCGGGCACGCGCACGGTCACCGGTTGCGGCACAACGGCAAGCACCCCACCAGGGTACGGGCCAACGGCGCCGTGAGTGGCCATGCGAGCGGTAGCCCTCATCGCCACTCGCGGGCGACCCGGGCGAAATCGCAGATCGCCAGCTGCTCGGCACGCAGGCCCGGGTCCACCCCGGCAGCACGCAGTATCCGCTCGGCGGCGACGGCCGAACCCGCCCACCCCGCCAGGGCGGCCCGCAGCGTTTTGCGGCGCTGCCCGAAGGCGGCGTCGACCACCGCGAAAACCTGCTGTCTGGGAACTGTGGACGGGGCGGGCCGAGTCGTCAGCGCCACCAAGCCGGAGTCCACGTGCGGCACCGGCCAGAACACCGCGCGGGGGACCTGGCCGGCGCGGCGGACCTCGGCGAACCAGGCCGCCTTGGCGCTGGGAACGCCGTAGCTGCGGGTGCCCGGTGGCGCGGCCAGCCGGTCGGCCACCTCGGCCTGCACCATCACCAGCCCGCGGCGCAGGTTCGGCAGCTCGGCCAGCAGGTGCAGCAGGACCGGAACACCCACGTTGTAGGGCAGGTTTGCAACCAGCGCCGTCGGTTCCCGGCCACCGGCCGCCTCGATCAACTCCGAGCGCCCTACCCGCAGCGCGTCGGCGTGGTATACCCGCAGCGCCCCGGCACGGTCCGGGGCGCGGTCGGCCACCGTGGCGGGCAGCTCCCCGGCCAGCAGCGGATCCACCTCCACAGCCAGCACCGCCTCGACCGCGCCGAGCAAGGCCACGGTGAGCGACCCCAACCCAGGGCCGACCTCCAGCACGACGTCGTCAGCCGCCAGCCCAGCCGCCGCGACGATCCGGCGCACGGTATTCGCGTCGTGCACGAAGTTCTGCCCCAGCCGCTTGGTCGGGTGCAGCCCAAGGCGAGCGGCGATCCCGCGCAGCTCAGCCGCGCCCAGCAGCGCGGGACCAGCCGGGGCGGTGCCGTCCACCTCGTGGCTCACTCCGCGGTCTTACCACCCAATGTGACTTCGCCAAATCAGTCGTCGAGGCCTAGCCGGGACGAGCAGGTGGGCCAGGCGTGGTAGCTGCCACGGGAGTTGCGGACCCGCTGGGCTACCGCGATCTGCTCCTCGCGGCTGGCCTGATTCGGGTAGGGGGCGTATTGAGTGCCGCCGTTGGCGCTCCAGGTGCTCTTGTCGAACTGCAGCCCACCGTAGTAGCCGTTGCCTGTGTTGGCGGCCCAGTTACCGCCGGATTCGCAGCGAGCCAGCCGATCCCACACCGAACCGTCAGCGACCGGGAAGCTCTTCGCAGAGCGCTTCGTCGCGCCGATCCGCATCCGGGCCGCCCGCGCCGGGGTGACCTCCTGAACCGACACCTGCTGGCGATCGGTTTCCTTGCCGTTGGCCAGGGTGACGAGGTAGGTGACGATCTGCTCGCCGGGCGCGCCGGGGTCCTCGACGATCACGCTGCCGGCCGGTAGCGCGGGATCTCTGATCTTCTTGACGGGCGGGTCGACCAGCCGCCGCTCGGTGCGTTGCTCGCTGCGTACCCGGGTGACCTGCACGGTCATTCCGGGAAGCACGGGCGAGGTGCGTCCCGGCGTGACGGTGTCCTGGTCATGCAGCGGCACCCCTTGCTGGGTGAGCAGGTCACCGACCGACAGCGCGCTGGACTGGATCTCCTTCGGCGGTTGGCCGCCGTCGAGCAGGGTGATCGGCTTGGTGTTGCGGACCACCAGGGCCATGCCCTCCAACGGGATCCGCTTGGCGGGGTTGGCCGACAGCTCCATGTCGCTGGAGTGCGGCATGCCCACCTGCTGCAGTGCGGTGTCGACGGTCAGCGCGGTGGTCCAGATCTCGTGTTGGGTCCCGTCGACGGTCAGCGCCAAAGGTCGGCCGCGGGCGAGCACGATCCGGCTGCCGTCCTCGATGCCGCTACTGGCGGTCGGGGCCAGCGCATCCTGATCCCCCACCTGCAATCCCGCCGAGTGCAGCGCTCCCGCAACCGACGAAGCGAACGTATGGATGGTCCGCTGCTCATCGTCCACCGTGATGGTGACGGTCTTTCCCATGGCGAGCGCTGCAGCAGTACCGGCTGGTAGGCCCAGGCCAAGAGCAACCAGGGCGCCCCGAACGAACGTGCGAGTGGTCACCTATGTCCAGTCGTCGCAGGTCCGGGCAGGGGAAGCACGAGAGCCATCGGCCGGCTGAGCCGGCCATAAAAGCTGGTCTCGTGCCGAGAACTACCCCATCCCGGCTAGCAGTGACGGAACGCTAACGGTTGATTGCATAGCGTGCAAACACCTCGTCAAGACGTGTTGCCGAGAAGTCACTCAGAAGCGGCCAACGGTATCGGTGGCGCTGAAACCGAAAACCCGTTGAGCGGTCGCAGAGCTCGACGCCGCCAGCTCGGCCTCGTCCTGTCCGCGCAGTGCGGCGAGATCGCGGACGGTGTAGGGCAGGTTGGCCGGTTCGTTGGCCTTCCCGCGGTGCGGATGCGGGGTGAGGAACGGGGCGTCGGTCTCCACCAGCAGCTGCCCATCGGGCACCAGTACGGCCGCTTCGCGCAGCGCGCGGGCATTGCGGAAGGTCACGGTGCCGGAGAACGACAGGACGTACCCGGCCTCCACACAGGCCCGGGCCATGGCCGCATCCCCGGAGAAGCAGTGGAATACCACCGTCGGCGGCGGCCCCTCCTGCTCGAGCACCGCCAGCACGTCGGCGTGGGCGTCCCTATCGTGGATCATCAGCGGCTTGCCCATCCGTTTGGCCAGGTCGATGTGCCAGCGGTAAGCCTCCTGCTGGGCCTGGTGCGGCGAGCAGCTTGGATCGAATCGAGTCCAGTAGTAGTCCAGGCCGGTCTCCCCCACCGCGACCACACGCGGCGCCGTCACCAGCCGCTCCAGTTCGGCGCGGTCGTCGTCGGTCATCGTCGCGGTGCGGGTGGGGTGCAGCGCGACCGCGGCGAAGACCCGATCATCCCAACTGGCCGCCTGCACCACCCACCGCGCCGAGGCCATGTCGTCTGCCACCGTCACCGCCGCGGCGACCCCTACCGCCGCGGCGCGATCCAGCACCGCCCGAACCCCGGCCGGATCAGTGGCACCGCAGGCGTCCAAATGCGTATGCGCATCAACCACCGTGACGGCCAACGGCGCCGGCGGCGGCGGCAACTCCGTCACGTCGACTCCTCAAGCCCAACACCGCTCAATGCGGTAGGGCACGGGGGCTCAGGGTGCGATGGGGGCCCAGGAGGGGCCGGTTTGCGCCAGGGCGGGGTCGAGTTTGGCGAACAGGGGGGTGGGTTTGGCCAGGGGGCGGCCGATCTCGATCGGCACGCTGGCCCAGCAGGCCTGCTCAGCGGCGTAGTCCCCGGTCAGCACCGGGTAGTCCGGTCCGGTGCCTTCGACGAGTTCGGAGACCTCCTGGATTTCCGGCGTGGCCGACCACACCCCGGTGCCGCCGAGCTGCTCGTGTACCTGCTGGGCCGCGTGCGGCAGGAACGGTGTGAGCAGCGTGTTGGCATCGGAGACGACCTGCAGCGCGGTGTGCAGGATGGTGTCGCGGCGTGCCGGGTCGTCGGCGCACTTCCAGGGTTCCTGTTCGGACAGGTACTTGTTCGCCGCGCCGACCACTCGCATGGCCTCGCTGATCGCGGCCTTGACCCGGTTGCGCTCCAGTAGGTCCCCGACGGTGTCGAAGGCCGCCCGCGAGGTGGCCAGCAATTCGGAATCAGCACGCTGCAACGTCGAGGGCCGCGGCACCGCGCCGACATTGCGGTGCGCCATCGAGATCGACCGGTTGACCAGGTTGCCCCACTCGTTGGCCAGCTCGAAGTTGATCCGGCGGACGAACTCCTCCCAGGTGAAATCGGTGTCCTGAGTTTCCGGCCCGGCCACCGAGATGAAGTAGCGCAGCGTGTCGGGGCCGAACTCGCGCAGGAAGTCCCCGACGTAGATCACGGTGCCGCGGGAGGTGGAGAACTTCGAGCCGCTCATGGTGAGGAACTCGCTGGAGACGATCTCCGTAGGCAGGTTCAGGACGCCGAAAGCGCCGGGCTGGCCGCCCCGGTCCCCTGCGCCGTTCTGGCCGAGCAGGGTGGCCGGCCAGATCACCGTGTGGAAGGTGATGTTGTCCTTGCCCATGAAGTAGTAGGAGCGCGCATCCGGGTCGCACCACCACTGCTGCCACGCATCGGGCTGCCCGACCCGCTGGGCCCATTCCACCGAGGCCGACAGGTAGCCCATGCACGCGTCGAACCACACGTAGAACCGCTTCATCGGCGCGTCGCGCCAGCCGTCCAGGGGAACCCGCACGCCCCAGTCCAGATCGCGGGTGATCGGGCGGGGACGCAGGTCGTCGAGCAGATTCAGGGAGAACTTGAGCACATTGGTCCGCCACTCGGTGCGATTGGCCAACCAGGTACCCAGAGCGCCGGTGAACGCCGGCAGGTCCAGGAACAGGTGCTCGGTTTCGACGAACGCGGGGATCTCGCCGTTGATCCGGGACCGCGGATTGATCAAGTCAGCGGGATCGAGCTGGTTGCCGCAGTTGTCGCACTGGTCGCCGCGAGCGCCGTCGAAGCCGCAGATCGGGCAGGTGCCCTCGATGTACCGGTCGGGCAGGGTGCGCCCGGTCGACGGGCTGATCGCGCCCAGCGCCGTCTTGCTGAGGATGTATCCGTTGCGGTACAGCGCGAGGAAGACCTCTTGCACCACCCGGTGGTGGTTGGCCGTGGTGGTGCGGGTGAACAGGTCGTAGGACAGTCCCAGACCCTGCAGGTCCCCCACGATCAGCCGGTTGTACTTGTCCGCGAGCTCGCGGGGCGTGACGCCCTCGGCGTCGGCCTGCACCTGGATCGGGGTGCCGTTCTCGTCGGTTCCCGAGATCATCAGCACCCGGTTGCCGGCCATTCGCTGGTAGCGCGAAAAGATGTCCGACGGGACACCGAAACCGGAGACGTGGCCGATGTGCCGCGGCCCATTGGCATAGGGCCACGCGACCGCGGTGAGTACAGGTGCATTCATAGCGTCCAGCCTATGGGGCAGCCGCAACGCCGTTTTCCTTGGGGATCAACATCGGCAGGGCGTCAGATGTCGGCGGTGCCGTCCTGCCAGGTGATCCTCAGCCGCCCGTCGACGGTGGCGAACTGGGCGCCGAGAACTTCGGAACGCAGCACGCCGTGAGCATCGGCGGTGACGGGCAGCAGCCGGCTGCCCACAGCCCGTAGCAACTCGATCCAGCGGCCTTTCGAGGTGCACGATAAGCATCTCTCGCACCCCGACCTGGGCATAGAAGCCGATCTTGTCGTACGTCTCATCATCGTTGGAGCGGATCTCGACGACCAGCTCGGCGCGCTCCGCGCCGCGGTCGGACTGGTGCTCAGGCCGATAATAGGCCTGATCGGGCAAATTGCTGCCGCGCACCGCAGTCTGGATGCAGAACGCGGTCACCGGGCCCCGGATTACCGCGTTCTGCATCCAGACTGCGGTTTGGGCGCGGCGAGCAGCGGAGAATGGCGCGCGTGGCGTCCCCAGTGGTGGTCGGGCCGCGCCGATGAGGCGGCTGCCCTTCGTCGCTCGGGCCGGTGTCATGGCCGACCTCAGTGCGGCGCTTGATGCTGCCCGTCACGCACACGGCAGGTTATTGGTGGTCACCGGGGAAGCGGGGATCGGCAAGAGCCGGCTGGCGGAAGAGGCCGCGCAGCGAGCCGATGGGTTCCGCGTGGTGTGGACATGGTGCACGGCGGCGGGTGCGCTGCGTCCCTGGTCGCGGGTGGTCCGCGTACTGGCCGGTGCGGATGCCGCCGCAGCGCGGGCGGTACAGCAGTCTCCCTACCTCGCCGAATTGGTTGCCAAGGGTGAGCGGCCCGTCCCGCCGCACGGTGACCCGGAGACCGCACGCTGGCGGTTGTCGCTGGACCTTGCCGGCCTGCTGGCCGCCACGTCGCAACCGCTGCTCGTGGTGATCGATGACCTGCACGACGCCGACCCGTCCTCGCTGCAGCTGCTCGTCGAGCTGGCACCGTCGCTGCGGACCACCCCAACCCTGGTGCTGGCCACCGCGCGCGACGGTGAGCACGACTGGATCGGTCGGCGTGAGGTGTGGGGCGCGCTGAACCGGCTCGCTGAGACTGTCCGGCTCCGGCCGTTCCAGGAAGCGGACATCGCGGCGTTGCTGTCGCAGACGTGGGGCGCCGCGGCGCCGACCAAGGCGGTGCACATCATCGCAGCTCGCACCCTGGGTCATCCCTTGCTGGTCTGCGAGCTGATCGAGTCCCAACCTGAGCTTGCTGACCTGAGCCAGGCCGTACCGGCGTCGATCCGGGCGATGGTGGGCGCCCGGGTGGACGGCTTGACCGAATCGGCCCGCCGGGCGCTGCCCACCGCGGCGGTGCTCGGTACCCGGTTCCGGCTCGACGTACTCGCCGAGGTCGCCGAGGTCTCGCTATCCGAGCTCGGCATCGCGGTGAGCGAAGCCCACGCGGCCGGCCTGTTCGGCGACGCTGAGCCCGGCGAGGGCCGTTTCCGGCACGATCTGATCCGCGACGCCGTCTACGAAGCCCTGACCGTCGACCAGCGAACGCTCCTGCATCACCGAGCGGGAACGGTACTGGCGGTATTCGCACACCGTGGCCGCGATGTCGAGGCAGCCCAGGTCGCCGATCACCTGCTCCGCGCCGGCCCCGGGTCGGCATGCGACGCAGCCGAGTTCGCCGGCCAGGCCGGCGAGGCGGCACTGCGGCGTTTCGCGTTCGAAGACGCAGTGCGGTGGTATGCCCACGCCGACGCCAGCCTGGCATCGGCCGGCGCGCCAGACGCGGACCGGGCGCAGGTGAAGCTGGCGCTCGGCGAGGCCCGGTATGCGGCGGGCGACCGGACCCGCGGCCGCACAGATCTGCTTGAGGCGGCCGACTGGGCCGGCCGAGCAACGCGGCCTGATCTACTGGCTCGAGCGGCACTGGGGTTGGGCGCGGGACCGGTCGGGTTCGAGGTCGGGTTACTCGAGCGGGACCAGATCGACCTGCTGGAGCGGGCGCGGGCCGCTCTTCCCGCTGCCGAGGGTGCGCTCGCCGCCTTGGTCACGGCACGCCTGTCGGTCGCGCTGACCCTGCTCGAAAGCCCCCAGCGTCGGCTTGACCTCGCCCAGGAGGCCCTGCAAGCAGCGCGCCGCGCTGGTGACGACGGCGCGGTGGCCGTCTCGCTCGCCGCGTTGTGCGACGCGATGGCCGGACCCGATCACTGCAGCCAGCGTCATGAGTACGCCACCGAGATCGTCACGCTGGCTCACCGGTTGCGCGATCCGGCGTTGGAGCTGCTCGGCCGGCGGCTGCGTCTGGTGGCGATGCTGGAGACCGGGGCGATCGCCGACGCGGACGCCGAGGTACTGGCGTACCGGACCGTCGCGCAGGCGCTGCGTCACCCGCTCTACCTGTGGTACGTGCCCCTGTGGCGGGGAATGCGGGCGTTGCTGGCGGGCCGCTACGACGACTGCCGCGCCGCGCTGGACGAAGCTGCGGCGGTGGGCGCACAGGCCGCCAGCGCCAACGCCGCCATGCTGGTGGCGACTCAACGCTGGTGCCTGCTCGCTGAGCTGGGCGATCAGCAGTCCCTGACGACGATGTTGGCGGAATTCGAGGCGATGGACCTGGCCGGCGTGTGGCCGCAGGTCAGCCGCGGTTTGCTGCTCGCCCAAATCGGGCGCATCGACGACGCGCGGGCCCAACTCGACGCCACGGCACCGCAGCTGCCCGCAGCTGCCCGCGATTCCGAGTGGCTGCCGTTGCTGGCCCAGGTCGCCGAGCTCATCGCCATCATCGGCCCACACCCGGTGGCGAGCTGGGCCTACGAGCAGCTGTCGCCCTACGCCGAGTTGTTCGTGGTGGAAGGGATCGGGGCCGCGATGCGGGGGTCCGTGCATTACCCGCTGGGCCTGTTGGCCACCGCGATGGGCGACCGTACGGCCGCCGCGCGGCATTTCGCCGCCGCCATCCAGCCCACCGGCACCGCCATCCAGCCCACCGGCACCGCCGGGGCGCCCCGGCTGCGTCAGCGCATCCCAGCCGAGAACCCGCAGTTCGCCGACGGCAACGTCTTTCGCCGCGACGGCGACTACTGGACCATCCGGCACCGCGGCATCGAGTTCCGGTTGCGGGACAGCAAGGGCCTGCGCGACCTGGCGGGACTGCTGGCCCGGCCGGGAACGTCGATCGCCGCGCTGGACCTGGCCACCTCCCTGGGCGAGCGCCGCGGGACCTCCCAGGATGGGCTGCACCTGCCCTCGGATACCGGTGAGGTGCTGGATGCGACCGCACGAGCGGCCTACCGGCGGCGCCTGCAGGAACTCGAACACGAGGCCGACGACGCCGACGCTATGGGTGACGCCGAACGCAGCGCGCGGCTGGCCGCCGAACGCGACGCCTTGCTTACCGCGCTGAACGCCGCCTACGGCCTAGGCGGTCGGGCCCGGCGGACGGGCTCCCCCGCCGAGCGCGCGCGGACCGCGGTGACCACCCGCATCCGCGACGCGATCCGCCGCATCGGCCGGGCCGATCCCGACCTCGGCGAACACCTCTCGCGTTCGGTGCGCACCGGCACGTTCTGCGTGTACGACCCGGCTGTGCCGGTGCACTGGTCGGTGTCAGATCCGACCTGACACCGTGCGGGGGGCTCTGACGCCTATGCGGTGTCCCGCTATAGCGCTAAGGAGCCCGCTATGCCCCGCACCAGCAAGGCCGACGCCCCCATCGCCATCGACGAACCTGTCATCGAAGGCCGTTACGTCGAACTCGACGGATACACCGTCGGGTACGAAACCCACAAGGCCGACATGGACCCCGGCCCGCTGTTCGAGGGCCTGCCCGACAACCGCTGCCAGTGCCCGCACTGGGGCGTCGTCGTCGCCGGACGCGTGATCTTCCGCTACCCCGATCACGACGAGGTCTACCAGGCCGGTGACGCCTACTACGGCCGTCCGGGACACCTGCCGCTGATGTTCGCGGGCACCGAGCTGATCGAGTTCAGCCCCACTGACGCGCTCAACGCAACCATGGCCGTTATAGGCAAGAACCTTGAGGCCGCCAAGGCCGCCGGCGTGAGCGGCGGGGCGTGAACCATGGACACCGCCGTTATCGCCGACCTCAGCAAGAAAATGACCGCCTTCCTGGAAACCGGCACCGTGCCCGAAGGCCTGTTCCACCCCGATGCGTTGCTCGACGTCAGTCTGCCGACCTGGCGCATCCGGTCGCGAGGCTTGGAGAATCTCATCGGGGTGCGTAAGGACAGCCACCCCTGCCCAGGCAAGGTCACCCCCACTCGCCTCGATCCGATGCCGAACGGCTTCATGCTCGAGTTCGAGGAACGCTGGGAACACGACGGCCAGCACTGGTACTGCCGGGAGATGCTGCGTGCCGACGTCAGCGACGGGCGGATCAGCGAGCTCACCGTGTACTGCACCGGCGACTGGGACGAAGGCCGCCAGCAGGAATACGCGCACAGCACTGGGCACAGCACTGAAGGGACCGCGTGATGATCGAGTTGCGGGCCGGCAGGCACGTCGCGGCGGATCCGGCCACCGTCTACGACCTGATCACCGACATCCGCCGGATGGGAGAATGGAGTCCGGAGAACGAGGGCGGCCAGTGGTGTGATGCCCGGCCTTGGACGTGGGGGTCGAGCAACGCGGCGGCCAGCGGCGAACGGCCGGCGTTGTGCACGCACACGAACAGGACTCCGATCACGTCACTCCCGTTCGAGACGGCGATCCGGCAGATGGGGTGACGACGGCGCCGGCAGCGTGGCCGGCGTCGGGGTACAGCACGAGGACCAGGCCGGCGCCCAGTAAGGCCCCGATCAGCTGGGCGAGGACGAACCCTGGGGCGGAGGCGGGGGCGATGCCAGCGAAGGTATCGCTGAACATCCGGCCCACCGTGACGGCGGGGTTGGCGAAGGACGTAGAGGAGGTGAACCAGTAGGCGGCACCGATGTAGCCGGCCACGGTGGCTGCGGAAAGGCTGGCACGTCCGGTGCGGGCCAGCGCGAAGATGACCGCGACCAGCCCGGCGGTTGCGACGATCTCGCCCAGCCACAATCCCGTGCTTGCCCTCGTGGTAGTGGCAATCTGCAGTGGGGCGAGGTCGAACATGGCGTTGGCCAGCACCGCGCCCGCGATGCCGCCGATCAGCTGCGCCGCGACGTAGCCGGCGACGTCGCGGCCCGTCAGCCCGGTGCCGGCATGGCGGCCCAGCGCCCAGTCGGCGGCGGAGACGACGGGATTGAAGTGCGCGCCTGATACCGGCCCGAACAACAAGATCAGCACGCCGAGGCCGAACACCGTGGCGGTGGAGTTCTCCAGCAGCTGCAGCCCGGTCTCGTGCGGGGATAGTCGCTGCGCGGCGATGCCCGAACCGACCACGACAGTAACCAGCAGTCCGGTGCCGATCAGCTCGGCGACCAGCCGCCGCCCCAGCTCCGGCCGGTGAGTGGATCGCCCGCTCACCCGGTCACCCGGTCAGGCTTGTCCGTCTGGAGTACCGCAGCCAGCGCGCCCAGCGCGTCGGGCAGCGCCCGGTAATAGATCCACGTACCGCGGCGTGCACCCTCGATCAGGCCCGCCTCGCGCAGCACCTTGAGATGGTGGCTGATGGTGGGACCGGTCACTGAGAACCCGCCGCCGGTCAGCTCGCACACGCACGCCTCGCCGCCCTCGTGGCTGGCGATCATGCTCAGCAGCCGCAGCCGGATCGGGTCGCCGAGGGCCTTGAACATCCGCGCAAGCCGCTCGGCCTCGTCGATCGGCAGGGGTTCGCGGAGCATCGGCGTGCAGCACAGCACCGATGACTCCGCATATTTCGACATCGTTCTATCTTGACAAACTTCAAAGCAAGGGGCAAGTTCGAAAGATATCAAAACAAGGAGGACTGCGATGTCCCGAGTACAGCTGGCCCTGCGAGTTGCCGACCTGGATGGGTCGGTCGAGTTCTACCGGAAGCTTTTCGGGGTCGGGCCGGCCAAGCGACGGCCCGGCTACGCCAACTTCGCCATCACCGAGCCGCCGCTGAAGCTCGTGCTCATCGAGGGCGATCCCGGTCAGGCCACCGTGATGGATCACCTCGGGATCGAGGTCGAGTCGAGCGAGCAGGTTCGCGCCGCCACTGCGCGGCTGGGTGGCGCGGGGCTCGACACCGCGGTAGAGGACGCCACGACGTGCTGCTACGCCGTGCAGGACAAGGTGTGGGTGCACGGGCCGGGCGCTGAACCCTGGGAGGTCTACACGGTGCTGTCTGACGCCCCTCAAGTCCGTCAGCATCCGCCCATTTACCGGCTACCCCATGTCTCCATGTCGAGGGAAGTTTCAGGGTGAGAGGTGGCGCCAGAGGAATTCGTAGGCCAGGGCGGACATGAAGGCGGCTTGCTCGTTGTCGGCCGCGCCGCCGTGGCCGCCTTCGATGTTCTCGTAATAAGTGACGGGCAGGCCGTATTCGCGCATCCGGGCCACCAGCTTGCGGGCATGGCCAGGGTGCACGCGGTCGTCGCGGGTGGAGGTGGTCAGCAGCGTCGGCGGGTAGCGGCGGTCGGCGTGCAGCTGGTGGTACGGGGAGAAACGCAGCAGGTGCTCCCGATCTGCCGGGTCGTCGGGGTCGCCGTACTCGGCCATCCAGGAGGCACCGGCCAGCAGCGTGTGGTAGCGCAGCATGTCCAGCAGCGGGACCGCAGCAACGATGGCGCCGAACAACTCCGGGTAATGGGTGAGCATCACGCCCATGAGCAATCCGCCATTGCTGCCGCCTTCAGCGCCGAGGTGAGCCGGTGTGGTGACGCCGCGAGCGACCAGATCCCGGGCCACCGCGGCGAAATCCTCATAGACCAGGTGGCGGTTGTGCTTGAGGGTGACGGAATGCCAGCGCGGACCGTACTCACCACCTCCGCGGATGTTCGCGCTGACGTAGCAGCCACCGCGGGCCAGCCAGGCGCGGCCCAGGGCACCCTGGTATCCCGGTTGCAGGGACACCTCGAAACCGCCGTAGCCGTAGAGCAGGGTTGGCCAGCCGCCGGCTGGCACCGGCAAGTCGGGCGCCACCACAAAGTACGGGATCCGGGTGCCGTCGTCGGAGACTGCGAAGTGCTGGTGCACGGTGAAACCGGATGCGCCGAAGAAGGTCGGTGCCTGCTTGAGCACGGCGGCCGGCCCGTCACCGATGGTGCCGATGGCCAGGGTCGACGGCGTCAGGAAACCGTCGACGTCGACCAGATACTCGTCGTCGACGTGTGAATCGGTGCCGTGTGCGCTCGCACGGGACAGCGCTGGGGTACCGGTCAGCGGCACGGCGCGCCACCCTTCGGCCGGCGTCAGCACCAACAGGTGGCTGACCACGTCGCGCATCACCTCGAGGATCAGGTGGTGGCGGGTCCAGCTGTAGCCCGACAGGGAGGTGCGCTCGTCGGGGGTGAACAGCACCCGCATCCCTGCGCCATCGGCGCCCCGAGCCATGAACTCGTCGAAGTCGGCTACCAGCAGGCAACCCGCGGGATAGGTCTGGCCGATCGTCCAGTCGCTGCGCAGCTCGACCAGCAGCCACTGCCGGTGCACGCCGACTATCGCGTCGTCCGGTACCTCGACACGGCGCAGCCCCTGCCTGCAGCGCTGATACCACTCGCAACGGTAGAACTCCAGCGTGCGCCGGACGAAATCACGTTCGAAACCCTCAGTATCGTCGTGATAGGCGGATACGCTGACGTCGTCGGGTTTGCCCTCGTACACCAGGTGTGCCTCGGCCAGCGGCGTGCCGCGCCGCCATTGCCGGATGGTGCGTGGGTAGCCGCTGCTGGTCAGCGTTCCAGGGCCGAAGTCGGTGGCGACGTAGATATGGTCGGTGTCGATCCAGTCCACCACGGATTTCGCCTCGGGCAGCTCGAAACCGTCGGGGACGAACTCGCGGCGCTCGATGTCGAATTCCCGCACCACCGACGCGTCCGCACCACCGCGCGACAGCGAGATCAGCGCCCACCGGTAGTCGGGCCGCAGGCACTGGGCGCCGTGGAACACCCAGTTCTCGTCCTCGTCGCGGGCCAGCGCGTCAACGTCGAGCAGGATCTCCCAGTCCGGTGCTTCCTTGCGGTACTCGGCGAGCGTGGTCCGCCGCCACAGGCCGCGCGGGTACTCGCGGTCGCGCCAGAAGTTGTACCGGTACTCGCCGCGCCGGGCAATGTACGGGATGCGGTCGGTCGAGTCCAGCACCTCGCGGATCTCGGCTTGCAGCGCCGCGAACCGGGTTCCGCCAGTCAGCTCCGCAACAGTCTCGGCGTTACGCTCCCGCACCCAGGACAAGGCCCGCTCACCGGTCACGTCCTCCAGCCACCGGTACGGGTCATCCGCGCTCATGGCGCCAGTCTGCTGCACGCCCCGGCACCCCGCCTCCACACACACCCCGACATGGAGACATACCGGGGCTACGGGGACGCGTTTGACCACGATATGTCTCCATGTCGGGGTCAGGGAGGAGGTAGGGCGGTGAGTCGGATGCCGGCGTGCGTGCGGTAGCGGCGATTGACTGCGATCAGATTGGCGGTCAGCGCCTCCACCTGGCCGGCGTTGCGCAGCCGGCCGCCATACACGCCGCGCACCCCTGGGATCGCGTCGGCCAGGGTCCGAACCTGATCGACGGCCGCTCGATCATCGCCGAGCACCAGCACGTCGCAGTCCACCTGGGTGATCGAGAGGTCAGCCAGGATCACCGCCGAGACGTGGTGAAACGCCGCGACCACCCGGGAGTCGGGTAGCAGCGCGGCGGCCCGTTGCGCGGCGCTGCCTTCCTCGACCCCAAGTGGGTACGGTCCGCGCCCGTCGAAGCCCAGCGGGTTGACGCAGTCGATGACGATCTTGTCAGCGAGCGGTTTCCGTAGCGCGGTGAGCAGCGCGTCGTGCCCATCCCACGGCACTGCAACCAGCACGATGCCCGCTCGGGCCGCGCACTGAGCATTGTCCGTCCCGGTAACAGCATCGACGGCCACACCGGCTCGCTCGGCCAACTCCCGAGCGAGGTTCTCCGCCCGCCCGGCGTCCCTGGATCCGATCACCACCCGCAACCCGGCGGCGGCCCAGCGCAGCGCGAGACCGCTGCCCTGCGGCCCGGTGCCGCCCAGCACACCGATCACGAGCTGTCCACCGCCGCCTGGTACAGGTCGCGTTTGGAGACGCCGTAGGTGGTAGCCACCGCGGTCACGGCGTCTTTAAGCCGCTGCCCGGCAGCCACCCGCTCGCTCACCTCGTCGACGAGGTCGGCCACCTCCGGCGGACCGGGCAGCGGCGCACCCGCCAGCACCACGGTGATCTCGCCGCGCACCCCGCCGGCCGCCCACTCAGCGAGCGCGCCCAGCGCGCCACGGCGGATCTCCTCGTAGGGCTTGGTGAGCTCCCGGCACACCGCGGCGCCACGGTCGGCACCCAGCACGTCCGCAGCCTGGGCCAGCGTCGCCGCCAACCGGTGCGGCGACTCGAAGAACACGCAGGTGCGCGCTTCGGCGGCCAGTCCGGCCAACCACCGACGGCGCGCAACGTCCCGGCGCGGCGGGAAACCCTCGAAGCAGAATCGGTCACAGGGTAGCCCCGACACGGCCAGTGCGGTGGTCACCGCCGACGGGCCGGGCAGGCACGTCACCCGCAATCCCTCCTGCACGCATGCGGCCACCAGCCGGAAACCTG
This sequence comes from Pseudonocardiaceae bacterium, assembly GCA_035606945.1. GTDB lineage: Bacteria > Actinomycetota > Actinomycetes > Mycobacteriales > Pseudonocardiaceae. The sequence continues at coordinate 23,227 of DATNDR010000135.1, forward strand.
GATCGGACACTGCGGGCATCCCGGCATCGGTCACCACCAGCACCGTCGCGCCACCGCGGATAGACGCCAGCAGCGCGGGGATGCGCGCGGCCTCCACCGCGTCGTAGTGCGAGACGATCCGGCCACGCACGGTCACCTGCAACGCCGCGGCGAGCGCCCGCAATCGGCGAGTGTCCTCCGCAGCCACCACGTCGGCGCTGCCCAGCGCCGCCACCAAGCGGGGCGAGGCGTCCCGCGAGTCCCCGAGCGGAGTGGCGGCCAGCACCAGCGCCCCACCAGCTGCTGATTCAGAGCCGCAGACAACGGAGACGGCAGAGTCCGGGTTGCGGGGCACGGATCCGAGCCTACGATCTCCTCCCGTGACGATGGTCCGGGAGGCGAGTGCCGACCCCCAGGCGGCGCTGACAGCGTCGGGGCCGGACGGTCGGCTTGCGCGGCTGTTACCGCGCCCGCTGACCGACCGGATGCGGGGCTGGGTGGTCACGCTGACCCTGACCCTGGTGGCCGGCGTCGTGCGGCTGTGGAACCTGGGCCTGCCCAGCGATCGCGGTACCCCGGTGTTCGATGAGAAGCATTACGCTCCGCAGGCCTGGCAGATGCTGCGCAACGGCGGGGTGGAGGACAACCCGGGTTACGAGCTCGTCGTGCACCCGCCGCTGGGCAAGCAGCTCATCGCGCTGGGCGAGGCGGTGATGGGCTATGACGGCTGGGGATGGCGGCTGTCCGCCGCGCTGGCCGGCACGCTGTGCGTGCTGCTGATCGTGCGGATCGTGCGGCGGATGACCCGATCGACGCTGCTGGGTGGGATCGCCGGGGTGCTGCTCATCGCCGACGGTGTCAGCCAGGTGCAGTCCCGTATCGGGATGCTCGACATCTTCCTCGCGATGTTCGTGCTCGCCGCGTTCGGCTGCCTGATCGTCGACCGCGAACAGGTGCACCAGCGGCTGGCCACGGTGGTCCGGGAAAGGCGCATCGCCGATACCGACTTCGGCCCCCGGTTGGGAGTGCGCTGGTGGCGCTTCGGCGCCGGGGTGCTGCTCGGGCTGGCCTGCGGGACGAAATGGTCCGGGGTGTACTACCTCGCCGCCTTTGCGGTGCTGAGCCTGGTGTGGGACGCCTGCGCGCGGCGCGCCGCCGGCGTGCGCCGGCCCTGGGCGGGCATGCTGGCGCGGGATCTCGGGCCGGTGTCGTGGGCGCTGGTGGTGGTGCCGGTCGGCGCTTACCTGGCGACCTGGTGGGCTTGGTTCAGCAGCGAGACCGCGATCGACCGGCACGTGGTAGGCAACCAGATCGGTGCCGGGAGCCCGTTTTCCTTCATACCGGAAGCGCTGCGGGGGCTGTGGTATTACAGCGCTGCGGTGCTGCGCTTTCATGAGCACCTGTTCACGCCGGCCCATCCGCACCCGTGGGAGTCCAAGCCGTGGAGCTGGCCGATGGGGCTGCGGCCGATGCTCTATTACTACCAATCTGGCGCCGGTGCCCCGGGCTGCGGGCGGCGGGACTGCGTGGCAACCGTGATGCTCATCGGCACCCCGGCACTGTGGTGGCTCACCCTGCCGGTGCTGGCGTGGGCACTGTGGCGGGCCACCAGCGGGCCGGACTGGCGCTATGCCGCCGCGTTGACCGGCTACGCCGCCGGCTGGCTGCCTTGGTTCGGCAACATCCACCGCCAGATGTATTTCTTCTACATGACGCCGGCGGCGCCGTTTCTGGTGATCGCGGTGACACTGGTGCTCGGCGAAATTCTCGGCCGGGTCGCCGACGGAACCGAGCGGCGCGGGACCGGGCTGCTGGTGGTCTCGCTGTACGTCGGGCTGGTGGTGGCGAACTTCGCCTGGCTCTGGCCGATCCTGACCGGCGGATCGATCACTCAGGAGCACTGGAACGCCGAGTTGTGGCTACCCTCCTGGCGCTGAGCCACGCTCAGCTCTGCAGCACCACCGCGTCCCCGGAGATTGTGATCTGACGCGCTGCCAGCGATCGCTGCGCAGGGCCGTTCACCACCGAGCCATCCGTGATGGCGTACTTGCTGCCGTGGCACGGGCAGTCGATCGTGCCATCAGCGACCTTGTTGACCGTGCACCCCCGATGCGTGCAGATGGCCGAGAATGCTTCGAACGTGCCCGGCGTCGGCTGGGTCACCACCACCTTGTCCGCGGGGAACACCTTGCCGCCACCGACCGGGATGTCACTGGTGGAGGCGAGCCGCTTACCGGTGGGTGCCGCGGAATCTGAAGGCGGCTGCGCAGTCGACGTCGAGGACTCCGGCGACGCGGGCGCCGCGCCCGGCTTGCGGTCGCTGCTGCACGCGGCGAGCGCAGCCGACACAGCCAGGATCCCGGAGCCTGCGACGACAGCGCGACGCGTGAGCTCGGATCCGGGTCGGGAATCGTGCAACATCATCATCCTTCCAGAACACAGGCCCCCGAACCGACCGAACACTATCACTGATAGTGATGGCATAAAATGATCTTAACTCGACCGATAGACCCCTTTAGTGTGCACGGCTGCCCGCATCGCGTCCCAGCCAACGATCTCGAACCACTTCCCAACCCGGGACGAATGTTTCACATAGGGAGGTCCTGATGAGCAACGCAGCCAACCATGCCGCCGGCCGGACCCGCGCAGCTCAGCCACAGAATCGGTATGTTGATCTGGCTCCTCAGAACCTCCACTGGTCAGACACCGGCCGCACCAAGCCCGTACGGCGCAGCGTCGACCTGTCCCCGACTTACCATGCCCAGCTGACCCAGTGGTGCGTCGAGGCCGCCGAGATCATCGGCACCCCCCGGGTGACCGGCCAAGACGTCATCCGTGCTCTGGTCGCTCGGCTGCTGATGGACGAGTCGCTCGCCCGCCGGATCCGGGACGACCTCAGCATGGACATCTGAGGCCTGGACGTCGGACCCACGTCTGCAATCTCGCGCTGGACGTGTTCGAGTCCGTCTCGTGGAAGATAGGCCAGGACCTGTCCCGAGGAATCTTGTTCGGCTACCGCCCCAGCCGGAATCGAGGCAGGCGCAGCAGCGTAGGCGTTTCCAGTTAGCGTTGCAGCCGTGGGCTGCCCCGCGGACATCCCGGTCAACGATCACCCTGGCGACAAGCAAGACCCGACCCATCACGCCACGAACCACGCCGGTGCCTCTCACCGCGCGTCGGGACCTCCCAGCTGCGCGCGGAGGAAACTTACCGTCGCTTCCCATGCCTTGGCGGCCTGGTCGGGGTCGTAGGTGCCGAGCAGGCTCTCATCGTTGAAGAAGGCATGCCCGGCCGGGTAGAAGCGGAAATCAGGCCGCTGCCCGGACTGCTGCTCGATGGTCGCCGCCAGCTCGCGGACCTGATCGGGACTCTGAAAGTCGTCTTGCTCGCCGAAGTGGCCGAGCACCGGGGCGGAGAGGTTCTCGAAGTCGGGGTATTGCTCGCTGAGGACTGCGTAAAACGGGACCGCGGCGCCGACCTTGTCGCCCTGCTGTGCAGCGAGCACCAGCACGAAGCCACCGCCCATGCAAAACCCGACCACGCCGACCTTCGAACTGGTGACCGCATCGTGGCCCAGCAGGTAGTCCACCGCGCCACCCAGGTCACGGGCCGCCTGATCGACCGGGAGTTGCTGCATGAGCTTGCCCGCCTCATCGGCGTCGTGGGTGGTGGTGCCGCCGTAGAGGTCGGGAGCCAGGGCGACGAAGCCCTCAGCTGCCAGCCGGTTGGTCACATCGACGATGTGGCTGGTCAGCCCCCACCACTCCTGGATCACCACAACACCCGGTCCCCGTCCGCTTTCCGGCAGCGCCAGGTACCCATGCGCAGTCCGTCCATTGCTCGCAAACGTCACATTCTGCACTGGATTTTCCATACCTGAATCCCACCACACTCCGTCACCTACCGCGTTGTCACCTACCGCGTTCTGGATGCAGATTGCAGTTTTGCGGGGCCGGAAACAGCAATCTGCATCCAGACTGCGGTCTCAGAGGATGAGGTGGCCGGTTTCGGTGGTGGAGTAGCCGGGTAGGGCCTGGATGGCGCTGTGGAAGTTGGGGTCTGCTAGGACAGTCCGGAGGGGGGCGAGCAGCGCCGAATCGTAGGTCTCGCGGGTCAGCACCAAGTCGTAGGGCTCCCGTGCCACGGGCACGAAGTCCAACCCGTGCGCCCGCGCGGCGGCGAGGATGCCCAGCCCGGCGTCGGCCCGCCCGGCGGCCACCGCCGCCGCGACAGCGAGGTGGGTGCGCTCCTCGCGCCGGTAGCCGGCGACGTCGACAGGCTCGATGCCCCGGCGGCGCAGCTCGTGGTCGAGCAGCACCCGGGTGCCCGCCCCGGGTTGCCGGTTGACGTAACGCAGCCCCGGACGGCGCAGGTCCGCGAGACCGGAGATCTCCAGCGGGTTGCCCGCCGCGACGATCAGCCCTTGTTCGCGGTGCACCAGGCGAACCACCGTGACGTCGACGTCGCCGAGCACCCGGGGCAGGTAGGGCAGGGTGTACTCGCCGGTATCCGGGTCGAGCAGGTGTGAGCCGGCCAGGTGACACAGACCGTCGCGCAGGGCGTGCAGCCCAGCCAGCGAGCCGACAGTGGACGAGGTGAGCGTCACGGCCGGGTCGATACCGCGCAACGCCGCCGCGGCGAGGTCGATCACGAGGTCGTGCGAGCCGATGGCCACGATGGTGCGGTCGATCTCAGCCAGCCCGCGCAGCAGGTGCACCTGGACCTCGCTGCCGGCGTGGTGGCCGTCTTGCCCTATCGGGACGATCGCCAGCCCATCGGCGCGCACCAGCGAGGTCAGCGCTCCTGCACCGCGCGGCAGCGGCGTGGCCACCAGCCGCCCGCCGACCCTGCCCAGCCGGAGCCGCACCCAGTCGTCCTTGCCTATCGGGGAGACGAGCGGGCGTGCGAGCGTGGCCCTCGCCCGCGGGCGAGTCAGGGTTGTGGTGCCTTGAAGAGCCGCCAACAACGGGGCGGCGAACAGCTCGAAGCTCAGCGCAGCCGAGACCGGGTACCCGGGAGCACCCAGCACGGCGGTGCTACCCACGGTTCCGAGCACCACCGGGTGCCCGGGACGCACCGCCACGCCGTGCACGGCCAGGGTGCCCACCCGGGCCACTACCGACGCGGTGTGGTCACTGCGGCCGCCGCTGGATCCGGCGACGATCACTACCAGGTCGGCCCGCTGCGCGGCACCGAGTACCGCAGCAGCGATCCGCTCGGGATCGTCCGGCTCGATCGGCAGCGCCAGCACGGCACAGCCGTGTTCAGCGGCCTGCCCGGCGAGCATCAGCGAGTTGGTATCAGGGATCTCCCCGATCTTGGGTTCGCAGCCCAACGGTCGGATCTCATCGCCGGTGGGCAGCACCGCGACGACCGGGCGGCGGCGGACCAGGATCTCGGTCACCCCGGCGGCGGCTGCCGCGGCGACATCGACCGCGCGCAGCCGGTGCCCTGGCGCTACCAGCAACTCACCGGCCGCGACGTCTTCGCCGATGGAACGGACGTGCTGGTAAGCCGGCACGGCCGTGATCACTTCAGCGCCTTTGGCGACCGGGCGGACGTGCTCGCGCATCACCACCGCGTCGCGCCCGTCCGGAAGTGGGTCGCCGGTGTCGATGAGGTCGAAGTCGGTCAGCGTGAGCGGGACAGCGGCGCTGGCGCCGGCGGTGTCCGCCGCGCGCACCGCGATTCCGTCCATCCCGGCTGAATCGAACGCGGGTGAACTGCGCCGCGCCCACAGCGGCTCTGCGGTGACCCGGCCGATCGCCTCGGCCAGTCCCAGCAGCTCGGTACCTACGCGGTTCGGGCATCCCGCGGCGGCGCAGGCCGCGCGCCACGCCTCGAGCGCCTGGGCCGCCGGGACGTCACGCACGAGCGCACGGTACCTGGAACTCAGGTGTCAGGATTGCGCTCCGGTACCGGCGAACCGGCCGTTCTGGCTGGGCCCGTGCGAAGGGTCAGCGGGGTGGTGGAGGTGGTAGAGGTGGGCGTACTGGTTGTTCTTCGTCAAGAGCTGGTCGTGGGTGCCGGTTTCGGTGATGCGGCCATGCTCGATGTAGACGATCTGATCGGCGTCGGAGACGGTGAGCAAATTATGGGAAATGATGATGGTGGTGCGCCCAGTCATGAGCCGGCGTAGCGGAGCGAGGATCCGCTGGGCGGCGTCGGCATCCAGGCTGGTGGTGGGTTCGTCCAGCAGCAGGATGGGCGCATCGCGGATCATCGCGCGAGCGATCGCGATACGTTGGCGTTGCCCACCGGACAGCAGCCGGCCGCGTTGCCCGACGCGGGTCTGGTAGCCCTCGGGCAGCGCTGCGATGAACTCGTGCGCGTCGGCGGCTTTCGCGGCGGCGATGAGTTCGTCTTTGGTGGCCTCGGGGCGGCCGGCCCGGATGTTGTCGGCGATGGTGCCGTCGAGCAGCAGAGTCTCCTGGAGCACGATCGCGATGTTGGCGCGCAGCTCGCCGGGATCCAGCTCGCGTAGATCATGACCGTCGAGAGTGATCTTGCCGGTGGTCGGATCGTAGAACCGCAACAGCAGTTTGAGCAGGGTGGTCTTGCCCGCCCCACTGGCGCCCACGATGGCGGTGATCTGGCCGGACTGGGCGGTGAAACTGACGTTTTTGAGGACGTCGTTCTCGGTGTGCGGATAAGTGAAGTTGACGTGGTCCAGGCGCAGCTGCCCGCGGACCCGGCCGAGCGGAATGGGGTGCTCCGGACCGGTCACACTGGGTTGCTCGTCGAGCAGCTCGATGATCCGCTCGGCGGCCGCGGCGGCGGCGAACAGGGAGGTGGACAGCGCACCCAGCCCCTGCACCGGCCCGTACAGCTGAGACAGGAACACCAGGAAAGCCAGCAGCCCGCCCAGCGTGATGTTCCCGGCGGTCAACTCCCAGATACCCACCCCGAGAATGGTCAGCACGCCGAGCACCTGGACCAGGTCCACCAGGGGGGAGAACATCGCGCCCAGCCGGGTGGCTGCCAGCTCGGCGTTGACGCTGCCAATACTCTGCGCAGCGAAGCGGTCCAGCTCGGCGCCCTCTCGGCCGTACGCCTGGATCAAGGTGGCGTTACCCAGACTCTCCTCCGCCACCACGCCGATCGACCCCGCGCGCCGGCGAACCTCCCGAGAAGCGATCTTGATGCGCCGGGCGAATATCCGGGCGGCGAGCCAGAACACCGGTACCGCGAGCAGCGACGCCAACGCCAGGCGCCAATCCAGGAAGAACAGCACCGTGGCGAATACCAGAATCTTGAACACGTTGGCGATGAGCCCGATGACTCCGGAAAGGACCACGCTTTCAATTGCGGCCACATCACCGATAAGCCTCGATAGCAGATCACCCAGGGGGCGGCGATCGAAGAAGCTCACCGACAGGGTGTGCAGATGCGCGAACACCCGAGTGCGCATGCGGTGCAGGAAATGCTCCCCGATCCACGCTCCCAGATACGTCCCGAAAAAACCCAAGGCTCCCACCAGCAGGGTGATACCCACGAACGCTGCGGCCACCGGCGGGAACGCGGAGAAATCCCGCGGGGTCAACACCTTGTCGACCAGCACTTTGAACAGCAGTATCGCGCCGGTATCCACCAGAGGTGTGATAATGATCAAGACCAGGCTCAGCCACAACCACCGCCAGAACGGCCGAGCATCGGGCCAGAACCGCCGGAAGACTTCCCGCAGGCTCGCGGCCGGCGCCGCCTCCACCAGGCCGCCGTCAGCCGAGGCCGGACGCACCATCGACCGCAGCATCTCCCACACAGCTGCTCCACTCTCTCGGTCCGGCTGCCGACTCTACTCTGGCCGCGATCGTGCCGCGTCGGATTCTGAACACGGCGAGGCGGTGGCCCTTACCCAACAGAGGAGGTTCGGGCCACCGCCGATGACCTGTGACTACAGGATTCCCAGCAACCGGTAGCGGCCGCGGTAGGTGTAGCCGCCGTAGTTGTACCCGTCGTAGTAGAACGGCTTGCGGCCGTAGTCCCGGCTGTAGTCGTAGCCGTTGAAGTAGGGATAGAAACCGTAGGTGCAGTCGTCACGGTTGCAGTTGTACCCTGGGACGCTAGCGCCGTTGTCACTGCCGCCACCCATTGCGAAGACTTCTGAGATCCTCATATCGCTCCTTATTCCCGCTCGATGAAGAAGCCATGCAAGGAAAAAGACCCAGACCCGACGTGAGGAAATAATACGTCGCCGCGTCACAGCGAGAAGTCGGCAGACTTCATCGATCCGTGCGATGCGGCGCCGGGACCGTTCCGCGAGATGATTCCGCCCCAAACGTTGACGCGATGCAGCGTCCTAGCGAACTCTTCCCCAGCACCACACCGGCAGCGGTCAACCCGCTGTACTCGGCGGCATCCCCCTAGGTGATCCGAGCTGGCCCCCTACTCTCCGTGGTCAAGCACACACAAAATAAGGGATACGGAGGGTGATTGCAATAAGCAACTCTGAGTACACGCAAGAACACGCAGCGTGAACACAGCCGCGTCGCGCCTCAGCCCGGTGGCGGGCATGCCCCGCCCGCCATCGAGCAGACCATCACTGTCCGCATGGTCGGCTCTGCTGTCGGCCGTGACGACCACAGCATCTGGCCGTGCCAGGCGTCGTCTGGTCGGTCTGTGCAACCTGAGCCGGTGGTCGACACCTACGGACGGCGATCGGCATCAGGCGTCATTACCCTACGAAACCGTCCAGTCCATGGCTGCGGGAGAAACCGTAGCCACTGCCGTCGCCGGCGTAGTTGTAGCTGTTCGGGTTGACGTACGCCCAGCGGCCGGTGTCCGGGTAGTACCCGCCAGGCTTCTCGACGGTGCCATAAGGCAAAAAAGTCTGAAGGCCGCCGGTGTCTCCACGGTATCCGTTGTTACCCCAGTCGCCGCCACCCCTTGCAAAGATTTCCGAGACCCTCATGTCGCTCCTTTCTCGTTTGATGGAGGAGCAGCCATGCAGGCAAGGGCCCTCAGATCAGCCTGCGCATTTGCCCGCAGCTACCTGAGCGTGACGCCGTTCATGCCGTCAGACGTCGTGAGCTGCGCCAGCGCAGCCCGTCACGACACGGCAGCTTGTCGATCGCCGCGCTCGGTAACAACCCCCAAGATGATCCGAGCTGGCTCCCCCTTTACTCCCCGTGGTCAAGCAACCTCGAAAGTAAGCCATCCGAGTGGTGATTGCAATGGCAACTTTGCGTAATCGTTTGATCGCAGTCCATACCCGGCACAGGTCAGACCCCTGCCCAACGGATGCGCTACCGATATTTGGTAGCGCGGTGCGTGCGCGCCCCACCGCGGTCGGGTTGCGCCGGCTCACCCGCCCGCGTCTGAGCAGCCGAAGACGACGGTGTCCCGGTTAACCGTGGACGTCGCCGCCGGAGCAGATCGCCTCGCCATTCAGCCTGGTGACTACCAGGAACGGCGACCTGACCAGCACCACGCCCTCCGCACCGGCCAGACCGCCCCGGCCGCGGTCTGGAGGTGAGGCCCTTGCACCGCTAACGGTGGGTGGTGGCTCAATACGCATAGTTATTGTTGCGCGCATCACTCTGATGGCTTATTTTCAAGCATGCGTGACCACGGAGAGTAGGGGGAGCTAGCTCAGGTCATCTCAACAGGCGCTGCCAAGTGCGGCGATCGACAAGCTGCTGACACGCATCGGGGTACAGGGCACGAGGCCGCTAGAACGCGTCGATGACAGCCGCATCATCTCATGCCGCGTTCCTTGGGGCGCACTTCCGTCAGATCGCAACTGCCGGACAGCGTGTCGACTGCGCACTCTTAGGGGCACTGGTAGCGCCCAACCCTGAGTTGATCCAGGTCTTTTCGCCGGCGCAGCTTCTCCATCACACGACAAAGGGGGAAGGACACCACATGAGGATCTCAGACATCTTTGCAATGGGTGGCAGCTGCGGACAGAGCTACGGCGGCGGTTGCTACAGCGGTTGCCACGGCGACTGCCGCCCGTTTGAAACACCAATTCATCTCGAAGGACCGGACTTCAGGAACGATCTCCGGAACGATAAAGCGCATAAAGGGGCCTACTAGCTAGGAGGCGTCCTCGGGTAGCGGGTGATCTGCGCTCGTCCGGCGGTGGCCTCGATCCTCGTCCGGGAAAGGCCACCGCCTCGCCCGGCCTAGGCTGCGGGCTGGTCGGTTCACCCACCTGCGTCTGCACAGCTGAAGGCGATAGTGTCGCCGGTAACCAGTGGCACATCGCTGTTGCGGCAGATCGCCTCGCCGTTGAGCGTGGCAATCAGTCGGCTGTGCAGCACGAGACCCACCGCAGCGGCGGCGCCGGATAGCGTGGCGGCCCGAACGGTGCGCGGCCCGCTGTGACCGTTGGTGGTCCCAACGCCGCTGCACTGCACGATGACCTGCGGCGCTGGACGTTGCCGGGCAGCCTGGTACTCGTCAGGGGAATTGACGTTGACGACCGAATCCAGCGCCGGGTCGGCGGTGGCCAGCACCGGGTCCGCGAGCAATGCGGCCTCGTCCAGGCGCAACGTGGCGCACCGGCGAAACAGCAGGTTCAAGCGCAGCTCACCGGCCGCCAGCAGGTCAGCGACCAGTGGCGCGAGAGTGATCCGGTAAGTGGCGGCCAGCGGCTGCGGATAGCCGCGGGCGACTGGAAGTACGACGTCGAGGTCGTCGGTGAGCGCGGTCAACACCCTGCGGACGAACGCGGGATGCAGGAACGGTAGGTCGGTGGAGCAGACGAACGTCGTATGCGCCCGGCCGGCCAGCGCGGCCAGGCCCGCGGCGATGCCCTGCAGCGGTCCCCGCCCTTGCTCAGGATCGTCCACCACCTCCACGTGCGGCGGAATCTCGGCTAGTGGTTGGCCGGGGCTGCGGACTATCAGCAGCGGCCCTTCAATCGAGCGGTTGAGTACGCCGAGAGTGCGGCGAAGCAAGGTGGAGCCGTGCCATTCCAGTTCGGCTTTCGCCGTGCCCATTCGCGAGGAGCGGCCACCGACCAACACCACGCCAGCCGAACCATCCCCGACCAGCCCCGCCACGCACCCGATGGTAATCCGGCGCGCTTGCGCACACCGGCAGTGCCCGGACGCGGATGCTTGTGCACCCTAGCTCCGGCCAGGTCAAAGGCGTGTCCGAGCAGGGTTCGCGGCGCGGAGGAAAGGTTGGAGGTGCTTGTTCCGCCAGAGTTGCTCGCAGGCGGCGTAGCCGCTTGGGGTGGTGCTGAACGGAGGCCCAGTCCAGCCGCATTCACAGCGCGGCACGTATGCCACGTAGCAGCCGTCAAGGTAGGCCTGCGCGTCGCTCCATACATCGGCGAGCGCACCGTCGGTCTTGCGGCCGGCGACAACGCAGTGGTGCTCGTCTTCGCCGACCTCGCCAGCACGATGGAGGAGCACGGCACCAGAATCCTGCGCCTGGCTGAACGGAAGATGAACACGGCGCGCTCGAATGGGTACATTTCAGTGATCCGCGGCCCGCGCACCGTGATCGGCGTCAGTGGTGCCCAGGTCATGGCCACGGTGGCTACCAGCTGTGGTTTGTCCTGCTTGTTCTGACCTTCCCTTCTCTGCCGGTACCGACTGATGCGGACGGTCCTGCCGGGCAGGATGCAGCGACCTACCCGGAGGTGGGCCGCTGTGCTGAGGTACGCGCGGGCCCGGGACTGCCGACTTTTCCGGTTCCGCGCTAGGTTGCGCAGCATCGTGTCCGGCCTTCGATTCGACCGGTCGATCCTCCGCCGGTTCATCCGGGTGTGGCGACGCAGGCTTGTCCTGATGGACCGACTGATCGGGAACAGCAGGTTTGTCCGGATGCTTCGGTCCGTCTGGTCCTGAGGCCATGTCCGGGTAGTGCGGCGGCAACCCATCAGGACCGGGCTTGCCTGGGCGCGGTGAATCATGGGTGCGGTCGAGCTTTTCCGGATACGCCGGCTCATCGGGTCGACCAGGCTTATCAGGATACGGTGTCTTATCAGGTCGGCCGGGCTTATCCGCATACGGCGGCTCAGCCCGCCGTACAGGTTCGTCCTGCCACCGCTGCGGATCCGGACGCTCGTCATTGGCGGGTGGCCATGGCTGGGACGGCCCGTGGCATCGACCGTCATCGCCCCGATACTCAGCATCACCACACTGCGGTCCACGTTGGGCCACAATGACGCGTTGAGGTCGGAAAGTGGGCCACGGCGTACCCCGATAAATCGGCGGCACTTTCAGTTGAATCATGGGCGTCAGCGGGTTACCACAAGCGCATCGAACCCGGGCAACACCCTTGGCGTCCATAAGGACTGCGGTCCCCTTTTCCAGGACTGATTGGACCGCGAGCGCAGCACCGTTAGTGAACTGATAATTGGTAACCCTCAGGTCGTCGGCAAGCAGACGCGGCGTCAGCTCGTGCAGGTACGACGGGATCTGTTGGATCTCGACTCGGCTGCCACCGCTCCAACTGAGGCCGCGATCAGAGTTAAGCGCGCGCACCCATGCTTCGCTTGCTTGCTGATTGCCGGCCAGGTACGAAACAAGCTTCTCCGGATCGCAGGTCGTGCGGTTGTCCGTGCTCGCCGTCGTCCGGAAAGAAGTACCGCCACTCCCCTGGTTCGCACCCGTGTCTGCGGGAGGAACCACCAGCGGAACAAACGGATTTGCGCCAGCGCTGCCACCTGTTTCGAGAAAGACCTGACCGTCCGCCTGAGATTGCTGTTGGCGAATCACCAGGATGGTCATCAACGCGACCGCGAGTGCGGCGGCGACCAGCAAAGCCAACAAGATGCGGTGGGTGTACAACGAGCGAATCTTCACTGTGCGGCTTTCCTGATAGACACGGCATCCCGCAGAGCCGAACCACGGACGATGGTGAGCGCGTTTATCGACATAATCCAAAAGGATCAGGGGCTAAGCCGGACCTGACTGTACGACCCAGAACTGAGAAAACAATACGAGACCAGCCCGCATGAGCACGGTCACGAAACCGTGAGTGTGATGATGTGGCAGGAGAGGACTCCCTCGATGGGTACGGTCCCCGACCGGTGAGCCAGCGTAGATCGGCGTGCAGCTGTAGTCAAGGGGTGATGGGCCAACTACTCAGCGGTGGAAACTTGGAGCTGTAGCATGCTCACACGGCAGGACTTTCCCATGTCCGCAGGACCAGCTCGCCGTTGGTGATCTCCACGTAGCTGGCGCCGGAGAGCCAGTTGCCGGAGTTCGCGTAGACGCCTTCGGGCAGCGTGACCATCTCGGCTAAATGAGTGTGACCGAACACGACCGCGTCGAAGCCTCGGCGGAGGATCATGCTCGCTGCCTCGTGGTACGGCGACCCGAGTAACAAGCTGCGCCGATGGCCGGTGTCGTCGGCCGGCCCGGCCCGGCCCACCCGCCGGCGGCGGGCCTCCTGCAGCCGCCGCTGCGCGCTGGCCCACAACTCGTAGGTGTCAGGCACGGCAAAGAGGGCGTATCGGGCCAGGTGGGTTGCTATTCCATAGAGCGTCGGGCTTCGGGCGAAGAACGGGTCGTAGAGGTGGCCGTGCTCGATGCGGATGCGCCGATCACCGGAGCGGAGGTTGAGGAACGGCGACAGGCGGCACAGCGACCACTCCTCCAGGAAATGCTCCAGGACGATGTCGTGGTTGCCGACGATGTAATAGATCTTGCACCCGTCGGCCCGTAGGGTTTTGAGGCGGTTGATGACCGGGATGGCATCGGCGGCCAGCCGGCTGAAGCTCGTCTGGAGGATGTCGAAGCCGTCACCGTTGATGCAGACGCTGGCGCCGGTGTCCCGGATGTGGTCGAGGAACGCCACGAGCCTGGTCCGGGCGCTGGAGGCGGGATTGCCCAGATGGAGGTCGGAGACGATGACGAGGTGTTCCTCAGCCGCTTCGATGTTCACGCCCCGGGCTCCTGCTCGTCGGGTTCGAGGGCGATGAGCCTGGCCTGGGCGGCCCGCAGGCGGGAACTCAGGTGGTTGAGCATTTCCAGAGCGAATGTCGGATCCCGCCGCAGCCGGAACAGCAGCCCACCCCGGCTCAGGACGAGCAACCGAGTTTCACCCACGGCCCGGGCGGTGGCCTCCCGGGGAAGGGACTCGAGCAGCGACATCTCGCCGAAGAAGTCCCCCTTGCCGAGGGTGGCGAGGAGGACCTCCCCGTGCGCCTTGCGCTTGCTGATCCGGACCTGCCCCGACTGGACGATGAACATGTCGTGGCCGATGTCGCCTTCTCGGACGATGTCGTCGCCGTCCGCGGCGACGAGTTCCGCTTCACCGGTGGCGCGGCGGCCAGCCTGCTTGGCGCGCCCGCCGGGCGGTTTCATCCGCTGCGGATCCATCGGCTCGCACCGTACGGGCGCGGGCCAGAGCGGGGCAAGGAGACCGTATCGTCTCACCAGGGGCCGCGGCCGGCGTCGCCGACGCAGCCGTACAGGTAGAGGCGGTCATCGGGCCTTTCGTACGCCGCCCCCGCGCCGGCCGCCCGCAGCGGAGCGAGAACCAGACCGGCCCGGCGATCAGCGGCGCGGCCGAAGGCCGCACTTAGCCCGAGAAGGAGCCCGAGCGTGCTAGCGGGCGAAGACCAATGTGGCGGGTGACGGTGTGGGTTGGAACGACACCTCCTCAAAGCCGGCCTCGGCGAGCCAGGCACGGTAATCGGCCCGCCGCCAGGTGCCTCCGTGCTTGCTGTTGAGCAGCATTTCCGAGGCGAAGATCAGCGGGAAGGGTGGGCCGCTTCGGTCGTCGTCGACGACGAAGTCACTGATGACTAACGTGCCGCCCAGCTTGAGGGCGCCGCGGAACTTGGCGAAAATCGCCACGTTGCTCTCCGGTCCCTCCTGGTGGGCGATGTGGGAGTACACCGCGACGTCGTAAGCGGCGGTGCCGAAGTCGGTGGTGTGGAAGTCTCCGTCGATGCAGGTGAATCGGTCAGCCGCGCCTCGCTCGGCCACCAGCCGGCGGGCGATCGCGTTTACCGGTCCCCAGTCAAGCTGGGTCGAGCGGGCGGCGGGGTTGAGCCCAAGCCAGATGGCCGAGTAGACGCCCGAGCCACCGCCTACGTCAAGGATCGAGATCTCTCCGGCTTCCGCCAATCGCAGCATGTCACCGGTCAGCATCGCCACTGGGATCGATTGGGGAGCGATGGCCGGGACCAATTCCTCCCAGAAGGGGTTGTCGGCCACATCGGTCGTTGCGTCCTTCACCGGTGTCCCGGTGCGGACTGCCTCGGGCAGGGCGACCCAGTTGCCCATCTCGGCCAGCATGACTTTGGCGAAGCTGCTCAAGCAGGCAGGCTGATCTTCGACCGGGAAGGTGGCTGCTTCGGGGGTATTGCGGTGATTGCCGTGCGCAGCTCGACCAGGCCCAGGCCCAGGCCCACGAGCCCATCGAGGAGGGTTTGAGCGCCCCGTTCGGAGATCCCGGCTTGGGCGGCCAGTTTGTCGGCAGTGTTCGCGCCGGCTTCGAGGTGGGTGAACACTGAGTGGCTCGCCGCCGCGCCGAGGATGCCGGCGGCCCAGCCGCCGGTGGCGAGCTGCATGATCCGCTCCGGCGTCGGTTGGTTGGCGTTCATGCCGGCCCTCCTGGCTTTCGCACTAACAGTCCGGCCCGTTGCTCGACGAAGCCGAGCGGCGCCCCCGTCGGCTTCAAGGCGAAGTTACGGCAACGCACTGGCCGAGTCGACCTACTCGCGCTCGATGAACCCGCTATACCGAACTCGACTACCACAGCGCCGAACGCGGCCGATTACGGTGACACCCGGAAAACCGCACTAGCAGCGCTAGGAAGTGGCACCCGTGATCTGAGACCGACCTGGAACCCATCATTTGAGGCCATCGAGGTCACGCTATTTCAGGACTGAGCTGCTCTGTGATCGCCAAGGTGGTGCCCCCGGCAACGGCTCGGGCGACGCGCACCGCGTTTCTGGCTTGTGGCGTAGCAACTCGGGCGTAACCGCTCCATTATAATGGTGCGATTTCGAGGTGGCGCACCAGGCGGGCAACTTGATCGGTATACGTGGCGAGAAACTCCTCGGAGGCTGGGTCAGCGCCAACGATTCGCCGGGCGATGTGCGGTAGCACGGTTGGGGCACTGGCCGCGGCGAACAGCGCGAGCAATAGATGCGCAGGCTCGAGATCGGCCGCTAACTCTCCAGCATCTTGCCGTCGCCGCAGTTCAACAACCTGTTGGCCGAGACAATCTGGGTCAGTGACACCCGATGTTCCCAAGCCGGCATGAGTATCGGGGTAGTCAGGGGAATCACCGAGTGCCTGCCAGACCAAAAGTCGTATCCACCATCGATGTGTGGCAGCGGCACGGGCGAACCCGGCGACAATCTCGTTCAGGGGACGGTCGGGTCGGCTAAGATCGGCCGTGACCTCGCGCCACTGACTTAACAGTGCTTGGTAAAGGCCTGCCTTTCCGTCGAAGTAGTAGGAGATCAGCTGCGCGTTGACGCCAGCTCGGGCAGCGATTCGACTTACTCTGGCGCCGGCGTAGCCGTAGTCACCAAACTCGGTTTTCGCGGCCTGCAGGATGCGCTCGCGCGTGCGCTCTGGGTCACGCTGGCGCTCCTCGCGACTCGGTGACCGTCGAGCCGAGCCCCTCGTCGGCCGATGGCTCGGCTGTTCGAGCGCCGGATCGAGCTTCGGGCGCATGGCAGCTCCTGACGAACAGTCATCTTCCCCGATGGGCGATAGTGGCACAGACATACTCTGATCAACCATACAGTGCGTTGATAGGGCCCGGATGGACTAACCCGTCATGTAAAAATGTATCACCAGGCCGGGCGAATAATTAATAGCTGTTTGTGATCGCTCGTGTTCGTACGGGGAGGTTTGCACTGGTACGCACAGTGCCAGCCTCCTCACACCCGCGTTGATGCCTTACGGCAGAGTGTCACTCTCGTTCCGCCGCGCAGGCCAGTAGTGCGACTCCGCCTACACGCCTGTGCCGTTCAGCGGGGCACCGTCACAGATCGGTCTTTTGATGTGGCGAACGGCATCATTTATTTCAGGCAACAATTTGAACGTGCCACGCAGATGTACAATCTAATCAAACAAAAATATGATTATGCCAACAAAATTTATGATTGGTACCGACCGAACGCACCAGGGGATGCGCTCGGACGCAACGAGCGGCTACTTTGGGTACCGTTACAGAACAGGAGGCCAGCCCCACGGATCATCCCGTTGCTGCGGCGGAACTGTGGATCATCCATTTTCAGACAAAAATCTGATCGTCCCACACTGGTACACAATCCAGTCAGGCAAAAATATGATTACACCAGAACGCAATGTAAGCGATTGGACACTTAAACGTGATTGCTCTACTTTGATCGGGGTACCGGACCTCTTTAGCCGGCTGGGGCCCGTGTTGGCCAGCGCAATCCCAGGGCGGCCCACCCATCCTCGAGTGTGTGAGCTCAAGCCCTGGGTGCGTCGCACCATCACCCTGTGATTCCTTATCGTCGTGCCCTACATCGGATACTGGGTCGTCGGCTTCCTCCTCGTAGTGCCCCAGGTACTGCCGTGGTCTGGCATCAGCTACTTAAGTTCAGCCAGCTGGTGAGCGCAGCGGCCGCGGCCGGGCAGATTGCCCAGGTCACCTTGGGGGGCATCAATATCATCCTGTTGTTGCTACCGTGGGCAGGCTCACTTCTGATGTTAGCCTAATCATCCACGTCCTCTTGAAGGCCATGTTACGCGTTCGCGTTCGGCTGACCTTCGCCAGAAGGGGTCCCCATGTTGACAACCGCAAATAAACTCGGAAAAAGAAGTGGCTCTTGGGGTCGGCAGCTGGTAGCGATTCTGCCCACAGCGCTCCTGCGCTCCAACTCCGTTGCCGTGGGGCGGTCGTAATATGGCTTGTCCCAGACAGTGGTGCGCTCTGGGGACCGTTTGGGTAGCGCGGGCGGTGGCGATCATCGCAGCCCTAGGGCTGCTGACTGGTTGCTCGTACTTCGGACCTGGTGGGGCGACTGGCTCGGGCCGACTGACCAGTCGGACGATCGATCTGTCCGGGATCACCTCGGTGATGGCAGCAGCCACGTTTGTGGTGCACCTCAAGACAGGCAGTCCCGCGCAAGCAACGGTCACCATGGACGACAACCTGACCAATCGGGTGGAAGCCACTGTTTCCGGAAATGAGCTACACCTGGGGATCAAGCCGGGCATGAGCGTCCGCAACGCCACGCTGCGTGCCGACGTCACTGTGGGGCAGCTCGATCGACTGGCCGCCAGCGGGGCCAGCCACGCCACCTTAGAGTCCCAGGTGACCGGTCCAGCGCTGCAGCTTGTCGTCGAGGGGGCCAGCCAGATTACCGGTCCGGTGGGCGTCGACCGACTCGAAGCCTCCGAATCGGGAGCCAGCGTGCTGACGCTGTCTGGAGGCGCCGGGTCCCTGCATCTCAACTCGGCAGGCACCAGTCGGTTGGTGGCATCGGAGCTGGCAATTGCTGACCTCGACGCCACGCTTTCCGGTGCCAGCCAAGCCACTGTCGCAGTGAGCGACACTCTCGCCATTACCGCGGATGGAGCGTCGGTACTGCGCTACCGCGGCAACCCCAGTATCACCCGCCAGGAGACCTCGGGGGGTTCCTCTATAGTGCGGGATTCCTCTTAAGTAAGTGGGTGACCCCGTGCCCGGCGAGTTACCGGTAGAGCCTCTCGTTTCGATGACCAAACGTACTTTGCACCAATGGTGTACATCAAGTACTTCGGAGGAGGATACGGAGTGACGGTGAAGGGCAGTGAACCTGGACCTAGAATTCACGATCTTGGTTCCCGGCGGTGGAGTGTTCCGCTTTTCAGGACCCTTCCCTATGTCCTGCGAGCAATGGGAGCACATCCGGAGAGTCATGGACGTGATGGCTCCGGGGTTGGTCGCTGAGGACAGCAACAGATGCTCGCCTGCAGTCGCCGTCCATGCCGCTCCGCAAGACCGGTTAATGGGCCAGGAAATCTCGGTCGAGTAACGGCCTCAGCGCAGAGCCGATAACATGCAACCGCTACCTCGAGAGTAGACCAGCGGCTCCCCCTTCGATCTCACCATCTCCCGGGAACCGAGCAACGGGCCGATCACGACGAACATCGGCATGAGGCTGCCACCGCTGTTACCGCGGCCTTGACGAGATGCTTTTCGATCAACGCGTCCGCGCACTTGGCGCAAGCGGCTCACGGGCTGCTTTGCCAAGCCGTGGCGCTCACCAGCACGGTGGGTGAGTTTCAGGGTCTCGGCCACCGCGACGGCATAGCGCATGTCCTGCAGCTCCACTATCAATCGTGCTGTGCGAACGCACGGCGACAAACACGTGTTGGACAGCTGATTACCTAGCGATCGAGGCTGGCGGTGACACCTCAATCGGTATGACGAAGGAGAGCGACATGTCGTTCCTGTCCTATCCGCCACCTCGCTACGGCGGCACGAAGGGATTGATCAACTCCTCGTTCCGGCCTGCGGACACCGAACCCGA
>DATNDR010000137.1:0-12113 GCA_035606945.1 Pseudonocardiaceae bacterium
CGGCGAGGTGCTCGGCCAGGCCGTGGCGGTCGGCGAGCAGCAGGGTGTGCCCGTGGGGCGGCACGGGGCGGTGCAGGAGTTCGGCGGGCTGCCAGACGGGGCGGAGGAACCAGTTTGGCAGGGTGTTCTCCCGGCCCAGCAGAGTCTCCATCCGGGCGATCTCGGTGTCGAAGGCGCCGTCCTGGAACTGCTTCACCAGCGTCGAGCGCTGGATCTTGCCGATCTCCGTCTTCGGAATTCGCTCCCTGTTCACGGGGATCAAGTACGAGGGATTGACCCCCCCTTCCCGCAACACCTTGGCCCGGATCCGCCTAGCAGCCGCCGCCATGTCGGCGCCCGGGGCGAGGACGAAGAACAGGGCCAGCTCATCGGTCGCCGTACTCCCGCTGCGCACAGCGCAGGCTGCGGTGAAAGACCGCTGAACCTCGTCCAACTCCTCGACGATCGCCTCCAGTTCGTGGCTGGGGTAGTTGACACCACCAATGATGATGATGTCCTTGGCGCGGCCTGTGAGGGTCAGCGCGCCGCCGCGCAGCAGCCCGAGGTCACCGGTCCGGAGCCAGCCGTCGTCGGTGAATGCCTCCCGGTTATGCCCGGGATTGTTGTGGTAGCCGGAGGTGACGGCCGGCCCCCACACCTGAAGGTGACCGACGGTGCCTTCCGGTACGACAGCTCCGTTGTCGTCGGTGATGCGGATCGTCAGCCCGGGGTAGGGCCGGCCCACCTCAACCGGTGCTTTACCCTCACTATCGCCCTCGGGCAGCACCGTAGTGATCTGCGTGCCGCACGTCTCGGTCATCCCCCACATGGGATGCATCGCACTGCCCGGCAGCCCGTGCGGCGTCAACAGGCGGACGAACTGCCGGGCGACCCGGTCCACCACGGCCTCGCCGCCATTGAGCACTATCCGCAACGCGGACAGGTCCCAGCGCTGCGCGGCGATCCGTGCGGCCTGCTCATTGACTAGTCCGAACGCGAAATTGGGAGCCCAGGTCACAGTGACCCGGTGCGTGTGCATCGCAGATAGCCAGCGAAGCGGGTCCTCCAGTACCCATCGGGTCGGCGCGTGGATCTGACGACACCCCACGACGACATTCAGCACATGGAACGTGACCAGACCGCTTATATGGTCAATCGGGAGCCAGTTGAACGCGACGTCCGCTGGTGTCAGGTTGTGGTGCTGGCAGGCCGCCGCAGCATGGGTGAGCAGGTTGTTGTGGCACAAGCGCACGGCCTTAGGTGCCCCGGTGCTGCCCGAAGTGAGCATCAGCAGCACCAGGTCCTCGGCGCGGCTGGGATGCCAATTGTGATCGGCGGGAGCGGCGCCCAACTCCTCAATCGCAGCGACCCGCTTCGCGGACAGCGCCCTTGCCCGATCCCGGTTAGTGAGCACCAGTGGGTGGCCCAACGACTCCCAGGCGTGCTGCACCTTCGCCGCCGCCGGACCGTCGGGCTGCTCCGCCGGTGGCACCGCAAGCGGAACCGCGACATAACCCCCCAGGACACAGGCCCAGAAACCCACCACGAAATCCCGGTTCCCAGCCAACTGGAACAGCACCATGTCACCGGCGACCAGGCCGAGTCCACGTAACCCGCCGAGCAGCCGCGACGCCTCCTCCAGCAGCTCGGCGTAGGACTGCCGGTCCAGCGTTCCGTCGGATCCGATGTATAGCACCTCCCCCGAGTCGCCCACCGAAACCACCCGGCGTAGTGCAGCGTCCAACGTGTCGACGTGGAGCCGGTACACCGGGGGACCGACACTGACCGACGGCGGGGCCTGCTCGCCCGCGCCCCCCGGAGCGCCCTTCGGGGCGGGTGAACCCCTGTCCCCGGCCGGTCCGGACAGCCATACGAGCTCGGCGGGATCCTCCGGAGCCTGGCCCGTGGTGACTACGATCACAGCCCGGCTGCTGCCCACCGCGGCGTTCCACCGCCGCTGCCACCGGGCTGCCACTTCCCCGTCCAGGACCGGGAAGCGGGCTAGTGCCGCCTCGTCGAGTCCCCCACCCGCTGTCCTGGGCAGATCCGATACGAGGACGACGGCGGTGAGCGCGAGAGCGGCGGGCAGCGCCGGACGGGCGGCCCGGAGGAGCTGCTCCTCGGTGACCTCCCGGGTTGGCACGGCATAGGCCACCAGTTCCGCAACATCCGTCGTGGTGTGCCTGACCCGCAGGACACAGTCCCGGACCGACTCGTGGTCCATGAGCTGGTCGGCCACCGCGGCAAGGTCGATGGTGTGATCTGCCACATGCGCCCGGCCAGGCTCGGGCCCGCACAGCTCCAGTGCGCCATCCGCGGTGATCCGGCCCAGGTCTCCGGTCCGCAGCAGCCTTCCCCTGTCGTGCGCCGCGGTGACCGCCGCAGTGACCGCCTCTGGGAGGCCGACGTGCACGATCCCGTACCCGCCGATCGGCACCGGGGCACCGTACTCATCGAGGACATGCACGGGACGCAGCGGACGCAGGGCGGGACCGGGCCCCTCGGCCGGGGCTATCACCGGGGGGGTGAGCGCGATCGGCCCGGTCGCGGCCGTGCAGTACGCCCACCGCAGCCGCCCGTCCAGGGCCTGGCCGAGCCGGGTCACACGTTCGGGGTCTAGGCCGCGGTCGGTGCACACCACCGCGCGCGCTGCCGCGAGACCGTTGCCGCTGGCGAGCCAGGCGAGGTCACGGTCCACCGCGAGCAGGACCGTCGCTCCGTCCTCCGACAGCGTCCCGGCGTCGTCCGGGGCCACGTCTGGGGCGAGGGCCATCCGCGCCCCGTGACATAGCGGTAGCAGCATCTCCCACACCGAGCGCTGGGTGCCCATCGGCGCCCAGCACCGGGTGGTGTCCGCGTCGGTGAGGCCGCCCACCGCCTGGGCCAACAGGTCGAGTTGGTGGAGCAATTCGGCATGCTCAACGCTCACCGGGCACGGCTCGGCACCGAGCAGCAGCGCCGCATCGCCGCCCCCGATCTGTCTCGGAGGAGCAGGTGGAGCCCCCTCGGGTGGGCGGCTTCGGTACCGGGGGTCGCTGAGGTCGATGACCCTCAGTCTCGGACCGTCCTGCGCGCCCGTCTCGGCGAAACCCGCACCGGGCCCCGCGGTGAGCACGACCAGCACCTCCGTGGCCCGCACCAGCCCAAGCAGCCGAGCGGGCGGATCCGCCGGATCGAGCGGTAGGCAGACCGCCCCGGCCTTGAGCACCCCCAGCAGCCCGATCACCGCGTCCAGGCCGCGACCACAACACAGCGCCACCCGACTGCCCGGGCATATACCCCCTTCGATGAGGTCAGCGGCCAGCCAACTCGACCATGTGTCGATCTCACGATAGGAGGTCGGACTCCCCGCGCCGCACACCGCAACGGCCTCCGGGTGGGCTGCCACCTGTTCTGCGAACCGGGCCGTGACCGTGCCCTGCCAATCGTAGGCGAGCAGCCCCTCGGCGAGGCCATCAGCCAGCTGGACCTGGTCCTGCTCGCCCACCAGCGGCAGATCCGCCAGCCTGCATTGCGGGTCCACCGCGACGGCCTCAAACAACCGCCGCAGCTGCTCGCTCATCCGCTCGACGGTGCGCCGCTCGAACAGATCGGTGGCGAAGACCAGGAGGCCGCGCAGGACCTCCCGCTGCTCCAACAGGTACAGTTCAAGATCGAAGCGGCAGGTCTCCTCTGGCACGCTCACCCGGCTGACCGTCAGTCCCGGCAGCTCGATGTCGGGGTAATCGAAGGCTTGGAGCGCGATGACGCGGAACAGCGGGTTGCCACCGGGATCCCGCTGCGGCGCCACCTCCTGGACGATCTTCTCCAACGGGATGTGCTGGTGGGCGAAGGCACCCAGGCTCACGTCCCGGACCCGGTGTAGCAGTTCGGTGAAGCTAGGGTTGCCGGAGGTGTCCACGCGCAGCGGCAGGGTGTTGACGAACATCCCGATCAGAGGTTCGATCTGCGGGTTGTCCCGGTTGGCCGATGGAAAGCCGACCAGGATGTCGTCCTGCCCGCTGTAGCGGTGCAGCAGGGCGGCGAAGCCGGTTAGCAGCACCATGTACAGGGTGGCGCCCTGGTCACGGCAAAGCCTTGTGATCCCGGCGGTGAGTTCGGCAGACAGGGTGAAGTCCAGCTTGTCGCCGACGGCAGTGCGCCTCTGCGGCGGTGGGCGGTCGGTCGGTAGCCGTAGGGTGGGGAGGTCACCGGCCAACTGTTTCCGCCAGTAGGCCAGGCCCTCGACCAGCGGCTGCCCGTCGAGCTGTTCACGCTGCCACTCGGCGTAGTCGCCGTACTGGATCTCCAGCGGGGTCCAGACCGGTGCTGCACCGCCGAGGCGGGCCCGGTAGGCGTGGGCAAGGTCGCGCCGGAACACATCTAGCGACCAGCCGTCGATGACGATGTGATGCACGCAGACGAGCAGGTAGTGCTCGGTAGGGCCCAGGCGCAGCAACCGGGTCCGCAGTACCGGCCCGTCTTCCAGGTTGAAGAGGCGCTGGATCTCTTCCAGCAGCCAGGCCCGGACGGGTTCATGCTCGGTGAGCACCTCGTGTGCTCGGCCCGCTAGCAGCGCGGAGACATTGACCGTGGGCAGGGCCAGCACGAGGTGCTCGGCGACGATCTGCTGCAGAACACCGTCGGATTCGGTGAAGGTGGTCCGCAGGGTCTCGTGCCGGGCGATCAGGTCGTTGAGGGCCGCCTGGAGCGCGTCGGGGTTTAGATCACCGGTTAGCCGCAGGAACAGCGGGATGTTGTGGGAGGTGTCCTGGGGGTTGAGCCGGTAGAAAAACCACATCCGTTCCTGGGCGTAGGACGCGGGGAAGGCGAGGGCCTGTCCGGCTACGGCTTCGCCGTCGGGCACGTCGGGAGGATTGTCGGTCCGGATTGACGGGCGTGAGGACATCGTGGTGCTCCAGTTCAACGGCGGGTGGCTCGGCGGCGGCTCGGGGTGATCTTTGTCGTGGACGCGGCCGGAGCGTGTTGGAGGTGCTCGATTTCCCGGACCACCTCGGCGACGGTGAGGTTTTCGAAGAGTTTTTGCACCGAGAGGTCGACCGAAAGCTCATCACGGAGCCGGCTGGCCATCTGGATCACCAGCAGGGACTCACCCCCCAGGTCGAAGAAGTTGTCGTGGACACCGACCCGGTCTAGCCCGAGAGCCTCGGCCCACTGGCGCGCCACCAGCTGTTCTAGTTCCGTCGTGGGGGCGGTGTAGGCCGTGGCCAAATCGGGGCGGCGGTTGAAGGCGGCGGGGACCGGTGGGTACACCTCATCCGACGTCACGGGGGCCGATGCCGGGATGGGTTGCGGGGTGTCCCTGCGGTCAAGGTGATCGAGCAGCTCGCTGTCGACGATGACGGTAACGGTGGCACCGAGGGACCTCAGTTCCTCACTACGGACCACTGTCGTGGCCACTGCGGTGTCAGCCGCGGCCGGCAGGGGCCGCACACCGACGATCAATCCGTGGTCGGCGGTGGCCTCGTGGTCGCGGTCCGGAAGGGCAACGGTCGGCCGGAAGCCCAGGGAGCTCAGGAGCTGCTGCCAGCGGTGCGGCAGGAGCAGCGGGGAATTCTCGTGGAAGTCGTCGTCGAAGTACCGCCAGCCCTCCAACAGGCCGACAGTCATCGTGGCGATCCGTGGCGTGGAGATGACTGCGAGGATGTAGAGCACTCCTCCGGGAACAAGGAGCTCGCGCAGGTTGCCGACGGCGCGGCGCAGATTGGGAGTCGCGGGCAGGACATTGAAAAGGACGATGTCGAAGTCGCGGTTATCCCGGCTGCCCTGGGTGCCGGGGCCCCGGTCTAGGTCCAGCACTCCGAAGGTCATGAAGTCCAGGCCGCGGTCAGTCGCTTCGCGCTGGGCCGCCACCACGAAGCACCGGCCAAGGTCGGTGAAGCGGTACTCCACGTTCCGGCTGCCGCGCAGCGCCTCAGCCACCGGCCAGGTGAGATGGCCCTGGCCGCCGCCGATTTCGAGGATGCGCAGCGGACGACCGTCGGCCTCGCCGACGAGCCTGCTCACCTCTGCCACGATCAGGGACCGGTACCTGGCCAGATCGCCGTGGCTCAGCAGGCGCTCGGTCCACGACAGGGACCGGTGATTGCGGCGGTCCGACCGGAGCACCTCGGTGCCGGATCGGGTGCCACCGAGGACCGCGTCGTACTCCGCGACACAGCTTGTCAGCACTTTGAGGTCTTCGGCGGCATCGGGGTATTCGGCGACGAGGGTCTTCTCCAGTTCGGTGATCTCCTCGGCGGTGCCGGTGTCGCCGACGAAGCGGACAATGTCAGTGTCTGGGTCCACGGAGACGATCCCGTCGCTGGCGAGCATGCCGAGCAGGGTGTTGAGGAACTTGTGGTAGGCGGGCACGATGCCCAGGCGGGCGAGCAGCTCCGCCCGGGATACTTCTTCACCCGGGACGCAGCCGATGCCGTGGCGCCGGAGGTAGGCGCCGGCGTGCAGGGCGCACAGGCGGTCGGTCATCGAGGTGCGCTCGGCATCTTCCGGCTCCAGCGGCGCCCGGACGGGAAGGCGGCGTTCGGTCTGCGTCAACCGTTCGGCCAGGTCGGACGGTTCGCCGTTGGACGGGATGGTGGCAGCGAGCGGGTCGGAGATGAGCAGGGGTCCGCGAGTCCGGGCGGCGATGGCCCGGGTGGTGGGGTAGTTGTCGTCGCGTAGCCCGTTGGGCAGTACGTACACGGTGCGCTGTGCGACCGGGTTGGTCGCAGAGGGCGCAGGGGGGACGTCGATCCAGTAGCGGCGGCGCTGGAAGGGATAGCCGGGCAGCGGGACTCGCCGGCGTGAACCGTCGTCCTCGGCTGCCCACCGCACCGGCGCTCCGTGGGACCACAGCGCGCCCAAGGCGCTCACCAGCAGCTGGGTGTCGTCCGGTTCGGCCTTCGGGTGTCGCATGCTCGGCACGGTCAGGGTGTCCTGGCCCAGTTGCAGCCGGGCGAATTGGGCCAGCGTATGGCCCGGCCCCACTTCGACGAGGAGGGGCCGCCCACGCCGGGACAGCTCACCGTGCAGCGTCTGGACCCCCTCGGAGAAGCGCACCGTCTCCCGGTACTGGCGAAGCCAGTATTCGCGGCTGGTCGCCTGCTCGTCGGTGATCCAGGTGCCGGTGAGGCTGGAAAGGAACGGAATACTCGGCGGGCACAGCGTGACCTGCTGCAGAGCCTGAGCGCAGTCGTCCAAGACCGCGTCGAGGAGCTCGCTATGCGCGGCGCCGGGCAGCCGCACCCGGTGATGCTCGATCCGGTCGGCGTCCAGCTCGCGTTTCAGATACTCGATCTCGTCCGTGGGGCCGGAGACCGTGCAGACCTGGGGGGCGTTGACGGCGGCGAGGGACAGCCGACCGGTCAGCCGACAGCGCAGCGCCTCCTCGGACAGGCAGACGCTCAGCGCGCTGCCGCCGGCCCGTTCCAGCAGCCGTTCCCGTTCGGCGACCAGGGGCAGCGCCTCCTCCAAGCTGAGCACCCCAGCCAGGCACGCCGCGGTGTACTCACCGAGCGAGTGGCCGAGGAGGGCGTCAGGCTCGACCCCGTGCGCCCTCAACAGCGTGGCCATCGCATACTCGGTGGCCACCAGGGTGGGAAACGAGCAGGCCTGGCGCGGTGCGGCGTCCTCGTACAGCACGGTCCGGATGTCCTGGCCCAACACGGGCAGCAGGATCCGGGCCGCACGGTCCATCTGCTCGCGGAAGACCGGCTGTACGGCGTACAGGTCCTTGCCCATCCGGGGGTGGTGGGCGCCACCGCCGGGCAGCAGGTACGCCACCTGAGGCCGGGTTGAGCCCTCGGCGCTGGGTCCGGGGTGGGCGAGCAGCGCGGCGCCCTCGGCGAGGGTGCGGCAGACGACGGCCCGGCGGTGCGGGTGCTCTCTGCGGCCGTGGCACAAGGTGTGCGCCACATCGGCCAGGTCCAGCTCCGGGTGGGCGGCGAGGTGCTCGGCGAGGCGGGCGGACATCTGCTGGAGAGCTGCCGGGTTCCTAGCCGAGAGGGGCAGGACCGTCGGCCGCCCAGACGGGGAGCCCGACCGGTGAGCTGCGGGGGCCTCTTCCAGGACGACATGGGCGTTGGTCCCCCCGAAGCCCAGCGAGCTGACGGCCGCGCGCCGAGGTCCCTCACCGGGTGCCCACTCGGCCGTATCGGTGTTGACGTAGAAGGGGCTGCCCGCGAAGTCGATCTCCGGGTTGGGGGTCTGAAAGTGCAGGCTGGGAGGAATCCTGCGGTGCCAGAGCACGAACACCGTCTTGATCAGCCCGGCGATGCCCGCCGCAACACCGAGGTGGCCAATGTTGGTCTTCACCGAGCCGAGCGCGCAGTACCCACGGCGCTCAGTGCTTTCGCGGAACGCCTCGGTCAGCGCGGCGACCTCGATCGGGTCACCAAGCGGGGTGGCGCTACCGTGCGCCTCGACGTAGCCGATCGACTCAGCGCCCACCCTGGCGGCGGCCTGAGCGGCGAGGATCACCTCCACCTGGCCCTGGATGCTCGGCGCCGTGAAACCCACCTTCCGGTTGCCGTCGTTGTTGATCGCGGAGCCCTTGATGACCGCCCAGACGTGGTCCCCATCGACCAGCGCGTCCGCCAAGCGCTTAAGCACCACCACGCCTACCCCGTTGCCCGGGACCATCCCGGCCGCCGCGGCGTCGAAGGCCCGGCAGTGACCGTCAGGGGACAGCGGACCGTCCGGGATGTAACGATAGCCCTGCGCTGTCAACGGGGTCAGCGAGGCGCCGCCCGCCAGGGCCGCGTCGCAGTGATAGTTGAGCAGGTCCTGGCAGGCCAGGTGGACCGCGACCAGGGAAGTGGAACACGTGGTCTGCACCGACACGGCCGGGCCGGTCAGGTTCAGCTCGTAGGCCACCCGGGTGACGAACACTCCGGGGTCATTGCCCAGCGTAGCCGAGAACCAGTCCACCGACGGCACCCGGCCCGCAGCCAGCCGCGGAGAGACGTGGGTCATGAAGTATTGGTTCTGGTCGGCGCCGGCGTACAGACCGGTGAGACCGCCGACGCGGTCGGGGTGGTGACCAGCGTGCTCCAGCGCGTGGTAGCAGCATTCGAGGAACAGCCGATGCTGGGGGTCCAGCATCTCGGCCTCGGTGGGTCGGTAGCCGAAGAAGTCGGCGTCGAAGAGGTCAATACCCTCGACCACGGATACCCTACGCACCAGATACGGGTCGTCCAAGCCGGACGGGTCGCCGCCCGCGGCCAGGTACTCCGTGACACTGAGGGGTCGTATCGTCTCGTGGCCGGCGACCAAGTTGGTCCAGAATCGGTCCAAGTCGCAGGCGTCGGGAAAGCGCCCGGCCATGCCCACCACCGCGATGTCCGTGTCCGCCGAGACATGGGTCGTCTCGGGTATCTCGGCTGCCGCGGGCGTCTCAATCATGCGGGGGCATCTCCTTTCGGGTGCGGACGGCCGGACCTCGGCGTCGGGACAGCTGTCGGCGCTGGGCGCGTTCTTGAGCGGCGACGAGTTTGGGGGACACGGCGGCGATGGTGCCCAGGTGGTGGGCCTGCGCGGCAACCGTGGGATAGGTGAAGAGCTCGACGATCGAAACCGGACGCCCCACCAGGGTGGCGAGCCGGGACTGGAGAGCGATCAGTAGCAGCGAATGGCCGCCGAGGTCGAAAAAGTTGTCCTCGGCGCCGACCTTGTCCACACCTAGGACTTGGGACCAGAGTTCGGCGATCCTCTGCTCCAGTTCGCCGCGCGGGGCGGTCCACGCCGTGCTCGCCGCACGCGCCACCGGGCGCAGCGCCAGCTGCCGGCGGTCGATCTTCCCGTTCGCCGTCAACGGCAACTCATCAACCACCACCACCGCCGCGGGCACCATGTATTCCGGCAACCGCGCCCGTAGATGCTCACGCAGTGCGCTGACCAGTGCGCCAGTGTCGCGTGTTGCGGCGGGTTTGTTCGTCCACAAGGACAGGGATGTCTGCGCGGTGCCGGTGGGCAGGTAGAGGCCAGTGGGAACGGCTGTTGCGGTCAGGGTGGCATCAGCGAATACGACATCGAGGGCCTCGGGACTGGTGGCTTGCCAGGTGATGCCGACCCAGTAGTCATACTGCTCGCCCAGCGCATGCAGGGTCTCGGGGTCGGGTGCTTGTGATGTCTGGGTGCTGAGTGGCGTGGGCTCGGGATGGGCAGTGCGGAACTGATCGAGCAGCTCGGTTAGTGAGTTACCGGTCTGCAACGTGCGCGCGAGGGCGAGCTCCCGAGTGAGCCGGGCGTTAGGCACCCCGCTGATGCGGACCAGCTTTGGGTGCTCAATGCTCAGATAGTCGACTAACACGCTTAAGTTGCTGATCTGGTGGCCCCATCTGATCTGGGGAGCTTGGTGTAGTGGGAGGGAGCTGATGGGATGTTTGTGCAGCACTACGTCATAGCGGTAACGGGTCAACTCGTTGTGGTGGTGGCCGCGTTTGATCCGGAGGTCCACTGCTCCAATAGTGGTCTTCCTAGCCGCAAGGGCGGGGAAGAATTCCGGATCGATCAGCAGTTCTTTTTCCACACGGATGGCGTGGTCCACCGCTGCACGCAACACCGCCAGATCAGTTGTGGGGTTAGCTCGGTGTAGCTGACCGGAGGTGACCAACGGACGGAGTAGCCCCAGGTGGCGGATGTCACCTAGGAAGATCGCGCCCCCAGGAGCCAGCAGATCCAGCACCCGTTCGAGCACCTCAACCAGGTACTCGGTAGTGGGGAAATACTGCACCACGGAATTGAGGATCACCGTGTCGAACCATCCCACCGGCAGTCCATCAACATTGTGGGGGGCCTGGGTGCGCAGCACCACCCGCGAAGCCAACTCTGAATCGTGTTCAATGTGCGCTGCTAGGGCATCAATCACCCCAGCCGAGAAGTCGGTGGCCCAATAGCTTTCACACTGGGGCGCGAGCTGGGAAAGCAACAATCCCGTGCCGGCTCCGATCTCGAGTATCCGGCGCAGGTGTAGCGATTGGATCCGCGCCACCGTAGCTTCACGCCATTCCCGCATTTGCTCCAACGGGATCGGTTGGCCGTCATAACTGCTGATCCAGCCGCTGAAATCCTCCCCGAACACCATGCTCGGTGTCGCGTATATCGAGCTCCACAGCTGCTGCCCGACCTGGTTTTGTTCTGCGAGCTTGTCCCGAGCTTGGTCAGCGCTGTCGGTCACCACGTAGGCGATCAGCCGCTTGTCTCCGGACGGGTCCTCTCGAGTGATCACCGCGGCCTGCCCGACTTGGGGATGCGCGGTGAGCACGGTTTCGATCTCTCCGGGCTCGATCCGGAATCCCCGCATCTTCACCTGATTGTCAGCCCGGCCAATAAACTCCAGATTCCCGTCTGCGTTCCACCGGACTAGATCCCCGGTGCGGTACATCCGCTCGCCTGGGCTCCCGAATGGGCAGGCCACAAACTGCGCCGCGGTCAAGGCTGGCCGGTGCAGATAACCGCGGGCTAATCCCGTACCCGCGATATACAACTCACCGATCACCCCCACTGGCACCGGCTGCAGCCCGGCATCGAGCACATACACTCGGGTATTGGCCAATGGCCTGCCAATCGATGGTGTTGCCGTTTGTCCCTGCAAGTTCGCGGCTGTCGACCAGATGGTGGTTTCGGTTGGTCCATACAGATTGGTGGCTGTGGCCGCGAGTTCCTGCATGACCTCGGCGAGACCGCCCGACAGTGCCTCACCACCGACCAGCATCTGCAAGCCTCGCAGGCGCTGCGGGTCGTGTGCCACCAAGGGTTGCCACAATGAGGGTGTGGCTTGCATGACCGTGATACCGGCCTCGCTGATCAACTTTAGTGTGGCCGAGGGATTTTGGATGGTCTCTTTCGGGGCGACAACCACACACGCGCCACTAAGCAGCGGCAGGAATATCTCCAGAGCCGCGATGTCAAACGTGGCCGTCGTCACCGCGAGCAGTCGGTCAGGTGGCCGAAGCGAGAACCATTCCTGCATCGTGGCAAGAAAATTCCTCAGGCTCTGATGGGAGATGACTACGCCTTTGGGGGTGCCGGTGGAGCCGGAGGTGTAGATGACATAGGCCGGATGCTGGGGCAGCAAAGAAGCAGTGCGGTCAGCGTCTGTCGGATTGTTCTGGGCGCAATCGCCCATTGCCGTCACGGTATCGGGGTGGTTG
>DATNDR010000005.1:0-316356 GCA_035606945.1 Pseudonocardiaceae bacterium
CACCCGGGCGCTGGCCTCGGCCCGGGGAGTAGCGCGCTGCCAGGTGCGCGAACTGAGCCCGAACACAGTCTCGATCGATTTTCAACGTCGCAACCTGCTCGCCGACCCGCTCCCCTGCCTGGACCTGCCCAGTCTGACCGATGTCGCGGGCACGGACATTGACCTACGACGGGTCTGGGCCGGCCGCACCGAATACGGCCAAGACTGGCACGTGCCACTGGCCGGGGGTCACACTTTGGTCGCCGGGGCCAGCGGGGCAGGCAAAAACTCCGCAATGTGGTGTCCGCTGGTCTCCATCGCTCCTGCCATCCGCGACGGCGTGGTCCGAGTTTCGGGAATCGACCCCAAGGGCATGGAGCTGGCCTATGGACGCCGGATCTTTGCCCGCTACGCAGTCACCGGCACCGACGCGCTAGCAGTGCTCGATGACCTCGTCGACGCAATGCAGGCCCGCAAAACGGAATTCGCTGGTCAGGTGCGGACGGTGCCGGTCAGCACTAAATACCCGCTGGAGCTACTCGAATTCGATGAAATCGGTGCGCTGACCAAATACATCGATCGCAAAACCCGCGACGCAATCACCGAACGAATCGCGCTATTGACCACCCAGGGCCGAGCACTGGGGTTCACGGTACGCGGTTATGTCCAGGAACCCACCAAAGACACCGTCCCCGTTCGTGACCTCTTCCCCCGGCGGATTTGCTTGCGAGTCTCGGCGAAGTCCCATGTCGGCATGGTGCTGGGTGACCAGGCCTATGAGCGGGGCGCATGGGCCAACCGGATCACCGAAGCCGAAGCCGGCGTGGGTTACGTCTTCGGCGAAGGCATCCGCGAACCGCTGCGCATCCGGGCCGGCTGGGTTCCCGACGACACGATCAAACACCTTGAAACCTTCGTCACGGGCCCCATTAAGCACGACACCGCGGTGCTGCCCTTCCCCACCAAGCCCGCCGACCCCGACGGATCAACTCATGGGGGTGCCGCATGACCAGCATCATTGAGCTGCTCGTGGCGACCAGCGAACACCTGGTCGCTTTCGAGTTGCCGCCAGTCGCCTCGATCTACATCAGGACCGACATATCGGCGCCGCAGGTGACCGTGCAGCTCCCCCACCGCGACCCCGCGGCAGTCGCGAAGGGACTGCTGGCCTGGGCGGACACCCTCACCCAGGTCACCGCCGAAGCCTGGCGGGTCCCCCACGGCGACTCGATACACCTGTCGATCACCGGATCGCTGACCGCCAGTGCATCGGTCCTGGTCTATGGCGGACTACCGACTCATCGTGGCGGGCTCGGCACTGACTTAACGCCCGGTGCGACGACGACCGTGCCGCTGGCGGCGCTGCGCTACGCGGCCACTACCCAGGAGGCCGGCGCTTGATGACCACCACCAGTCCTACCCAGCTGGATAGCGCACGGTTGACCCAGGCGCAGCGGGCGACCCTGCCGATCAGCGCCGACGTTGCCCAGGCGTTGGCCGAACAGCACGGCGTGTGCATCCGGCCGCTGGCCATGCGCCGTATCGACACCACCACCGGCCGCATCGACATCGTCCCCGTCCCCTGCGGATCCACCCGGCAAGACCAGTGCCCACCGTGTGCGGATAAGGCCCGGCGCTTGCGGATGGCGCAATGCCGCGAAGGCTGGCACCTCGCAGAAGAACCGGTCACCGAGCGAACCAAGCCCACCGAAGAACACCACGCGCTGATGGCCACCCGGGCCGACCTGCTCGCCGCATACACCGAATGCAAAAACAACGGCGACCAGGACACCGCCGAGCAGATCGCCGACTCGGTCGCCGAACTCGACACCGAACTGCGCGCACTCGGGGTCCGCGGCAGACTCACCCCGCTAGATCCATCAGCCAAACCGGTCAAGCGGTCTACCCGGCGTCGCCAAGACGCCCCGAACCTGCCGCGCCGCCCCGTCGAACGGCGCACGATCGGGCAGGTCTATGCCGGACGCTACCGACCCTCCACGTTCCTCACCCTCACTCTGGATTCCTACGGGCGCGTCGATGCTGATGGGGCGGCAATCGATCCGGACCGGTATGACTACCGGCGAGCCGCCCGAGATGCCATCCACTTCCCGGCGTTAATGGATCGGTTTTGGCAAAACACCCGCCGCTGTGTCGGGTGGGACGTGCAGTACTTCGGCACCGTCGAACCCCAAAAAAGGGGCGCCCCGCACTTCCACGCCGCCCTCCGCGGCACCATCCCCCGCGCCGAGCTACGGGCCATCACCGCAGCGACCTACCACCAAGTCTGGTGGCCCGCCCACGACCAGCTCGTCTATACCGGCGACCGGCTGCCTGTCTGGGACACCCGCGCCAAGGCGTTCACCGACCCGGACACCGGTACGCCGCTGTCCACCTGGGAACAAGCCTGCGCAGGCTTAACGGAGCCCTCCCATGTCGTTCGGTTTGGCGAGCAGGTGCATGTCAAAGGCATCCTGGGCGGCACCGAAGAAGCCGGACGCCACATCGGCTACCTCACCAAATATCTATCTAAATCCATCCACCACGCTGCCGGCCTCGACGAGCACGCCACCCAGGCCCAACGGGATCACGCCCACCGGCTACACGCCGAATTGCAGATCACCCCATGCTCGCCCCGCTGTGCAGTGTGGCTCTTGTATGGGGTCCAGCCCAAGGATGCCCAACATTCCCTGACACCGGGACGCTGCAAGGGCAAAGCTCACCGACTCGAACACCTGGGCATCGCCGGGCGCCGCGTGCTGGTCTCCCGCAAGTGGTCGAACAAAGACCTGGATGATCACCGCGCCGAACGCGGCGAATTTGTTCGGCAACTGCTCCAAGCCGCCGGCATCCAACCAACCCATGGACCGCAAGACGGGCCCTACCAGTGGGAACGCCCGGCACCCAACGACCCCGACATCCCACCCCGGCCCGTGCTGCTCCTGCAAGCCGTGGCCGAACGACAGCGATGGCAAGCCGAATACACCGCCGCCCAACTCGCCACCAGCGGCGCACCACCGACAACAAACTGTTCGCCAATTAACGATCAAGCTGCGTGAGAGGGAGGAGGGACCGACATGGACAACGTGACTCCCCTGTGGGGCGACGTTCCACCTGAGGATCCGGTGTCGCTCAACGACTTCACCCGGGCAGATATCTACACCGTGCCGCAAGCAGCTGCGCGGCTGGGCATTAGCGCGGGTCTGGCCTACGAGCTGGTCCGGGCGGGCCACATCCCGGCCAAGCGGCTGGGTCGGCGCTGGGTGGTGCCCCGGCAGCTGTTCCACACCTGGCTCAACGACGTGCCTAAGGGGGCCTGACATGTCTTTCGTATCGCGGACCCCAGAGGGCAATTACCGGGCCAACTGGCGGGAACCCTCCGGCCGACAGAAAGCCAAGACCTTCCCGACCAAGGCGGAAGCCAAGCGATTCCTTGCCGAGATCGATGCCGGCGTGTCGCGAGGCCTATACGTCGATCCGCACGCCGGCCGGCTGTTGTTCGCCACCCACGCCCGGCAATGGTTGGACAGCCGCAACGACGAGCTAACCACCAAGGCTCGCGACGCATCGATCATGCAGACCCACGTAATACCGCAGTGGGGCACCTGGCAGCTATCGAAGATCGATCACCTCTCGGTGCAGAAATGGATCACCGATCTGGGCACCCACCGCTCACCAGCGACCGTCGCCGAGGCACACCGCCTGACCTCGGCGGTACTCCGGTCAGCAGTCCGCAACCGGCTCATCGCATTCAACCCCTGCGAAGGCATCCGGCTCCCCCGGCGCCGCCGACACGACACCGCCGACCAAGTCATCAGCCGACAAGAGCTGCGCAGCAAGCTTCTCCCCGCAACACCCGACAGGTACCGCGCGATCATCGCCACGGCTGCCGGTGCAGGGCTGCGATGGGGCGAAGCCGCGGGCCTCCGTCTGGACGCACTGGATCTCAAGCGCGCCCGTCTGTCGGTGATCCGCACCGTAGTCGAGGTCGGCGGGCACACATCGTTCAAGCCCTACCCAAAAAGTAGCGCCGGCCGACGCACCGTGCCGCTACCACGCTGGTTGATGCCAATCATCAGCGAACACCTGGAGCAGTACCCAGTCCCAGCCGAAGCACCGATCTACGCCAACGCCGTCGGCAAACCACTCCGTCGCACGCTGTTCCGCTCCCGAGTCTGGCGCCCTGCGCTGGTACGAGCAGGAATGCTCGGAACCCTCACCACCGTCGACGACAACACCGTCCGTGCCAACTGGCCTGATAGCAATGGAGCAACACTCACCAAGGAATTCGTCACCGAGCGTGAAGCCGTCATGCACATCGCCAAGTCCAGCGCTCCTGGACCACGTTTTCATGACCTCAGACATTCCTACGCCACGTGGTTGGTCGACGACGGCGTACCGGTCAACATGGTGCAGCGCGTCAT
Source organism: Pseudonocardiaceae bacterium (assembly GCA_035606945.1). Lineage (GTDB taxonomy): Bacteria > Actinomycetota > Actinomycetes > Mycobacteriales > Pseudonocardiaceae. The sequence continues at coordinate 4,401 of DATNDR010000005.1, forward strand.
GGGACACGAACGGTCGTCCACCACCCTGGATCTCTACACCCGGCGCACCGACGATCACAGCCGCATCCTCCAGGCCCTGGATGACGACGATGACCTCTGCTGACGATTCGCTGACGATCAGCCGTGACCACTTGCACGAAGATCGGCGACAAGACCTCGATTAGACCTCTGAGCTGCGGAGATGATGGTGGGCGATACTGGGATCGAACCAGTGACCTCTTCGGTGTGAACGAAGCGCTCTCCCGCTGAGCTAATCGCCCTTCGCTGGCCGCGGCAGGGGATCACCATACAGGATCAGGCCAGCGGCGAGCGCACCCAATCCCACTGCACACCCACCCATCCGGCGACCAGACCGAAGACGTTCACCAGCCAGAGGGTGACCACGACCAAGAGTCCAGTTCCCGCGATCACGGCTAGCCGGACGACGGGGCGCTGGCGGCGCAGCCACGCGGTCCAGGTGTCGTAGCGATCTCGCGTCCAGTGCAGGACACGCTGGGCCCACTGGAACTCGGTTCCCAGGATCGCCAGCCCGGCGAACAGGATCAGCCAACCCGGGCCCGGATAGGGGATGGCGATGATGCCTGCGATGAGCACCGCGGCGCCCACCACGCCCACCACGATGCGATAGGCGAGATTGAGGGCTCTCCGTTGGCGCAACCGCACGCGGAACCGCGTGTACCGGTTCTGGTGCGTAACTGGCGCCCCGGATCGGCGGGACTTCTCCTCGACCGTCAGCTGGTCACCTGTCCGCTCGCTACGACGTCAGTGGGTACCGCGGGGACCCGCCGACCCGGCTCCAGGGAGATCGCGTAGGCGGTGAATCTTCCCGTCTGGGTAGCTGAGGGTACGGGATGAAGGCGGGGAACGCCCCCCGATACGTCGAAGGCCGCCAGACCAATAGGTGTTTCGCCGACCAGTCCCCACAGGACGTAGGTCTGGTCGGCCACCCGGTTGCTGGGTAGTCGGGTCGGCACCACGGCGACCTGGTTCCGGCTGGCGAGCACCATGCCCACCGCCTGACCATCCTTGGTGACCAGAGGTACCCGGGCCGCTGCCGGATCGGCGGCAGTCTGAACGGTCTCCGACATGGCGGTGACCTGGCGCTGCGCTTGGTTGAGTTGGCCGCCGAGCTGCACGACTCGAACTCCCAGCACCACACTGGCCGCCACCAGGAGAACGGCCGCCACTGCGGCCAACTCCCCGAATCGCAGCCGCGAGAGCCAGGGAACGCGTTGCACCGGCGGCGACGGCGGCGACGGTGGCGCCGCGGACGTGACCAATGGCGCTACCTTTCTGGGGCCGGTAACGCTGAGTATACGTTGCTCCAGTCCAGCGCCGGGGACCAACTCCAGAACGGAGAGTCCCAGCATGGCGCCGATCTCTTCGGACTGCCCGGCCGCGCCTGCGCACTCCGGGCACGCCGGGAGGTGCGCCGCGACCAGGGACTCCTCGGCGGGCTCCAGGGAGTGCAACGCCCATCCGACCGCCAGCTCGCGGTGCGGGCAGCGCACAGCTTCGCGCTGGTCGTTCATCGGTTCACTTCCCTCACCATGCGAGCCTCAGCGACCAAGTCGTCCGGTCCCAATTGATCGGCCAGCAGCGAGCGAAGCCGCTGTACAGCGGTAAACATGCGGGACTTCACCGTGCCCAGCGGGACTCCAGTCAACACTGCGATCTCACGCTGAGTGTGTCCACCGAAATAGGCCAGTGCGAGCACATGCCGTTGCTCAACCGGCAGACGATGCAACGCCGTGCGTACCTGGCTGGCCGCAACACGCGCGATGGCCGCCTGGTCGGCGCCCGGTACCGGTGTTGGCGACCAGTCCTCCCCCGCCTCCGGGGCCGCGACCGTGCGCCGACGCAGCGTGCTTTCCCGGCGCACTGCATCCACCGCTTTGTGGTGGATTAGCGTGAGCAGCCATGTGGCGAAACCTCCCCGCGACGGGTCGTAACGACCCGGGTCGCGCCAGAGCGTCAGGAACACCTCCTGCACCACGTCCTCGGCCAAGCCCTCGTCCGCACAGATGCGGCGCGCCAGGGAGTAGCAGGGCCGCCCGAAGCGCTGATAGAGCTGGGCCAGCGCCGCCCCGTCCGCTTCCCCCAGTCGTCGCACGAGCTCGGCATCAGAAGGACCCTCGGCGGGGTTCGAGGCCGGAGCGGCCGGCTCGGGTCCACCACCCCATCGATCAGGCCGGGGGCCATTGGATCGAGCCTCATCGGCCACCAGAGGGATCCTCACGTCGTACCTACGCCGGGCAACACCGACCGGTTCAGGTTAGATGCCTCAGGGTATTCCCGCAGACGGCGGCTGGAAGGTACGGGCAGCGACGACCTGACCGCTTGGGTGATCGTTTCTGCCCCGTCCGGGTGGTCTGTCTTAGGCATCCGGGCGTAGCTCGCCCCTTTCCGCGTCACAGCAGTCAAAGTCAATCGTTTCAGATCCGAAGGCGCAGAAAGGGGCGACAACGATGCGTAACGACCATGTGACTCTCCGTTCATCGGCGGTCTTTGACCTTCTGGCCCCGCGCACGCCTGCAGTGCCTGTGCAGGTTGCGCTCCGTTACGACACTCGTGACCCTTACGCGATCGTGGCCGCTTTCCGCACCGGCCGGGCGGGCTGGGTCGAGTGGGTGTTCTCCCGTGATCTTCTGGCCGATGGCCTGATCGCGGAAGCAGGAGACGGTGACGTGCGCATCCGTCCGGGCGTCGGTGATCCGGAGATCGTCGTGGTGGAACTCAACTCTCCTTCTGGTCATGCTGTTTTCGAAGCCAGTGCACAGCGGCTCGCCGAGTTTCTCGACGCCAGCTACGACATCGTGCTGCCCGGAGACGAAACCCTGTGGATGAACGTTGACCATGCGCTCGACCAGATGATCGCCAACGAACTGCCGTAGGCTCGAACCCGGCTTGATCTCAAGTTCCCGGGTCGGCTAGAGTCCTGACACGCATCGGGGCGGGGATCAGGAGTACATCCCGTCACGACCATGCGGACGTAGCGCAGCTGGTAGCGCATCACCTTGCCAAGGTGAGGGTCGCGGGTTCGAATCCCGTCGTCCGCTCTGTGCGGCCCCCCACGCCGGGCCGCCCCTGGGGCGGGTCTGCAGTAGGCCTTTCGGAGGCGACGGGATCATCGACGTCGGCTGCGGGAAGCCTCCGGTACAAGGCGCGGCGGAGTGGCCGAGTGGCTTAGGCAAGGGCCTGCAAAGCCCTGTACGCGGGTTCGATTCCCGCCTCCGCCTCGGGCGATTAGCTCAGTGGGAGAGCGCTACCTTGACACGGTAGAGGTCACTGGTTCAATCCCAGTATCGCCCACCAGCACAAACACCATTGTCAACCTTCCTCGTCCGCCGCCGGCCCATCGGTGAGCGCTTCGACGAGTGGTGGCGTAGAGATTCTTCTCAGCAGCCTGGCCAGTCTGTACGTAGACCCCCCGGTAAGCCATGCGGCGACCACAACGGCCGGACGACCAGGCAGGACGCCACGCCGGGTGGTCGCGTCAGTGGCGAAATTCCGATCGCATGCATGATCACTCGCGAAGTCAGCCGACAGGAAGCAAGACATTTGCCGTCCGGTAATTCTCAAAATGATCCAATAAGAGGGACGACGGTATAAGGCCTCCCGCCGAGGACAACCAAAACCCGGCCGGTGCTGCCGCGTGTCTGGCCGGAGGTCTCGTCGTTGATCTGTGGCATGAGCAGCCATAGGTCGACTGCTGCGTCCAGCGGGCAACCCCGGACCGAATCGAGTCGGCGAGAGCGCCGAATCCTGAGCCGGGTGTGGCATAACGGGTTACGCACCGTGGTCTCCGGTGGCGCGCTGGCCTCCGCGAGTCTGATGGCGGCGGTGTTGACCACGGTGGCCGCCCTGTCACCCGAACGGGGGCTGGCTGCGTCGGCCCCCGTGGTGATGGCCGCACCACCCCCTGCGCTGTCCGACCTGCCCGAGCCCGGCGGCGGACCGGCTGATCTATCGGCTGCTGAACCAATCGCCAGGTCGGCCCCGACCGTCACGATCCCTGGCCAGATTCGCACGTCGGCCACGCCTGCGGGTCGGCCGCAGCTGGCATACGCATCCTGGGCTAGCCGGCTGTCCTGGGCTACGGGGATCCCCGGGCGAGCGTTACAGGCGTATGCCTACGCTGATGCGGTGATGGCCACCAGCCGTCCCAGCTGTCACCTCAGCTGGGCAACCCTGGCCGGCATTGCAGCGGTGGAATCCCACCACGGCACCATCGGAGGCCGGACCCTGCTGGCTGATGGCCGCCCCTCCGCGCCCATCATCGGTATCGCACTCAATGGCACCAATGGCACCCGTGCGATCGCGGCCACCGATGGGGGCCGGTTGACCGGGGACAAGACCTGGGAGCGCGCCGTGGGGCCTTTCCAGTTCATCCCGTCAGCATGGGCCATCTGGCGTACCGACGCGCACGGCGACGGGATGACCGATCCACAGAATATCGACAACGCCGCTCTGGCGGCGGCGAAGTATTTGTGTGCCGACAACCACAACTTGGCCTGGAGTCAGGACTGGCTGCGGGCGATTTTGTCCTACAACAACTCCCTGGACTACGCCAGGAGCGTCTACAGCTATGCTCAGGCGTACGCCCGCAGCGCCCAAGCCATCAGCTGATTGTTAGGACAACAATCGCTGGCGGCCTGCCGGTCCCCGACACTTCTCCGTCTTTGCGCACCTACTGAATTTCAGACGCCATAATCCGGTACAATAAACGCATGAGCAACGAGTACTCAGAACGACCAGATTGGGCTGAGCGACTTCGACGCGATCGTGAGGTTCGCAGCTGGTCGCGGGCTGACGCAGTTGCCGCCCTGCGAACCTTCTCTGATGTACCTTTGCCTGACGGATTGGTCGACCAGTGGGACCTATGGGAACGTGGCCGTAACAAGCCCGACGAGTTCTATAGGCCCTTGATCGCTACAACATTTGGTACCGTAGTCGAGTCAATCTTTCCCAGTAGGCGGCTTCCACTTCCCTCTCAGACGAGAGACGAGCGATTGCTCAGCCGCAGCGGAATAGACACCCATGAGCTAGTCCAGCGCATCCGAGGGTCCTCAATCGATGCGACAACGATTGATGCTCTCGAGCTTACCATCGAGCAATTATGCTGTGAGTACGCCAGGCGTGATGCCACTGAGTTGATCACGGAGAGCCGCGAATGGCTGTCGGACATCACACATCTGCTCGATGAACGGTTGCCATTGAGCCGGCACAAGAACGTATTAGACGCTGCCGGTTGGCTCAGCCTATTAATTGGATGTCTGGAGTACGACACGGGTCACTATCAAGCAGCGGAGGCTGCCCGAAAGCAGGCCTTACAGATCGCCGACGAGGCCACAAACGCCTCGATCTCGGGTTGGGCCCACGAGCTACGTGCCTGGTTCGCCCTGACCAACGGCCGGTATCGAGAAGTAATTGAAGCATCTCACGCAGGCCAAGACGTAGCACCAGGTCGAGCCGTCTCGGTCCAGCTGCTTGCACAAGAGGCGAAGGCATGGGCGCGGATGGCTAATCAACGCAACGGGCTACGCGCATTGGAGAAATGCCGGACCCTGCTCGATTCCCTGCCGTACCCGGAGCGGCCCGATAACCATTTCGTCATCGAACCGGACAAGTTCGACTTCTACGCGATGGACTGTTATCGCCTCATTGGCGACGACCGCTTAGCGGAAACGCTCGCACGGGAAATAATCAAGAAAGCGACCGCGTTCGACGGCACAGATATCTCACCAATGCGTAAAGCCGAAGCCGAGCTCACGCTGGGTGTCATAGCCGCTCGCCACGGCACCGTCGACGACGCTCTCGGCTACGGCCGTCAAGCGTTGAGCATCAACCGTCGTTCTCAGCCGACCCTCCTCATGGTGGGCTCTGAATTGGACCATGCACTAAGGCAACGATACCCAGATAACGCAGAGGTCCAGCACTTTCACAACTCGCTCACCGACATCGCCGCAACGACTCGCACCAGGTGACCCTCGATACGCATACCGCCGCGATGGCTCACAATGAAGCGTACAGTGCCTGCTCGAAATCGACGTACAGGTTCAGCGCTGCCTGATGCACGAATGGCAGGAACTGTGAATGGATGGAGCCGGCGATGCCGGTGGTGCGGTCTACCCAGAAGTACGTGTTGCACATTCCGCCCCAGGCGCCCGACCAAAGCCCTGCGCATACAGGGAACATCCTGGCTGTTGAGCAACAGCCCGTAGCCCCACTTGTAACCCGGGCCAACGTCGAGAGTATGCGCCGCAGTGGGGTCAGCGGTGGGAATCTCAGCCGGGAAATCCAGCTTCCCGATCTGATTGGTGAACGCGGCGTCCACCGTCTCCCTCTCCAAGACCTTGCTGCCTTCGAGCACACCGTTGCCGAGCAGCATGCGCTGGAACCTGAGGTAATCGCGCGTGTGGAGTACAGGCCATGCCCACGCCACGCCTGTGTACCGGTACCGAGTTGGCCTTCTGCTGGACATTCATCAGAAACGCGGTGTCGTTCATGCCGAGCGGGCCGGCGACGTTGCCTTCGAGGTACTCGTTCAGCGGCAGCCCACTAGCCGCCTCGACGACCTTGCCCAGCCAGTCGGTATTGCTGCCGTAGATAAACGTCGTGCCGGGATCGGCCAGGAGAGGGCGCTTGAAAAAGCCCTGCTCCGAAACCGCCGCGGCATGAAGCGATCGGGTAATCGACACCCAACGCCGCAAGTCCGCGTTCCAGAACGGGTAGCCCAACCCGGTGGTGTGGGTGACCAGTTGCTCCACGGTGGCACGGCTGCCGGCCGGCCGCAGCTTGGGGTTGTCGCCATCGAAGCCCTCAAGCACCGGCACGTCGGCGAACTCCGGGCAGTAGGTGTCGACGGGCGCGGTCAGCTCGAGATTGCCGCGTTCCACCTGCTGCAGCGCGGCCACCGTGCACACCATCTTGGTCATCGACATGATTCGGAAAACCGAGTCGGGGGTGACCGGGTCGTCGCTGCCTACAGCTCGGGGCCCCGCGGCACCCTCATATATCGGGCCGTCGCGGTCGGCTGCGACGGCGACGACGTTGGGTACCTTGCCCGCGGCTACCGCGTCGTGCAGCACCTTGTCGATTGGTGAGCGGATGGATTGCCTCCCAGGGTGCCCCCTCGGGCGACAGGACCAAGGTTCGAGCTGACCGCCGCGTCGTCAGGATGTGCTGTCCTTGCTGAGCGCGTCCCTGGCTTTGTCGATGAGTGGTTCAGCCTTCTCCCGAAGTTGCTCGATGAGGGGCTCCGACTTCTCCATGACCTTGCCGCCGAGTAGCTCGGCTTTGTCCTTGGCCTTCTCGGCAAGTTCCTCGGTCTTCTCTAGGACCTTGTCGACCATCGGCTCAGCCTCATCGAGCTTCTGCTCCACCGAGCCCTCGGTCTTGTCTTCCGAAGTCATTGTGTTCGTCGCCCCCTTCGCTACCGATTGGAGATCCCGCATCTACGCCCTCGGATAGGGATGTGTGGGAGATGATTACCAGCGTAGTGCCCCGCGGCGTACCACGGGAAGGACGTGGCGCGTGCGCCGGTCCGTGCTCCGGGTGCCGCAGCCGCACCGCCAAAAAGACGCCACCAGCCTCGGCATGGCGCGACCACGTATCCGGGACCGAATAAATCAACTCACGAGCCTTTCCACAATGGGAGTGATCTGCCCAGCCAGCAGGATCTCGTGGCTTTCGAAATGCCTGAACGCTCACTTCGAGGTCGACGCCGGCTCCGCCGACGAGCTGACAACATCCGTCGATCAGCATGGTTGATCAAGGAAACTCGGGCATCCTCACACGTTTGCGAGGAGAACGCATGTTGTTTGATGGTGACCAGCCAACTACAATCAGTGCCCGTGCGCGGACCTCTGAATGACAACGACTTAGTTCCTCTGCACGAGCCCTTCGAGACAGCACTACGCGGATTCAATCGACGGCAGGTGCTGGAACATCTGGAATCTCTGGATGGCCGGGTCGCGATAGTCGCCGCAGACCGGGACGCGGCGTTGGCTCAGGTCGCCGAGCTCACCAAGGCGTTGAACCACCTGCGGTCGGAGAGCGAACTGCTCGTGCACCTGCGCCGGGAGGCGGAAAAGGCGACCGCTGAGGTTGAGCGGATCCTGACCGCGCCGATGGCTCAGGCCGGCGCCCGCATCCAGCGGATCCTGCAGCTGGCGGAGGAAGAGGCGGCCGAGCTCAAGACCCGTGCTCAAGCCGAGATCGCTGCGGACAAGGCTCGCGCCGAACAAGAGATCGTCGAGCTCAGGGCCCGTGCCGACGACCAGATCACTGCATTGCGGGCATCAGCCAGCCGCGAGGCCAAGTCGCTGCTCGAACACGCAAAACGACAATGCGATCAGCTCGAATCGGAATCCGCCGCGCGCCGGCAGGCCGCCGAACAGGAGTCGGTGCAAGCGATGGCGCAACGTGAGTCCGCAGCGAACGAGCGGATCAGGGCCGAGGAGCTGGCCAGACTGGCTGGCTTACACTTCATGGCCCGGGTGATGGGCGAGCACCTGACGGACCGCGCGCATGCGGTGGAGCGAGACGAGGCGGCACTGCACGAGCTCCGCGCTCACGTCTCCGGCGAGGTGGGCGGCCTCGAGTCGTTACGTGCCGAGGTCACCGCCGCAGTCGTCGCCACGCACCAGCTGCTGGGCGAGGCACTCGGGCAAGTCCGCAAGCTCGCGGTCCAGCGACCACCCGCGGACCGGGTCGAGCAGCCGGATGTACCGATCCAGCGCGGCACCCAGGCCGGGCCGGTGTACCTGTTGAATGCCGGAGCTGACGAACGGCGCTCCCCTCGCGCTCCCCGTTGACCGCCGCCGGTTTCACCGATCCCCGGTGGTTCATCGACACCGACGAGCAGTGGAGTGCGCACAACTACCATCCGCTGCCAGTGGTCATTTCCTCCGGTGACGGTGCCTGGGTCACCGCTGCTCGGCCCCGCTGATCATCACGCATCGCGATCTCGACGTCGGCCTCGACGCCGTCATCGACGTGTTCACGCGCTGACCCGCGGCCGGCGCCGATGCGGATCATGGCTCACGGTGGGCTCACCGCGTGGGTGTCAGGATCGGCCCCGCCCGACTTGAGTACGAGGAGAGTCTGTGTGCCACCGGATCGTGCGGTGTCTGGGGGTACCGGTGATGCTGCTGGCCGTGCTTATGGCCGGCTGCACCGCAGGACCTTCGAACCGGCCGGCGGTGGCGGTGCGAGACGTCAACCTCCCCCCGCAGCGCTTTGAGCTGACTGCGCCCACCAACCCGCCGCTGCCTCCGGTCGGGGACTTCTATCGCAACTCGCTACCATGGCGCGACTGCACCGGCTTCATCAACGTCGCACTCGGTATGGCCAGTACCCGGCGGGTGGAGTGCAGTGACATCCGGGTAGACGCCACGGTGGCCCGACCGGCCTTCGGCAATTCCCTCAAACTGGACCTCACCAGGGTCGGTGACGGGCCGGCCCCGCTTGTGGTGCTCAGCGAGGGGTCCGAGGAACCCGGGACCGTCCTGGCCGCCCGGCTCGGGCAGCAGCTACCGCCCGCACTCCTGGAGCGCTTCACTCTCATCGGGATGGCCCGCCGCGGCACCGGGCCGAGCGATCCGCTGGAATGCATACCGAAGACCGTCCGCAATGAGATCGTCGGCATCGATCCTGACCCTGCTCAACCAGCGCAGCTGGACTCGCTGCTCGACACCACCCGCACCGCGATTCAGACCTGCGTGCAAGACCTCGGCGAGGTACTCACCACGATCAATTCCGCGGCCACCGCCGACGACCTCGAGCAGCTCAGGATCGTCCTGAACGCGCCGGTACTCAACATCATCGCGCACGGTGAAGCATCCCGTGCGGTCACCGCTTTCCTGCGCACGTACCCCACCTCGGCCGGGCGTGTGGTGCTCGACGGCGCTGTTGATCCCACAGTGGATGATGTCGCCGCAGCTGAGGCCGACCTGGTCGCCGCGGACGCCGGTTACACCGCGTTCGCCGCCGACTGCGTGGCCCGTGGCTGCGCGCTGGGATCCGACCCTCGCGGCGCTCTGATGGCCTTGGGCCAGGCGTTGCGTGAGGCTCCGGAGCAGGCCGGCTGGCAGCAGATCACCGCCGGCATCGCCTACCAGGCGGTGCTGGAGACGGTCGGTGACCCGGAGCGCTGGCCGCAGCTATCCCATGCGCTGGCAGCCGCCCGGGACGGTGACGGAACTGAACTGGCCGCGCTCATGGCGCCGCTGGTGACCACCGACCGGGGGCTGCCCGCCCGCTTCGATGCTGCCCTGGCAGCGCACTGCAACGACACCCCGACTCGGGTGCCGCCCGAGCGCGCGCAGCAGCTGGCGCACCAGTGGGAGCAACGTTCGGCACTGTTCGGGCCGCTGTTCGCGGCCCGGCTGCTGTGGTGCAGTGCGTGGCCGGTGCCCTCTCCTCCCCCGGCGGCACCGCAGGGCGTAGGCCTGCCGCCGGTGCTCGTGGTGGCCACCAGCGGGGATCCGGTAACCCCAGCCGAAGGGGCCACGCGCGCGGCGCAAGCGCTGCCGTCCGGAACGCTGGTGGTCTGGCAGGGGCAGGCGCACGGCGCGCTACCTCGTAGCGCCTGCGCAGTAGACCTGGTCACCCGTTTCCTGATGGATGCCTCGATACCGCAGCAAGGCACCCTGTGTCCGCCGTAGCGAGATCCTCCAGGAGGTGAGCTGCCCTCGTGCCGGACGCGCGCCATGCGGTCCATCGAGCTATCCATCGGCGGGATGACGTGTGCCGCCGCCTGCGCGGGGCGGATGGAGCGCAAACTCAACAGGCTCGACGGCGTGCGCGCCAGCCCGAACTATGCGACGGAGAAGGCCAGCGTGGAGGCGCCGGCCGGGGCAGCTGGCCCCAGCTGGTGCGGCTGGTCGAGCAGGCGCAGAACGGCAAGGCCGGCGTCCAGCGGCTGGCGGATCGACTGTGCGGGTGTTCCCGTCGCGGCGGCGATCAGCGCGCTGGCCCGCGCGGGGCTGGGTGGTTGGGCGGGCGGGAATGCCACGGTGTGAGGTGGCGGGCCTCCGGGCCGATATCGACCGTTTCCGCGCCGAACTACGCACGATCGTCGAACAAATCCTCGACGACAATCGGTTACAGGACATACGAACAGCCCGATCAGCGGTGGGGATGGGGCCGCTGCCGGGCTGTTCGCACGCCCCGCTCCCCGGGTAGAAATACCTGCCGAAAGGGTTCGGGGCGTGGCGAGGAGGACGCATCCGATAAATCGACGACCGAGCCGCTGGCGTTACCCCCTTCCCCGCGGGGAAGGGGGTACAGGCCGTGCTACCGCTGCGGAACCAGGACCAAGCGGGAAGAACACCGCAGGCGAGGGAGTCCGGTCCGCCGCGCAGAGGGTAGCTCGGTGCAGCTGACATCTTGCCGATAGGTTAATCGGCCACGGCACCAATGCGTTAGCGAACAGCTGTTACTCACATGCACATCATGCAGATTATACGTGCATTGTTCACTCGCGCGAAAGCTGATGAAAATAGTGTGGAACTATTGATCGGCGGTGTCAACGCTTTGCGCGGCTGGGTTGGACCCGTAGCGGCTCGCCGGGCATTTTCGGGTACTCCGGAGGGTAAGGCAGGTCACCGAGACCGCGGTCGCGCTCGTCGCGCACCGCCCAATCCAGCAATGTCTCCGCACCGAAGGATTCGTCGTCCAGCCCGGCATGGGGATCCCCCCGCTGCGCAAGCAATCCGGGCACGGTGAGCACATCGAAATCGTCTGGGTGCACATCCGTGAGATCGTCCCAGTACACCGGCATCGATACCGTGGCTCTCGGGGTGCCGCGCACCGACCACGCCGAGGCGATCGTGCGATCCCGGGCTGCCTGGTTGAAATCCAGGAACACCCGCTCGCCGCGTTCCTCCTTCCACCAGGACACGGTGGCCTGCTGCGGGATCCGCCGCGCCACTTCCCGAGCCAACGCGATCACCGCTCGGCGTACCTGCACGAAGGTCCACTGCGGGCGGATCCGGACCGCGACGTGAATCCCCCGGCCTCCGGACGTCTTGGGGTAACCGACCAGTCCGGCCTCGGCCAGCACCTCACGCAGCACCCCGGCCACGACCACCGCGTCGGTGAAACCAGTCCCGGGCTGCGGATCGAGATCGACTCGCAGCTCGTCGGGATGATCGACGTGCGGGCGGCGCACCGGCCAAGGATGGAAGTCGAAGGTGCCCAGATTCGCCGCCCAGGCAAGCACTGCGGGCTCGGTAGGGCATACCTCGCGAGCCGTGCGTCCGGACGGAAAGGTGATCTCCACTGAATCCACCCAGGCCGGGGCGCCGCGGGGGACCCGCTTGGCATAGAAGGCTTCCCCGGTCACCCCGTCCACGAACCGCTTGAGTGTGACAGGTCGCTGGGCAAGCACCCCTAGCAGCGGCTCGGACACTGAGAGGTAGTACTCCACGATCTGCCGCTTGGTGATGCCGCGATCCGGGAAATAGACCTTGTCCGGGTTGGACACACGTACGGAGCGCTCGCCTTCCGGCCCGGGCACCGTGAGTTCCAGGGCATCACCACGACTCACGATCGGCAAGCTACCGTGAAGCGGTGGTGGGCAGCGAACCCTGGCAGCCAGACGAGCAGGAACGGCGCCGGCTGGATGACGAGCTGATCGGGCTCGACCGCGACGATCCAGAGGTGCAAGCGTTCTCCGAGCACCTGGACCGCGCGCACCTGCTGCGTCCCAGCTTCACCGTCGAAGGTTACCTGTCCGGTGTCAGTGAATTCGCTGACTGCGCCAACCGCACCCAAGGCCCACGTCGGATCATGGCCGTTCTGGTAGTGACGCTGATCCTGCTGGTGGCGGCCATCACGGTGTGGGAGGTCACGACATTCGTCGTCAGTACCCTGCTGGGCTGAGGCGGCCACCATCGCTCGCGTAGCGTGTCGGTTATGGATCCGGTGAAGGGCGCGGCACCCAAGGTCGTCAAGTCCGACGCCCAGTGGCGCGACCAACTCACCCCACAGGAATATGCGGTGTTACGCCAGGCGGGCACCGAGCCGCCGGGAACCGGCGAGTACGAGCACACCAAGACCGAGGGCGTGTACGAGTGCCGAGCCTGTGGTGCGGAGCTGTTCCGCAGCGATCACAAGTTCGAGTCGCACTGCGGTTGGCCGTCGTTCTTCACCCCGCTGGCGGGTGACGCGGTGTTGCTCCGCGAGGATCGCAGCATGTTCATGAAGCGCGTGGAAGTGCTTTGCGCCACCTGCCATAGCCATCTCGGGCACGTCTTCGAGGGTGAGGGCTACAACACCCCCACCGACCAGCGCTACTGCATCAACTCGATCTCGCTGCGGCTGGTGCCTGACGGTGAGCAGTCCACCGCCTAAGCGGGGGCAGCCGAAATCAGACGGGTGTAAGGCAAACGTCGAGGACCGCCTCAGCGGGGCGCAGCTCTGGTTCCTGGCCATCCTCGGGCTTCCCGCATTCGGTGTCGCCTTCGCCTACACCGTGGTGGGGACCTACCTCCCGGTGCTGCTCGCCGAGCTGTCCGGCCCGGCTGTCACCGGCCTCCTGATCGGGGGCGAGGGAGTGGTGGCGCTGATCGTCCCGATAGCTGTCGGTGGCTGGTCGGACGCGACCAGAAGCGGCATCGGCCGCCGTCTGCCTTTCATACTCGGCGGTGCTGTGCTGATGGTGCTGGCACTGCTCGGGATGCCGCTCGGCGCGGGCTCGCTGCCTTTGATCGCCGCCTCGCTGGCGGTGTTCTTCCTGGGCTATTTCGCTTACTACACGCCCTACTACGCACTGTTCCCCGACCTCGTGCCCCCCGCGGTCCACGGCCGGTCCCAGGGAATCCAGGGTGGCTTTCGTTCCGCGGGCCTACTGCTGGCGCTGGTCGGGGGCGGGTTCCTGCTCAGCCTCTGGCGACCGCTGCCATTCACGATCGGCGCGGTAGCTGTCGCTGCCATGACTGTTGGACTGTTTCTCGGATTGCGGGGCAGGGTCGGCCCCGAAGCCGGCACCGAACACCGGTCATCGCGTAACGGTCTGCGCACCGATCTCGGCCTGGTTCGGGGCAACCAGGCGATCCGCTACTGGATCGCGGCCGACGCCCTGTGGGAAGGCGCGGTGGACGCTCTGAAGACCTTCGTCGTGCTCTACTTCACCCGTGGCCTCGGCATGTCGCTTCGTGCCACGGCGACCTCGCTGGCCCTCGTAGGGCTAGCCGCAGTGGTGGCCGCTCCGGTGGCGGGAAAGCTCGCAGACCGATTCGGGCCACGACGCGTCATGCAGGTGGCCGTCTGGTTCTTCGCGCTCGGCTTGATACCGACGCTCGTCACCACGAACACCACATTCCTCATCGTGATCGTGCCGGTCGCCTTCGCGGCGGTCGTGCTGATGACTCTGCCCTACACGCTGCTGATGCGGTTACTTCCAGAACGCGAGGCGCACGGCGCAGGCGCGAGCATATTCGGCTTCGCCAAGGGAATCGGCGTGCTGATCGGGCCCTTGCTGGCCGGCTTGGCGATCACAATGTTGGGCCGGGTGCCCGTCGGCACATTCCAGGCCACCAAGGGCTACGCCGGCGCGTTCGGGGTCGCGATGATCCTGCTGGTGGCAAGCATCCCCTTGCTCGGCCGTATCGAACCCGCCCAGCGCTGAGCCGCCCACACTACGGCAACGCGGTGACCAGTTCAGCGACGGGAACCCGGGGACCGGTGAAGAACGGCACCTCCGCGCGGACGTGCCGGCGGGCCCGGCTGGCCCGCAGCGCCCGCATCAGATCGACGATGCGGTCCAGCTCATCGGCCTCGAACGCGAGGACCCACTCATAGTCGCTCAACGCGAATGAGGCGACGGTATTGGCCCGCACGTCGGGATAGGCGCGGGCCTGCCTGCCGTGCTCGGCGAGCAACTCCCGGCGCTCCGCCTCGGGTAGCAGGTACCAGTCGTAGGATCGCACGAACGGGTAGACGCAGACGTAGTGCTTGGGCTCCTCGCCGGCCACGAAGGCCGGCACGTGACTCTTGTTGAACTCCGCAGGACGATGCAGCGCCACCGTCGACCACACCGGGGCGCTGACGCGGCCCAGCGCAGTGGCTCGGCGCAGGTCGGCGTAGCCGGCTTGCAGTGACTCGATCTCCGCCGCGTGCCACCAGATCATCCAGTCGGCGTCGGCGCGCAGACCAGCCAGGTCGTAAACCCCGCGCACCGTGACACCCTTGCCCTCCAGCGCCTCGAGGTAGTGCTGCGCCTCGCGGGCAGCCTCGGCGCGGTCGGCGGGCAACCGCCCAGGTTCTACCCGGAACACCGACCACATCGTGTAGCGGATGGTGGCGTTCAGCGCGGCGTAGTCCAGGCGTGTCATGACTTCATCCTCCCACCGCCGGTGCTCGGGTGCCGAGGTGCGCAGCGACGCGCAGTGCGGCCGCGTCGGCGGTACCGATGCACGCCGGCAGACCCACCCCGTGCAGCAGCGCCCCCGCCACGGCCAGGCCGGGTATCCCGGCCACCGCGCTCTCCAGGGCCGTGACGGCCTCGAGGTGTCCGGGCGGGTACTGCGGCAGGCCACCGCCCCAGCGCGCCACCACGGTATCCACCGGCGTCGCAGTGATTCCGGTGAGCATGGCGAGATCGGCCCGCACCAACTCGATGAGTTCCGCGTCGTCACGCTGCAGCAGCCGGGCCTCGCCGTGCCGGCCCAAGGAGGCCCGGACGAGCACCACCTCATGCGACGCCGCGTGCGACCACTTGCGCCCGGAGAAGGTGAACGCCTTCGCCGACAGCGGCTCGCCGGCGGCCACCAGCACGCCGGAGGATTGCGGCAGGGCCTGGGCGGCACTCACCGGCAGCGCCAGGCCGACCACCGCGCAGGACGCGACCTCCACCCGTCCTGCGGCGGCTGAGGCAGCGGGCAGCGGGTCGGACAGCAGCCGCCGCAACGCGGGCGCCGGCAGCGCCAACACCACAGCATGGGCATCGACGTGCCCAGGCCGGTTGGCGTTACCCAGTTCCAGCCGCCAACCCTGCACGGTCCGACTCAGCCCGCGCACCGGTGCACCCAGCCGCAGACGCACCTGCGCAACGGCCACCAGCGCGTCCACCAGGCCACCAAGCCCGCCGCGCAAGGTGCCGAACACGGGAGCCGCCCGTTCGCCGGTTGGTCGCGTGGCCGAAGCCAGTACCGCGCCGGCCGCAGCCAGCAGCGACCCGGCGCCGCGATCCAGCGCGCCGGCCACCGTGGGGATGGTGGCCCGGAGCCCCAGCGCATCGGCACGCCCGGCGTACACCCCACCCAGCAATGGATCGACCAGCCGGTCGACCAGCTCGTCACCGGCCCGCTCGCGTAGCAGCAGCCCGACAGCAGCGTCCTGGCCGGGCTCCCAGTGCAGCGGCGTGCCGGGTTCCGCGGCCACCCGTGTTACCCCTTGTTCGGACAGCAGGCCGGCGACGTCGGCAGCGGCGGCGGGCAGGCCCAGCACGGTCCGGGAGGGCAGGGTCACGGTGCGCCCACCGGCCCGCACGGTGGGGGCCGCCGGCGTCGGATGCACCAGCTGCCCCGACAGGCCCAGCTCGTCAACCAGGCCGACCGCCTCCGGCCGGCGCATCAGGAAAGCCTCCGCTCCCACGTCGAGTGCGAGACCACCCAACTCGACGGTGCGCAGCGCCCCGCCCAGCCGCCGGGAACCCTCGATGAGGACGATCTCGGCAGTGGGGCCGAGCAGCGTGCGCAACCGGTACGCCGCAGCCAACCCGGAGATTCCACCGCCGACCACCGCCACCCGGGTAGGGCTCACAGCGAGTGCGCCAGCTCCACGATCCGGGTCAGGATGTCCGGGTCGGTTTCCGGCAGGACACCGTGGCCCAGGTTGAGCACGTGGGCGTCGGCGGCGCGCCCTTCGGCAAGCACCCGGCGCACCTCTCGCTCGACGGCCGGCCATCCCGCCAGCAGCAGGGCCGGGTCGAGATTGCCTTGGAGCACGACCGGGCCGTGCGGCCGGACCGCCCGCACCCGCTGCGCAGCCGCGTCCAGCCCGACCCGCCAGTCGACGCCGACGACGTCCGCGCCGGCTTCGGCCATCGCGCCCAGAAGCTCCCCGGTGCCGACCCCGAAGTGGATCCGCGGCACACCCGTCCCGGCCAGACCCGCCAGCACCCGCGCCGAATGGGGCGCCACGAACTGCCGATAATCCCGTTCGGACAGCGCACCCGCCCAGGAGTCGAACAGCTGAACGGCGTCCACCCCGGCGGCCACCTGCACTCGCAGGAAGGTGAGGGTGAGCTCGGCGAGCCGGTCCAGCAGCGCGTGCCAGACCTCGGGCTCAGCGTGCATGAGCGCCTTGGTGCGTTCGTGATGCCGGCTCGGACCGCCCTCGACGAGGTAGGAGGCGAGGGTGAACGGTGCCCCGGCGAACCCGATCAGTGGCGTGGCGCCCAGCTCGGCGACCAGCAGCCGCACCGTTGCGGCTACCGGCGCCACCGCGTCGGGTTCCAGCACCGGCAACACCATGACGTCGGAGGCGCTGCGCACCGGGCTGTGCACCACCGGGCCGGTGCCCGGCACGATGTCCAGCCCGACGCCGGCGGCGTGCAGCGGCACCATGATGTCGCTGAACAGGATCGCAGCGTCGACCCCATGCCGACGGACAGGTTGCAAGGTGATCTCGCAGGCTAGCTCGGGAGTCATGCAGGCGGCCAACATGGGCTGACCGGCACGCAGCGCGCGATACTCGGGCAGCGAGCGCCCGGCCTGCCTCATGAACCACACCGGCGCGTGCTGCGGGCGCCTACCCCGAGCGGCAGCCAGCAGTGGCGCGTTGAGCAGCGACCGGCGGGTGGTGGCTGGTGCGGTGGCCTTGGTCATCTCAGCCACCATCGTCGCATGGGCTGGTCCGCATAGCGCGGCCTGCCCCAGTTTCGCGTTCCCGCGAGACGCCGCTGGCCTGGACTGCGGCGTTTCGGCGAGACTGTCGGCAACAGTGCTCCTACAGTTGACGGCTGTGCGTGATCTGGCGGACGCCCCGGAAACCTTCCGTAGCGCGGTGGCCTCGCTCAATGCCGTGCGGCCTCGGCCGGAACTGCACTTCGAGCCGATCTCGGCCCCGAAGCGGCTAGCGCCGTGGGCCTACGCATGGGGTCTTGAGCTTCCCGGTACCGATCACGCCTCGGCGACCGGACGCCTGGTGCTCCTGTACGACCCGCAAGGTCAAGAGGGGTGGGACGCCACTATGCGGTTGGTCGGTTTCGTCCGGGTCGAGCTGGACGTCGAGTTGGCCGGCGATCCCCTGCTGGCCGCGGTGAGTTGGTCCTGGCTCGCCGAGGCACTGATCAGCGCAGGCGCCGAACACACCGCTCTCGGAGGCACTGTCACCCAGACGACCTCAACTCGGTTCGGCGCTCTCTCAGGACCCGACCGCGCCAACGACATCGAGCTGCGCGCATCGTGGACCCCGCGAGGGGATTACCTGACACCGCATGCCACCGCCTTCTGCGAACTTATGGCGTCGGCGGCTGGGCTTCCGCCCGTGGGTGTGGTGACCCTGGGCAAGCGGATCAGTTGATCGATGATCCCTGGTCGTACCCCGCAGGCGCTGACCGCATGGGGTTAAAGGGGTAAATCGCCCAGCATCGCACCGGTGTTACCTGCGCGTGGACAGTCTCCCCTGATCGGGCGACCGCCGATGGCGGCTTTACGGGCAGATCGGCAAGAAGGTTCATCCAGGGGTCCCCGCTACGCCGCTCGGGGGGCTAGTCTGCCCCGTACGACACCATCCTCGCTCGAGCGGCGGCGCGGTTGCTCGGACGAGGTCCCGGTGCGGTCGGGGGCACGACCGACTCCAGGGAGGTAGCTACGTGGCTGCTGTCGGATACGGCGCGACCGTCAGGTCCGCCCCATCCGGCGCCGTGCCGGCGTCATTGGTCCCGCATCCGCGGGAGGAACTGTTCACGGTACTGGTGGTCGACGACCATCCGTTACTGCGCGAAGCCATCGCTTCACGCTTGGTAACGATGGGTGCTGTCACCGTACATGAGGCGGCATCGGTTGCCGAGGCCAGGACACGCGCCTTGGCCTCCGGCCCATGCGATCTGGCGATACTGGATCTCACCCTGCCCGACGGCAGCGGGCTGGACCTGATCGGCGAGCTACGCGGGCAGGGCTGGACCCGCATTGTGGTGCTCGCCTCGTCCGACGATCCGCATGCGGTGCGCACGGCGTTCCAGACCGGGGCGCAGGCTTACCTGCTCAAATCGGCGTCCGCCTCGGTGGTGACCGATGGCGTGCGCCGGGTCCTCGAGGGCGGGGTATACGCAGACCCGACCGTCGCGCCGATCCTGGCGTCGGGCACTCGGGTCGCGGGTACCGATAACACGCCGCGCGAGCTGTCGGGCCGGGAGGTGGAAGTGCTGCAGCTGGTGGCCGACGGGCAGTCGAACAAGGAGATCGGGGAGGCGCTGAACCTGTCCGCCCTGACCGTGAAGAGCCACCTGTCCCGGATCGGACGCAAGCTCGGCACCGGTGATCGGGCGCAGATGGTCGCTCTCGCGATGCGCGCGGGGGTCATCCGCTGACCGAGACCACTCCGGTTCCCTTGCTGGCGCCCGCCGCCGGGATGCCACCGGTCGTCGCCTCCGCAAGGGCCCTGCATGACGCAGTTGCCGTGTTGCGCGGTGGCACCGGCCCGGTGGCCGTGGACACCGAACGCGCCTCGGGATATCGCTACTGGCAGCGCGCCTACCTGGTACAGCTGCGCCGAGAGGGCGCCGGCACGGTGCTCATCGACCCGATCGACCTCGATTATCTGTGCGGGCTGGCCGAGGTGCTCAATCCGCTGGAATGGGTGCTGCACGCCGCATCCCAGGACCTGCCGTGTCTCGCCGAACTGGGGTTGGCGCCTGCTGCGGTGTTCGATACCGAACTGGCCGCCCGGCTGGCCGGTCTGGAACGCGTCGGCTTGGCGGCACTGGTCGAGGAACTGCTGGGCTACCAGCTGTTGAAGGGCCACGGCGCCGCCGACTGGTCCCGCAGACCCCTACCCGACGAGTGGCTGACCTACGCGGCGCTCGACGTCGAGCTGCTGCTACCCCTGCGCGCGGCGATCGAGGCCGAACTGGACGCCCAGGGCAAGCTGGGCTGGGCTGCGGAGGAGTTCGAGGCGGTCCGGACCGCTGGTCCACCTCCGCCGCGGGTCGACCCGTGGCGCCGGACCTCGGGGATGCATCGCATCCAGCGCCCCCGGGAACTGGCTGCGGTGCGTGAACTGTGGCTGGCCCGCGATCAACTGGCCCGGCAGCGGGACATCGCCCCAGGCCGGGTGCTGCCCGATGCCGCGATCATCGACGCGGCGCTGGCCGACCCGCTGGAAGAGACCGCGCTGCTGTCCCGGCCGGTGTTCAGTGGGCGCTCACAGCGCCGGCACGCCAAGATCTGGCTGGGCGCGTTGGCGGCCGCGAGATCGCTGGCAGCCGACGAGCTGCCACCGCTACGAGCCCAGGCAGGCAGCCCACCTCCGGTGAACCGGTGGTCGGACCGGGACCCGGCCGCGGCGGTCAGGCTCGCCGCTGCGCGTGCAACGCTGGCTGAGGTCGCCCAGCAGCACCGGGTGCCGCTGCAGAACCTGCTGGCACCCGACCTCGTGCGACGGCTGTGCTGGGAGCCCCCCGAGCTTCTCGACACCGCCGCAGTCGAGCGGCACCTGGTCGCCGGTGGGGCGCGTCGCTGGCAGTGCGAACTCACCGCGCACCCGCTCGCCACCGCCCTCAAGTCAGCCGTTGGGTAGCCTTCAAGTACTACCAACCCCCTTGTTGGGTGCCTTAAACGACTACCAACGTCTCGGTCGCAGGTACCGCCCAGACTCCCGTTCGGGGATGAGCGGGATAGGGCCAAAGGGGGCCGCAAACGCCGTTGCTCCATCGCTTTCCCTGACACCGCGCGCATAGGACGATCATGCTGATGGACTGAGATCGGCGCTGGTCGTCGGTAGGTTGGCCGTCGTTAACAGCGCCCGCCACCGGGGTTGGTGGTACTTGAAGAGCCACCTACGCGGCGGGGAGGTGGACCGTTACGGCGAGGCCCCCGCCGGGAACTGGTTCGGCGTGCACGGTGCCGGCGTGCGCGGTGACCACAGCGCGCACGATCGATAGTCCCAAGCCGGCGCCATCGCGGGAAGTGCGGGCCACCCCGCCCCGGTGGAAGGGTTCGAACAGGGCGGCCACCGCGTCCGGCGCGATCACCTCACCAGAGCTGCGAACCCGCAACCTGGCCTGCGACCCCACTCGATCTGTGCAGATCTCCAGCCAGCCGCCGGCGACGTTGTGCAGCACGGCGTTCTCCACCAGGTTGCCCACCACCCGTTCCAGTAGTGCCGGGTCACCCACCGTCAGCACCGGAGTGATCCGCGTGGTCACCCGCAGGGCGCGGTTGCGGGCCTCCCCTGCCACGATCCGCAGCGCCGCACCGGCAAGGCCCGCGAGATCGGCCGGCTCCCGGGCCCGCAGCGCACCACCCTCGGTCCGCGCCAGCACCAGTAGCCCGTCCACCAGCTGCTGGGCGCGCAACGTCGCGTCCCGGATCACCGCGGCCATCCGGCGCAACTCGGCCTGGTCCGCGGCGGGATCGGCCAGCGTCACGTCCACCTCGGTGCGCACCACCGCCAGCGGGGTGCGCAGTTCGTGGCTGGCGTTGGCGACGAACCGGCGCTGCGACTCGAATGCTGCCTGCAGCCGGTCGAGCATCGCGTCGAAGGTGTCGGCGAGCTCGGCCACCTCATCCCGAGGCCCCGGCAACCGCAGCCGCTCGTCCAACGACTCCGCGGACAGCCGACGGGCGGTGGCGGTCACCTCGTGTAACGGCCGCAGCACCTGGCCGGTGATCACCCACGCCAGCAGGACGGTGGCGAGCACCGCAAGCAGGAAGGCCACCGATCCGGCCTGCAGCACGCGGTGCCTGGCCGCCTCCTGCAAAGCGGCCCCGAGGCGGTCGGCTGCCACCGGCACCCCGTCGACCTTGACGGTGCTGCCCGGTGGCAGGTCCGGAACGGCGGCCACCACCCCGCCGACCAGCAACCAGCCCAGCCACAGCAGCAGCGCGCTCACCGCTGCCGACAGCCCGGTGGCGAGCAGGGTGAGCCGCACCCGCAGCCCGGGACCCCGGCGGGGCCTCACCAACGGCTCAGCCGGAAGCAAGGCCGGCGCTGGGTACCCGGTAACCGGATCCGACCACGGTTTCGATGATGCCCGGCTCACCGAGCTTCTTCCGCAAGGTCATCACGGTCACCCGCACCGTGGTGGTGAAGGGGTCGGCGTTCTCGTCCCATACCCGTTCCAGCAGCTCTTCGCTGCTCACCACCGCACCACCGGCGGCGAGCAGCACCTCCAGCACCCCGAATTCTTTGCGGGTGAGATCCACCGGCGCGCCAGACCGGCTGACGGTTCGCCGGGACGGATCAAGCACCACATTGCCGGCGCTGAGCACCGGAGGTACCGCGGGCGTGGCGCGGCGGCCCAGTGCCCGCAGCCGCGCCACCAGCTCGGGAAAGGCGAACGGCTTGGACAGGTAGTCATCGGCACCCAAGGACAGCCCGGTGACCCGATCGGACACGGTCCCGCTGGCGGTGAGCATCAGCACTCGGGTTACCGCCCCGGATCGAGCGATCTCAGCACACAGCTGGTCACCCGACATCCCGGGTAGGTCACGGTCGAGCACCACCACGTCGTACCGGGTC
Organism: Pseudonocardiaceae bacterium; assembly: GCA_035606945.1. Lineage (GTDB taxonomy): Bacteria > Actinomycetota > Actinomycetes > Mycobacteriales > Pseudonocardiaceae. Next base: position 27,099 of record DATNDR010000005.1, read on the forward strand.
ACAGCCGCCTTCTCGTGGCCGCTGTCGCCGTCGTAAGCCACGTCGACGGCCATGCCCTCACGGCGCAAGCCGCGAGCAACCGCGTCGGCCAGAGCCCGCTCATCCTCGACGATCAGAATGCGCACCCCACAACGGTGCCACACCCCATCACCGCTATGGCGCGGCGCCCGGGGTCTGCACCGTGGGTGTCTCGCCAATCGACCGGATCAGCTCAGCCGCCCAGCCGGTCACCGCCCGAGCGACGTCCTGAGCGGTCAGACCGAGCTCTGCGAGCACCTCGTCACGCAATCCGTGCGCGAGGAACCGCTGCGGAATACCGACATCACGAAACGGCACGTCGACCTCGGCATCGCGCAGGGCGGCAGCCAACGACCAGCCGAACCCCCCATGCCGGCCACCATCCTCGACGCTGACAACCAGCCGGTGCCGCCCGGCCATCCGCACCAGCACCTCCGGCACCGGCAGCACCCATCGGGGGTCGACGACGGTGACCCCGATGCCCTGATCGGCAAGCCGCCCGGCCGCCGCCACGGCGAGTGCGGCGAACGCGCCGACACCCACCAGCAACACGTCGTCGCCGTCGCCCGCGACAGGCCGGGCCAGCACGTCCACCCCACCGATGCGCGCTACCGCCGGTACCGACTCGATCACCGGGCCCTTGGGAAACCGCAGCGCGGTCGGGCCGTCGTCCACCGCGACGGCCTCGGCCAGCTCCTCCCGGAGACTGCCGGCGTCGCGAGGTGCGGCCACCCGGATGCCCGGCACGATGCCCAGTACCGACAGATCCCACATGCCGTTGTGGCTGGCACCGTCATCGCCGGTGACGCCGGCCCGATCCAGGGTGATGGTGACCGGCGCTTTCAGCAACGCAACGTCCATCAGGAGCTGGTCGAACGCGCGGTTGAGGAACGTGGAGTACAGGGCCACCACCGGGTGCAATCCTCCCAGTGCCAGCCCCGCCGCGGAGGTGACCGCATGCTGCTCGGCGATCCCGACATCGAAGCACCGATCCGGGAAACGCTTGGCGAAGGCGGCCAGGCCGGTGGGGCCGGGCATTGCCGCGGTGATCGCGACCAGGTCGGCGCGCTCACCGGCCAGCTTGATCAACTCTTCGGTGAACACGCTGGTCCAGGAGGTACCGACGGGCGCGATCGGCGCACCGGTCTCCGGATCCATCACCTTCACCTGGTGCATCAGTTCCGCAGCGTCGTTCTCCGCCGGCGCATAGCCGTTGCCCTTGCGGGTCACCGCGTGCACGATCACCGGGCCGCCGAAGTCCTTGGCCCGGCGCAGGGCGGATTCCAGGGCACGCACGTCGTGCCCGTCGACGGGGCCCAAGTACTTCAGCCCGAGGTCTTCGAAGAGAACCTGCGGGGCCAGGGCATCCTTCAGCCCCCGCTTGGCGGCGTGCAGGCCGGCATAGATGGCCCGGCCCACCACCGGGGTGCGCTGCAAGGCTTGCTTGCCGGTTTGCAACACGAACTCATAGCCCGGCTGCAGGCGCAGGGTGGACAGGTGATCGGCGAAGCCGCCGATGGTCGGCGAATAGGAGCGGCCGTTGTCATTGACCACGATGATCACGGAGCGGTCCTTGCCAGCGGCGATGTTGTTCAGCGCCTCCCAGCACATCCCACCGGTCAGCGCCCCGTCACCCACCACCACGACGACGTGGCGCTGCGCCGCGGATCGGGCGCCGGCGAAGGTAAACGCCTTGGCCAGACCGTCGGCATAGGACAGTGCGGCCGAGGCGTGGCTGGATTCCACCCAGTCGTGCTCGCTCTCGGCGCGGCTTGGGTAGCCGGACAGGCCACCTCGCTTGCGCAACCGGTCGAACCCGGCGGCCCGCCCGGTGACGATCTTGTGCACGTATGCTTGGTGCCCGGTGTCGAACAGCACCGGGTCACGCGGGGAGTCGAATACCCGATGCACCGCCAGGGTGAGCTCCACCGCACCGAGGTTGGGGCCGAGGTGGCCTCCGGTGCGCGACACCTTCTGGACCAGGAAGGTGCGGATCTCCGAGGCCAACTGGGTCAAGGCCGCCGCATCGAGACGCTTGAGATCGGCAGGGCTACGCACTGACTCCAGCAGGGTCACCGGATCTCCCCCCAGGTTCGGCAGCGGCTCACGACGGCACCGAGCGCCCAGTCTACGACGGCATCAGCGAGCCAGCGCAGCCACGCATTCGACGTGATGGGTCATCGGGAACGCGTCCAGCGCCCGTAGTGCCAGCAGCCGGTAGCCCCCCTCGAGATACGCGGCGATGTCCCGAGCCAACGCTGCGGGATCGCAGGCCAGGTGGACGATGCGGGCTGGCCGACGAGCGGTGACCGCGGCGGCCACCGGCCGGCCGGCCCCCCGCCGGGGAGGGTCGAGCACCACCACGTCGGGCTGCCCGGGTAGCTCGGCCAGCGCCCGCTCCACCCGGTTGGTGACGAAGCTCACCTGTGCCAAGTCGGCCAGGGCTGCGGCGCCGTCGGCGGTGGCACGCCGGGAGGTATCCACGACGGTCACCGAGCCGGCCAGTCCCACCTGACCGGCCAGCACGGAGGCGAACAATCCCACGCCGCCGTAGAGGTCCCACGCCGTGCCCCCGCGCGGCGCGGCCGCCCACTCCCCGACCAGCCCGGCGAGGGCATCGGCCGCAGCGGGATGCACCTGCCAGAAACTGCGCGCGGACAGCTCCCAGCGCCGGCCGGCGGCGTGCCGCACGATGCGCCCGCTGCCGCGGACCTCGGTGGGCAGCCGACCTGGTCGCAGCTGCGCCACGTGTACCTGACCGCAATCGTCGGCGACCACCTCCAGCTCCGCGCCCGGGCGCCACCGGCGGGTCAGCACTGCCTCCAGCGAACCGGGCGCCGCCAACGGACAGGCCGGTACCGGCACCACCAGGTGGCTGCGATGCGCCCGGAAACCGGCTTGCCCGCCGGCATCCACCGCCAGCCGGGTTCGGGTCCGCCAGCCCAGCGGGCCACCGGGCAGTTCGTCCACCGTCACTGCCACGTCCAGGCCGGCGATCCGGCGTAACTGCTCGGCCACCACCTGCGCTTTGAGGCCCCGCTGCACCGCGGGATCGACGTGCTGGAAATCGCAGCCGCCGCAGCCACCGGGACCTGAGGCCGGACACGGCGGTGCCACCCGACCCGGCGCGCCGCCCAGCACCGCCACGGCGTCGGCCCGGCAATAGGACCCGCCGCGGTCTTCGGTCACCACTGCGCGGACCCGCTCGCCGGGCAGAGCGTGCCGTACGAACACCACCCGACCCTCATGACGAGCGACGCAGAACCCACCGTGGCCCACCGGCCCGACGGCCAGTTCCACCTCGGTCCCGGCATCGATCACGGCCGATCGCCCGACCGCTGCTGGGAGGTGACCGCCGCGGCACCACCGCTCGGGGCACCCTCGGACGGGGAGCGACCGCCGGCCGTGCCGGCGGGGCCGGCGTTCATGCCCCAGCGCACCGTGCCCGGGGCAAGCTGCTCGCGCTGGAGGATCCGGTCGGAGGACCGCAGCTGCCACGGCACGCTGGTCACCATCACGCCCGGCTCGAACAGGAGCCGGGTCTTGATCCGTAGCGCGCTCTGATTGTGCAGGATCTGCTCCCACCAGTGGCCCACCACGTACTCCGGGACGAACACCGTCACGACGTTACGAGGATTGTCCGAGCGAGCTCGCTTGACGTAGTCGACCACCGGCTTGGTGATCTCCCGGTACGGCGACTCGACCACCTTGAGCGGTACCGGGATCTCGCGCTCCTCCCATTGCGTGACCAGGTCTCGCGTGCTCGCATCGTCGACGTTGACGGTGACGGCCTCGATCACGTCGGGACGGGTCGCCCGGGCGTAGGCCAGCGCCCGCAGCGTCGGCAGATGCACGGTGGACACCAGCACGATCGCGTGGTTGCGCGACGGCAGCACGGTGTCGGTCTCCTGAGGGGCCAATTCGGCGGACACCCGGTCGTAGTGCCTGCGGATCCCGCGCATCAGCGCGAAGATCACCACCATGGCCGCGATCGCGATCCAGGCACCCTGGGTGAACTTGGTGACGACGACCACAACCAGCACCGCGCCGGTCATCACGAATCCGAAGGAGTTGATCGTCTGCGCCCGTCGCATCCGGCGACGCGCGCCAGGATCGGTCTCGGTGGACAGCAGCCGGTTCCAGTGGCGCACCATGCCGCTCTGGCTCAACGTGAAGGAGACGAAAACCCCGACGATGTAGAGCTGGATCAGCCGGGTCACCTCGGCCTGGAAGGCGATGACCAGGATGATCGCGGCGGCCGACAGGAACACGATACCGTTGGAGAACACCAGCCGATCACCGCGGGTGTGGAGCTGGCGGGGCAGGTACCGATCCTGCGCCAGGATCGAACCGAGTACGGGGAAACCGTTGAACGCCGTGTTGGCGGCGAGGACCAGAATGAGCCCGGTCATCGCGAGCAGGAAGTAGAACGCCGGTGAGAACCCGGAGAACACCGCGTCGGCGAGCTGCGCGACCAGGGTGCGCTGCTGGTAGCCCGCCGGCGCCCCGATCAGCTGCTGGTCGGGGTTTTCGGCCACCTTGGCTCCCGTGATGCCGGCGAGCATGAGCAGGCCCAGAAACATGCTGATCGCCAGCGTGCCCATCAGCAGCAAGGTGGTGGCCGCGTTGCGCGACTTCGGCTTGCGGAACGCGGGGACTCCGTTACTGATCGCCTCCACGCCGGTCAGCGCGGCCGAGCCGGAGGAGAAGGTCCGCAGCAGCAGGAACGCGAACCCGATGCCGGCGAGGTGCCGGCCCTCCGCGACGAGGCTGAATCCAGCGCTCTCGGCCCGCAAGCTCTGCCCCAGCAGGAAGGTCCGCACTACCCCGACCACGATCATGCTGAGGACGCCGAACACGAAGGCATAGGTGGGAATCGCGAACAGGGTGCCGGATTCGCGCACCCCGCGCAGGTTCATCGCAGCCAGGAGCACGATCGCGCCCAGCGAGAACCCGACCTTGTGGTCGGCCACCAGCGGCAGCGCAGCACCGATGTTGGCGGCGGCCGAGGCGATCGACACCGCCACGGTGAGGACGTAGTCGACCAGCAAGGCGCTGGCGACCACCAACCCCCAGCGCTGGCCGTGGTTGGCGGTGGCGACCTCATAGTCGCCACCGCCGGACGGATAGGCATGCACGTTCTGCCGGTACGACGCGACGACGGCGATCATCACCACCGCCACCGCCACTCCCACCCAGGTGGCGTAGGCGTATCCGGTCAGCCCGGCAACCGACAGGACGAGCAGGATTTCTTCTGGCGCGTAGGCCACCGACGACATCGGGTCCGAGGCGAAGACCGGCAGCGCGATGCGTTTGGGCAACAAGGTGTGGGTCAGCCGCTCGCTGCTAAACGGCCTGCCGACAAGGATCCGTTTGATCGCAGTCGCGAGCTTCGACACGCGTCAAAGCCTACGGCCGGGCAGTGGCTCGGCGACGCCCGGCGAGGCACGGCGGCAGCGTCGGCGATACCGTTTGGCTGGCAGATCTCCCCCGCAGTCCCCTGACAACCCGACTGACAATCCACCAGGAGTGACCGCGTGCATGTCGTGATCATGGGTTGTGGCCGGGTGGGTGCCGGTCTGGCGCTGGCGCTGGAACGTCTCGGCCACGACGTGGCGGTGATCGACCACAGTCCCCAGGCATTCCGACGACTCGGCGCCGACTTTCAGGGCCAGCAGGTTCGCGGCGGGGGCTTCGACCGCCAAGTGCTCATCGAGGCCGGCATCGAGCGTGCCGAAGCGTTCGCCGCAGTATCGAGCGGCGACAACTCCAATATCATCTCTGCCCGGGTCGCCCGGGAGACCTTCGGGGTGGAGCACGTCGTCGCCCGGATCTACGACCCCAAACGGGCCGCGGTGTACGAACGGCTCGGCATCCCGACCGTGGCCACGGTGCCCTGGACCACCGACCGCTTCCTGCGGATGCTGCTACCCGACGGGGTGGCGGCGGCGTGGCGTGACCCGTCCGGCACGGTGGCGGTGCTGCAGCTGCCGCTGCATGAGAGCTGGGCCGGGCGCACCATCGGCGAGCTGGAAGAGCACAGCGGCGCCCGGATCGCCTTCATCGTCCGGTTCGGCACCGGAGTACTGCCCGATCACAACACCGTGGTGCAGGCTGACGACCAGGTGTACGCCGCGGCGGTGTCCGGCACCGTCACTGATGTCACCACTGCGGTCGCCGCCGGGCCCCCCCGCGACTGAGCCACTTTCCCCCGACCCGGGAGCCATCATGCGCGTGACCATCGCCGGAGCCGGTGCGGTGGGCCGGTCGATCGCGGCCGAGCTGCTCGAGTTCGGCCATCAGGTAATGCTCATCGAGCGAGATCTCGATCAGCTCGAGCCGCACGTCGTGGAGGGCGCCGAATGGGTGCTGGCCGATGCCTGCGAGGTGGCCTCACTGGAGGAGGCCGGGTTGGAACATTCCGACGTGGTGATTGCGGCAACCGGCGACGACAAGGTCAACCTGGTGGTATCGCTGCTGGCCAAAACCGAGTTCGCGGTGCGTCGAGTGGTGGCCCGGGTCAACGACCCGCGCAACGAGTGGCTGTTCACCGAAGCGTGGGGAGTGGACGTCGCAGTTTCGACCCCGCGGATGCTGGCCGCGATGGTGGAGGAGGCCGCCTTCGTCGGCGACCTGGTGCGGCTGATGACCCTGCGACAGGGACAGGCCAACCTGGTCGAGGTCACGCTTCCGGCGGACACCCCGCTGGCCGGGCGGCCGGTACGGCAGTTGCAATTGCCCGCCGACGCCGCGCTGGTGACCATCCTACGAGGTGGCCGGGTGATCGTTCCGCAGGGCGATGATCCACTCGAGGGCGGCGACGAGCTGCTGTTCGTCGCCGCAGCGGAGGTGGAACCCGAAGTGCGGGCAGCGCTGGACGCTCGACGGCCCTAGCCGGCCACCCGCGCTGCACGACGGATCGCCCAGATGGTGACCAGCGCAGCCGCCGCCGTCAGCGGCAATCCCATCACGAGTCGAGCCACTCCGAGCCATTCGGTCTGCCGCATGTCGTACAGGTAGTCCTGCACGACGAAACGGGCCAGCAAGAACACCGCCCAGACCACGGTGGCCACGTCGAAGCCGAATCTGGCCCGGCGGTTGGTGCACCAACCGAATCCGGAGCCGTTGAGCACCGACCACAGCACACCGACCAGCGGACGCCGCACTATCACCGACACCACCAGCGCCAGACCCGCGATGAGGCTGTACCAGATGCCGTACAGGAAAAAGCCCCGTGCCTCCCCGGTGCGGTAGGCGATGAAGGCGCATAACGCCACCCCGAGGATCCCGGACACGGCCGGCTGGATGGCCTCGCGGCGGATCAGCCGCCACACCCCCAGTGCGACCGCGATACCCAGCGAGGTCCAGATCGCCGGTACCAGCCCGGCCAGCGGGTTCACCGCGACGAAGACCACCACCGGCACGACGGAGGCCACTAAACCGCGGATGCCACCCAGTTGCTCCAACAAAGTGGGCGTGCGCTGCTCGGACTGCGCGGGTTCCCCCGTGGTCACGCGCTCCGGAGAGGTGTCGGTCATGAACTCCGCTGCAGCTCGTAGTAGGGGTTGTACAAGACCTTGCGGCCGTCCCGCACGGCGAGGCGACCCGATGCCTTCACGGTGCGGCCGGGTTCGATACCGGGGATCCGCCGCCGTCCCAGCCACACCAGCGTAATGGGCTCGGAGCCGTCGAACAGTTCGGCCTCCAAGGTAGCCACCGCCGGCCGGGGGCAGTGTTCCACGCTGCGCAACCGCCCGAGAACCGTCACGGCTTGACCGCAGCTGCAGTCGCTGGCTCGCCGCGCACCGGACTGCTCGACGCGGCGGCACAGGTCTTCAGCGTCCAGTTCGGATGTGTCGCTGGTGAGATGGCGGACGAGTCGCCGCCAGTAGCCGGGGGACATACCGCTCATGTCGATCTCCGCCAGGCGCGATCGCGGGTACCTCGACGGACCCGCCTTAAGCCCAGCGTAACCCGATGATGCAACGATTCCCGGCAAGCCACGACCGATGTCGCCCATCGGTGGATTCAGGCCTCCAGGGCAGCGCCCTCACGCTGAGCGCCGTTGCCCGATGTGGCGGCGTTGACCAGTTCCGTGGTGGCCTGTTTGAGTTGCTCGGCCAGCGCATCGGGCAGCTGCAGCGGCAGCGGGCTGCGCACCGGAAGTGGTTCGGTACCGCGCACCACCACAGTTTCACGCACCACATCACGCAGCAGCTCGGTTCGCGCCTGGGCGCCATCGGCGGGCCCGGCGGCGACTCCGCGCAGCATCCAGCGAGGCCCATCCACGGCCACAAACCGCAGCACGCCCTGCTCGGTCACGGCCTCGACCTCCTCGCCCCACTCGCCGGCGGTTCGCCCGACCTGTGCACCATCGGCTTGCAACTTGGTCACCAGTTCCGGGACGACTTCGTCCCACAACCCGCCGCTGCGCGGGGCGGCATAGGCGGTGAGGGTGACCTGGCCGAGCTCGGTCGTCAGATGCACGGCACGCACCGGGCCGGAGGAGTCGACCTCGATCTGAAGTTGCGCACCCTCGGGCACCGGCATGCGTATCGAGCCGAGGTCGAGCCTGCCCAACCTGTCGTCGGGTGGCGCATCGCCATCGTAGGGCCCGAACGCCCGGCTGCCGGGAGCGCCGTCGAGGCCGGTGTCGAAAATCTCCTCGGCCGGCTCAGTGTCCTCGCCGTGACGCTGTGATTGCGCCGTGGCCTGGGTAGGGTTCCGTCGTCCAAACACGCTCAACATCCTTCCTGCGGTGTGGTAGGGCCCCCCTGTGTTACGTAGTGACGCCGGGTGCCGGCTGCGAACCGCGGCTCTGACGCCACCGCGGTGATGCCCGTCGAACCGTAGCCGCGCGCGGCCCGAGCCGACTGCGGTAGCGCGGTCACCTCGCGGAAGGCCACGTGTTCGACCCGTTGCACCACCAATTGCGCGATTCGATCCAGCCGGCGCAGCACGACCGGCTCGCGGACATCGTGATTGATCAAACAGACGCGCACTTCGCCGCGGTAGCCGGCGTCGATCGTGCCCGGCGCGTTGACTATCCCCAGCCCGGACTGCGCCGCCAAGCCGGAGCGGGGCTGTACGAACGCCGCGTAACCAGCGGGCAGCGCGATCGCAATACCGGTCCCCACCACGGCCCGCTGGCCCGGCTCGAGCACCAGATCCCGGGTGGTGACCAGATCGGCTCCGGCGTCGCCGGGGTGGGCGTACCCGGGCACCGGTATCTCCGGATCCAGCCGGGTCAGCAGGACCTCCAGGGATACCGGGTCGATTGCTTCTGGGCACACGGGCGGCGAGACTACCCTCGGTCCGGTGTCCGATCGTCAAGCCCCGGATCAGCGACCGGATCGGCGTGCGGCTGATGCCGAGCCGACGTTCGATGAGCGCCTGGCCGTACCGTGGTGGTGGTGGCCGCTGGCTCTCGGGGTGGCCGTCTTGCTGGCAGCCGAGCTACACATGGGATACCCGGGGCTCCGCGCCTGGCTGCCCTACGTGCTGATCGTGCCGCTGGTCGGCGCGGTACCCGGATTCATGGGGCGGCATCGAGTCGCGCTGCGCAGTGGCGAGCTGCGGGTGGGTCCCGCGCATATCGCGGTGCACCATCTGGGACAGCCCGAAGTGCTCTACCGGGACGCCAAACGGCGCGCCCTGGGGCCCGATCTGGACCCAGCAGCGTTCGTCATCCATACGGGTTGGATCGCACCGGTGGTGCGGATCGCCGTCACCGACCCAGCCGACCCAACCCCTTACTGGATTTTCAGCGTCCGTCGGGCCGAGGAGCTCGCCGCGTTGTTGCGAGGCCACACCGGCCGGGTGCCCCGCGACAGCTCCGGACCGCGCTCCCCCGGCAGGTAACCGGCACCGGATGGGCTGGTCGACCGAAGTTGACGAGTCGACATCAAGCCGCACAATCGCGGCAGACCATTCGACCGTTGCGTTGCTCGGCCAACCGGCTGCGGTGATGGACCAGGAAACAGCTCGAACAGGTGAACTCATCTGCCTGCTTGGGCAGCACTCGAACAATCAGCTCCTCGCCGGACAGGTCGGCGCCGGGCAATTCGAAGTTCTCCGCGGACTCCGACTCGTCGACGTCGACTGAACCCGACTGCGCCTCGTTTCGTCTCGCCTTAAGCTCGTCCAGCGAGTCCTCGACAAGCTCATCCGCCTCGCTCCGCCGTGGAGCGTCGTAGTCGGTCGCCATGATTCCCACCCCTGAGTCGTACGGGTCGTGCCGCAGCACAAACGCTCAGACACTGCAATTTGTGCCCGAGACGTCGGTCACACTTTTCGACGCCGCGGGTAGGGCGGGTGGGCGATGAGCACAGCGCCCTCCAATAAGCCCCTCGGCGGCGCCAGAGCGGCGACAATAGCCGGACGGCCGGCTCCGGCCGTAGATTTCGCCCGGCGTGTCGGCCCGGGCCGGATCCGCGCGTCGGTCGGCACTGGCGGCCAACTGGGCGAACCGGGCCGCAAACACGCCGCCACCAGCTGCGCTGTGCACCCGCCGCCCCTACCCTGCCTACCAGGGCTGGCCAGGTGAGGGGCCAGGAAGGGCGGGGCCGTGGCCGCGGTGAGCTCGTCGGACGCGCGGGTGGAGCGTTACCGCACTCGCCGACCCATGCACGCCCTACTACTGGTCGTCATTCTCAGCGCTGCCGCCGCGCTGGTGTGGACCAGCGTGCTGCGTCAAACTGAGGATGGCTGCGACAGTACTGGCCCAGGTACTGCCGGCGCCGTCTCCGCCGCGTCGCCGGGGTCGAGCCAGCGCCTCCCGGCCAACGGCCTGGATGACGTCACGCCTGCGCCGCCGCAGTTCACCCGAGTACAGGTACTCAACGCCAACGGCGTGCGCGGCGAGGCCACCATGGTCGACGGCACGCTCGGCCAGCTGGGCTTAGCCCCCACTACCAAGCCGGCGAACGATCCGCAGTACCCGGGATTCGACCTGCGCTGCTACGGGGAGATCCGCTTCGGTGCCGCCGGGCAGGCCGCAGCCCGGACGTTGAGCTTGGTGGTGCCGTGCGCCGAGCTGGTCCGGGACAGTCGCCCCGACGCAGGCGTCGATCTGGCGCTGGGCACCAAGTTCCTCTCCGTAAAACCCAACAATGCAGCTCGCAGCGCGTTGATCGACCTGGCCGGGCTCGGCCGCCCGGCACCGGCTGGGTCGCCGCGCGGCGGCCTGGCCGCCGCGCCTGACCTGCCAGCGGGTTCCGCGGCGATGCCGCCGCCGGCCGTACCCGTGGTGAACCCGGACCTCATCCGCCAGGCTCGCCAGGTGCGATGCTGAGTCACGTGGGCTGACTCTGGCGTTAAACGGCGTCGGCGCCGCAGCTTGCGAGCAGTTCCCCCAGCGCATCGACGATGCCCGGTGCGCCGGCGAGCAGCAGATCCGATCCGCGCTGCGGTAACCGGACCACCGCGCCTGCCTCCGCCGCGATCAACGCACCAGCCGCCCAGTCCCAGCGGTGCAGCCCGTGCTCGGCGAAACCGTCGAGCCAGCCGGATGCCACCGAGCACAGATCCAGGGCGGCCGACCCCGCCCGGCGTATATCCCGGACTTTGGGCAGCATGCCGGCTACCATGGCCGCCTGCCGCGCACGCCGCTCGGGCCGGTAGGAGAACCCGGTGCCGATCAGCGAAAGCTCCAGCTGGGTAGCGTCGCTGGCCCGCACCGCAACTCCGTCGCAGTCAGCGCCACCGCCGCGTGCTGCGCTCCACAGCCGGCCGCCCGCGGGCTGACCCACCGCCGCAGCCAGGGACTGCCCGTCCCGTTGCACCGCTATCGAAACCGCGTACCAGGGCAGCCCGTAGAGGTAGTTCACCGTGCCGTCGATGGGATCGACGACCCAGCACAGTTGCCCTGTCTGCGAGCCGGCTCCGCCCTCCTCCTCGCCCAGCACGGGCTCGCCTGGCCGCCACTGGGCCAGCAGCCGCCGAGCCAGCTGTTCCGCCGCGGTGTCCGCGGCGGTGACCACGTCGGTGGCGCTGCTCTTGGTGTACACCTGCCCGGCACCCTGCGCCCGCATCCGGACGACGAAATCACCCACCTGCCGGGCTACCGCCACGGCCGTCGCCCGCAACTGCTCGAGATCCTGGATGTCGCTGCCATACCCGCTCCCCATCGACCCATCCGACCACAGCCCGGCAGGCAAATCCGGGCTAGGGTCTGATCTCAACGGTCGCCTAGCGGCGGTCAGACCAGACCAGAGAGGAACCAGAGAGGACACCGATGGCGAGGACGCCCGGGTTCGGGGTGGACGTCGGCGGGTCCGGCATCAAAGGCTGCACGGTCGACCTGCGCACCGGGTCGTTGGACGACGAGCGCGTCCGCATCCTCACCCCGCACCCCGCCACCCCCGTCGCGGTGGCGGAGGTGGTCGCCACCATCACCGGTGAGTTCGGCTGGCACGGTCCGATGGGCGTCACCCTACCCAGCGTTCTCAAACGCGGCATCGCGCACACCGCGGCGCACCTGGACCCGTCGTGGAAGGGTCTCAACGCCAACAGCCTGCTCTCCGAGTATTGCCAGGTACCGGTCGTGGTGCTCAACGACGCCGACGCGGCCGGGCTGGCCGAGATGCGCTTCGGGGCCGGCCGCGATTCCGACGGCGTGGTCTTGCTGCTCACCTTCGGGACCGGTATCGGCAGCGCGCTGTTCGTCGACGGGGAGTTGGTGCCCAACACCGAGCTGGGCCATCTACAGGTCGACGGCACCGACGCCGAACTCCGTGCTGCCGCCGCGGTCCGCGACGATGAAGCCCTGTCCTGGGCGGACTGGGCCACCCGAGTGTCCCGCTACCTACAGGCTCTCGAGAATCTGCTCTGGCCGGATTTGATCATCGCAGGCGGCGGCGTCAGCAAGAAGGCCGATAAGTGGTTGCCCCTTCTGGAGTGCCGAACTCCCGTGGTGGCGGCGGCATTGCGCAACGACGCCGGCATCGTCGGAGCTGCGGCGGCCGCAGCCGAGGGACGCGTGCGGTAGCCGCCGCGATACTGCGCCCCCCTGCGCGATAGGCGTCGTTACAATGCAGAGTCGTACACTGGAACGTGGCACCGTCCCCGAGCACTCTGGATCGCACCGCCGTGAGTGTCGGCACTGGCTCCAGCGGCGGGCTCGCCGACGCTGACCCGATTTCCGCACCGCGCCCGAACACCGACTGTTCCGAAAGGCCGTCCGTGGCAGCCGCAGAACCCGCATCCCGTCGCGCCGCGAATTCCGGGACCGAAAAGAAGCCTTCCGCCCGCAATGGCGTAATCAGTGACGCCGACCTGAGCGCCGTTGCGGCCGGTCCCACCGCGAAAGACAGCGCCGCCGCGACGACGCGCACCCGCAGCGCCCGCAGTAGCGGTGCGAAAGCACGCGCGAAAGCCCCCGCCGGCGCCGCCAAGGCAGGCGCCAAGACCCCCACGCCCACTAAGCCCGCAGGGGGATCCGCGCTCGATGACGGGATCGGCCCCGAAGTCGACCCCGCGATCGATGCGGAGCTCGACGGACCTCCCGACATCGAAGGTGGCCCAGGCGCCGAGGACCTCGCCGACGTCGAGGTTGAGGTTGAGGTCGATGAGATCCCCGTGGAGCCTGAGGAGCCGGAGCCACCCACCGGCCCCGGCGCGGAGGACTTCGTCTGGGACGAGGAGGAATCCGAGGCCCTGCGCCAAGCCCGCAAGGACGCCGAACTCACCGCCTCGGCCGATTCCGTCCGCGCGTATCTCAAGCAGATCGGCAAGGTCGCGCTGCTCAATGCCGAGGAGGAGGTGGAACTCGCCAAACGCATCGAGGCGGGGCTCTATGCCGCCGAACGGGTGCGCAGAGCCGAGGATTCCACCGAAAAGATGTCGCCCCAGCTGCGCCGGGATCTGCGCTGGATCGTCCGCGACGGCGAGCGCGCCAAGAATCACCTGCTGGAAGCCAATCTTCGCCTCGTCGTGTCGCTGGCCAAGCGTTACACCGGCCGGGGCATGGCTTTTCTGGACCTGATCCAGGAAGGCAATCTGGGTTTGATCCGTGCGGTGGAGAAATTCGACTACACCAAGGGTTACAAGTTCTCCACCTATGCCACCTGGTGGATCCGCCAGGCCATCACCCGGGCAATGGCTGACCAGGCCCGCACCATCCGCATCCCGGTGCACATGGTCGAGGTGATCAACAAGCTGGGGCGGATCCAGCGCGAGCTGCTGCAAGACCTGGGCCGTGAGCCCACCCCTGAGGAACTCGCCAAGGAAATGGACATCACCCCGGAGAAGGTGCTGGAGATCCAGCAGTACGCCCGGGAGCCCATCTCACTGGACCAGACCATCGGCGATGAGGGCGATTCCCAGCTCGGTGACTTCATCGAGGACTCCGAGGCCGTGGTCGCGGTGGACGCGGTGTCGTTCACGCTGCTGCAGGACCAGTTGCAGTCCGTGCTGGCCACGCTGTCCGAGCGGGAGGCCGGTGTGGTTCGGCTGCGGTTCGGCCTCACCGACGGCCAGCCGCGCACCCTCGATGAGATCGGCCAGGTCTACGGGGTCACCCGGGAACGCATCCGGCAGATCGAATCCAAGACCATGTCCAAGCTGCGCCACCCCTCCCGCTCCCAAGTCCTGCGCGACTACCTCGACTAGTTGGGGCCCTTCAAGAGCTACCAACCCCGGTGACGCCGGTCTTCAACGACCACCAACCCAGCGTCTGTAAGCCCGGTTCGAGTGCCCTCTGAGCAGCCAGCAGGAACTCCACCGGGGTGAGCCGACCGGCGCCCTCGGGTAACGCGCCGAGTAAAGGCAAGCCCGTCACCGCAGGCAAGTCGGCGACGTTGCACCGTGCCGCGAGGTCGGCCTCATCGGGCCACGCGCCGATCACGATCCCGGCACACGTTAAACCGCGGGTGCGCAGCGCCTCGGCGGTCAACGCGGTGTGGTTGAGCGTGCCCAGCCCAGCGGCGACCACCACGAGCACCGGAGCCGCCAAGGCGGCGGCGACATCGGCCAACGTGGCTCCACCACCGTCCAGCGGCACCAACAACCCGCCGGTACCTTCGAGCAGCACCAGGTCGTGCACCGCGGCCAGATCCTGGATGGCCGCGACGGCGGTGGCCGGCGTCACCGGGACAAGGCCGGCGCGGCGGGCCGCCGTCGCCGGGGCCAGCGGCTCCGGGTAGCGGGCCAGCTCCCGGCCCGTGATGGGCCAGCCCACCAAGCGACGCACCTCGTCGACGTCACCCGGCTGGCCCGGGCCGACGCCGGTCTGGGTGACCTTCACCACCGCCACCCGGCGCCCGGACGCCACCGCAAGCGCGGCGATGGCCGCGGTCACCACAGTCTTGCCGACCCCGGTTCCCGTTCCGGTCACCACCAGTACGGTCACTGGACCGCCGCCTCCCCGGCAGCCATCGCACCGGCCACTAGCCGGCCGGGGCCGGTGAGCACCGCAGGCAGCACCTGCGCGACGTACGCCAAATCCGAATCGGTCAGCGCGGCATGGGCAGTCAGCCGCAGCCGGCACGTCCCCACAGGCACCGACGGTGGACGCAGGCATCCCACTCGCACGCCGTGGCGCAGGCAGTGCGCAGCCGCGTCGACCGCGCACCGCGGCTCGCCGAGGATGATCGAGACCACCGCGGACGCCGGCGGGCAAGCACCAACCGCGGTAGCCAGCGCCGCGGCTGCGGCGAGTACCCGAGCGGGCAGCGCCGGCTCGACCCGTAGCAGCCGCAGCGCAGCCAGCGCGGCCCCAGCCGCCGGCGGCGCCAGGCCGGTGTCGAAGATGAAGCTGCGCGCCGTGTTGACGAGATGGTCCACCACGGCCCCCGAACCCAGGACAGCACCGCCCTGGCTGCCCAGCGATTTCGACAGCGACATGGTGGCCACCACGTCGGGCTCGCCGGTCAACCCGAGCCCGGCCAGGACCCCACGCCCGCCGGGGCCGCATACCCCCAATGCGTGCGCCTCATCGGCCAGCAGCACCGCCCCATACCGCCGGCACACCGCATGCAGCTGCGCCAGCGGCGCAAGATCACCGTCCACGCTGACCACCGAATCGGTGACGACCAACGCGCGCTGCTCGGACCGGGCAGCAAGCGCGGCCGCCACAGCCGAGACGTCGCCGTGCGGAGTCACCACGACCCGGGCCCGGGACAGCCGGCACGCGTCCACGAGCGAGGCGTGACTGGCCGCGTCGGACACCACCAGCGCCCCGGGGCCGGACAACGCGGTCAGCGCGCCCAGATTGGCGGTGTAGCCCGAGGAGAACACCAGCGCCGCCGCCGTTCCGCAGAATGCGGCGAGCTCGTCCTCCAGCTGGGCGTGCAGCTCAGTGGAACCTGTGACAAGGCGCGAGCCCGTCGATCCGGTTCCCCAGATGCGGGTGGCTTGTACCGCGCCCTCCACCACCCGGGGATCTCTCGACAGGCCCAGGTAGTCATTGGACGCCAAATCGATCACTGACTCGAGCGCCGGCCGCGGTCGCATCACCCGCCGCAACCCTGCGGCGCGGCGAACGGCAGCCGCGTCGTCCAACCACGCCAGCGCCCCGGTCGGAGCGGGAAGCATCGTCACGACCTGCGAGCCTACGACGCGCCAGCCGGCTGCGATCCGGCATGCACCTCTTCGACTGCGTGCCGTGTCGTGCAGGATGACCCGCCAGCCGACGGTGATCAGCCTAACTCGCGGATCGAGGGACTGCAGGTGCCGTGGGTACGGTATCCGCCCAGCTCAATAATTCAGTTGCCAGGTCGCCCTCGTGCATCGGTACGAAACGCGCAGCCTGCCGATCGAGTCGCAGCAGGCGGCCCGAGCTGGAATCGACGAACAGGCCGGCCACTTGCACCCGGCCGGCCAGGACCGCAGCGCGGATCGCCGAGTGCCTGGCGATCACCTCAACCTGGCGCGCCACGTTGACCATCGCCAGCTGGTCAACCTCGGTGTGCCCGTCCTCACCCGCGGCCACACCCACCGGGTGGCCTTCGCGCAACGCGTGCAGGCTTGGCAGACCCCAGCGCAGCCAGCTGGCCAGTGACCCGTCGGCAGTTGCGCCGTCGAGCAACCCATGCATCGCGGCGCATCCCGAATGACCGCACACCACGATCGACGGCACTGCCAGGTGGTTCACCGCATACTCCAGCGACGCGGCCACCGACGAGCCGCACTCCAGCTCCGACGGCGGCACCAGATGGCCGATGTTGCGCACCGTGAACACATCACGAGGGGCAATGCCGGTAATCAACTGCGGTGATACCCGCGAGTCGGCGCAGCTGAAAAGCAAGATCCGTGGGCGATCGGACGCGACCTCATCGACCACGACGGTGCCGCCCGCCGCCTCGTGCTGCTGGCGCCAGCCGGTGAGGTGGTCACGAGCGGCGTGATCGAGGAACTCGGCCACCATCTCCACCACCACATGGCTGCCGCGCGGCACCTGCGCCAGCATCCGGGACAGCCGCGGGATGGACAGGAAACTCACGGTGCCCGCGACCACCACTCGCCAGGATCCCGAGGGGGCCCGCTGCACCTGCACTCCAGACCGGACGGCGCAGCGGAGCACCGCGAGCAACGACAGACCCAATCCGATGAGCACACCGGCCAGCAGGTTCAGCCACACCACACCCGCCAGGGTCAGCAGGTAAATCGTCAGTTCACCGTTCTTGCGGGCGCAGCGCAGGTCAGCGAGCTTGACCAGACGCACGCCGATCACCACGAGCAGGCCGGCGAGCACCGCCAGCGGGATCAGCTCGATCAGTTCGACGAACAGCACCGCGAACACCAACACCCAGACACCGTGCACGACGGCCGAAGCCCGGGTCTTCGCGCCCGCGGCGACGTTGGCGGAACTCCGGACGATCACACCGGTCACCGGCAGGCCACCGAGCATTCCGGACAGCGTGTTGGCAGCGCCTTGGCCGACCAGCTCACGGTCGAAGTTGGTCGTGGCACCGCCGCTGAGTTTGTCCACCGCCACCGCCGACAGCAAGCTCTCCACGCTGGCGATCACCGCCACGGTGAGCACGCCGACGAGGACACCGCCCCAGCTGCTCCCGGGTAGCTCCGGCAGGCTCACCGCGTCGAGCACCGAACCAGGCAGTACGACCCGCTCCAGGTCGACCGCGAGTACCGTGGCCAGCGCCGTTGCGCCGACCACTGCGGCCAGCGGGGCGGGGATATGCAGCAGGGGGCGGGGCAGCCGCGGCCAGATCAGCACGACGGCGATCACCAGGAGTCCCAGTACCGTGGCCGGGTAATGCATGTCCGCGATCTGGCCGGGTAGCTCGGCGATGTTCCTGATCGCGTTCTCGCCAGGCGTACCACCGAGCAGGACGTGCAGCTGACCCAGGGTGATGGTGATGCCGATCCCGGCGAGCATCGCGTGCACCACTGACGGGGAGATCGCCAGCGCCGCCCGGGCCACCCGGCTGATTCCGAACATCATCTGGAGCAGCCCGGCGGCCGCGGTGATGGCGCACATGACGCCCCAGCCGTACTTCGCGACGAGATCCGCCACCACCACTGTGAGGCCGGCGGCCGGTCCGCTGACCTGCAACCGGCACCCGCCGAGTAAGCCGGCCACGATCCCACCGACGGCGGCCGCGATGAGCCCGGCCATAACCGGTGCACCGGACGCCACGGCAATGCCCAGCGACAGCGGGATGGCGATCAGCACCAGCACCGCAGAAGCGGGCAAGTCCTGACGTAACACCGTGCGCGCGCGGGAGTGTTCAGCAGCCAGCGGAACAGCAGCGGCGGGCAAACGCATGCAACAGCCTCCGGACGAGGGTCTACGAGCCATGGACCCGCCAGCTGCGCCGGGGACGTCGCCACTGAAGCGACCCTCGACGATCGCGGACTTCTACTGGGATCGGTCGTGGGATGGTCGTCATTGACCGTGATAACCCGGTTCCTCCCCGTTACCGTGATCCTCGACGGTACGGCTTGAAATCCCGGTAAGGCAAGGCTCACTACTCAACCTCACCCGGCGGCCGCCGCGGCGAGCACGCCAGAAGTGATCTGCGCAAGCTCCTCGTCGTCGGTCACGTAAGGCGGCATCGTGTAGACGAGATCGCGGAAGGGCCGTAACCACACGCCCTGGCTCACCGCGGCAGCGGTGGCAGCGGGAAGATCGACCTCATGGTCCAGCTGGACCACCCCGATACCGCCCAGTACCCGGACGTCGGTGACTCCCGGGAGCTCGGCAGCCGGCGCCAGCCCGGCCCGCAGTCCCGCCTCCAGCCGACGCACCCGGGCCCGCCAGTCCTGACCGAGCAGCAGATCAATGGAGGCCGACGCCACCGCCGCCGCCAGCGGGTTGGCCATGAACGTCGGCCCGTGGGCGAGCACGGGAACTTCGCCGCCGCTGACGCCCTCGGCGACCCGCGAGGTGCACAGCGCGGCGGCCATCGTCAGGTAACCCCCGGTGAGCGCCTTGCCCACGCACATCACGTCGGGGCTGACCCCAGCGTGATCAGCGGCGAACAGCGCCCCCGTGCGGCCGAACCCGGTGGCGATCTCATCGAAGATCAGCAGCACGTCGTGGGCCAGTGAGACCTCGCGCAGCACGTGCAGGTAGCGCGGATCGTGGAAGCGCATCCCGCCGGCACCCTGCACGACCGGTTCGACGATCACCGCCGCCAGTTCGTCCGCGTGCCGCGCCACGGTGTCAGCCAGCAGCTGCACATAATCAGGCTCCAGCGCGGCGGGCGGTGGTGGCAGGAATACCTGCTGTGCCAGCACCGCTGACCACAGCGAGTGCATGCCGCCGTCGGGATCGCAGACGCTCATCGCGCCGAAGGTGTCGCCGTGATAACCGCCCCGCCAGGTGAGCAGCCGGTGCTTGCTGGGCCGACCCTGCGAGCGCCAGTACTGCAGGCACATCTTGATCGCGACCTCCACCGACACCGAGCCCGAGTCGGCGAAGAACACGTGCTGCAACGGATCCGGAGTGATGTCGACGAGGCGGCGGGCCAGCCGGATCGCGGGCTCGTGCGTCAGACCGCCGAACATCACGTGACTCATCCGGCTGAGCTGGGCGCACACCGCGGCGTCGAGAACCGGGTGGGCATACCCGTGGATGGCCGCCCACCACGACGACATGCCGTCCAGCAACTGCACTCCATCGGCCAACCGCAACCGGATCCCTGCTGCGGAGTGCACCAGGAGCGGATCGGCACGTCCCGGCATTGGACTGTAGGGATGCCAGACGTGTGCACGGTCGACAGCGAGCAGATCCTGCACGGGGTCCACGACTGGCGAGCCTACGAGCGTCTGCCCATCAACGCGGTAAGTGTATACCTAGAGTGACGATGATGACGCTATGTACACGGTGTAACACGTTGTGCCGCAGCGACGATGACAAGCTGTACAGGGATCCCTCCGGGGATCCGCGGCGTGGTTCTTTCCAGTTTCGGGGGATCACTCGCAAGGGGGCAATGGGGCGCGCTTGATCGTCGGGAACGAATGGCGGAGGCACATTCTTTCCCGGCACCTGGGGAGGGGACAGCCCAATGGCGGCATGTTGGCGACCATGTACGTTCCGCGACCGAGTCGATCTCGTTCGCATCTCATGATTCCACGACGGGTAGCGCGAAATTTCGCGGCGAGCACCGTTGCCGCGGCGGACGAATACACCGACATCTCCCAACCTTCCAGCGATCAGCCCGCAGCGGTGGTCCGCTGTTCAGGTCACAATTCGAGTCCAGTTGCCGACCCGATCCGGGTGCTGCTGGTCATCGAAATGAGCCTGCTTCGCGGAGCGCTCGCAACGGTGCTGTCCAGCGAGGAGGACATCGAAGTGGTGGGCGGAATCGCCGGCGGCGAGCGCGTGGTCCCCGCCGCGATCCGGCACCGTCCCGATGTCGCCGTGCTGGACATCGACCAAGGTGGGTCGGAGGCGCTGACCGTGGCCCAGGCGCTGCACGAGCGGTTGCCCGGATGCCGGGTAGTGGTGCTCGCTACCGCGCAACGACCGGGACTGGTCCGGCGGGCATTGGATGTTCCGGTGGCCGGAGCGGTGGACAAGGATGCGCAACCCCGGCGGCTGGTGGGCACCATTCGGCAGGTCGTCAAGGGTAAGCGGATGATCGACCCTGCCCTCGCGGTTGCCGCGATCGGCGTGGCGGGTAGTCCGCTGACCCCTCGGGAGCTCACGGTCCTCGACCTCGCCTCAGGCGGGGCGTCGCCCACTGAGATTGCTCAGCGGCTGTTTCTGAGTCGCGGGACGGTCTGCAACTACCTTTCGCGTGTCATGACCAAGCTGGGTGCGCGTACTCGGATCGATGCCATTCGCATCGCCGCCGAGGCCGGTTGGATCTAAGCAGGTGTGGCAACGGGCCGGGCTGATGGCAATCAGCCCGGCCCGTCGTCGCGCTGATCACTGCTGTGCATGTCACTGCTGGCCATGGCCGAGGACCAGATCCCGGTACAGCGGTGCCGTCGCGATCAGCTCCCGATGCGTACCCGCGACCAGGTCGGCACCGTCCATCAGCACGATTCGCTGCGCCCGCAACGCGGAACTGATCCGGTGGGCGACGACGATGAGCGTGCCCCTGCGGCCGGCCAGTACCCGCTCCACCCGCTCTTCGGCGGCCGGGTCGAGATGGCAGGTGGCCTCGTCCAGAATCAGCACCGGCGCCGGAGTGAGATGAGCCCTGGCGACCGCGATGAGTTGCCGCTCGCCGGCGGACAGCGTGCCAGGGTCGATCACGGCGTCATATCCGCCCAGGCGGCCCATCATGACGCCCAGGTCCAGTTCTGCAACGACGGCGTCCAGATCGGCGCGGGTGGCGTTGGGATGCAGGTACCGCAGGTTGTCACCGAGTGTCCCGGCGAAGACATACGCCTCCTGCGGGATCAACACCCGATGGTCGGCCAGGGTCTGCGGGTCGAGATCAGCCACCGGCGCGCCGCCCAGGCGGACCTGGCCCTGGTCGGGAACGTGAGTGGCAGCCAGTAACCCGGCCAGGGTTGACTTTCCCGCGCCGCTGGGACCGATCATGGCCAGGTGCTGACCCTCGGGGATCACCATGTCCAGCGCCTTCACCACCGGCTCAGCATGTCGGCCGTAGGAGAAGGTGACTCCGTCCACCACGAAGTCATGCCCATGGGGAAGCTGCCGGCGTGCCGGGCGGCTAGGCGTTGGCCGCTGCCCCGCCTCGACCAGGCGGTCCAGGGTGACCACCAGCCGCAGGCCCCCGGCTCCCAGGCCATCGACCAGCGCTTTCAACGCCGGCAGCAGGCCCTGGGTCAAGTAGATCAGCCCGCCGGCAACGGCTCCCAGCGTCAAGCCGTTGTGCAACAACCAGGGCGCCCCGACGAGCAGCCCCACGGCCGGCAGCCAGCCACCCAGGGCCACCGCGAGCGTGCGGATCGCCGCCATCCGGGCCACGGTCCGTTCCGCAGCTGCGTGGGCGTCGACATCGCGTTGCACCCGCGCGCAGGCCCGGTCCTCGCCACCACAAGCGACCACATCGCGCAGGCTGGTTGCGAGAGCACTGGCAGACTCGGCGACCCCTTCGTCAGTGAGCACCTGCTTGCGTTGGTGGGTCATCATGGATCGCAAGGAAGCCAGGAAGACTCCCAGACCGGCGAGTAGCGGCGGCAGCACCAGCAACGCGACGGCGCCGGTCAGGGTGGCTATCCCGATCACCGCGCTGATCGCGCTGATCACGAAGCTCCTGGTGAGCAGGAGCAAGCCGGCGAAGTTGTCGCGTACCACCTCGACCTGATGGGTCAGCCGCGTGACGGCGCCCGAGTCCGGCCGGCCGCCCAGTACCGTGGATCGCTGCAGCGCGCCTGCCACGACACCGTCCACCAGATCGTCACGGAACGGCTCGACGATCTCAGCGAGAATCCGGTAGACCTGCCCGGTCGCCAATGCCCCTGCAAGCACCGCGACAGCCAGCACACCAAGCCACGCGAATCCGGTCCCGGGCCGGCCGACGATGAACCCGGTATCCAGCGCCTTGGCCACGCCATAACCGGACAGCAGCAGCGGCATCACTTCCAGCACCGACCACGCGGCCAATCGCAGCAGCGCCCGCGGGTGCCGGCGCAGCGCGGCGAGCAGCAACCGGGGCACGGTCTGATCAGTGGTCACGGTGAGGGTCATACCGGCACTTCCGAGGGTCTGGCAGGGTCCGTCGCAGCGGGCCCTGGTTGCGTCGATAACGCATCAGTACCGAACAAGGCCCGGTAGTCCGGGTCGCGCCATAGCTCGCGGTGCGGGCGCAGGCTGCGCACGGCGCCCCGATCGAGCCAGGCGACCAGATCCGTCCGGGCCGCGGTGGCCGCTCGGTGCGCAATGATCAGTCGCGTCTGACCGCGATTCGCACTGGCCAGCACTGCGCCGACCTGCCGTTCGGTCACGGTGTCCAAGCTGGATGTCGCGTCATCGAGGATGAGCACCCGGTAGGGGTGGGCGAAGGCCCGGGCCAGGCCGAGCCGCTGCAACTCACCGCCGGACAGCGGCGCCGCCGCCAGCTCGGTGGCGTAACCGTGCGGCAATCTCTCGATGAAGGTGTCGGCGCGTGCTGTGGCGGCGGCCTGGCGAATCTTCGCCTGGGTGCGACTCCGTGACCCGAAACTGATCACTTCTTCAATCGTGTCGCCCACCAGCGCCGGCCGCTCGAAGGCGAAGCCCACCGCGCTGCGCAACTGCTCGTGGGACAGATCGGCGAGCGCTACGCCGTCGAGTAACACCTGGCCGCGCTCCGGATCGACCAGCCGACCGGCCACCGCAGCGAGCAACGACTTGCCCGCCCCCGACCGGCCGACGACCGCCACCGTGACACCGGCCGGGACCACCAGATCAAGCCCGTCGATCACCGGCTCCCCACCGGCGGATATCCGTACCCCGCGGAACTCCAGGCGGCCGCCGCTGCCCGACGGCTCAGGCAGGTTGCCCGTGCCGTACCGGAGCACCGGTTGGCTGAGCACCTCGGCCGCGCGCCGACCACCGGCTCGGGCCCGGGCCAGCTTGTTCAAGTAGCCCATCGCCGAGCCGAGGCCGGCGGCCATTGC
Source organism: Pseudonocardiaceae bacterium (assembly GCA_035606945.1). Lineage (GTDB taxonomy): Bacteria > Actinomycetota > Actinomycetes > Mycobacteriales > Pseudonocardiaceae. The sequence continues at coordinate 51,102 of DATNDR010000005.1, forward strand.
CGCGTAGCGGCTCGCGGCGTACAGCTCGCCGACGCTGAGCCGACCGGCGACCACTCCTAATCCGGCGACGCCGACGACGACCAGCTGCAACAACGGCCCGATCACCGCGGACTGGCCGGCAACTCGTACCTGGTTGCGCCACATCTGCGCACCGTGTTCACGCAGGCTGGGTAACGGCTGGAGGATGCGCTGGCGCTCACGCTCCACGCTGCCGGCCGCTGCGATGGTGCGGGCCCCGGTCAACGCATCGAGCAGCCTGGATGAGATCAAGCCTTGGCTGTGCAGGTAACCCCGGATGGTCTCGGTGTTGTGCCGGACGAACACCCGCAGCAGTGCGGCCATGGCGACCAGACCGGCCAGCGCGGTGAGTCCCACCCACGGGTCGATCAGCATCAAGGCCACGATGCCGCCGACCGGGGGAATCAGGCCGGCGCCGACCATGACGGCGGTCACCCCGACTTGGCCGGCCTCGCTGGCGTTCCGAGCTACCCGGGTGACCAGGTCACCGGGCTCGAAGCGGCGAGTGGCGGCCGGTCCGATCGCGACGAGATGCTGGACCAGCGTCATGCGCAGCCAGGCTGTGCACCGGGCGTTGCTCGTTCCGGAGGCGATGTCACCCATCACTTTCCCGAAGACCAGGGTGGCGATCAGTGCCGCACACGCGAGCAGGTTCCAGCCGAGATGGCTACCTCCGGGAAGTGTGTCGAGAACCCGGCCGATCGCGGTCGGCAGCAGGACATCGGCGCCGGCGGCAACGAGCGTGGCCAGCGTGAGCCACCAGATCCACCACCCGCCCCGCCGACCCGTCGACAACAGCAAGCGGTCCGCTTGCCTGGCCATCGGATCCTGCGGTGCTGATGCCGTGGCCGGCTTGCTGTTCACGCGGCCTCCGCATCGTCCGTCATCACTCAAAGAGGGATTACCAAACCATTGGGTGGTCCGGGGCAACGCCGGCTGCCCCGGACCACCCAGCTATCAGGAATCAGTCGCCGCAGAGCAGCAGGCTGAGGCCACTGCCGCAGCAGCGGCTCCGGCCGCCGCGACCGAAGTCGTGGCAGTCGTCGTAACCACCGGAGGGCTCCATGCCCTGCAGGTCGAGAAGTGCCATTGTGTTCACCTCCCTCCGAATATCGAGCTGGATACCAACCCGTTCCTGCCCAACAGCACCGTCGACACGGGGGCATCGTGCGGCGGGGGCTGGCGGGGTTCGCTGAGGAACGGGAGACCAACGGGGTGCTCGTGTACTGCCGCACCCAGTGCGAGCAGCACGCCTGCGGCGCCGCTCGCCAAGTCCATCGAGAGCCGAAGCAGCTGCTCACCAGGGAAGGCGAGGTGACCCTGGTAGTCGACGCGGTGCCAGGACAGCCGCCGGATCTGTGCGGCGACCTCCTGGTTCCAGATCGCCTGCCCTGGTGCGTACGCCCGGCTGAGATAAAGGATCATTCCGGCCCGACCGCTGAACAGGCCCGGTTGGATGTAGAACCGTGACTGGGCGGCGCGACGGATGGCGGCCGCCGTATCGGCGAACTCGTCATCAGCCCGGTGCGTGAGGTACTCGTCGAGGATCATGCCGATACCCGCGCTGCCCCGGTCCAGGTACGGCATGTCACGCCAGCCCTCGTGGACCATCATCAAGCCGTCGTCACGCAGCTTGCAGCGACGCAGGTCCTGGCGTAGTGCGGTGTTGGACAGTTCGAGGAATTCGCGGTCACCGGTGTGCTCGTAGAGCCGTAGGAACATCAACGCCGGCCCCGACGATCCGTACATCAGCCCCGCGTAGGGATGGTCCCCGCCGCTGATCGTGCCGACGGCGTCCGGTCCACCGAGGCGGTCGGCGACGATGTCGGCGGTGCGCAGCGCGTGGTCGAACAGCGTGGGTTCACCGGCCAAGCCCGCGAAGTGGGCCAGGTTGAGCGAGATGCCGGCAAGGCCGCCGGACAGGTCCGTGCCGAGTTGCTCGTATGGTTCGCTGAGGCAGAACTCGATCAAATCGAGGGCGGCTTGCCGGTATCCCAGCTCAGCCAATACGTAGGCGACGCCGTGCAGCCCGTCGTACAGGCCTAACCGCGTTCCGCGGGAGGCCGCGGCGGCGTGTTCGAGCAGCCAGTGCTCCCCCGCGGGATACCGCGCGGCCCGGGTCACCGACAGCGCGTAGAGCACACCGGCCGCACCGTGGGCGATGTTGAGACCGCCGGTGCTGAATTGAGCGATGTCCCCGGGGAACAGCCGGTCAGTGCGCTTGGGCGTCGCGCTGGCCAAAATCCCCGCGACGATGGAATCCCGCGCGGCCGTCCACCCGGTCGTCCCGTCCGGTAAAGCCGGCAGGGCTGTGCTGCGTCGGGGCGCAGCCTCGTTACCGCCACTGGTTCCGCTGATCGTGCGCACCGCTTCGTCCAGGAAAGCAGGCGGCACCGGGAAATGCTCGGCGATGACCTGTGCGAAATCCGCCGGCTTTCCGGCGTCCAGCCGGATCAGCGCAGTCAACGGCAGGAATAAAGCAAGCCGCAGGCAGGCCAGCGAGTACCGGTCTATGTCGAGCCCCCTTCGATCTCGGGGGGCTGCGAATGCGGGACTACCCAGAGTGGGACGGCGTGCTTCATCGACCCTCGCTGCGACCTCGAAGTCGATCAGCGTGATCCGGCCGTCATCCCGGACGAGAACGTTGAACAGGTGCAGATCACCATGGATGATCCCGCGGCCATGAATTGCTGTGATGATATCTTCGATCTGGCCGCAGACCCGCAACGCCCATTCGGTGTAGGCGGCGAACTCGGCCGGCCCGGCGGCGGGGTCGTTCATCGGATACCGCTGCGCGAAGACCTTGTTCAGCGGTGCGCCTTCGATGAATTCCAGCGCGAGGAAATGGTGCTCGCCCAAGGTGAAATGGTCATGGACGGCCGGTACCCCGGTGATGCCTGCCAGCCGTTCAAGTGTTTCCCGCTCGCGCTGCAGCCGCTGGACCGCGTCGGCACCGTCGGCGGCAAGGCCGGCATAGGGCCGGGCTTCCTTGAGCACTACGCGGGTGCCGGTTCGCTGGTCGGTGGCCTCGTAGAGCCCCCCGCCATTGGAGAAGTGCAGCACCTGCTCGACGCGGTATGGCAATTCCTTGACCGTCGTGGCGTTCCGCGCGGCAAGCTGGGGAACCAGCAACTCAGGCAGAGTCACCCACGGTGGGGTGTAGAACACCGCATCCCTGCGGTCGGGCACCAATCCCCCGGTGGGGTCCTCGATGGCCGGAACCTGGTCTCCGCGTGCTGACAGGCAGTGCCGTAGCGCGAAGCCGCCGTATCGAACGTAGAGCGGGCCCTCGTTCCAGCGCAGGTCGCTGAGGATGTAGGGACCTGGTTCGCCCTCCAGCCGCTCGCCCAGGTCGTGCAGGATGGTGCCGAGCGCGTCGACGTCAGTTGGGTAGATCGTGACGAACTTGCCGCTGGCGCCCCGCGGGGCGTACTTTGCATTGTGCATGTGAACGATACTGCGAGAAGCTAGGAATTTAAACGTGATCCCCCGCGGGACGCAGTATGACCATACCGTTTCCAGAATGCGATCCGCGTTATCGAGGCATGCCGATGCGTGGACTTTCCAGCCTTGCGCGGGCGCCGTTGCGCCCACCTGGCTCATGACCACCCAATTGTCGAGGAAACGGCGTTCCCAGCCCTGGGGCACCGGCCGCCGAGCGGCATCGAAGAATTCAACTCGATTATGACCGGCCATCGAGTCGTAGAACAACGGATCCGCGATGCAGTACACCTCGTAACCGTCGTCCATTGTTTCCCCCTTGTTGCTGACCGTTCATCGCTATGTAGCAATAATCGTGCCAATTCCGGGGTGCGGCAAGTGGCGTTCGTCAGGCCTTCGCTGTGAAGGAATCACAGGTGTCGACGGGTGATTCACACCGTGGCAAGAGAGCACCGGCGATTACGACGGCGCTGGCCCGTCGTCGGGCACGGGCCCGGCTATCTCATCCTGCTCGGGCAGCAACGGGGAGATGGCCAGGTCCTGGATGGACGTATCCGCCAACGCCGCATGCACTGCCCGGGCGCTCGGGCGGGCTGCCACCGTACGGAGCGCATCACCGTCGCCGAACACCAGCAATGCCAGCACGCACGCGCAACCGCGGCGCAACTGCGCGGCCTCGGCAGCGTCAACGGCTGCCCGCCTGCTGTCAGAAGCTGTGCGGGACGCGGCGAGGCGCTCCGCAGCCGCGGACTGCTGCGCTGCGGCGAGGTCGGACACCGGCTGCTGTCCCGGTAGGTCACGGGTGATGAGCGCGGTTTGCACGCGCGGCAGCGGAACGCGGAACACGACTCTCGACAGCCGCACTCCCCGCGCCAGCTCGGCCGCGCGGTCTGGCGTGAGGTAGGAGTCCAGCTGTACCAGCGCCCAGTGCGGCGTAGGCCCCGCCGGCAGCGATGCGCCGGCGCGACGCAGGTACTCCGCGACCGGTTCCCCGGCCTCGGGGCCGAGCCGCTCTACACCGCCTGGCACCGACTCGTCACGCTGACCTGCCACCCACGTGGTGAGGCCGAACACCACGACCAGCACAGCCAGCAGCACCCACCAGCCTCGCCGCGGCATCAGTTACACCTGCGCGGCCAGCACGTCCAGGGCGTGGCGCAGGTCGTCGGGATCCGGGCTGGTGAATTCCACCCAGCGGTCGTCAGCAGGGTGCGGAAAGCCCAACCGCGCGGCGTGCAGCCACTGCCGCTGCAAGCCGAGCCGCTGGGCCAGCGCGGGGTCCGCACCATAGGTGAGATCACCGCAGCACGGGTGCCGCAAAGCGGCGAAGTGCACCCGGATCTGGTGAGTACGCCCGGTCTCCAGCGTCACGTCACACAGCGACGCAGCCGGAAAGGCCTCGATCACCTCGTAGTGCGTCACCGACGGCTTGCCACCGGCGATCACCGCAAAGCGCCAGTCGTGCTTGGGGTGGCGGTCGATCGGGGCGTCGATGGTGCCCCGGCTGGGATCCGGATGGCCTTGCACCAGCGCCCGGTAGTGCTTGGCCACGATGCGATCCCGGAACGCCCGCTTGAGCGACGCATAGCCCCGCTCCGACTTGGCGACCGCCATCAGGCCGCTGGTGCCCACGTCCAACCGGTGCACCACGCCGTGGCGCTCCGCCGCGCCCGAAGTAGCCACCTGGATGCCTGCGGCGGCGAGACCGCCGAGCACGGTGGGCCCGCTCCAGCCCGGACTGGGATGCGCGGCAACCCCAACCGGCTTGTCCACCACCACCACATCTGCGTCGTCGTGCAGTACCTGCATTCCCGCCACCGGCGCAGCCGTGACCACTGCGGGTTGTTGCCGATCGGGCAGGGTTACTTCCAGCCACGCGCCCGCGGCCAACCGGTCGGACTTGCCGGCCGGCATACCGTCGATCAGGACCGCGCTCGCCTCGGTCAGGCCGGCCACCACCGTGCGCGACAAGCCCAGCAGGCGGGCCAGCCCGGCGTCGACCCGCATCCCGTCCAGCCCGTCGGGAACCGGCAGGGTCCGGATGTCGCTCATGGCCGGCCCTCCGGGCTGCGTGCGATGCGGGAGCTGCGGGTACCGTCGAAGTCCCGACCGGTGGCAGCCAGAAAGACCAGCAACAGGCCACCACACACGATCGCCGAGTCCGCCAGGTTGAACACCGGCCAGACACTGCCATCGGGCGCCAGCAGCGACAGGAAATCCACCACGTGCCCGCGCAGCGGCCCAGGGCTACGCAGCAGCCGGTCCACCAGATTGCCCAGCGCGCCTCCCAGCACCAGACCGAGTCCGAACGCCCACCCGGCGCTGCGCAGCCGGGATGCCAGCCGGATGATCAGCACCACCACTCCCACGGCGATCAGCGACAGCAGCCAGGTCAGTCCAGTCCCCAGCGAGAACGCCGCCCCCGAGTTGCGGAAGACCACGAGATACAGCGCGCCGCCGAGCAGCTTCACCGGCGGGTGACCCTCGAGAAACGCCACCACAATGATCTTGCTGATCACATCCAGCACGAGCGTTACGCCAGCGGCCGCAGCCAGCAAACCGGTCCGGCGCCGGCGCGGCGATACCGGCGATACCTCGGAGGTCTGCTGTTCACCCGCGGCTGCTTGCTCGATGGGCTGAGATGGATTCATGACACCATTGTGACCAATGATGGTTGGGCCGCTCAGACGCCGGTCTCTCCACGCCACCGGGCCAGCCGGCCGGCTCGGTGCACGGCCCGGATCCGCTGCTCCACCTGCTCCCGCTGAGCAGCGGTCGTAACGATCAACAGCTGATCACGGGCCTGCAGCCGGGTGGTCGGCTCCGGGGTGAATCCCTGCCCGTCGCGCACCACCAGGCTGACCACCGACCCGATGGGAAGCCTCAGCTCCCAGAGGTATACACCGTGCAGTCGCGACAGCGGAGGCACCTTGATCTGGAGCAGTTCAGCTTGCATCTCGTCCAGCGCCGCGGAATCGACCTCCATCTCCCGGCTCTGCTCCGGGCGGGACAGCGCCAGCCATCGCACGATCAGCGGCAACGTGACGCCCTGCACCGCGGTCAGGATGACGACCAGCACGAACACCACATCCACCAACTGCTGCGCGCCGGGGAATCCTCGAGTCAGCGCGATCAACGCCAGCACGATGGGTACCGCCCCGCGCAGCCCAGACCACGACAGGAAACCTTGCTCGCGCCAGGGCACCTGCAACGGCGTCAGAGCCAGCGCCACCGACACCGGCCGCGCCAGCACGACGAGCACCGCGCCGGCAATCAGCGCGGGAATCAGAACACCAGGCAAGCGAGCCGGCGAGGCATACAGCCCGAGTAGCACGAACAACGCTATCTGCGCGAGCCAGCCCAGTCCCTCGGCGAAGGACAGGGTGTCGCCGCGGTGCGGCAGGCGGGCATTGCCCAGTACCAGCCCGGCGAGGTAAGTCGCCAGGAATCCCGAGGCGTGCAGTCCCTGCCCGGCGGCGAAGGCGAGCACGCAGACCGCGATGGTCGCCAGCGGGTAGAGGCCCGTCGCAGGAAGCGCCGCGCGACGCAACGCCCACGCTCCCCCGAATCCCAGCGCGGCTCCCACCAGCGCACCGGCAAGCAGCTCGTAGCCCACCAGCAGGGGTGTCCACCAGCGAAATGGATCACCCGTTGCGAGCAGGACCACCACGATGTACACCGGGGCGTCGTTGATGCCCGACTCCAGCTCCAGCGCACCGGCCAGGCGGGCAGGCACCCGCACGGCCCGCAACACGCTGAACACCGCGGCGGCGTCCGTGGAGGACAGCACCGCACCCCACAACAGCGCCGTGCGCCAGTCCAAGCCGAGCACCAGGTGCAGCACCCATCCGGTGATGCCGATGCTCACCGCGACCGCCACCGTGGCCAGCGCGATCCCCGGACCCAGCGCTGGGCGGATCACTGACCAGCGGGTGGTCAGACCACCTTCGGCCAGGATCAGGACCAACCCGCCGATACCCAACGCGGCGGTCAGTGCCGTATTGGAGTACTGGACGCCCAGCCCGGCCTCGCCGATCAACAGACCGATGACCAGGTACAGCAGTAGCGACGGCAACCCCAGCCGGGTGGATACCCGCACGGCGAGCACCGCCACGAGCAACACCGCAGCGCCCGCCCCGAGCGCGATCTCCACCCCGTTCACGCCGACCGTGCCGCGATCTTCTCGCCGATCAGGTCGACCAGGAAATCGTGACCAGATCGCGGTGCCGGGGCCCCAACCTCGCGACCGCCTCCGCGACCTCGTTCCGGCGCTGCAGCGGTAGACATAGCCGGCGCAGCGAGAAATCCAGCTCCGCCTCGGGATGCCGGGGCTGAGCGGGCCGGGCCCAACGCTGGACCTCGGGGTGGAGTCCCACTTCGGCGACGACCGCCAGCACGTCCTGGGCAGTTGCCGGTGGCGGCCGGCGCAACCCGTGGAACTGCAACCACAGTGGGTCCAGCCAGGCGCCCGGGTGTACGGCATGCAACTCGACGACTACCCCGCGGCGCGCGGCGGCGTCCAGCGCCCTGAGGAAGGGTCCCAGTTCCACCGTGTTGTAGCCGACGTGGTGGCTGACCACCACATCGGCGGCGCCGGCCTGCGGTGCGACGTCCGGCCACGGGCCGAGCACGCTGCGGTGCGCCACGCCACGCTCGGTGCAGGCCCGTTCGAACGCCTGCAGCATGTCCGCAGCGTGATCCACGCCGGTCAGATGTGACGCCGTGGGCACCAGTGCCAGTCCCGCGGCACCCGCACCGCACCCCACGTCGAGCACGGTGCCGCCGTGAGGTCCCAGCAGCTGCAGCGCGGCACGACGAGAGGGGGTGTCCTTGGGAGCCACCGGCGGCACGAAGCGGGCGGGATCGTGCCGGCTCGGATCCTGCGGGGCGGCCGCGCGGATCTCGGCGGGGATGGCGCGAGCCTGCAGCAGCTCGCGCCAACGAGCTGCTGCAGGCCCCGAGGCGATCATGTATCCGCCACGGCGACTCGCACGTCAACCCCGTCACCGACGACACCTGAGAAGCCATCAGGCAGCGGCGCGTACTCCACCCGCCGGGCGAGGACCTCGCCAGCGATGAACTGCTCGTGTTCCCGAGCCGCCGCGCGCACCGGCTCCGGGGCGTCGACGGTGAGCACGATCCGGTCGGTGACTTCCAGGCCGGCCTGCTTGCGGGCAAGCTGTGCGACCCGCACCACATCACGGGCGATGCCCTCGGCGGCCAGCTCCGGGGTGAGCGCCGTCTGCAGCACCACCAGCCCGGATCCGTTGGGCAGCGCGGCAGTCTCGGTGGGGTCCGCGGCGACCAGCCGCTCGGTGAATTCGCCCTCCAGCAGCGGGATCCCGGCAGCCGTCACCATCCCGTCCGGGCCGCGTTCCCAGTCGCCCTCCCGCACCGCCCGGATCACCTTCTGGGTGTCACCGCCCAGCCGGGGCCCGCAGGCCCGGGCGTTGACGGTGAGTTCGAAGCGACCGTGTGCGGCGACGTCGTCGGTGAGCTCGACAGCCTTGACGTTGACCTCATCGCGGATCAGGTCGATGAACGGTGCCAGCAGGCCCGCATCGGGTGCGGCAACAGTGAGCTGGGACAGCGGCTGGCGCACCCGCAGACCCCGCGCCTTGCGGACCGACAGTGCGGTGGACACCACCTGGCGCACCCGGTCCATCGACGTCACCAGGGCGTGATCCGCCGGCAAGCAGGCCGGATCGGGCCAGTCGGTCAGATGGACCGACCGCTGCCCGGTCAGCCCCCGCCAGATCGCCTCGGTGGTCAGCGGCAGCAGCGGAGCGGCCAGCCGGCAGGTCAGCTCCAGCACGGTGTGCAGGGTGTCGATCGCGTCCTGCTCGCCGGCCCAGAAGCGATCCCGGGACCGGCGCACGTACCAGTTGGTGAGCACGTCGCAGAACCCCCGCACGCTGGCGCACGCCCCGGCGATGTCGTATCGGTCCAGCTGCGCGGTGACGTCGACGACCAGGTCGCGCAGCTTGGCCAGGACGTAGCGGTCCAACAGGTCCGGGCTATCAGTGCGCCAGCGGCCGTCGACGCCCGCCGCGTTTGCGTAGAGCGTCAGGAAATACCACGAGTTCCACAGCGGCAGCAGCGCTTGCCGCACGGCCTCCCGGATGCCCTGCTCGGTGACCACCAGGTTGCCGCCGCGCAGGATGGGTGAGGACATCAGAAACCAGCGCATCGCGTCCGAGCCGTCCCGGTTGAACACCTCGGTGACCTCGGGATAGTTGCCCTTGGACTTGGACATCTTCAGCCCGTCGTCGCCGAGCACGATGCCGTGCGCCAGACAGGAGCGAAACGCCGGCCGGTCGAACAGCGCGGTGGCGAGCACGTGCAGGGTGTAAAACCACCCGCGGGTCTGGCCGTTGTATTCGACGATGAAATCACCCGGGTAGTGGTGCTCGAACCAGTCGGCGTTGTCGAACGGGTAGTGCACCTGCGCAAAGGGCATCGAGCCGGACTCGAACCAGCAGTCCAGCACCTCGGGCACCCGGCGCATGGTGGCGCGCCCGGTCGGGTCGTCCGGGTTCGGGCGGGTCAGCTGATCGACGAACGGTCGATGCAGGTCGGTGACACGCACCCCGAAGTCGCGTTCCAGCTCATCCAGCGAGCCGTAGACATCCACCCGCGGGTAGGCCGGATCGTCGGATACCCAGACCGGCAACGGTGAGCCCCAGTACCGGTTACGGGAGATGTTCCAGTCCCGGGCGCCTTCCAGCCATGCGCCGAACTGCCCGGTGCCCACGTTCTCCGGCACCCAGGTGATCTCTTTGTTCAACGCCACCATGCGGTCCCGGAAGCGCGTCACGGCGACGAACCACGACGTGACCGCGCGCTGGATGAGCGGGGTGTTGCAGCGCCAGCAATGCGGGTACGGGTGCTCGTAGCTCTCCTGGCGCAGCAATACCCCGCCGACGTACGGCGCACCCTGGCGCAGGTCCCGGATGATCGCCCGGTTGGCGTCGAACACCTGCATCTCGGCGTACGGCGGTACCTCGGCGGTGAACCGCCCGGCCGAGTCCACCGGGACCACCGCTTCGATACCTGCCGCGTCGGTGACCGCCTTGTCCTCCTCGCCGAAGGCCGGCGCCAGGTGCACCAATCCGGTGCCCTCGTCGGTGGTGACGTAGTCGGCGGGTAGCAGCTGGTGGGCGTTGGCTCGACCGGTGAAGAAGTCGAACGGTGGCAGGTAGCGAAGGCCTAGCAACTCAGTCCCGTCGTACCGGCCCACGACGCGTGGCTGGTCCCCGAATTCCCGGGCATAAGCCGCCAGCCGATCCTCGGCGATCAGGTACCGTTCGCCACCCACCTCGACGGTGACATACCGCAGCAGGGGGTGGACCGCCACCGCCAGGTTGGACGGCAGCGTCCATGGGGTCGTGGTCCAGACCAGCGCCAGCACACCATCCAGCGCAGATCCCGGGGCCGACAACCGCAGGCCGACGGTGACCGCGGGATCCTGCCGGCTGCGGTAGACGTCGTCCATTTTGGTCTCGGTGTTGGACAGCGGCGTCTCGCACCGCCAGCAGTACCACAACACCCGGAAGCTCTGGTAGATCAGCCCCTTGTCCCAGAGTGTCTTGAAGGCCCACATGACGCTTTCCATGTAGTCCAGGTCGAGCGTCTTGTAGTCGTTGTCGAAGTCGACCCAACGGGCCTGGCGGGTCACATAATCGCGCCACTCCTGGGTATAGCGCAGCACCGAGGCGCGGCAGGCGGCGTTGAACTCCGCCACGCCCATCCGGTCGATCTCGGACTTGTGCTTGATGCCGAGCTGCCGTTCCGCTTCCACCTCAGCGGGCAGGCCGTGGCAGTCCCAGCCGAAGCGGCGCTCGACCCGGTGGCCGCGCATCGTCTGGTAGCGCGGCACCACATCCTTGACGTAGCCGGTCAGCAGGTGGCCGTAATGTGGCAGACCATTGGCGAACGGCGGACCGTCGTAGAAGACGAACTCGTTCGAACCGTTCTCGCCGGCCGGGCGGTCGGCTACCGACGCGCGGAAGGTCTGGTCAGCCTCCCAGTACCGCAGGACGGCGGCTTCCAGTTGAGGGAAACGCGGCGCAGCGGTGACGGGCTCTGCCGGAACTATGGGATAGACCATGGCGGCGTGTACTTCCTGTGCAGGTTCCTGCACGGGGACGACCAGCAGCTACGCTGCGGACCGCGGTACCACCCCGCTTGCCACCCGCACCACGGGTGGCCTCTCATTGGCCGGCGATAACGGGCCGGACCCGTCCGGTTCTACTGGGGACCCACCCGGCGGGTGCGCCCTTTTCTTCCGGAGGCTCCCCGGTGATAGCCGGATCAGTGCCTGTAAGTCTCAGAATACCTGGCAGCAGCTACTGCATTTGGCCGGGTTCGGCTGCTGCGGTGGTCGTTGCGCGGCCGGCGCGGTATTTGCGCGCCAGGATGGTATCCGGCCGGCACCGATCACAGGGAGTAAAACCCAACTGCCTGGCCTCGCGCACCGGCAGCCGCTCGGCACGCTCATGGTCAGGCCACCGGCACCGGGCAAGGTGGTACCGCGGCTGTTCGTCAATCACGAGGACCTCATCGGCCAGCTCGTAGATCACCAGCAGATCCGCGGCGTCGGTGTCCTCTTCGCCCGGCTGGCCGTCATCGCGCTCGGCCTCGTCGCTCTCGATCTGACCAGGCAGATCTCGTTGTTGAGCGGACGCTGAGCCTGCCTCGGTTTCCCCGACGGCGGTCACCGAGGCAGGCGCACGCGCGAAGTCGCCCGTCTCGGCATCCGTGGCCGGCTCATCCTCCAAGAGGACCAGCTGATCATCGGGCGAGTCCTGAAGCTGCTGCCAGGATCGCCGCCACCGCCGCAGAATCATCGCGGCGGCCACGGCGCTGAGTACGACCGAACCCCACGCCAAACCAGCATGGCCTGCGCGGAGGGCGACGACGAGAAAGCCCACTGCCGCCAGCAGCAGGAGTACCGGGAGGCGCACAGCTGATCGGGTCAGCTACCGGCTTCGGCACGCGCGCCGAACCCGGACGTCACGAAGCCTTGGGTGCGTACCGCATCGGCCGGCGCGGAAGCGGCGCGGCCGTCCAGCTCCCGAAGCTGTGACTCCAGGTAAGTCTTCAAACGGGTGCGGTACTCACGCTCGAAGGTGCGCAGTTCATCGATCTTCTTCTCCAGGACGCTCTTCTCCTGGCTGATCGAGCCGATGATCTCGCTGTGCTTGCGCGCCGCGTCGCGCTCCAGCGACGCCGCCTTCTCACGGGACTGCCGATCGAGGGTCTCGGCCCTGGTGCGGGCATCGTTGAGCATGGTCTCGGCGCGGGTTCTGGCCTCGTTGACCATGCCGTCGGCCTTCGCCCTGGCATCGGAGAGCAGCTGCTCAGATTTGGTCCGCGCTTCGCCCAACATCCCGTCCGCTTCGGCCTTGGCCTCACCGGTCAGCCGGTCGGCCATCTCCTGGGCGAGACCCAGCACCTTCGCGGCTTGGACGTGATGGTCACCCCCGGGCGACGTCTGCTCCATCATCGGCGGTGGCACCGGGGCCATCACCGGACGGGGCGGCTCCAGCGGGCGCAGGTTGCGTCCAGTGTCGACCGGCGCAGTGCGCAACTGCTGATCAAGCTGCTCAACCTGATTACGGAGATCGTTATTCTCCTCGATCAACCGAGCCAGCTCGGCTTCAACAAGGTCGAGGAAGGCGTCCACCTCGTCCTCGTTGTAGCCCCGCTTGCCGATCGGCGGCTTACTGAACGCGACGTTGTGAACGTCGGCGGGGGTCAACGGCATTGGATCACCTCACGCACTCCTCGACGACTATGCACATACCGGGCACATCACTGGGTCCTGCATCACTGGTCCTGCGTCTGGGTCCTGCGTCACTACGGGTACAACCCTGGGCCCCGCCCACGGCTGGTGCCGCTATCTCGGATCCACCACTCGCATGAGTATGAACACCACGAGCAACAGAACCATAATGGACAGGTCCAGTCCCACGCCCCCGATCCGGATGGGTTTTAGCACCCGGCGAAGCGCCCGGACCGGAGGGTCGGTCATCGTATAGACCGACTCCAAGGCGATCGCAACCCCCCCGACCGGCTGCCAGCTACGCGCGAAAGACCGGACGAGTTCGACCACGATACGCGCTGTGAGCAGTAGCCAGAAGAAGAACAACAGGTAGTACACGACGTACCGGACCACATCCACTTCAGACACTCTGCCACCGGTGACTTCGCGTTGGCGAGGCGGGCCCCCCGACCGCACTAGCTGAACAAGCGACCTTCGGCGATCCGCCGCCGGTCCTCCGCAGACACGTCGATGTTGGGTGGCGAGAGCAGAAATACCTTGCTTGTGATCTTGTCAATGGAGCCACGCAGGGCGAAAGCCAACCCAGCCGCGAAGTCGACGAGTCGCTTGGCGTCCCGGTCCTCCATCGCGGTCAAGTTCATGATCACCGGATTGCCTTCGCGGAAGCGTTCCCCGATGGGCCGGGCCTCGTTGTAGCTGTGCGGATGCAAGGTGACGATGCGGGCCAGTGGGTGAAGCTCGTCATGGGTGAGGGAGTCGCTTCGTGGTGGTTGCGTGAAGGACTGAGATGCGATCGGTGGATGCAGCGGGATTCTGCTGTCGATGCGCGCAGCTTCAGCGGTCGCGGTGTCGATGGCTAACGAACCGCGCACAGCAGGATCGATCCCCCAGGGCTCTGCTGTCCCGCAATGGGCTGTCCTGGAATCGGCTGTCCTGGAATCGGCTGTTCTGGACTCGTGAGTCCTGGGCGCAGCCGTCCGCGAGGCAAGGGGTCGGGAGTCCGTGGAACAGGAAGGGGGACGGGCGGGATGCGCCCCGGACGCCGCGTGGTGCGCCGTCGGCGTCGAGAAGCCGTCATCGGGGTGATGGAAACCGGCGTCGAAACCGATCCGGTGCGGACGGCGGCTGGCCTGGTGATCGGGGTAGCTCGGGTGATACTCGTCGTATCCGGCCGCGCCGAAGGCCGCTGCATCGAACTCCTCAGCAGGGACCATGCCGAAGTACGCCTTCAGCCTGCGCAGCGCGCTCATCGTGTCGCCTTCCTGGGCCGAACCCAGACGCACCGCCAGCCGAGCTCGGCTGGTGATGCCGCGCAGGCTGGCTGGGATCCCTGGCATGGTCAACTTGAGGTTAACGGCCTATCGCCCAGGAGGGCGGTTCCGACACGCACACACGTCGAGCCGTACGCAATGGCCTGCTCGAAGTCACCACTCATCCCGGCGGAGAGTTCGACCGCGTCGGGATGGGCACTTCGTAGCCGCGCTGCGGCTTCACTGAGCTGCGCGAAGGCCGCCTCGGGTTCGCGGCCGAGCGGAGCGATCGCCATCACTCCCTGCAAGCGCAACGACGACGCAACCGCCACCCGATCGGCCAGCGCAACGAGTTCCGGCAGCGGGCAACCACCCCGCATCGGGTCTCCATCCAGGCTGGCCTGGACGAGTACGCCCAAGGCTGTGCTGCGATGCCCGGCGTCGCACGCGACGCGGGTGGCCCGGTCCAGGGCCTCGACCAGACGGGGCGAGTCGACGGACTGCACCTGCACCGCCCAGCGGGCCACCGAGCGGGTTTTGTTGCGCTGTAGCCGGCCCACCATGTGCCAGCGCACCCCCGCCGCCGGGCGCAACACGCTGACCTCGGCCACTTTGGCCACGGCCTCGGAATCGCGGGCCTCGGCAGCGTCGAGCACGCTGAGATCGATGAGCAGTGCTACGTCCCGGGCTGGAAATGTCTTGGTGACCGGAAGCAGGCGCACCCCGGCGGGATCGCGGCCCGCAGCACCACACGCGGCGACGATGCGCTCGCGAACGCGCGCCAGTGCCGCAGCCAACTCACCGCGGCGGTCGCCGACGGCCTGCTCTGCTGGTGGTCCCGTCACTCCTCGAACCAGGTTACGGCGGCCAACCGACCGGTGACGCCGTCGCGGCGGTAGCTGTAGAGAATGGGGTCTTCGACCGTGCACCGTGGGTCGACGCCGACGCGGGCCACGCCGGCGCAGGCAAGTTGCCGCCACAGCCCGGCGCGCAGATCCAAGCCCGCGGTGCCCCGCCGGGTCCGGCAGGCGCTGCCCGGTAAGCGTGCCTCCACGTCAGCCTGCATCCGGGCCGGCACCTCGTAGCACTGTCCGCACGCCGAAGGCCCCAGCAACGCCTCCAGTTCCTCGATGCGCGCACCGAGGCTTCGCATCGTCTCGAGTGTGGCGGGCAGCACCCCGGCCCGGGCCCCGACCCGTCCCGCATGCACCGCGGCGACCACCTTTCGGACGGGATCGGCCAGCAGCACCGGCACGCAGTCGGCGACCAGCACCGCCACGGCGAGCCAGGGCTGGGTGGTGACGACCGCATCGCTGGCCGGCACCGGCTGCCATCGGGGACCGTCGACCACGGTGACCGTCCGGCCGTGCACCTGCTCCATCCAGATCAGTCGCTGTGCCGACAGGCCGATACCACTGGCAAGCCGTTCCCGGTTGGCGGCGACCGCCTCGGGTCGATCACCGACATGCTCACCGAGGTTGAATGAGACGTAAGGCGGTGCTGATACGCCACCCTGCCGGGTGGTCACTACCCGCCGGATGCGGATGGTGCTCACCGCTTCATGAATGGCGGAACGTCCACGTCGTCATCGTCGTCGAAATCGTCGGTCACCGGTACCGCACGGCTTGGCTTCCACCCGGCGGTGGCCGGTTGCCAGCTGGATGGAGTGGGCGTCGCGGCGGCGGGATGGGCCGGGGCCGACGTGGGCCGGGAAACCGTGCCGGCCTGGCCGCTGGCTACTGTCCGGGTGACAACCGGTCTTGCGTCTAGTTTCTTGGGATCCAGCTTCTTGTATGACGGCATACCGGAGTCGAAGCCGGCGGCGATCACGGTGATCCGCACCTCATCACCCAACGAGTCGTCGATCACGGTACCGAAGATGATGTTGGCGTCGGGATGCGCGGATTCCTGCACCAGGGACGCGGCCTCGTTGATTTCGAACAGACCCAGGTCCGAGCCGCCCGCGATCGACAGCAGGACACCGTGCGCGCCCTCCATCGACGCTTCGAGCAACGGTGAGTTGATGGCCTTCTCGGCAGCCTGCACCGATCTGCCTTCGCCTCTGGCCGAGCCGATGCCCATCAGTGCGCTGCCGGCCCCGGACATCACGCTTTTCACGTCGGCGAAGTCCAGATTGATCAGACCCGGAGTGGTGATGAGGTCGGTGATGCCCTGAACTCCGGACAGCAGCACCTCGTCGGCAGAGCGGAAGGCATCCATCAGGCTCACGTTGACGTCACCGAGCTGCAGCAATCGATCATTCGGGATCACGATCAGCGTGTCGCACTCGTTGCGCAACTCGGCGATGCCCTCCTCGGCCTGATTGGCTCGCCGCTTGCCCTCGAAGGTGAAGGGCCTGGTAACCACGCCAATGGTCAGCGCACCTTGCTTGCGGGCGATGTTGGCCACCACCGGGGCGCCACCGGTGCCCGTGCCGCCGCCCTCGCCGGCGGTGACGAACACCATGTCAGCCCCCTTGAGGACCTCCTCGATCTCCGCGCGGTGGTCCTCGGCGGCCTTGCGACCGACCTCTGGGTCCGCTCCCGCGCCGAGCCCTCGAGTGAGTTCCCGCCCGATGTCGAGCTTGACGTCCGCGTCGGACATCAGCAACGCCTGGGCGTCAGTGTTCACCGCGATGAACTCGACGCCGTTGAGCCCGACCTCGATCATCCGGTTGACCGCATTGACGCCACCGCCGCCGATTCCGGCGACCTTGATCACGGCGAGGTAATTGTGCGCGGGCGTCATCCGGGTGCGCCTGCGCTGTCCATGCCGCCCGACCCATCGCTATCCCACACAGTGCGGCCTTCCTCGTCGCTGCCGGGCCCGCCCACCTGCCGACGAATACCAGCTCCGTCGGCGTGGCAAAACTCTCAACCTCATCTGAAGGATTAGAGTTATGTCAGTTATCGCCTTGGGCGACGGTAGGCACCGCCAGTGGATGGGTCCAGCAGGCACGCCGCGTCGATCGGCGATCCGGCGCTGCGAGTGTATGCGCCAACATGTCAATCAGCGCCGCACCCCGACTCGGAAGGTGCACAAGCATCCATAAGATCGCCTGGACGGCATGGTCAGGCGATGGTGGGGAGTGCGGGACTGGAGACGTCGTAGATTTTGCCGGGCTGGGTCAGCAGCGGACCGAGCACTGCCGCTTTGCGGTCGACCTGCCCGGCGTCGCCCCACCGCACCTGCCGCGAAGTGCCTGCCGGCCCGTTGGTCAGGCGCAGCTCGACATCAGCCGGGGACGCGGCCGCGATCGAACGCACCTGGACCCGCAACCAGCCGGGCATGGCGGTCAGGACGGTCAGCGCGGCCGCCGTGGTGACGTCCCGGGGTCCGACTCTGGGTACCTCCAGCTCCGGCAGGCCAGGCGGCCCGGTGGGCACAGTCGCGTAGTCGGTTCCGGTGGCATCGATGAGGTGCACGCCGCTGCCGCGGTGGACGGCTGCAACCGGGATCCGTTCGGTGACCGCGATCTGGACGGTGCCGTCCAGATCGCAGCGCACCTGCACCCTCGCTACCCGAGGTACCGCGGCTACCCGGCTCTCGATCGCCTTGGTGTCCAGCCGCAGCATCGGGGTGCCCAGCGGTACCGCCGCCACCGTCCGCACCACGTCAGCGGGCAGCTCCGTGGTTCCCACCACCTGCACCGACCGGGCGTCGAACAGCGAGCTGCCGAGCAGTACCCAACCGAGGCCACCAACCACGGCGAGCAGGATCAGGCCGCCCGCGCACCAGGGCAACCAGCGCCGGGCCGACTTGGGCGGCCGAACTGGCGCCACCTCGGCCGCCGCAGGCGGAACATGATCGTTATTGGGGACCTGCGTGCCGCGCTCGGCTCGGTTGCTGCTACCAACACGACGATCACGTGGCCCGGCGCCATCGGTGCGAGCCCGGTTCTGGGTGCGCGCTGCCGGTCGCGGGTTATCCCGCCGCGATCGGCGCCCGCCAGCTGAGCCGGCAAGCGAACGCCGGGAATCCGAGGCGCCGGGACCGGGGGCGCTCACGGCGATCCCGCGGCCCTAGCGACCAGCCCTGGTGTATCCGACCAGCGGCGATCCAGCTCGGCGATCAGCCGCGGACCGAGCGCGGTCACATCGCCGGCTCCCATGGTGACCACCACGTCACCGGGTCGGGCCAGCTGCGCCAACCGCGCGGGCACGTCGGCCCAGCACGGTTCGTAGTGCACACAGCCTGCGGGCAACGGCACAGCCCGGGCGATCAGCGCTCCGGTGACACCGGGTATCGGTTGCTCCCGGGCCCCGTAGACGTCGAGCAGCAGCACCACGTCGGCCAGCGCGAGCGCGGCGCCGAACTCCGCCGCGAAGTCCCGGGTGCGGGAGTACAGGTGCGGCTGGAACGCCACCAGCAGCCGGCCCCGCCCCACCACCTGACGAGCCCCGCGCAGTGCGGCGGCCACCTTCGTCGGGTGGTGGGCGTAGTCGTCGTAGATCCGCGTTCCGGCCACCTGACCGGTGAGTTCGAAGCGGCGGCGGACTCCGCCGAAGCCGGCCAGGCCGGCCAGCAGGCCAGGCAGCGGCAGACCCAACTCCAGCCCGGCCAGCAGGGCCGCAACGGCGTTGGACGCCATGTGCCGGCCGGGCAGTGCAACGCCGACCTGCACCCGGTGCACCGCACCAGCGGGCTCGGTCAGCGCCACGGTGGCGACACCCCGGTCACCATCGGGGGTATAGGCCAGCAGCTGCGCGCCGGCCGCAGGGGTGGCAAGCGCGCCGTAGCGGCGCACCCGCAGGCCACCAGCAGCGGCACGGTCAGCCAGCGCGGCCGAGCCGGGATCGTCCGCGTTGGCGATCAACACCCCGCTGGGACGCACCCGGGCCGCGAAGGCATCGAAAGCCGCGGTGTAGGCCTCGACGCTGCCGTGGTGATCCAGGTGATCGGCCTCGACGTTGGTCACCACGGCGAGGTCGGGCGAGTAGGCCAGGAAGGTGCCGTCACTCTCGTCGGCCTCGGCCACGAAGATCTCGCCGCTGCCGTGATGCGCACCGGATCCCGACGTGGCCAGCTCGCCACCGATGAGGAACGACGGGTCTGCCCCGCAGCGCTGCAAGGCGACGGCCAGCATCGACGTGGTGGACGTCTTGCCGGCGGTCCCCGTGACGCAGGCCACCCGGTAGCCGGCCATCAAGGCCGCCAGCGCCTCAGAACGGTGGATCACCGGAATGCCGCGCCGGGTGGCCTCGACGAGTTCCGGGTTGTGCGGATCGCTCTGGTGCACCGCCTTGGTGCTGACGATCGCGGTGGGGTCGGCGCCGAGCTGATCGAGATTGGCCGCGGCATGACCGACGGCTACCTTGGCGCCCAGTTCCCGCACCGCCTGCAGCGCGGCCGAATCCTTGGCGTCCGAACCGGACACCGCGCCACCGCGAGCCAGCACGATCCGGGCCACCCCGCTCATCCCGGCACCACCGATCCCGATCAAGTGAGTGCGGGACA
Organism: Pseudonocardiaceae bacterium; assembly: GCA_035606945.1. Classification (GTDB taxonomy): domain Bacteria; phylum Actinomycetota; class Actinomycetes; order Mycobacteriales; family Pseudonocardiaceae. The sequence goes on from DATNDR010000005.1 coordinate 71,055, forward strand.
GGTGCGCCGGCAACGCGGGCGATTGCGCGGCAGCAGTCACTGCGCTCATCACCTTCCCCGGCTGCGGTGATCCGCGAGCACCGATCGTGGCTTGGCAGCGTCCGCACTGTAGGGCACGGGAGGACGCAACTGCAGCAGCCACCGCACACCATGTCCCAGACCACGTTGCGGCCCGGCAGGGATGGTTTCATGGCGTAACGCGGCCACCGCCTGCGATTCGTGCCGCGCGAAACTCGCCAGCAGGCCGAATGCCAGCATCGTCATGGCTATGGACGTGCCGCCGGAGGAGATCAGCGGCAACGGGATCCCCGTGATCGGCAACAATCCGACCACGTACCCGACGTTGATCGCGGCCTGACCGACCAGCCAGGTGGTTATTGTGGCGGAGACCAATTTGATCCACGGGTCGGTGTTGCGCGCGGCGACCCGGATCCCCACGTAGGCCAGCGTGCCGAACAGCAGCAGCACCACCAGGCAACCCAGGAAGCCCAGCTCTTCTCCGATGATGGCGAAGATGAAGTCGTTGTGCGCGTTGGGCAGGTAGTCCCATTTGGCACTGCCCTGCCCGAGGCCGACCCCCCACCAGCCACCGTCAGCCAGCGAGAACAGGGCTTGACGGCCTTGGTACGCCGCGCCCTGCGGGTCGGCGAACGGGTGCAGGTAGGACTCGATCCTGGCCGATCGGTAGCCGGCGATGCCGGCCATCGCGACCGCCCCGGCCACCGCAGTGATCGCGATCGCACCGAACAACTCCCCCGGCGCACCACCGAACCACAGCAACGCGAGCAGCACGATCGCCAGCGTGATCGTGGTACCCAGGTCGGGCTGCAGCATCACCAGCGCGAAGATCGTGACGGCCATGGGTACCAGCGGCACCAGCAAATGCCGCCACTGGTGCAGCAGGGCCCGCTTGGTGATCAGCACGTGGGCGCCCCACAGGGCCAGGGCCAGCTTCGCGGGTTCGGAGGGTTGCAGGGACAGCGAGCCCAGCCGCAGCCATTTCTGCGCACCGTTGATCTCGGCTCCCAACGGGCTCAGCACCATGATCAGCAGCGCCACGCACACCAGTAGGAACAGCCCGCTGGTGCCGCGCAGCATCCGTACCGGCATCCGCAGGCCCAGCCAGAACAACACCAGGCCGAGCCCGCAGTACGCCAGCTGCTGGACGAACACCGCGTAGGACGAGCCATCCTTGGTGTAGGACTCCACATTCGACGCCGACAGCACCATCACCAGACCGAACAGGGTCAACAGGCCGAACACGCCGAGGACCAGGTGCAGTGACGTGAGAGGCCGCGCCAGCCAAGCGGTGAACCGGGCCCTGGCAGCTGTCCACGAAGCCGCCACCGGATGGCTGGCCGGCTGCCGGTCTGGTTGCCGGCGGTCTGGGGGCTGGCGAGGCCTCGGCGGGCGGACCGTCGACCTACCCGGTCGGGTGGAACTTCTCACCGGTCCCGACCCAGCGCGGCGACGGCGGCAGCAAATGCCCGGCCCCGATGTCCATAGTCGGTGAACATGTCCATCGAGGCCGCGGCCGGAGCGAGCAGCACGACATCACCCGGGCACGCCAGCTCGGCTGCTGCGGCCACCACCTCGCTCATGGCACCATCGTCTCCCGAATCCACCACTCGCACCGGGAGGTTGGGCGCGTGTCGCGCCAGCGCGGCCGCGATCACCGCCCGGTCCGCGCCGAGCAGCACAGCGCCGACCAGCCGATCCCGGGTGTCGATCACCAGCTGATCCACGTCGACACCCTTGAGCAGGCCGCCGGCCACCCACACCACCCGTTGCTGGGACAGCAACGCGGCCCGCGCCGCATGCGGGTTGGTGGCTTTGGAGTCATCGAGATAGCGGATGCCGGCGTGTTCGCCGACTGGTGCGCCGCGATGCCCGCCGGGAACGAAGGCTCGCAGCCCCTCGGCGACCGCTTCCGGCGCGACACCGATGCAGCGCGCCAGTGCCGCGGCGGCCAGCGCGTTGCTGACATTGTGCCGCCCAGCCGGGCAGATGTCGCCGGACTGGGCCAGTACCGAGCCCGCACCGGCAACCTCGCCGAAAGCACGGTCGACGAGCTGCTCACCCACCACTCCCAGCTGTCCCGCAGCCGGTTCAGCAGCGGTGAACGCCACGCAGCGGCTGTGGTGGTGCCCGGCAGCCAGCCGCGTCGACCACTCATCGTCGGCGTTGAACACCACCGTGGTGGCTTCGGCGTACACGCTGCCCTTGGCTTCGGCATACCGTTGCAGGCAGCCGTGCCAGTCCAGGTGATCGGCGGAGACGTTGAGCACTACGGCGGCCCGTGGCGCCAGCCTCGGCGAGTAGTGTAGCTGGAACGAGGACAGCTCCACCGCCAGCACCCGATGGCCGGCACGCACCGCGTCGAGCACCGGCAGCCCGATATTGCCGCACGCGACCGCGTCGACCCCGGCCGCGCGCAGGATCGATGCCAGCATGCCGACGGTGGTGGTCTTGCCGTTGGTGCCGGTGACCACCAGCCACTCAGCTGGTGCCTGGCCAGGACCCGATCGCGCCCCGGGTCGCGCCCGATCCACCCAGTGAGCCAGCGTCACATCGCCGATCACCGGCACCCCAGCGCGTTTGGCGGCCACCAGCACCGGCGTGTCGGGCCGCAAACCAGGACTGGTCACCACCAGATCGGTGCCGGGTGGCGGCGCCTCCAGCCCGGCGACCAGCCGCACTGCGCCGTTGAGCGGCGCCGCGGCGGCGGTCTCGAGCTGGCTGGGTGAGGAGTCGGTGACGGTGACCTGCGCCCCGAGTTCAGCCAGGAACCGAGCCGCTGACAGTCCCGTGACCCGCGCCCCGGTCACCAGCACCCGGGCACCCACGAGGTCTGCGACTTGGCGCAACTGTGTCATCTGCTGTCATCTGCTGTCATCTGCTGTCATCCGCCGGCTATCCGCCGGCCGCGGTCAGCCACTCGCTGTAGAACACGCCGGCGCCCAGCGCGCAGCACATGGCCGCGAGCAACCAGAACCGGATGATCACGGTGGTCTCGGGCCATCCCCCGAGCTCGAAGTGGTGGTGAAACGGTGCCATCCGGAATGGCCGGCGCCGGGTGGTCCGGAATACCGCCACTTGGATCACCACAGACAGCGCCTCGACCACGAACAGGCCACCGATCACGACGAGCAGTAGCTCGGTCCGGGTCACCACCGACAACCCCGCCAGCAGGCCGCCGATCGCCAACGATCCGGTGTCACCCATGAAGATCTTCGCCGGGGGGGCATTCCACCACAGGAATCCGGTGCACGCACCGACCGCCGCGGCAGCCACCACGGCCACGTCGAGGGGGTCGCGCACGGTGTAACAGCCGGGGACCGCCTCGATGGTGCAGTCCTTGGTGTACTGCCAGAACGAGACGATCACATAGGTCATCAGCACCATCGCCGCCGCGCCTGCCGCCAGCCCGTCCAGGCCATCGGCCAAGTTCACCGCGTTGGACCAGGCGGACACCAGCAGGTAGCTGAACAGGACAAAGCCGGCGACACCGAAAGACACCACGGCCACGTCGCGCACGAAAGACAGGTGGATGGAGCCCGGGGAGATGCCGGCGCCGTCCCGGAAACTCATCGCGAGGATGCCGAACACCACCGCAGCCACCAGCTGCCCGACCAGCTTGGCGGTCTTGTTCAAGCCCAGGTTGCGCTGCCGGCGAATCTTGATCAGGTCGTCCAGGAAGCCGACCACCCCCAGCACCGTGGTGAGCAGCAGCACGAGTAAAGCCGATGCAGTGGTGCCATGCCGGGTGACGGTGAGGTGAGCGACCACATAACCGCTCCAGGTCGCCAGCAGGATGGCTACCCCGCCCATGGTGGGCGTGCCCCGCTTGCTCTGGTGGGTCTGCGGGCCCTCCTGCCGGATCTCCTGCCCGAAGCCTTGACGGGTGAAAACGCGGATCAGGTACGGCGTGAACAGGATCGAGGCGAGCAGCGCGACGCCGGAGGCGACCAGGATGGTGCTCACCTGCTGCTCCCGCCCAACAGTGCTTCGGCGACGCGCTCCAACCCGAACGACCGGGACGCCTTGATCAGCACGACGTCACCGGCAGCCAGCTCGCCACACAGTAGCTCCACGGCCGCGGGCACGTCAGGCACCAGCGCGGAGCCCGGCACCGCGCGATGCAGCTGCTGGGCAGGCTCCCCCACCACGACCAGACGGTCGACACCCAGCCGCGTGGTGAGCGCCCCGATCTCTCGGTAGGCGGCCGCCGCTGCCTCGCCGAGCTCGGCGAGCGGCCCGAGCACCGCCCAGCTGCGCCGTTGGGTACCGGCCAGCACGGCCAACGTGCGCAACGCGGCGGCGACCGACTCCGGGTTGGCGTTGTAGGCGTCGTTGACCACGGTCACCCCGTCGAGACGGTCTGTGACCTCCATCCGCCAGCGCGAGGCCGGGTGGTAGTCCTGGAGCGCCGTAGCGATTGCTTCCGGCGTCGCGCCCAGCTCCAGTGCCACCGCGGCGGCGGCCAGCGCGTTGGATACCTGGTGCTCGCCCGGTACCCCAAGCCGGATTCGGGTCTCGCCGAGGGGAGTAACCAGCCGGAACGACGGGCAGCCACCATCATCCAACGCGACGTCGGCGGCTCGCACCTGGGCCTGGGGCGACTGCCCGAAGCGCACCACCCGTGCCGCGGTGCGCCGGTCCATCGCCGATACCGCAGGGTCGTCGGCGTTGAGCACCGCGACCCCAGCCGCCGGCAGTGCTTCGACCAGCTCACCCTTGGCGGTGGCGATCGCCTCCCGGGAACCGAACTCGGCCAGGTGCGCCGAGCCGACGTTGAGCACCACCCCGATCGACGGCGGCGCCACCCGGCACAGCGCACGGATCTGACCAGGGCCGCGCGCGGAGAGCTCCAGGACCAGATGCCGGGTGGCCCGGTCGGCCCGTAGCGCGGTCCAGGGGTGGCCGATCTCGTTGTTGAACGAACCCGGCGGGGCCACCGTGGCGCCCAACGGGGCGAGCAACGCGGCCACCATGTCCTTGGTGGACGTCTTGCCCGATGAACCGGTCAGGGCCACCACCCGCAGGCCGCCGTGGCTGAGTGTGTGCACCACTGACCGCGCCAACGCGGCCAGCGCGGTGAGCACCGCGGCGCCTGCACCGTCGGTGTCCGCGGCCAGCGCGTAGGCACCCGACCCCAGGCCGGCTCGATGACCGGTGACGGGCGGGGCGAGCACCGCGGCGGCATCGACGGTTCGCCCGGCCAGGACCCCGGCTGCGCCTGCGGCCATTGCAGCGGCGGCGAAATCATGCCCGTCGACCCGCTCACCCGGCAACGCGACGAACAATCCGCCGGCCTGCACGCGGCGGGAATCGAACTCCACGCCGCCGGTGACCATCTCGGTTCCCGAGCAACTGTGCAGGACACCGCCCACCGCGTCGGCCACCTCGGCCAGGCTGAGCTCAATCATGGCCGGCCCACCGGGCGTTGATCGAGCACGCCGGCGAGTACGTCTGCGTCCGCGAACGGATGCTTGACGCCGTGCACCTCCTGCCCGGTCTCGTGACCCTTGCCGGCAACGATGACCCCGTCGCCACTGCGGGCTTGGGCCACTGCATATGCGATGGCAGCAGCTCGGTCCGGAATCTCCACGACTTCGGCGTGACCTCCGGGTGTCCCGGAGAGCATGGCAGCGCGGATCGCGGCGGGATCTTCGGTCCGCGGGTTGTCATCGGTGATCACCAGGAGGTCGGCGCGGCGAGCTGCTTCGGCCCCCATCAGCGGCCGCTTGGCTCGATCTCGGTCTCCGCCGCAGCCCAGGACCACCAGCAGCCGGCCGGGCACCTGCCCCCGCACCGCGTCGAGCAGCGCGGCTACCGCGGCGGGTTTGTGCGCGTAGTCGACCAGGGCGAGGAAGTCCTGGCCGCGATGGATCCGCTGCATCCGGCCGGGCACTTCGGCGGTTCCGATACCGCGGGCGAGCAGCTCCGGATCGGCCCCCGCGGCGTGCCCAGCAGCCAAAGCAAGCAGCGCGTTGGTTACGTTGTACGCGCCGGGCAACCGCACGGTCACGGCCACGCTGCGCCCGCCGGGACCCACCGCGCGGAAGTTCTGGCTACCGGACTGGCGAACATCGACGTCCGTGGCCCGCCAGGTGGCATCGCCGATGCGCGACACGGTGGTGGTCGCGCCGGTGACCAACCGGCGGCCCCAGGTGTCGTCCACGCAGACCACCTCGGCCGCGGCCCGGCCGTCGAACAGCAGCGCCTTGGCGGCGAAGTAGTCCTCGAGGTCGGCGTGAAAATCCAGGTGATCCTGGGACAGGTTGGTGAAGGCGCCGACCGCGAAGGCAGTGCCGGTCACCCGGCCTAATGCCAGCGAATGGCTGGAGACCTCCATGGGCACGTGCGTCACCCCCTGTTCGTGCATCAGGGCCAGCAACGCCTGCAGATCCGGGGCCTCCGGCGTGGTGAACTCGCTGGGCAGCACCGTCTCGCCGATCCGTACCTGCACGGTGCCCAGCAGGCCGGTGTGCGCACCCGCCGCGCGCAAGCCCGCCTCCAGTAAGTGTGCCGTGGTGGTCTTGCCGGCGGTGCCCGTGATCCCGACTACCGCCAGCCGGGTGGACGGGTCACCGTAAAGGTGGGCGGACAGGGCGCCGACCACCGATCGGGGGTCCGGGTGCACCAGTACCGGCACGGTTTCCCTCGTCAGGCGATGCATCCCTCGCGAGTCGGTGAGCACCGCGACGGCGCCCGCGCGCACCGCAACGCCGGCGAAGTCGGCCCCATGCGGGCGACCGGAAGTCAGGCTGGGCAGCGCCACGAACAGGTCGCCAGGCAGCGCCCGTTGGGCGCGCAGCGTGATCCCCCCGACGAGGGTTTGGTCGAGGTTTTGATCAGTGCTCGGTGCAGTAGCGCCGGCCAGCGCAGCGACCACGGTCAGCGGGGTCGGCGCGGTGCGCGACGGCCGCAGCGGCGTCTCGGCCAACGAGCGAGTCACAAGAGCAGTCACGATCCGGGGTCGGGTACGCGTGGAGCTGACGCCCAACGCGCACGAAGGCTACCGGCGCCCCGAGGGGAGATCGGTACGGGCCCGGTATCAAGACGGCAGGGTGAGGACCGCCGGTGGGCTGGGCGTGGCCGACAGCGGGATCTGGTAGCGCCCCGCCAGGTAGGACGCGATCTGGTGGAACAGCGGGGCGGCGCTGCCGACGGCAGGGTCGTCGAGCATGATCCCGATCACGAAGCGCGGCGAATCGGCGGGCAGGATCCCGGCGAAGGTGATCCAGTAGCTGGAGTTGCTGTAGCAGCCGCAGCCGGGATTGACCTGCTGCGCGGTGCCGCTCTTGCCGGCGATCTGGTAGCCGTCCAGCGCGGCTTCCGGGGCGGTGCCGCGCTGTCCCGGCTCGTTCTGCACGACGGCGCGCAGCATGTCCCGCACCGTCTGTGCGGTCTGCGGGCTGACCACCCGGATCCCGGCCGGCCGCGGGGTCGCGGTCCGGGTGCCGTCCGGGGCGATCTCGGCGCTGACGATGCGCGGGGGGATGCGCACCCCGTCGTTGGCGATCGCCTGGTACATGCCGGCCATCTGCAACACGGTCATCGACAGACCCTGACCGATGGGCAGGTTGGCGAACGTGCTGCCGGACCACTGGTCCCGGGGCGGCACCCGGCCGGCGCTCTCCCCCGGCAGCCCGATACCGGTGTGCTGACCCAGGCCCATTCGCTGGAGCATGTCCACGAACCGGTCTTCGCCGACGCGTTGCGCGGTGAGCAACGTGCCGACGTTGGACGAGCGGGCCAGCACTCCGGTGAACGTGAGGTTGAGAATGCCGTGTGGCCACGCGTCACGGACTGTCCGGTCCGCGATGTGCAGTTCGCCGGGCACTCGTAACGGGGTGTCGGGCCCGACGACGCCGCTTTCGATCCCGGCGGCGGCCGTCAGGACCTTGTTCACCGAGCCTGGTTCGTAGGGCGCGGAGACCGCGGGGTTGCCCAACATTTCCGGGGTCGCGGCCTCGAGGTGGTTCGGGTCGAAGGTGACGTCGTTGGCCATCGCGTAGACCTCGCCGGTACGGGCGTCGAGGACGACCGCGCTGGCGCCTTTGGCACGGTACTTGTGCGCGTAGTCGCGCAGCATCTGGGCCACGGTGAACTGCAGGTCGGAGTCCAGCGTGAGCTCCAGTCCCGAACCGGGTACCGGGGCTCGCTCGGCACGCTCACTGCCTGGGATGACGGCGTCGGAGCCCTCTGCGGTGTCCACCACCCGGCGGCCGTCCCGGCCGGCCAGCAGGGTGTCGTCGTAGCTCTCCAGGCCCACCAGGCCCCGTACTTTGCGTTCGTCGGCCCGCCAGTTCGCCACTCCCAGGACGTTGGACGCCAGTTCACCACCCGGGTACTGCCGGATCTCCCGGTGTTCTGCGCTGACCTCCGGGAAGTCCTGCTGGATCGCTCTGGCTTGGGCCGGCGTCACCAGGGGCGCCAGCAGCACGGTCTTGCGGTCGCTGCGCAGTTGGCTCAGGATCTCCTGCTCTGAGACAGCGGGCCCGAGCACCTGGGCGACCCGTCGGGCCATCGCCTGCTTGTGCGCGTCCGGGTCGGCCCGGATCGCCCGCTGCTCGTCGTTGATCCGGTTGGGCTGAGCATAGAGCGCTTTGGCCGCCACGCTGAACGCCAACGGCGTGCCGTTGCGGTCGGTGATCGTGCCACGCTGGGCCGGGAGCAGCTGCACCGTGGTGCGCTGCTTCGAGGCCTGCGCCGACAGCGCGGTCGCCTGCAGTCCCTGCACCGCAGCCAATTTGAGGCCGGCGGCGACGAGTGCGGCGACCAGTACCACCCGACCGAGTCCCAGCCGGGTGCGCAGACCAGCTGTTGCGGAGCCGGCCCGGCGGTGCCGGGCCGGTCCGGTGGTCCGGCGAATGGTCGCGGTGCCCATCAGGTCCGGTCCGGCGAGCTAGGCACTGGCGCAGCGGGGCCTGTTACCGGCGGCACGGACACGCCCGCCAGCGGCGGGATTTGCGCTGCTGGCGGTGGAATGACCGGCTGCGGCGGGATTGGTCCTGCCTGCGGCGGGGCTGGTGCTGCCTGCGGGGTTGGTGCTGCCTGCGGCCCGGTTGGTCCTGCCTGCGTTGGTGCCGGCCCGGCTTGCGGCGCGGTTGGTCCGGCCTGCGATGGGGCTGGTATCACCGGTGGCGCGGGCGGTGGGGCGGGGGCGGTGGCCCGCCGTGGCTGACCAACCAGTACGACGCCACCATCGGGTCGGACGACCAGCCGGGCCGCATCCCCGGCCGGCACCATGCCCAGCTCCCTGGCTCGGCGAGCCAGCTCCGGCGCGGTCTCCAAGGTGGCCACCTGGCGGCTCAGGGTCTCCGATCGCTCGGTCAGCTGCCTGACCGTCTTTCGGGCGCTCTGCAGGTGGTAGGAGTCAGCGGTAGCCGCAGTGGACAACCACAGCGTGGCCACCAGCGTCACGGCCAACAGGACCATGACCAACATCACGAACGGGGTGCGGCTGGTGTCCGCGCGGCCGGAAGTACCGGGGCGTACCCCGGTGCGCTGAGCCCGCCTGGCGTATGCGCGCGCGACGGCCGGGGAGCGCCCGCGCTGCGACGCGGGGTCACGGCCACCGCTGGGCACCGGATCCCGGCGGCGGGCCGGCGCGGTCGTCCTGCCCCGGGTCGAAGTTCGGGCCGGAGCGGTCACGAGGTCGACTCCAGTCGGCCGGGTCCAGGCTGCTCAGAAGGCGCAATCCGCTGCACAGCACGCAGCCGTACCGAGGCTGCGCGCGGATTGGCGGTGATCTCGGCCTCGCCGGCCCGCTCGGCGCCGCGGGTCAACGCGGCCAGCTGGGGTCCGTGCCCCGGCAGCTCGACCGGCAGGCCGGCCGGGGTGCGCGAGGTGCTCAGCGCGGCCAGCGCCCGCTTGACGATCCGGTCCTCCAGCGAGTGGTAGGACATCGCCACCAACCGGCCACCGACCGCCAGCGCGTGCAGCGCCGCCGGCACTGCCGAGTGCAGCGCTGCCAGCTCGCCGTTGACCTCGATCCGCAGCGCCTGGAAGGTCCGCTTGGCCGGGTGGCCACCGTGCCGGCGAGTCGCTGCGGGGACATTGTGGTAGACCACGTCGACCAGTTGAGCGGTGGTCTCGAAAGGTCGCCGGGCCCGCTGCGCCACGACCGCGGCGGCAATCCGGCCGGCGAAACGCTCCTCTCCGTATTCCCGGAGTACCCGGCGCAGATCACTTTCCGAATAGCCATTGAGGACGTCGGCGGCGGTCGGTCCCGCGGTGGGATCCATGCGCATGTCCAGCACGGCGTCGCGGGCGTAGGAGAAGCCACGTTCGGCCGTGTCGAGCTGCAGCGAGGACACCCCCAGGTCGAACAGCACGCCGTCGACCTGCGGGATATCGAATCGGCGCAAGATGCCGGGTAGTTGGTCGTAGACGGCATGCACGAGGTGCACCCGCTCGGCGTAGGACCGCAGCCGATCGCCGGCCACGTCGAGCGCTTGCGGGTCACGGTCGATGCCGATCAGGGTGAGCGCTGGATGGGCGCCGAGCAGCACCGCCGCGTGGCCACCGAGACCCACCGTGGCATCGACCATCACGGCTGGCCGGCCCACCAGCGCAGGCTCGAGCAGCTCGAGGGATCGGGGTAGCAGAACAGGGGCGTGCTGGAGTGATCCGGCCATCAGCAGCCTCCCTCCGCTCACACCCACCTCTCCCCCACCGCATTCCCGCTATCACCACATTCCCCGATATGGCTCCATATCGGGACATGCGACTCGGTGCCGCCAGGTCTCCGCCCGGGGCCAGATCCTGGCGCCGGGGAAGTGCGTCAGGGCTGGGCCGTCCGTGTTGCTGGGCGTTGTAGGTATCCGCGGGATGCAGCTCCGGACGGAGACCTCGCGTCACCGGGTCACATCACCGGGGTCACATCACCCCGGGTAACACCTCCTCCTGCGCCTGGGCGTAGGACTCCTCGTGCTCCTCCAGGTAACGCTGCCAGGCAGCGCTGTCCCAGATCTCCAAACGGTTGATTGCGCCGATCACCGCGCAGTCTTTGCTCAGCCCGGCGTAGCGGCGCAGCTCCGCAGCGATCGAGATACGACCCTGCCCGTCCGGGCGTTGTTCGTCGGTGCCGGCGAACAGGTAACGCTGGTAGGCCCGGACCGCCTCATTGGTGAACGGCGCCTGCGCCACCTTGCGGGCCATCTGCTCGAACTCGGCGCGGGGAAAGACATAGAGGCAGTGGTCCTGTCCCTTGGTGACCATCAACCCCCCTGCGAGCGCATCACGGAACTTTGCCGGCAGCGTCAACCGGCCCTTGTCGTCGAGCCGGGGTGTGTGCGTGCCCAGAAACACGGCCACCCGCCTCTCCGCCGCCGGCGGACCGGTCGTGAAGCACCCTTGTGCTCCACGGGCTCCCACATTACCCCACTTCTCGCCACTGTCAACGTGCGATCACCCTCCGTGTTTCCTCGACGCGCGACGTCGTAGCAGTTCAGAGGCAGTGGGTGAAGGTGGGGCCGGCACCGGCGCGGGCCGCCTTTCCATGCTGGCGCAACCCGGAAACGGCCCCCGGGCAAACGCCGAACGCACGGCCGGACCGGTCACAACACCTTCAACAAGATCGTCAACGGAGGAAGTGGGAGAAAGTGGTGGCCGCACAACACAGCGATTTGAGCGAACTGCGCTGCGCCAGCTGGATGCTCGTCGTTGTTCGGAGGTAGCTCAGAGGTGGCAACGCCTTCCCGCTGGGTTGGCGTTGCGCCGCGGTTTGACAGACTCGGCCCGGCGCTGGCGGTTCACCGGTCTCATGCACCAGCGACCCGCGAAAACGGTCAGGAGGTCGCATGAGCCGGCAAGATCGTCGGGATCGAGCCATGCACCACCGAGAGGCGCCGCAGGGCGTGGACGTGCATGCCGTTGCCCAGCGCATCGCCGGCAACGTCGAGAGAGTCCTGGTCGGCAAGCCCGACGCGGTGCGCACCGCGTTGATCACCTTGCTCGCCGAGGGGCATCTCCTGCTGGAAGACGTACCGGGAGTGGGCAAGACGTCCCTGGCCAAAGCGTTGGCGAGGTCGATCGACGGCACGGTCACCCGGATCCAGTTCACCCCTGATCTGCTACCCAGTGACATCACCGGGGTGTCCGTCTTCGATCGCAGCACCGGAGCATTCGAGTTCCGGACCGGTCCGGTCTTCGCCAACGTGGTAGTCGGCGACGAGATCAACCGGGCCTCTCCCAAGACCCAGTCCGCTCTTCTGGAATGCATGGAAGAACGCCAAGTCACCGTGGATGGGCACAGCTACCCGCTGGACATGCCATTCATGGTGATCGCCACCCAGAACCCGGTGGAGATGGAAGGCACCTACCCGTTGCCGGAAGCCCAACGGGATCGGTTCACCGCCCGGATCTCGCTGGGCTACCCGGATCCCGCCGCGGAGCTGGCGATGGTCGACGAGCACGCCGGCACCGACCCGTTGGCCAGCCTGCGGCCGGTGTCCACCGCAGCCGAGGTGCGAGCGCTCTGCGAGGCGGTCCGCTTGGTGCACGTCTCGGCCGAGCTGCGGCGCTATGTGGTGGAGGTGGTCAGCGCCACCCGGGCATTGCCCGAACTCCTGCTGGGTGCCTCCCCGCGCGCCACGCTCCAGCTGATCCGCACCAGCCGGGCGAGGGCCGCGCTGGCCGGCCGGGATTTCGTGGTGCCCGATGACCTGCAGGCGATGGCGCAGCCAGTGCTGTCCCACCGGCTGATGCTCACCGCCCAGGCACAAGTCGACCGGGTCCGCCCAGAGGACCTGATCGCCGGCGTGCTGGCGCGCGTACCGGTGCCCCAGGCGCCGAAGCAGCCGACACCGGGCAGGCTCGAGTCCCTGGATACCGGCAACGGCCGCATCGCCACGTTGTGGCCCCGCTCACCGCAGAGGAACTAGGTGCTCGGGCGGTTCGGCAACTTGACCATCCGCGGCTGGTGCCTGTTCGCCGCCGGAGCGGGCGCGGCCTTGTGCGCAGTGCTGGTCGGCGAACGGGACCTGCTGCGGGTGGCTGCCTTCGCCATGATGCTTCCGGTACTGGCCGCCATTCTCGTCATCAGTCGGACCCGGATCGGGCTACAGGCGGATCGAGAGGTGGTGCCATCTCGGACGCCGGTCGGCGGCGATTGCCAGGTGCACCTGACACTTCGGGGCACGGGGCGGTGGAGCGGCCTGCTGTTACTCCAGGACGTGGTCCCCCGCGCACTGGGCGGCCCTCGCCGGTTCGTCGTGGCGCAGCTACCGCAGCACCGTGAGGTGCAGGTGGTGTATCCACTGCGTCCAGTGGAGCGCTCGGTGCACTCGCTGGGCCCTCTGATCGGCCGAGTCGCCGATCCACTCGGGCTGGCACAGTGCCACCGCACGCTCGCCGGGAGCACTCGGCTAGTGGTGCTGCCCGCCGTGCTGCCGCTGGTCGGATTGCCCGCCGGCGGCGAGTTCGGCGGCACCGCGGGGGGCGGCGCGATGGGCGCGGGCTCAGATCCGGATGCCGTCGTGGTGCGCAGCTACCGGCAAGGTGATGACCTGCGCCGAGTGCACTGGCGTACGACCGCCCGGCGCGACGAGCTGATGGTGCGGGTCGAAGAATGGGCGCAACGCGGCGGGATCACGGTGTTGCTGGATCACCGCGCCACGGCGCACCGTGGCGACGGTCCCACCTCGAGCCTGGAGTACGCGGTGTCGCTGGCCGCCAGCGTGTATGTCCATCTGCGGCAGCGCGGTACGCGGCTACGGCTGGTCACCGTGGACGGTGCGGTGCTCGCGGGCGACGGCGCCGAACATCCGACCGACACTGCACTCGATGCGCTAGCCGCGCTCTGCGCAACCGATCAGCGCGATCTGATCAATGTTCCGGTGCCCGCCGCCAGCCAGGACGTGGTCGCGATCTTGGGAGCCCTCGGACCGGCCGCTGTCGAACAGCTGCTGGTTCACCACCTGCGGGCCGCGCGCGGCCACGCGGTGCTGCTCGACGTTGCGGCGTGGGCCACCGACAGCGACGGCAAGGTGGCCCCCGATCCGGCAAAGGCAGCCCGACTCCTCATCGCTGCGGGCTGGGCGGTCACGGTGGCCGGCCCGCAACATCCGCCATCGGCGGTGTGGAACCAGTTGTGCGTCAGCTCACACAGCAGGCTTCGGGTGCCACGGTGACCGGGTGGACCGGCCGGGAACTACCAGCCGCAATCGCCGGACTGGCGCTCGCGCTCGCCGCAACATCGTTGACCGTGGTACTGGCGGGGCCGCGCTGGTGGAGCTACCTCGTGCTGAGTATCGCCGTGGTGGTCGGTGCCGGGATGCCGCTGCGCCGGCTGCGGATGCCCTCGGTCGTGACCGCGGCCGGTCAGCTCGCCGCCCTCCTGGCGCTGGTCACCGCGGTATTCACCACCAGCGGCTGGCTGTTCGTGGTGCCCGGATCAGCCAGCCGGGCGGAATTGGTCGGCGTGCTGGCCCGCGCGGCCCAGCAGATCCGGGTCGGCCTACCTCCGCTCCCGGAGAGCACCGAACTGCTTTGCCTGGTGGTGGCGGCAGTCGGGCTGGTGGCCGTCGTGGTGGATTTCCTCGCCGTATCACTGGCCGCGCCGGCCTGCGCCGGACTGGTGCTGTTGGGCGTGCTCATCGGGCCTGCCGTGGTGTCGGATCGGATGCTGCCGTGGTGGAGTTTCGCGCTGAGTGCGGTGGCCTTCGCGCTGCTGCTTGCCGTCGACACCCAGCGCCGGCAGAGCACCTGGGGTGACGCCGTCGTCTCTGGCAGGGTCGGCTCTGCCGGGCCGGTCACCGCCGCGGGCACGGTCATCGCCGGGGCGGTGGCGGTGGCGGTGGCGCTGTTCATCGGAGCGACGGTCACGGCGGTGGGAACCGGCCGGGCGCACCGCACTCGCGAGCAGGGGCCGGTCACCGGGATCGGGTTGAACCCCTTCACCTCACTGCGCGGGCAGCTGTCAGCTGAGCAGGTTGTGCCGCTGTTACGCGTCCACGGGCTGGGGCAGCGAGCCTACCTTCGGGCCTTGACACTGAGCCGGTTCGTCAACGGGGTGGGCTGGCAACAAGGTCCGCTGGACCCGGCAATCCCGGCCGGCGACGAGACGAACGAGCGGCTCCCGCTGCCGGCAGGGGTGGTCACTCCGGTACCGGCCACCACGGTTCGCGTTCAGATCGTGCCGATCAACTACACGGACAGCTGGCTGCCGTCGTTCGGCTACCCGCTGGCACTGGACGGCATCAGTCCGAGCTGGAGATACGACCCGGACGCGATCACCGTCTTCTCAGACCGCCGCCAGCGCGCGGAGCCCTATACCGAACTGGGCGTGCTGCCCCAGGCGGATCCCCAGCTGCTGCGCGCAGCCGGACCCGCCCGCAGCGCTGCCTTCGCCGCTGCCGATCCGCGCTACCTCGATACCGGCGGGGTGGATCGGCGGGTAGCCCAGCTTGCAGCCCGCGTCACCGCGGGCACGCACACGGCATTCGACGCCACCGTTGCGCTCAACCGCTGGTTCACCGAACCCAGCAACGGATTCAGATATGACCTGCGCACCACTCCGGGCACCAGCGGGGACGCGCTGGTGGATTTCCTGTTCACCGGCCACCGGGGCTACTGCGAGCAGTTCGCCTCGGCGATGGCGATCATGTTGCGAACGCAGCACGTGCCAGCCCGGGTGGCAGTCGGCTTCACCCCCGGCACCATGATGGGCGACTCCCGGTTGATCACCACCGAGGACGCCCACGCCTGGGTGGAGGCGTGGTTCCCGGGCGCCGGGTGGCTGCCGTTCGACCCGACTCCCCTATCCGGTGCACGCGCCGTGCCACCGGTCTATGCCGCCGGTCCCACTCCACCCGGCGGCGCGGCATTGCCGGCCAGACCACCCCCGGCCGCCGCCCCGGCGCCAGCGCCAGACCGCCCGCTCGCCGCGGCTGGCCCGCGGTCGTTGCCCAGCCGCTCCACGCCCGGTGCCGCCGTCAGATTCGGCCTGACGGTGACCGGGCTACTGGGGTTCGCTGTGGTCATGGGACTCATCCCACTGGGCGTGCGCGAGGGTCGCCGCCGGTGGCGGATGCACCTGATCGGCACCGGCGGCCCGCGTGCAGTGGCGGCCGCGTGGGAGGAGATACTGGCCGAATCCGCGGACCGCAGGGTGGTGCCTCCCGTCGGCGAGACCGTACGGGCGGCAGCCCAACGATTGGTCGACGAACACGGCCTGGATCAGCCCGGTCAAGCCGGGCTGCGCATGCTGGTCGATGCGGTGGAGCGATCCTGGTACGCCAGCGCACTCGGTCGCCGGCCTCGCGGGCGTGAACTCCGGATTGCCCTGGACGCGGTACTCGCCAGCATGACGCGGTCCGCGCCGCTGACCCGGACAGCCCGGCTACTACCACGCTCGGTGCTGTCGCGACCCCGAGCCCGGTATCGCAGCGCCGGCTAGTGATCTTCGAAGCGACGGCGGAACCGTTGCTCCATCCGTTGAGCCAGCGTGCTGCGGCTCTGGCCGCCGGACGAACGATCCGCCGATCCCGCACGCCTACCGTCGCTGGACGGACGGCGAGAGAAGATCGCCACGATGGCACCGGCGAACATCACCAAGAAACCGACAACGCTGATAACCGGAATCCCGACCAGACGGTAAGGGAGCACCACACCAGCGATGAGGAGGAGCAAGCCCAGCACAAACAGCGCGATACCTTGAATTCGGCGGCGTTGGGGCAGGCTTCGCATCCGGGCGCCCCGGACGTTCGACGCGAACTTGGGGTCCTCTGCATAGAGCGCGCGCTCGATCTGGTCGAGCAGACGCTGCTCGTGCTCGGAGAGTGGCATGGCTCCTCCTCCGGCACTCCGCCGTGGCTATGGGGTTATCGACATGGTATTCGACCCCGACGGTACCTGTAGCTACCAGACAGCCACCGTGGGCTCTTACCATGAGGATACGAGCCCGCGGCGGTGTCCACTAGCCGATCTCGTTAGCCGATTCAGGGGAGAGCTGGGAGTGGCCGCCCTCTGCGGACCCTGGAGTGTCCAGCAGGGTGGCCGGCCGTACGGCGGCGCTGCCGAACCGTAACCGGGCAGCGTCTGCGGCACGTTCAGCGTCCGACCAGTGCGCGCGCATCCCCGCGCCGTCTGCGCCCTCGAAGGTGAGCTGCTCACCCATGGCGTCACGGCTCAACTGCTCAACCCGCACGCCCAACAACCGGACCAGCATTCCGGGAGGCAGGTGAGCGTCCAAAAGCTCGGCGGCCACGGCGTACACCGTATGCGTCGAGTCTGTGGGATCGGCCAGGGTGCGCGACCGGCTGATAGTGGTGAAGTCGGGGTGGCGAACCTTCAGCGCGATGGTGCGCCCCCGCAGGCCGCGCCGGCGTAACGCGGCGGTGGCCCGTTCGACCAGCCGCAGCAGCTCGCGCCGCAGTGCCGTCCGATCAGCTTCGTCGCGGGCAAAGGTCTGCTCCGCCCCCACCGACTTCTCCGGCAGGTTCGGCACCACTCTCCGGTCGTCTCGGCCGTTGGCGAGCTCGTGGAGGTGATGGGCGCTGGCGGCGCCCACGGCGCGCCGCAACGCGGGCAGCGGCAAGGCGGCCACGTCGGCCACTGTGGTGCACCCCAGCCGGCGCAGCGCCTGTGCGGTGCGCCGGCCCACCCCCCATAACGCAGACAGCGGCAATGGGTGCAGGAACTCCAGAACGCCGTCAGCAGGCACGACGAGCAGTCCATCCGGTTTGGACAGTCCCGAGGCGAGCTTGGCGAGGAACTTGCTCGGCGCCACCCCCACCGAGCAGGTCACCCGGTGCGCGTCATAGACCTGCCCGCGGATCCATTCCCCGATCCCGGCCGGGCTCATGCCCAACCTGCGCATCGATCCCCCGACGTCGAGGAACGCCTCGTCCAGGCTCAGCGGCTCGACCAGCGGGGTGATCTCGCGGAACAACGCCATGACGCCCTGGGAGACCTCCGCATAGCGGGGGAAATGCGGCGGCACGAACTCCGCTTGCGGGCACAGCCGGCGGGCCTGGGCCACCGGCATCGCCGAGCGGACCCCGAACGCGCGAGCCTGGTAACTCGCCGAAAGCACGACGCCGCGCTCCCCGGCCGGGGTGCTGCCACCCGCCACCACCACGGGGCGCCCGGCCAGCTCAGGGCGTTGGCGGACTTCGACAGACGCGTAGAAGGCATCCATGTCGATGTGCAGCACCCGGCAACCGGCGTCGTTACCGTGATCGGCACCGCTAGCCCGGGTGCGGGTGTCCCGCTGGAACCGAGTTGCGCACCGCGGCAGATCGGCACTGCGTCCCAACCAACCCTCCACGATCGAACGTACGTTCGAGAACTCAGGCTATCTGATCCCGGGCCTCCGGGCCAGCACGTGCAACCGGGTTGCGATGTCCCGCAGCGGAGCCCGACCGGCCGCGCACAGCTCCAGCTCGGCGAGCGCCTCGGCGGCTCCCGGATGAGCTTCCAGCACGCCACCCGGCACCAGGTCGGCGACCACCCCGTCGCCCTGCACCAGTTCGATGCCCAACCCGCTGGCCGCGACGAGCGCGACGAGACCATCGGTGTCGAAACGGCGCAACACCGGATCTGTCGTACCGAGCCGACCATCCGGATCGTCGAGTAACCGGCGCGCTTCGGTCAGCCGCCCGGCCAGCGCGCGGACCAGCACCGCCGCGTACCGGTTGGCCACCAGCACCGATACCGCGCCGCCGGGCGCGGTCGCATCGGCCAGCGCCTGCATCGCCGCGGTGGGGTCCTCGACCACCTCGAGCACGCCGTGCCCGAGCACGAGATCGGCGTGTGCGGCCGGCACCACATCGGACAGCGAGTCGGCGTCGCCCTGCACTGGCCGCACTGATTCCTGCACACCGGCTTCGGTGGCCCGACGGTGCAGCGTGGCCAGCGCGTTCGGGCTGGGTTCCACCACTGTGACCAGGCAGCCGGAGCGAGCCAACGGTACGGCCCAGACGCCGCTGCCACCACCCACGTCCAGCACCCTGGGAGGGCCGCCCAGGCGTAGCCGAGCCGCGCCGACCTCGGCCTCCAGCGCTCGATGCACCGCGCAGGCTCGCATGCGCAGCACTGTAAAGGGCCGCGATAGTAGCGAGCTCGGCGGCAGCGAAGGGCGGGGCCGCAAGCACAGAAAACCAGGCACCATAAGCTGCACTGGTGCGAACCGTTGCCGTGCTCAGCCTGAAAGGCGGGGTGGGCAAGACCTCCATCGTGCTGGGGTTGGCCGGGGCCGCCGTGGTGCGGAACATCCGGACGTTGGTCGTGGACCTCGACCCGCAGGGAAATTGCACCGCCACCCTGGATCCCGACACGACGAAGTACACCGTGGCCGATGTGCTGGCCGACCCGAGGTGCTCGGTGCTCAGGGAGGCGATCGCGCCCAGCGCGTGGGGCGCGAACCTGGATGTGCTGGTCGGTGGGGAGCAGACCGAGGAGCAGAACCGGCCGGATCCCAGCCGGGCCGGCCTGCGGCGCCTCGACCGCGCGCTGTCCCAGCTGGACATGATCGCCGACAATCCGCCGTACCGGCTGGTACTCCTGGACTGCCCGCCCTCGCTCGGTCAGCTCACCCGTTCGGCACTGGTGGCCGCTGACCGTGCGCTGCTGGTCACCGAACCCACCATCTATGCCGTCGCCGGGGTTCAACGCGCCTTCGAGGCCGTGCAGGCCGAACGGGAGCACAACCCCGACCTGCAACCGCTCGGCGTGGTAATCAACCGGGTCCGAAAGTGGTCCAGCGAACATCAGTTCCGCATCAACGAGCTGCGAGAGATCTTCGGCCCGCTGGTACTGCCCACCGTGCTACCGGACCGCTCCGCGGTCCAGCAAGCTCAGGGCGCCGGACTATCGATTCAGCGCTGGTGCACTCCCGGGGCTCGGGAAGTCGCGGTCGCCATCGACCTGCTACTGACCCGGATGCTGCGCACCAGCCAGCTGCGCCGCCGCACCCACACCGACCTGCCCCAAACCTAGCGCCCCCTGCCCGGCGTGTCGCGCTCCCCTGCCCGGTGTGTCGTGCTTATCGGATCGCTCGCCGGCAACGCGACCTTCCATGGTGACGGCGGCAGCAAGGGCACCGGCGTGCCACATCCCGTCCAAGTCATCCGCTCGATCGTGAACCCTGACAAACTCCGCCAGCTCGGGCCACTATCACCGATCGGCCGCCGTCACGGTGTCTGATCATCCTTGTCCAGGCTGCGGCTGGCTGCGTGGGGGTATCGCCTGCTGCGGGGAGGCGGGCTGGGGCGCCGGCTCGCCGGCAGTGACTTCACCCGCGATCGGCGCCCCGCGGATGGAAGCCCGGATCTGCTCCAGCCGGGACCGGCCCGTCATATCCAGCGTTGATTGCTGCACTTCCAGCATGCGGCCCTGCACCGAGTTCTGGGCCAGCTCCGCGGCTCCGAGAGCATTGGCGTAGCGGCGCTCGATCTTGTCCCGTACCTCGTCCAGTGAAGGTGTATTGCCCGGCGCCGCCAGCTCGGACATCGACCGCAGCGAGGCGGAGACCTGTTCCTGCATTTTCGCCTGCTCCAGCTGAGACAGCAGCTTGGTGCGCTCAGCGAGCTTCTGCTGCAGCACCATCGCATTGCGCTCGACAGCCTGCTTGGCCTGGCTTGCGGCCTGCAGAGACTGGTCGTGCAGCGTTTTGAGGTCCTCCACGGACTGCTCGGCGGTCACCAGCTGGGTGGCGAAGGACTCCGCGGCCTGCTCGTACTGCTGCGCCTTGGCCTGATCACCTCGGCCCCGGGCCTCGTCGGCGAGCACCAGCGCCTGGCGGGCTGACGATTGCAGTTTCTCGATCTCTCCCAGCTGCCGGCTGAGCTTTACCTCCAGTTGGCGCTGGTTGCCGATGACGGCGGCGGCTTGCTGGGACAGTGCCTGGTGTTGGCGCTGCGCCTCCTCGGTGGCCTGCTGGATCTGCACCTTGGGATCGGCGTACTCGTCGATCTTGGACGAGAACGCCGCCATCAGGTACTTCCAAGCCTTCACGAACGGGTTGGCCATCTCCTGCGCTGCCTTTCTTCGCGACCAATCGGGCCCAGCGTCACGCGCCCGGCCACGGCCCCACCCGATCCAAGCCACATCAGACCAGGACGCTTACTGGCTCCATGGTGTCAGGTACGCGGCAGTGCTTCCACCAACCCCAGGGAGAACGGGGATATCCCTGATCTCTGGCCCCCTGTCCGGCTCAGGCCGCGACCAGCTCAGCGGCAAGGGTGTCGGGAACCTCGGGCAGGTAAACCGGACCGAGATCGTCGGCCACTCGCCGCAACAGCTCGTCGAGCGGCAAGTCGAGTGCGTCACAAATCGAGGCGAGCAGCTCGCTGGACGGCTCCTTGCGGCCCCGCTCAACCTCAGAGAGATATCCCAGGCTCACTCGCGCAACCCTGGAGACCTCGCGCAGCGTGCGGTGCTGCGAGGTCCGCGTCCGGCGCAACCGGTCGCCGATGGCCTCCCGCAGCAACATCATCGCGTTCCCTCCAGCGTGTCGGCCGGCCCACTCCAAACCAGCTTGCTTGCCCCCTACCGTACTCACCAGTCCGCCGGCCCGGCGTCCGCCGTGGGCGAACGACGCGTCGGAGTTCACCCACCTGCTGGGCGAGATTACGGCAACGCGACGGCTCGGCGACCGGAGGCGCGTAGTCGTAACGCTCGCACGACGTAGTCGACGCCGGTGACGACGGTCAGCGCCACCGCAATGCCCATGACGATCCAACGCAGCGGATAGACAGGCAGCGGAAGGGGCAGCACGTAGAGCCCGATCGCCACTGCCTGGGTGAATGCCTTGATCTTCCCGCCGCGGCTGGCCGGGATCACGCCATACCGCAGGACCCACAATCGCAACCCAGTCACGGCCAGCTCCCGGATCGCGATCAGCAGGGTTACCCACCACGCCAACTCCCCCAGCAGGCTCAGACCCACCAGTGCAGACCCGATAAGCGCCTTGTCGGCGATCGGATCGGCGATCGTGCCGAACTTGGTGACCTGCCCGCGCCGCCGCGCCAGGTCCCCGTCGAACCGGTCGGTGAGCGAGGCGATTCCCAGTATCACCGCTGCGGTCACCCGCCATGCCGGATCGGTACCGTCCCTGATGAACAGGGCAACCACGAAAACCGGAACCAGCACCAGCCGTGACATGGTCAGCAGGTTGGCCAGGTTCCACAGTGAGACCCTGGTCGGCTGCGGTGGCGGGCTCACTGTTCGCCGCCGGCTGGGGCGATCAGCTCCATCGGCTCGACGACCAGATCCACACCCTTGGCGGCGATCACCCGGCAGCGCACCAGATCACCGAGTACGAGGGAGCCCTGATCGGTGAGGACGCACTCACCGTCCACCTCCGGGCCCTGGTGCTCTGCGCGCCCGACCGTCTCGGTGCCGTCGTTGCCGTCGACGAGAACGTCGACGGCATCCCCGACCCGCTCCTCGGCGCGCTGGGCGGTGAGCTGCTCGACCAACCCGCTGATCTGGGCGACGCGTTCGGCGATGGTGTGCTCGCTGTGCTGACCGGGCAGGCCGGCAGCCTCGGTGCCGTCCTCATCGGAGTAGCCGAAGACGCCAACCGCGTCCAGGCGGGCCTCGACGAGGAACCGCTCCAGCTCCACCAGGTCGTCCTCGGTCTCCCCGGGGAACCCGACAATCACGTTGCTGCGTGCTCCCGCCAGCGGTGCGAGCCGGCGGATGTGGTCCAGCAGGGCCAGGAAGGTTTCCCGAGAGCCGAACCGGCGCATGCGTCGGAGCACCGGCTCGCTGGCGTGCTGGAAGGACAGGTCGAAATAGGCTGCCACCCCGGCGGTTCCGGCGATCGTGGAGACCAGCGCGGGACGGGTCTCGGCCGGCTGTAGGTAGGAAACGCGGGTACGCAGGATGCCGGGAACGGCGGCCAGCCCGCGCAGCAGCTCCTCCAAGGCACCGGGGCGCCCCAGATCCTTGCCGTAGGAGGTGGAGTTCTCGCTGACCAGCACCAGCTCCCGCACCCCCGTGCCGGCCAGCCACACCGCCTCTGCCAGCACCTCCTCGACCGGACGGGAGACGAACGCACCGCGGAAGGTGGGAATGGCGCAGAACGCGCAACGCCGGTCGCAACCCGATGCGATCTTCAGTGGGGCGACCGGTGAGTCATCCAGCCGCCGGCGCGGTACTCGAGGACCCCAGCCGTGGCCGGGTAGCGCGGGCCCGGCAGCAAGAGCAGCGGGCCGCGACGCCGGGGTTATCGGCAGCAGGGTGCGACGATCCACCGGCTGGTGTGCAGGCAGTGCCCGACCGGCCAACACATCCCGCAGCCGGTCGCCCAGCTGCGGGTAGGCGTCGAAACCCAGGACCGCGTCGGCTTCGGGCAGGCTGGCGGCCAGTTCGGCGCCATAGCGCTCGGCCAGGCAACCCACCGCAACGACTTTGGCGCCGGTGTCCGCGGCGGCGAGCAGGGTGTCGATGGAATCCTTCTTGGCCGCCGCGACGAAACCGCAGGTATTGACCACCACCACGTCAGCCGATTCGTGGTCGGCGCTGTCGGCGTCCACCAGCTCCCAGCCGCCTTCGGTCAACCGGCCAGCCAGTTCTTCCGAGTCGACCTCGTTGCGGGCGCACCCCAAGGTCAGCAGCGCGGCGCGGGGCGACTTCGATGGGGTGGACACCGAGTTAGGGTATCTGGCCGTGGTGACGATCCGGCTGCTCACCGGCGGGTAGCTTGGTTCTCGTAGGCTCGTCGGCGTGCGAACCGCAGTCAAGGTAACTGTGCGTCGGGCACGGGTGGCGGACGTCCGCAAGATCAAGAGCTTGGTGGACTGCTACGCCGGCGCGGTGCTACTGGCCAAGCAACTTGTCACGCTCTATGAAGACGTCCAGGAATTCTGGGTGGCCGAGCGGGACGGCGAAGTGGTGGGCTGCGGCGCGCTGCATGTGTTGTGGGAAGACCTCGCCGAGATCCGCACCCTGGCCGTGCATCCGGATGCCGTCGGTCACGGAGTAGGACATGCGCTGGTTGCGGGGCTGATCGAGCAGGGCCGGTCGCTGGGGCTGCGGCGCCTGTTCGTGCTGACCTTCGAGGACCGCTTCTTCTCCCGGTATGGGTTCCGAACCATCGAAGGGACCCCGGTGACCGCGGAGGTGTACGACGAGATGCGTCGCTCGCACGATGAGGGCGTTGCGGAGTTCCTCGACCTGCCCTACGTCAAGCCCGACACCCTGGGGAACACCCGCATGCTGCTGGAACTGTGAGAGCTCATCAGTCTTGCTCGTCAGTCGTCGCCGGAGTCGCCTGGACCGCCACGGATCGAGTACAGCACGCCGTCGAGCTCATCGGGTTTGACGAGGACATCGCGTGCCTTGGAGCCTTCCGAGGGCCCCACCACGCCCCGGCTTTCCAGCAGGTCCATCAGCCGTCCTGCCTTGGCGAAGCCGACCCGCAGCTTGCGCTGCAGCATGGAGGTCGAGCCGAACTGCGAGGTCACCACGAGCTCAGCAGCCTGCAGCAGCACATCGAGATCGTCACCGATGTCCGGGTCGACCTCCTTGTGTTCACCCGGCTTGGCCACGGTGACTCCGTCGGTGTACTCCGGGCCGGCCTGCTCCTTGGTGAACGCGACGATCTTGGCGATTTCGGCGTCCCCGACGTAGGCGCCCTGGACGCGGACCGGCTTGGCGGCGCCCATCGGCAGGTAGAGCCCATCGCCCATGCCGATGAGCTTCTCGGCGCCGGGTTGGTCCAGGATCACCCGGCTGTCCGTCAGTGAGGACGTGGCGAACGCCAGCCGGGAGGGCACGTTGGTTTTGATCAGCCCGGTCACCACGTCGACGCTGGGCCGCTGGGTGGCCAGCACAAGATGGATACCGGCCGCGCGGGCCTTCTGCGTGATGCGGACGACGGCGTCCTCGACGTCGCGCGGCGCGGTCATCATCAGGTCGGCCAGCTCGTCGACGATCGCCATGATGTACGGGTAGGGGCGGTATTCCCGCTCCGATCCCGGCGGCGCAGTGATCTCGCCGCTGCGCACCTTGCGGTTGAAGTCGTCGACGTGGCGCACCCGGGCGGCCTGCATGTCCTGGTAGCGCTGCTCCATCTCCTCCACCAGCCAGGCCAGTGCCGCAGCGGCCTTTTTCGGCTGGGTGATGATGGGCGTGATCAGGTGCGGGATGCCCTCGTAGGGGGTCAGCTCGACCATCTTCGGATCGATCAGGATCATCCTGACCTCGTCGGGGGTCGCCCGGGCGAGCAGCGAGACGAGCATCGAGTTGACGAAGCTGGACTTGCCCGAGCCGGTGGAGCCGGCCACCAGCAGGTGAGGCATCTTGGTCAGGTTCGCGGTGACGAAGTTGCCCTCGATGTCCTTGCCCAGCCCGATCACCATCGGGTGCTGATCCCGGTTGGACATCGGCGAGCGAAGCACGTCACCGAGGCGGACCATCTCACGGTCACTGTTGGGCACCTCGATCCCGACCGCGGACTTGCCCGGGATCGGGGCGAGCAACCGTACGTTGTCAGTGGCCACGGCATAGGCGATATTGCGGGTCAGCTGGGTGATCTTTTCAACCTTGACCCCGGGACCCACCTCCACCTCATACCGGGTGACGGTCGGGCCCCGGGCGAACCCGGTGACCTGGGCATCCACCGAGAACTGATCGAGGACGCCGGTGATCGCCTCGATCATCGCGTCGTTGGCCTTGCTGCGGGCCTTCGGCGGATCGCCCTTGACCAGCAGGTCGGGTGGAGGCAGCCGGTAGCCACCCTCGACGACCCGCTGCGCGGACATCGACGGGCCCGGCTTGGTCTCGAGCTTGGCCGATGGTGTCGGCGCTTCCGGCGCAGCCACTGGCTCGGCAGCAGTGTCTTGGTCGGTGTGGATGTCCTCTGCCTGGCTAGCCTGCCTGCGCCGCGCGGGCCGGCGAAGCCGGGCGTCGGCGGGATCTGCATCGGTGACCGGGACATCGGTGCCGGACGCATCGGAATCGGGGTCTTGTTCCGGCGCTCCCGCACGCAGCCGGCGGATCCGTTCGGGCACCGTTCGCACCGGAGTACCGGTCAACACCAGCAGCCCGTAACCGGCCAGCAGGGCCAGCAACGGCACGGCCACCCAGACGGTGAACCCGTCGACCAGCGGTTCCGCTACCAGGTATCCCACCGCGCCGGCAGCTCGGGCCCGACCCACTGCGTCCGCGGGTGCACCGGCCGCGAGATGCCAGAGACCAAGCGTGCCCAATGTCAGCAGCAAGGTGCCGACGGTGCGCCGCGGCCGGGCCGCCGCATCAGGCTCGGTGCGCATCAAGGTCACTCCGACCCCGGCGAGTACCACGGGTAACGCCATCGATGCGGCACCGAACAGGGCACTCAACGCCTGCTGGAGTCCGGCACCGACCGGTCCCCCGGCGGTCCACCACACGGCTGCGGCGGCGACCACCGCGACACCGATGACCGCGAGCGCGAGGCCGTCCCGGCGGTGCGCAGGCTCCAGCTCTCGGGTCCGGCCCAATGCCCGGGCGACTCCGCCCACGCCGCGGGCCAGCACAGCCCAGGCGCCGGGTAACCCCCGGCTGATGCTCCCGCGTTGCGCCCGGCGAACCGGCGGCTGTCGGGTGGTGGGCCGGGGCTTGGGGCGTGAAGCCGATTTCCGTGCCGAGCTCCGGGAACGCCCATTGGCAGCCTTTGCGGACGTCTGCCCCGCCATGTTCCACACGCTAGCCCGCCCACCCCTTTCTGGGTTTGCGCTGTGGCCGGCCACACCGGCTTCCCTGGCCGCCACTGCCCACCCATGGTGGCCCGCAGACGTAGTGAAGGCGTCCGCGACACGCCGACTCCACCGCGGTGACCGTCCACGCGCGGTGACCCGCGCGGCTGGCCCGTGTGTCGCTCCCCAGTGCCCCGTGTGTCGCTCCCCAGTGCCCCCTGTGTCGGTGCCCGGTGCCCTGCTCCGTGTGCCGCTCCCCGGTGCCGCGTGTGTCGCTGGCCTCCCGAAATCGTGGCCGGTGCGCGATCGCAGACATCCCGGCCCGTCGGGTTGGTAGCGAAAAAGAGCAGCGGTGACGGGGGTTGGCGGTACTTGAAGGGCGACCAACCGGGGTCAGCCGACGGGCAGCACCGTGGGGACGATCATTGGGCGGCGCCGGTAGGTGTCGGCAACCCAGCGGCCCACCACCCGTCGCACTGCCTGCGCGATGCGGTGCGGGTCGGTGATTCCCTCGACCTCGGTGCGGGCTAGTTCCATCTCGACCAGCGGCACGACACCATCGAGTGCCTTGGGATCGTCGGAGAATCCCCGTCCCGAGATTGTCGGCGGCGCCACTGCCCGGCCGGTCGCCGACGCGACCACCACAGTGATCGCGATGAACCCCCCCTCGCCGAGGATGAGCCGGTCGGACAGGGTGGACTCCCCGACGTCACCCACCGACAGCCCGTCCACGTACACCTGCCCTACCTCGACCCGGCCGGTGATCTCCGCGCGGCCGTCCACAAGATCAACGACCACACCATCCTCAGCGATCACCACGCGCTCCGGCGCCACCCCAGTGCGGACCGCCAAGGCGGCGTTGGCCCGCAGGTGCCGCCATTCGCCGTGTACCGGCATGACATTGGAGGGTCGGATGGCGTTGTAGAGGAACAGCAATTCCCCAGCCGGTGCATGCCCGGATACGTGAACCTTGGCGGTGCCCTGGTGAACCACGATGGCCCCCAGCCGGGTCAACCCGTTGACGACCCGGAACACCGACGTCTCATTGCCCGGAATCAGCGAGCTGGCCAGCACGACGGTGTCACCGGAGCGGATCCGGATCTGCCGGTGCTCGCCGCGCGCCATCCGGGACAGCGCCGACAGCGGTTCGCCCTGCGAGCCGGTGGAGACGAACAGCACCCGGTGCTCGGGCATCGCCAGCGCCTCGTCGAGGTCGACCAGCAGACCTGGCGGCACCCGGAGCAGGCCGAGGTCGACCGCGACGCCCATGTTGCGCACCATCGATCTGCCCACCAGGGCCACGTTGCGCCGGTGCGCTGCGGCGACATCCAGCACTTGCTGTACCCGGTGCACGTGGCTCGCGAAGCAGGCCACGATGACCCGCTGGGTCGCCTTGCCGATCACCGAGTCCAGTACCGGGCCGATGTCACGCTCCGGAGTGACGAAACCGGGTATCTCAGCGTTGGTGGAATCGATCAGCAGAAGGTCCACACCTTCGTCGCCCAGCCGGGAGAACCCGGCGAGATCGGTCAACCGCCCATCCAACGGCAGCTGGTCCAGCTTGACGTCGCCGGTGTGCAGCACCAGCCCGGCCGGGGTACGAATGGCCACCGCCAGCGCATCGGGGATGGAGTGATTGACCGCGAAGAACTCGCAGTCGAAGGGTCCGCAGCGGTGCCGGGTGCTTGCCGCGACTTGAACCAGTTGCGGCTTCTGGTGGTGCTCGCGGCACTTCTCGGCGACCAGCGCGAGGGTGAACTCAGAGCCCACCACCGGCAGATCGGGACGCAACTTGAGCAGGAACGGCACCGCACCGATGTGGTCTTCGTGCCCGTGGGTGAGAACCAGCGCCTCGATGTCATCCAGCCGGTGCTCGATCGCGCGGAAGTCGGGCAGGATGAGGTCCACCCCGGGTGCATCGTCCTCAGGGAACAACACCCCGCAGTCGATCACCAGCAACCGATCGGCATGTTCGAAGACGGTCATGTTGCGGCCGATCTCACCGATGCCACCGAGGGCGACCGCGCGGAGGCCACCCTCGGGTAGTGGAGGTGGCGCTGCGGTCGGGACTCCCGGAATGGGCAATGGGATCCCGGTGGGAACAGCGCTCATGCCTCGACCCCGACGGCAACTACCGCTCGAGCCGGCAAGCCGGTCTCGGTGCTACTGCCTCGGGCGCTCACGCGAGAACCCCTGCCTCCACGAGTGCCGCGGCGATCGCGGCGACCTGGTCTGGCTCGGCAGGGACCTGAGGCAACCGGGGCGCACCGACGTCAAGGCCGGTCAGCCGCAGCGCCGCCTTACTGAAGGCCACCCCGCCGACCGTCCCGAATACACGGATCAGGCCCAGGGTGCAGGCATGGATACCACGGGCAGCGCCCACATCGCCCGCCTCGAATGCGGTGACCATGGCTCGCAACCGATCGGCCACGACATGGCCTATGACGCTGACGAAGCCGACTGCACCTACCGCGAGCCAGGGCAGATTGAGCACGTCATCCCCGCAGTAGTAGGCCAGACCGGTACTGGCGATCACCTCTGCGCCGGCACCGAGATCGCCCTTGGCGTCTTTGACCGCGACGATCCGCGGATGATCCGCCAACCGGCACAGGGTGTCTGTTGCGATCGGCACCACCGAGCGTGGCGGGATGTCGTAGAGCATCACCGGCAGATCGGTGGCGTCAGCGACCGCGGTGAAGTGCGCGAACAACCCCGCCTGCGGCGGGCGGGAGTAGTACGGGGTCACCACGAGCAAGCCGTGCGCGCCGGCCTGCTCCGCCTGCCGGGCCAGCGTGATGCTGTGTGCGGTGTCGTAGGTGCCGGCACCGGCCACGATGTGCGCGCGGTCACCGACCGCCTGCACGACAACCCGCACCAGATCCGCCTTCTCGGCGTCCGTGGTGGTCGGTGACTCGCCGGTGGTGCCGTTGAGCACCAACCCGTCACAACCCCGTTCCACGAGCTGGTGCGCGAGCTTGGCAGCGCTGTCCAGATCAAGCTCGCCGCTTGCGGTGAACGGGGTGACCATCGCGGTGAGCACCCGACCGAAGGGCTGGCCGGACGCAGACGTCGGCACGGCAATCATGGGACATGACGCTACCGGTCGGCACCGCAACCTTTATCGGCCGAGGTGTGCCAACCGGCACTACAGCCCGCGCTGGCTGCTCTGCAACCCAGCCACGTCGATCTGGTCACCTTCGACCTCCACGACAGCACGATCTCGACCGAAGGCGTGCAACGTCAGCTCCTCAGGCGAGCCAACCAGAACGACGGAACGCTCGGCGCTCCGCGCGGTGCGCTGCCATCCCTCCGGTGTACGCAGTACGATCCCGACTGGCGAATGCCGGTACAACAGCCGGGCCGCCCTGCCGAGCAAGGTCCACAGCACCTGGGCACGGCGCTCGTCGGCCCTTCGCGGTGCCCACTGCGGTTGGGCCCGCCGCACATCCTCGTGGTGAACGAAGAACTCCATGGTGTTGGCCCGATCACCGAGGCCCGGCAAGCGCAACGGGGACCACCAGGGCGGGCCGCTGCGGATCTGCTCGACGAGGTCCGGCCAAGGGCGTCGGGTAATGCTGCGCTGCACACGAGCGGTGTACCCGGCCAACAACGGCAGCAGGACGCCAGGCGCCGCATCCGGCCGGCCCTCCCTGAGCACCAGATGCGCTGCAAGGTCCCGAGTAGCCCACCCCACGCACAGAGTCGCAGCGTCGGGTCCCAGCTGATGCATCAGATCGCACAGCTCGTGGCGCTCGGCGGCCGCAAGCGTCTCCATCGGCTGCGTCACCCTTCTCGATCGGGCCCGGCCGCGGTGAGCTCGATCTGCAGGAGCACCC
The DNA here is from genome assembly GCA_035606945.1 of Pseudonocardiaceae bacterium. Lineage (GTDB taxonomy): Bacteria > Actinomycetota > Actinomycetes > Mycobacteriales > Pseudonocardiaceae. The sequence goes on from DATNDR010000005.1 coordinate 101,530, forward strand.
GCCGCTCACGTTGCATCGCCGCCCGGTAGTCGTCCCAGTCCGGATGTTCGCCGGACATCCTGCGGTAGTAGTCCACCAGTGCGTCCATCGCCTCGGGCAACTCCACGATCCGCGCCGAGCCACCGACCTGGATCCAGCGGCCGTAAAAATCATCGGAAAGCACGCACAGCCACACCCGTGGGTCCCGGCGCAGATTGCGCACTTTGAATGCGGTTTGCCGGCTACTGACCACCACCCGTCCCTGGCCGTCGACCGTAGCCCCGACCGGGGACATCTGAGGAGCGCCGTCCCGGCGCATCGTAGCCAGCACCGCGCGGTGCTGCTCGGCGATCACCGTGCGTGCCTCGTTCAGATCCATAACTGCACGTTACTCAGCACTCGGCCACGAACGGGCTGGACGCGATCTCGCTACCGTCCGGGAGAGCGCAGATCTCGAAATCGCTGAACACGCTGGGTGCCGCCTTGTGCAACTGGCGCAAGCACTCCACCGCCAGCGCGCGGATCTCCACGTCAGCATGTTCGGTGGCGCGCATCGCGATGAAATGACGCCACGCTCGGTAGTTGCCGGTCACCACGATGCGCGTCTCGGTGGCGTTGGGCAGCACCGATCGTGCCGCCTGGCGAGCCTGCTTACGGCGCAGCGTGGCGTTCGGCTCATCGGCGAAGTGCTTCTCCAAACCGGCGAGCAGCTCGTTGTAGGCCTGCTGGCTGGCCCGAACCGCGGCGTCAAAGCGCCGATGCAGTTCGGGGTCGTTGGCGATCACATCGGGCTCCACCATGGCGGCGGTCCGCTCGGGAACGTAGCGCTGAGACAGCTGCGAGTAGGAGAAATGCCGATGCCGGATCAGCTCGTGGGTCAGCGATCGCGACACCCCGGTCAGGTAGAAGCTGACCGTACCGTGCTCGAGCACCGACAGGTGCCCGACCTCGAGAATATGCCGCACGTAGCCGGCATTGGTGGCGGTCGCCGGGTTCGGCTTGCGCCACGATTGGTAGCAGGCTCGGCCGGCGAACTCGGCGAGCGCTTCCCCGCCGTCGGCATCGGTGGACCACGCGACGTCGTCGGGCGGGAAGAACTCGGTCTTGGCCACGAGTTGCACCCGCAACGGCACGGTCGCCACACCCGTTTCGCTCACGCCTGGATCACCCCCGGTGGTGGCACTGACATCCGTCTCGACTCGGTCGGGTCGACTCATGGTGCACCTCTCCTTTCGATACGGGCCCGGCGTCAAGCGCCAGCAGCCTACTGTGACAGCAATGACGTCTTGACTGACGTCGATAATGACGTCATATTGATGTCATGGATCTCACTCCTTATGTCAACCAGCTGCGGGAAGACCTCACCACCGCGGCTTCCGCGGGTGACGAGCAGACCCGCCACGCCGCCGCGATGCTGGGCGTTGCCTTGGCGCCCGCAGCGCGCCTGGCCATCATGAATGCGCTGTCCGACCTCGCTGCGGAGGTCACCGCGGCGCTGGATGACCGGGTAGTGGAGGTCCGCCTCGACGGCCGTGACGTGCGGATCGCGGTGAGCTCCGCCTCCGACATCGGCGACCAGTCCGCCGAACACCGGACGAGCGGATCTGGTGACGATGGGCCGCCACCGTCCTCCGACCCCGGTGCCGGCGCGTTCGGCGACGCCGGTGGCGACATCAGGCGGATGACCCTGAGGCTGATCGACCAGGTCAAGGCCCAGGCTGAGCGGGCCGCCGCCGAGCAGGGCGTGTCGCTGAACGCTTGGGTCTCGCAGGCGGTTTCGAGCGCGCTGCGTGGTGAGCCGTGGAATGACCCGCGGTGGGGTTCGGGAGATCGCCGCAACCGTAATCGGGTGCAGGGCTGGGTACAGGGCTGACCGCCGTGGCAGCACGCAACGGTCTCGTTGAGGAGTAATCGTGGAACACGACGACACCAACGCATCGGTGGGCCGGCAGGAACGCTTCGAGTGCTCCGGACCAGCCGACATCAGGGTCGAGCTCGATGGTGGGCGGCTGGACATCGCTTTGGGCGAAGACAGCGCAGACAGGGCAGGCAGCGCCGACACCGCCTGCCCTGGCGAGGTAGCCGTGCAGATCCGCCCTGATCTGGCCAACCAGCCGCCCTGGAATGTGGGGATCACCAGCCTGTTGAGCTGGCTGGGCGGACAGAGCGGGGCAGCGCCGTTGGGCGAGCTTGCTGCCGAGGCGGTGCGCCAGACAGTGATCGACTTCACGGGACAGCGGCTCACGGTACGCAGCCCGCGCGAGTTCCCGCTGCGCACCGTGCCACTGACCATCCAGGTCAACGCACCGGCGGGCTCATCGATCACCGCCCGGGGCGGCTCGGCGGACATCGCCGTCACCGGCGTGGCCGCCCAGCTGGACGCCGCTACCGGCTCCGGGGAGGTCCGGGCCCAGCAGTGCGCCGGCGCGGCTGACGTCCGCACCGGCTCGGGTGACGTGCGGTTGGGGACCGTACTGGGCCGGCTGCAGGTGCGTACCGGCTCCGGCCTGGTGGACGTGACCAGCGTCGAGGGGACTGGCACCGGCACTGTGCAAACCGGTTCTGGGGACGTCCGGCTTGGCGCCGTCCAGCACGACATGAGTGCCCGCACCGGCAGCGGTGACCTCACGGTGGCCGACGCCTGCGCCGGTGGTCTGGAGCTCGCCACCGGTTCGGGGCAACTGCGGATAGGCATCCACCGGGGCGTACTCGCCGAGCTGGATGTCAGGTCCGGTTCCGGGCAAGCACGCAGCGATCTGCCGGTGAGCGGCGCACCTGCCGAGGGCAACGTTGCGCTGCGGGTACGCGCCCGCACTGGATCGGGCGACGCGCTGGTCACCGCGGCACCATGCTGACCGGCCGTGCGCCGGCGCTACGGCTGATCACCACGCCCAGTGCCGCCATCAGATCACCGCGCTCGCCCGGTGCGATCCCGTCGAGCTCCAACCACTCGGCCATCTCCCGCAGCGCCATGGCGAGTTCGGCAACCACTCTCGACGTGTCGGCAAGCCCGGGCTCAGCGAAGGCGCCCGGGACCCGCAGCAGGCCGGCGGAGCGGTCGGCCTTGAGATCGACCCGGGCAACCAGCTGGCCGTCCAGCAGTAACGGCAAGACGTAGTAACCGTGGCTACGTCGGTGTCGCGGAACATAGATCTCGATCCGATAGCGGAAGCCGAACAGCCGCTGGGTGCGTGCCCGGTCCCAGATCAATGGGTCGAACGGGCACAACAGCGCCGCGCCGGTGATCCGCCGCGGCGTGCGTGCCTCCCGGTGCAGGTAGGCCGGTGCTCGCCAGCCCGCGACCCGCACTGGTTCCAGCACTCCGGCGTCCACCAGTTCCGCGACCGCCTGCCTGCTGCACTCAGGCCGTAGCCGATAGTAGTCACGAAGGTCGGGCTCGGTGGCGACACCCAGCGCGGCACCGGCCCGGTCGATCAGCTCACGGGCAGCCTCGTCGGCGCTGACGCGGCGGCCCAGTACGTCGGCAGGCAGTACTCGTTCCGGCAAGTCGTAGAGCCGCTCGAAGCCGCGCCTGGTGCCGGTGGTGAGCTCGCCGATGCCGAACAGCCACTCGCAGATCCGTTTCGTGTCGGTGCGATTCCACCACGATCCCGACGCTGCCCGCGCTACCCCACCGATCTCTCGCTCCAGGGTGGTGGCCCCCACCGGTCCGTACTGTTTGACCGCATCCAGTACGGCCGAGACCAGCTCGGGCTCGCGAGCTGCCAGCGATGCGTACCCTTGCCACCAACCCGGTTTCTTGGCCCCCGAACGCAACAGCGGCCAGTCCAGCGTTGAAATCAGACTCGCCTCGTGGGCCCAGTACTCCACCAGCGGGCGGGGACGGCGCACCGGGTGCGCCCACGCCGCGTCATCGAGCAGCTGACGCGGGTACGGCCCCAGCCGGCTGAATACCGGTAGGTAGTGCGCCCGGGCCAGCACCGAGACCGAGTCCAGCTGCAGCAGCCGGATCCGATCCAGCACGCGCATGAGATGGCGCCGGGTCACCGGTCCGGCTGGCCGCGGATCGGCGAATCCCTGCGCCGCCAGCGCAGCCCGGCGCGCAACGTCTATCCCCATGCTCCGCACAGCACCCGATGCTGCCACCCACCCCCGACAGTCTCCCCGCCCACAACCCCGATATGTCTCCATGTCGGGATAGGCGAGGGGCAGGGCTGTGACCCCGATATGGAGACATGTCGGGGGCGGGGCATAGCGTGCAGGGCGTGGGAGTGGCTGGTGTACGGGGCGCGACTGCGGAGGATGCGCCGGTGCTGGCGACGCTGCACCGGGTGACCTGGCGGGCCGCCTATGCCGAGCTGTTGCCACCCGGGACGCTCGATGAGCTGGACACACCGCAACTGCAGCAAGCGTGGGCCGACACCATCGGGGGTGGCGCCACGGTACTGATCGCCACTGAAGGTGCCGATCCGGTCGGGTTCGTCGTGGCGGGAGCAGCACCCGAGGAAGAGGTAGCCGCAGCCGATGGCACGGTGCCCTCCGACGTGACGCGCACCGTGCTGGTCAGCACCCTGCTGGTAGAACCGAGATGGGGACGCCGTGGCCATGGCGGACGGCTGCTCGCCGCAGCTTCGACGGTGCTACGCGAAGCCGGCGCCACCCGTGGCATCGTCTGGGTTCCGGCCGAGGACCCGGCTTCACTGAGCTTCTACCGGCGCGCCGGGTGGGAACCGGATGGCACCATACGCACCCTCGACGCCAATGGCCGCGCATTTCGCGAACTACGGCTCACCGGGCCTCTCGACCTGGAACTCACCCAGTGAGCACTGCCGCCGACCTACAGATCGAGCAGCGGTTCCAGCCCCACCGTGAGGCCGGGATGGTGGAGCACTGCCCGAACGCCGAGCAGCACGCCCGGCATGAACGACGAGCGGTCCAGCGTGTCGTGCCGGATCGTCAACGTCTCCCCCGCGGTGCCCAGCAGTACTTCCTGGTGCGCGACGAGCCCGGTCAGGCGCACCGAATGCACCCGGACCCCGTCGACGTCGGTGCCTCGAGCCCCGGGCAAGGTGCTGCTGGTGGCATCCGGGGACGGGCCCATCCCGGTCTGCGCGCGGGCGGCTGCGATGAGCGAGGCTGTGCGAGCTGCGGTGCCCGAGGGCGCGTCAACCTTGCGCGGGTGGTGCAGTTCGATGATTTCCACAGATTCGTAGAATCGCGCGGCCATCGCCGCGAACCGCATGCACAAGATCGCACCGATGGCGAAGTTGGGGGCGACCAGCACGCCGAGATCCGGCTTGGGGGCGAGCCAGTCACGAACCTGCGCCAACCGGGCCTCGGTGAAACCGGTAGTACCCACCACCGCGTGGATGCCCTGGTCGACACAGAAGCGCACGTTGTCCATCACCACGTCCGGGTGAGTGAAGTCGACGACCACCTCAGCGCCCGCGTCGGCCACGTTGAACATCCAGTCACCGGCGTCGACCATTGCGACCAGTTCCATGTCCTCGGCGGCGTCGACCGCCTTACACACCTCCGTACCCACCCGGCCGCGGGCTCCGAGCACCCCCACCCGGATCGGATTCTCCGCCGAACGATCCCCAGCGGCATGCTCACCCGGTGTCATGCGACCAACTCCGCTATCTGCTCGGGTAGCTGATCCACCGCAGCGTACGGACCCACCACGGCCGCGGTGAGCGGTTGAGAGAGCAACTCGCGGGCGAGCGCACCGACCTCCTCGGTGGTCACCTCGTTGATCCGGTGCAGCTCATGTTCGACGGTGCGGTGCGCGCCGTGATCCAGTTCCGCGGTGCCTATCCTGGTCATCCAGGACGGCGCGTCCTCCAGACCCAGCACCAACCCGCCACGCAGCTGTCCCTTGGCGCGAGCCAGCTCTCGACCGGACAGCCCGTCTCGGGCCAGCTCGGCCAGCACATCACCGATCACCACTGCTACCTCACCCAGCCGGCCCGGGGAACAACCGGCGTAGACCGACAGGCTGCCGGTGTCGGCGTAAAGGTCCACCGCCGAGTACACCGCATAGGCCAACCCGCGCTGCTCGCGCACCTGCTGGAACAGCCGTGAGCTCATCCCGCCGCCCAGCGCGGCATTGAGCACGCCCAACGCGTAGCGCCGCTCGTCGTACCGGTCCACGGCTTGCATGCCCAGCATGAGGTGGGCCTGTTCGGATGAATCGGGGCACAGCGCCAGTGCGCACCGGTCGGTGACCCCGGCTTGGCCGCGGCGCGGCGCCACCGGCTGCGCGGTTCCGGCCAGGTGGTGTCCGAAACTGCACCTCACCGCAGCCAACACCGCGCTGTGCGACACGTTGCCGGCCACCGTCAGGACCATCCGCTGCGGCGTGTAGCGCGCCCGGTAGAACCGGTGCAGCGCGTCGCGGCTCATCCCGGTGACCGACTCCTCGGTCCCCAGCACCGGCCGTCCCAGCGGATGCGACCCGAACAGGGCAGCACAGAATTCGTCGTGCAGCGCCTCCTCCGGGTCGTCGTCACGCATCGCGATCTCCTCGAGTATCACGCCGCGCTCCAGATCGACGTCCGAGGAATCGAGCCGGGCGTCGCCCAGCACATCGCAGATCAGGTCGATGGCGAGGTCGAGATCACCGTCGAGTACGTGCGCGTGATAGCAGGTGAGCTCCTTGGTGGTGAAGGCATTGAGCTCACCGCCGACCGTGTCGATCTCTTCGGCGATCGCCGCTGCGGAGCGCCGCGTGGTGCCCTTGAACAGCAGATGCTCAAGGTAGTGCGCCGCGCCGGCCATCTCGGTGGGCTCATCCCGCGATCCCACCGCAATCCACATCCCGACGGCGGCCGAGCGGGAACCGGGCAGGTGCTCGGTCACCACTCGTAACCCCGAGGGCAACACGCTGCGGCACAGCGCTGCGCCCTCGGGGTGCTGCAATGCGGTCACGTGCCGGCCGGTACCTCAGTAGGGTCCGTAGCGGGGCTGCCAGCCGAGCTGTCGGCGGCATCCTCATCGCGCACCGGCACCAGGCTGATCTTTCCGCGGTTGTCGATGTCAGCGACCTCGACGCGCAGCTTGTCGCCGACCTTGACCACGTCCTCGACCTTGCCGATGCGCTTGCCGTTGCCCAGCTTGGAGATGTGCACCAGGCCGTCCTTGCCGGGTACCAGCGACACGAAGGCGCCGAAGGCGGCGGTTTTCACCACCGTACCCAGGAACCGCTCCCCGACCTTCGGTAGTTGCGGGTTGGCGATGGCGTTGATCCGGTCGATGGCAGCTTCGGCGGACGGGCCGTCGCTGGCGCCGACGTAGATCGTGCCGTCGTCCTCGATGGAGATGTCCGCACCGGTCTCGTCGGTGATCGAATTGATCATCTTGCCCTTCGGGCCGATCACCTCACCGATCTTGTCAATCGGGATCTTGATGGCGGTGACCCGCGGCGCGTGCGGGCTCATCTCGTCCGGGCCGTCGATGGCCTGCGCCATCACCCCGAGGATGGTCAACCGGGCGTCGCGGGCCTGGGACAGCGCCGCGGCCAGGACATCGGACGGGATCCCGGCCAGCTTGGTGTCCAGCTGCAGAGCGGTGACGAAGGAGCTGGTGCCGGCGACCTTGAAGTCCATGTCGCCGAAGGCGTCCTCGGCGCCCAGGATGTCGGTCAGCGCGACGAAGGTCTGCTTGCCGTCGACCTCGCCGGACACCAGCCCCATTGCGATACCGGCCACTGGTGCCTTGAGCGGCACCCCGGCGTTGAACAGCGACATCGTCGACGCGCAGACCGACCCCATCGACGTGGAGCCGTTGGAGCCCAGCGCCTCGGAGACCTGGCGGATCGCGTAGGGGAACTCCTCCCGGCTGGGCAGCACCGGGACCAGCGCCCGCTCAGCCAGCGCCCCATGACCGATCTCGCGGCGCTTGGGCGAGCCCACCCGGCCTGTCTCACCGGTGGAGTACGGCGGGAAGTTGTAGTGGTGCAGGTAACGCTTGGTGGTCTCCGGGGACAACGAGTCGATCGACTGCTCCATGCGCAGCATGTTCAACGTGGTGACGCCGAGGATCTGGGTCTCGCCCCGCTCGAACAGAGCTGAACCGTGCGCCCGGGGGATCAGGTCGACCTCCGCCGACAGCGGCCGGATGTCGGTGATCCCGCGACCGTCGATGCGCACCTGCTCGCGAAGGATGCGCTGGCGCACCGCTGACTTGGTCACCGCGCGGAACGCGGCGCTGATCTCCTTCTCACGGCCTTCGAATCGCTCAGCCAGCTGCTCCAGCGCACCGGCCTTGAGCCCGTCGAGCCGGTTTTCCCGGTCCTGCTTGCCGGCCACAGCCAGGACCTGCGCCAGCTCGTCGGCGACCAGTTCGCGCACGGCGTCGACGACGTCGGGCTGGTAGGCGGGGAAGGTGGGAAAGTCCAGCTCCGCGCCGCCGGTCATGCCAGCGAGCTGCCGCTGCGCGTCGCACAGGGCGCGGATGAACGGTTTGGCGGCCTCCAACCCGGCTGCCACCACATCCTCGGTGGGGGCCGCGGCGCCGCCGGCGATCAGTTCGATGGCGGCTTCGGTGGCTTCGGCCTCGACCATCATGATCGCCACATCGCTGTCGCCATCGCTGCTGCCCTCACCGACCACCCGGCCGGCGACGACCATGTCGAACACCGCCCGGCCGAGTTGCTCGTAGGTCGGGAAGGCGATCCACTGGCTGGTCCCGCCGCTGGCCTCGTCGTGTCTCACCAGCGCCATCCGGGTGGCGCCGACCGGCCCGTCGAACGGCAGACCGGACAGTTGAGTCGACGCCGACGCCGCGTTGATCGCGAGCACATCGTAGGGATCGGCCGGGTCGAGGCTGAGCACCGTGACGACGACCTGCACCTCGTTGCGCAGACCGTCGACGAAGCAGGGACGCAGCGGACGGTCGATCAGTCGGCAGGTGAGGATCGCGTCGGTGGAAGGGCGGCCTTCGCGGCGGAAGAAGGAGCCGGGTATGCGTCCGGCCGCATACATCCGCTCCTCGACGTCGACGGTGAGCGGGAAAAAGTCGAACTGCTCCTTGGGTGCTTTGGATGCCGTGGTGGCCGACAGCAGCATCGTGTCGTCATCGAGGTAGGCGACGACGGCTCCGGCGGCCTGCCGGGCCAGCCGACCGGTCTCGAATCGCACCGTGCGGGTGCCGAAGACGCCGTTATCCAGCACGGCGGCTGTCTCATGAACCGGATTGGTGGAGGTGCTCGTCCCCGTTGAAGTTGAGGTTGAAGTTGAGGTTGAGGTTGAGTTGGTCATCGTTCTCCTCCTCGCGACACGAGCCAGGCGGTGACAACCATCGCGTGGGAATGAGGACGATAGGCCGGTCTTCGATCGAAGCTCCCGGAGCATCTCGTGTGCTCGCGGGAACCACTACCGAGGACCGGCGAACGACGGTCCCGACGACGGTGGCAACGCGGCTCGTGCGGCGATATGTGGTTGTGTATCAAGCTGACCCTTCCGGTCAGCGGTTGGTGGGTCAACGACGCAGGCCGAGGCGCTCGATCAGAGATCGGTAGCGAGCGATGTCGACCTTGGCGAGGTAGTTCAGCAGATTTCGCCGGCGGCCGACCATCAGCAGCAGCCCCCGCCGGGAGTGATGGTCGTGTTTGTGCTGCTTGAGGTGTTCGGTAAGGTCCATGATCCGCTTGGTCAGCAGGGCTACCTGCGCCTCAGGGGACCCGGTGTCCCGCTCGCGGAGCCCGTATTCGGCAAGGATCTCACTCTTCTGTGCGGTGGACAGCGCCACGGGTTGATCTTCTCCTGTCATCGTGTACCGTGCGCCCGCGAATAACGCGGTAAGGCACTGATTTTCAGCCGGCCGCCACGGACCGCAGCCGGATTCTTGGTGAGATTACCAGCCGACGTGCTCATCGCGGGCGCCGGCCTCGATCACCCAGCGTCCCGCGGTCGCTGCGGGAGCTACCCGATCGCTCCGTCGAGTGCCGATCCACCCTCCTCGGTGCCCGCCGCATGCCGCAACACTCGAGCCAGCTGCGGGCACTGCTCGCGCAGCAGGCCGGCGGCGGCGGCCAGCTCGGCCGGTGCGGCCACCGTGCGTAATGCCTCGATCACGACGTCGAGGTTCCAGCTGCCGTGCTCCTCCACCGGAAGTGCGTCCCAGTCTCCCGTAGGCCGGCTGACGGTGGGCCGCGAGTCGCGGACCTGCTCCAACGCGGCCCGGATCGCTGCTGGATCACCGGAGGCCACCTCGGGGGTGAGCACCCGCCGCTCCAGCAGCACCATCCGGGCCAGCACCGCTGGATTGCCGATCTTCGCGCGACGACCGCTCATCAGCTGGCTGAGCATCGGTGCGCTCAGGCCGAGAACCTCGGCCAGCTGCGCCTGGGAGCAGTCGAAGGCGACCACGAGTCGCCGCACCCGATCGCCGAGCGATTCCCCGTACCACTCCCGCTGCAGGGCGACGTTGCGCGCGACAGCGAGCTGCTCGTCCACCGGACTCCCCTTCCGTGCCCATACTGGCATCCTGCCAGCTCTGAGCAGCCCCAGGGGGCAGCGATCACTTACGTGGCCTCCTCGAACAGCGCACGGGTCTGCGCCACGTCGTCGTCGATCTGGGCCACTAGCTGGTCGGGAGTGTCGAAGCGACACATGCCGCGCAGCCGCTGCACGAAATCCAGCGCCACCCGTTCGCCGTAGAAATCCTCGTCGAGATCCAGGACGAAGGCCTCCACCCGGCGTTCCCGACCGGAGAACGTCGGGTTGGTACCGATCGAGACTGCCGCCGCCAGGTCCCGGCCCCGGTGCACGAACCGGCAGGCGTACACCCCGTCGGCGGGGATCGCGGCGTGCCGGGGAGTCGACAGGTTGGCCGTCGGGTAGCCCAGACTGCGGCCGCGCTGGTCCCCGCGGATCACGATCCCCTCTAGTCGGTGCGGTCGGCCCAGCGCGGTCGCCGCGGCCACCACGTCTCCGGCGTCGATGCAGGAGCGGATATAGGTGGATGAGAACGTCAGCTCACCTTGGGACAGCAGCCCCACCCCCTCGGCGGTGAAGCCGAACCGCCGGCCCAACGTGCGCAGCAGGTCGATGTTCCCGGCCGCCTTGTGCCCGAAGGTGAAGTTGTCGCCCACCACGACGTCCGCCACGTGCAGGCGCTCGACGAGCACCGTGTGCACGAACTCGTCGGCCGGCACCCGGGACAGCTCGACGGTGAACGGCAGTACGAAGAACACCTCGACGCCGAATTGCTCGACCAGCTCCGCCCGCCGGCGCAGACTGGTGAGCTGGGCCGGATGGCTGCCGGGGCGGATCACCTCCGATGGATGCGGGTCGAAGGTCATCAGCACGCTGGGAACGCCCAGTTCCCCGGCGCGCCGCACGGCGTGATTGACCAGCCGGGCATGACCGCGATGCACACCGTCGAAAACGCCGATGGTGACGACACTGCGGCCCCAGCCGTTCGGGATCGCCTCAAGTCCACGCCAGCGCTGCACAGACCAGGAGGCTAACTGGTCACCTGCCGGCGCTCATCACTCACCGGCAGGGTGCAACACCAGCACCGGATGGGCCTGGCCCTCGCGCTCAGCGAGTAGCGCGACGGCGCCGCCACCGGAGTCGATCGCGGCGTATGTTCCGGCCAACCCGCCGGCTGGCAACGATCCACCGTGAGCCAGTACCCGGGCTTGCCGACTATCGACGGCGCGGTGCGGGAAGAGCGCCGTCACCACCTCGTCCAGCCCCGCCGACAGGCCGGGGGCGCTGGCCAGCTCGTCGAGGGAACGGGCGATGTCCAGGCCGTACGGGCCGACCCGAGTGCGCCGCAGGGCGGTCAGGTGCCCGCCGACGCTCAGCGTGGCGCCCAGGTCCCTGGCCAGCGCCCGGACGTAGGTGCCGCCGCTGCACTCCACAAGTACGTCGAGGTCGGTCACGGTGTGGCCGCGGCGCAGCGCGAGCAACTCGAAGCGGGACACGGTCACCGGGCGGGCAGCCAGCAGCACCTGCGTACCGGCGCGAGCCAGCGCATAGGCCCGTTTACCGCCGATTTTGACCGCGCTGACCGTGCTGGGCACCTGCTCGATGGTTCCGCGCAAACCCGCAAGCGCCGCGCGGATCTGCGACTCGCTCACGGCGGACGCGTCGGCGCCGCCGGTGCACTCACCCTGCGCGTCGTCGGTGGTGGTGGACATGCCCAGCCGCACGGTGCCCCGGTAGACCTTGGGTTCCAGCGGAAGATGACCGAGCAGCTTGGTGGCGCGCCCTACCCCGCAGACGAGCACGCCGGTGGCCATCGGGTCCAGCGTGCCGGCGTGGCCGATCCGGCGGATACGCAGCAACCGACGCAACCGCGAAACGACATCATGGGACGTCATCCCACTGGCCTTATCCACCACCACCAGCCCACCCGCCACAACCTCACCCCGACATGGAGACATATCGGGGTGACCAGACCCCTCTGAACCCCGATATGTCTCCATGTCGGGGTTACAGCGCGGGGGCTTGGAGGCGGGGGGCGTTGTGCAGGGCGGTGCGCAGCGCGTCGAGGACGGCGTCAGCGGTGCCGTCGGCGGTGAGGCCGGCGGCGAGGCGGTGGCCGCCACCGCCGAGTTCAGCTGCGGCGGCAGAGACGTCGATGCGGTTCTTGGCGCGCAGCGACACCGACCACCGATCCGGGCCGATCTCCTTGAGCACCGCGGCAACCTCGGCCTCGGACGTGGTCCGCACGAGATCCACCACGCTCTCGATCTCTTCGCCGCGCAGTCCTGCCGCATCGGCCAGCCGAACCGTCGTGTGCACCAACCCCAAGCCCTGCGCCGACGTGGGCTCGAGCTGCGCCCGGCCGAGCACCGTTGCCAGCATGGGCAACCAGCCGAACGGATGGGTGTCGAGCAGTGCACGGGTGAGGGCTTCGGGATCGACTCCCGCGGCCAGTAGCCGGCCGGCGACGGCGTGGGTGCTCGGATCAGCCCGCCGGAAGCAGCTGGTGTCGGTTACCAGGCCGGCGTAGAGGCAGCGGGCCATCGGCTCGTTCAGTGGCACCTCCAGCGCGTCGATCAGCCGGAGCACGAGCACTGCGGTCGCCTCGGCGCGCACGTCCACCAGGTGATGCGTACCGAATCGATCATTGGTGGCATGGTGGTCTATCACGAGCACGGCGTCGGCGGTCTCGATCCGATCGGCAAGGCAGCCCAGCCGGCTTCGACTCGCGGTGTCCAGCGCGACCAACACCTCCGGCCGGGCGGGTACCTGGTCTGGCGGCACGATGAGACCGGCCACGTCCAGCCCAACCAGCGACTCCGGGGTCTGCGCCGGCGCGCCGAAGCTCACCCGCACCGTCGCGCCGCGCTGACGCAGTGCCAGTCCTAGAGCCAGCGCACTGCCCAGTGCGTCGGCGTCCGGCTGCACGTGGGCAACCAGCGTGACGTCCCCGGCAGCCGTAAGCAGCGTGGCTGCCTGCTGAGTGGCGGTCGGTGCTGAAGCACTGTTGCTCACTCACGGCTCCGGTACGGATCGGGATCGCCGGCAGGTGCAGCGTCCGCCGCGATGCGGGCGACCTCGGCGTCGGCGTCATGCACCCGAGCGAGCAACTCGTCGATCCTGCGGGCGCCCTCTGGCAGCTCGTCACAGCGGAAGGTCAGGGTCGGGGTGAATCTGACACCCGTTTCGCGGCCGACCCGGGAACGGAGTATCCCCGTCGCGCTGGCCAGGGCGGCCGCCGCCCCGGCGGTGTCCGGGGGCGTGTCGACGGTCGGTCCGAGCACGGTGTAGTAGACCGTCGCATCGCGAAGATCTCCAGTCACCTTCGCGTCGGTGATCGTCACCATTGTCAGCCGGGGATCTTTTACCTCATGCTCCAGGCTGGACGCGACGATCTGGGCGATCCTTTTGGCGAGCCGGCGGGCCCGTGGGGGGTCGGCCATCGCAGCGTTCTCCTCAGCATTGTCAGCGGTGGTACACCACAGGAGTACCCACGCTAGTCGTCATCAGGGTCGTCTTCTGGGCCTAACATCCGGTGCCTGGCGGCCAGCAACTCCAGCTCGGGCCGTGCGGCCACCAGGCGCTCGCACGCCTCGAGCACCTCACGCACATGGCGGCCGTCGGTGGCGACAGCGGCCACCCCGATCAGCGCCCGGCGATGCAGGTCTGCGTGCCCGGCCTCGGCCGCCGCTACGTCGAAGCGTCGCCGAAGCTCCGCGATCACAGGGCGGACAAGTGAGCGCTTCTGCTTCAGGGAGTGCACATCACCGAAGACGATGTCCAGCTCCAGAGCGCCGACGTACACGACACACCGCCACTGGTTGGTAGCTAGGTTGGCAGCTGTTGAAGACCACCGTCGCGGGGGTTGGTGGCCCTTGAAGGGCGACCAACCCCCGCGATGGGTCAGGTGCGGGGCTTCTCCCGCAGTTCGTAGGTCTCTACCTCGTCTCCGACCCGCAGGTCGTGGTAGTTCGACAAGGTGAGGCCGCACTCGAAGCCCTCCCGAACTGACGAGGCGTCATCCTTGAACCGTCGCAGCGACGACACCGTCACGTCCTCGCGGACCACCACGTTGTCCCTAAGCAGCCGGGCCTTGGCGTTGCGCCGGATCTCCCCGGACGTGACCATGCAGCCCGCGATGGTGCCGACCTTGGACGACCGGAACACCTCGCGGACCTCGGCCCGGCCCAGCGACACCTCCTCGTAGATCGGTTTGAGCATGCCCTTGAGGGCCTGCTCGATGTCCTCGATCGCCTGGTAGATCACCGAGTAGTAGCGGATCTCCACACCCTCGCGGTTGGCCAGTGCGGTGGCCTTACCGTCGGCCCGGACGTTGAACCCGAGCACGATGGTGTTGTCCGCGATGGCCAGGTTGATGTCGCTTTCGGTGATGCCACCTACACCGCGGGAGATAACCCGCAGCTCCACCTCGTCGCCGACGTCGATCTTCAGCAGGGCATCTTCCAGCGCCTCCACGGTGCCGGAGTTGTCGCCTTTGAGGATCAGGTTGAGCTCGCTGGTCTCCTTGAGCGCCTGGTCCAGGTCCTCCAAACTGACCCGGCGTCGGCGGGAGGCCAGATCGGCGTTGCGCTCCCGGGTGCGCCTGCGGTCGGCGATCTGCCGGGCGATGCGGTCCTCGTCGACGACGAGGAAGTTATCGCCCGCGCCCGGCACCGAGGTGAACCCGATGACCTGCACCGGCCGTGAGGGCAGCGCCTCGATGACGTCTTCGCCGTGCTCGTCGACCATCCGCCGAACCCGGCCATAGGCGTCGCCGGCGACCACCGAGTCGCCCACCCGTAGCGTGCCGCGCTGCACCAGCACGGTAGCGACGGGCCCGCGGCCGCGGTCCAGATGCGCCTCGATCGCCACGCCCTGGGCCTCCATCTCCGGGTTGGCCCGCAGGTCCAGCGACGCATCCGCGGTGAGCAGGATCGCCTCCAGCAGCGCGTCGATGTTGGTGCCCTCCTTGGCGGAGATGTCGACGAACATGGTGTCGCCGCCGTACTCCTCGGGCACCAGCCCGTACTCGGTGAGCTGGCCGCGGATCCGGGTCGGATCCGCACCCGGCTTGTCGATCTTGTTCACCGCCACCACGATCGGCACGCCGGCCGCCTGCGCGTGGTTGATCGCCTCCACCGTCTGCGGCATGACGCCGTCGTCGGCGGCGACCACCAGCACCGCGATGTCGGTCGAACGGGCACCACGGGCTCGCATCGCGGTGAACGCCTCGTGACCGGGAGTGTCGATAAAGGTGATCAGCCGCTCCACGCCTTCGAGCTCGGTGGCGACCTGGTAGGCGCCGATGTGCTGGGTGATCCCGCCGGCCTCGCCACCCATCACGTTGGCCTTGCGGATGGTATCCAGTAGGCGGGTCTTGCCGTGGTCGACGTGACCCATCACGGTGACCACCGGCGGCCGGATCTCGAGGTCCTCCTCACCACCGGAGTCCTCGCCGTAGGACAGGTCGAACGACTCCAGCAACTCGCGATCCTCGTCCTCAGGGCTGACGACCTGGATCCGGTAGTTCATCTCCTGGCCGAGCAGTTCGAGGACGTCGTCGGACACCGATTGTGTGGCCGTGACCATCTCGCCGAGGTGGAACAACGCCTGCACCAGCGCAGCCGGATTGGCGTCGATCTTTTCCGCGAAGTCGGTCAGCGAGGAGCCGCGACGGAGCCGGACGGTCTCGCCACCGCCGCGAGGCAGCCGCACGCCGCCCACCGACGGCGCCTGCATGTTGTCGAACTCCTGACGCTTCTGCCGCTTGGACTTGCGGCCCTTGCGCGCGGGGCCTCCTGGCCGGCCGAAGGCACCAGCCGCGCCACCGCGGCCACGACCGCCGGCACCGGGGCGTGCCGGCCCACCCCGGAAACCACCCCCAGCCGCAGCGCCAGCACCTGCGGAACCACCAGGAGCGCCACCGCCGCCACCACGGAAACCACCCCCGCCGCCGCGGCCACCGGGCCCACCGGGCCCGCCGGGCCCACCGCGACCACCGCCGGGACCTCCAGGGCCGCCCCGACCACCATCACCGGTACCGGGTCGCCCAGGCCGGCTCGGCATCGCACCGGGGCTCGGTGGCCGCGGCGGCATCATGCCGGGATTCGGCCGCGGTCCGCCGCTACCGGGCGAGCCGGTGCGGCCGGTGCTGGGGCGGTTGCCGCCGCCCGGACGCGGCGGCATGGCGGTCGGCCCGGCTGGACTCGCCGGGGCACCAGGCCGCTGGCCCGACGACCGCGGCGGCGCGGAACCGCCGACCCCGAACGGGTTGTTGCCGACCCGCGGCGAGCGTGGACCTGGTTTGGGCAACCGCGGGCGTGGCGCTCCGGGCGCTGCGGAGCCACCGCCCTCGTCAGGCCGGGCTCCCGAGCGTTGCTCGGTCGCTGGGCCCGGTGACGCCACCCGATGCTCCGCCGCAGGACGGTGCTCGGTTGGCGCGGGCGGGCGAACCGCCGGCTCACCGACAGCAGGACGGTCCGGAGCACTGCGCCGCTCAACCGGCGCGGGACGCTGGGGGATTCCCGAGGGAGAGACCCGCGACGGCGCTGCCGGAGCTCCACTACTGCGTCCGATATCAGGCGCAGGACCAGGCGCACTGCCAGGCAGAGGCTGCGGCCGGCGACTGGGCGCAGGGAGCGGACCAGGCTTAGCGGCCGCTGCGCCGACAGTGGGAGCTCCGCCGCCGGTGGTGACACCACCGGCGGGACCACTGGCCGGAGCGCCGTTGGCGTGGGACGTCTTGGCGGCCTCGGAAGGAAACGAGTCGCGAAGCTTACGGGCTACTGGTGCCTCCACCGTTGAGGAGGCAGATTTCACATACTCGCCGAGATCGGCGAGTTTCTTGAGTACATCTTTACTGGTGACGCCGAGCTCTTTCGCGAGCTCGTGCACGCGGGCCTTGCCTGCCACTGCTCTCCTCACTGGTGGAGCCGGCGGCAATCCCGCTCGACCCCGTTACTAGTGCATGTCCATCGCTGTCAGAGCTTCACGACTGCGGGTACATTTCGGAATCGACCTGCTCTCTGCGTTGACCACGCGCCGGGGCGGTCCCGGGCGGGGTATGTCCTCGGCCACGCCGAGGACCCACTACCGTCTCCGAACAGCTCACGTGAGGAAGGCGTGTACCGCGGCGGTGTCGAGCTCACCCGAGGAGCGAAGCGCCCGCGGGAAGGCCCGGCGCCGCTCGGCCAGACGCAGACATCCAAGTTCGGGATGCACCCATGCGCCCCGACCGGGATGCCGTCGCCGCGGGTCGGGGACCACGATCCCCTCCACCGCCACCACGCGCAGCAATCCGGAAGCCGCCGCCCTGGTCCGGCACCCCACGCAGGTCCGGACTGGCTCGGCGGGCCGCTCGTGGCGGTCGCGCCGGATCTCGTCCGGGCAGGCGTAGACCGTCCCCCGACGGCGGGCCATCATGATTCTAGCGCGTCGGCGCTGCGGGCGGAGAACCGGCATTGGTCACCGGTACCTCAGCACGCGCGGCACGACCCTGCGGGGCCGCAATCGGCCCCGCATCGCTTCGGATATCAATCTTCCATCCCGTCAGCCGAGCGGCCAACCTGGCATTCTGTCCCTCTTTACCGATCGCCAGCGACAGCTGGAAATCGGGGACGACGACCCGCGCTGTCTTGGCGCGAGCGTCGATCACCTGCACAGAAACAACCTTCGACGGGGACAGCGCATTCCCTACGAACGTCGCCGGATCGTCGGAGTAGTCGATGATGTCGATCTTCTCCCCGCCCAGCTCACTCATGACGTTGCGCACCCGCTGGCCCATCGGTCCGATACAGGCCCCCTTGGCGTTGACGCCCGCGATAGTGGACCTGACGGCGATCTTCGAGCGATGCCCCGCCTCCCTGGCCACCGCCGGGATCTCCACGGTGCCGTCGGCGATCTCGGGAACCTCCAAGGCGAACAGCCGGCGGACCAGATTGGGGTGCGTGCGCGACAGGGTGATCTGCGGTCCGCGCAGGCCCCGGGACACCCCCACGACGTAACACTTGATTCGCTCGCCGTGGCGGTAGGTTTCCCGCGGTGCCTGCTCCACCGGCGGGATGACGCCCTCGGTATCGCCGATCTTGACCACCACCACGCCGCGGGCGTTCGCCCTGGCGTCCCGTTGGACGACGCCGGCCACGATTTCGCCCTCCTTGGCCGAGAACTCGCCGAAGGTGCGCTCGTGCTCGGCGTCGCGCAGGCGTTGCAAGATGACTTGCCGGGCGGTGGTGGCCGCGATGCGGCCGAATCCCTCCGGGGTGTCGTCCCATTCCTGCACGACGTTGCCGGCCGCGTCGAGTTCCTGCGCCAGCACCCGCACCAACCCGGTCTTGCGGTCGACGTCGATACGCACGTTCGGTTGATGACCATCGGTGTGCTTGTACGCGGTGAGCAACGCCGTCTCGATGGCCTCGAGCACCGTTTCGAAAGAGACGTCCTTGTCGCGTTCAATGGCGCGCAACGCGGCGATATCGACGTTCACCGTTCCTCCAAATCATGCCGTCGTGCGCCGTCGAGTACCTCGAGCTCGGCGGCCGGCGGGGGGCGGAACTCAACTTCCACCACCGCGCGACGCAGCTCCGTGTAGAGCACTCGACGTAGGGCTCCCGACGTCAGCAGTGTCACTCCGTCGTCATCGCAATCACCAATCCGGCCGATCAGCTCGCCACCGTCCACCAGGGAGATGCGCACCAACCGTGACCGGTTGCGCCGCCAATGCCGGGGCGCAGTGAGCGGCCGATCCACTCCCGGCGACGTCACCTCGAGGTGGTACGGCGCGGCGATGAGCTTGTCGTGCTGGTCCAACGCCAGCGATACCGCCCGGCTTACCGCGGTGATGTCGTCGAGTCCGACACCGGCGTCCGAATCAATGACCACCCGGATCAATCGGCGCTGGCCGGCGCGCAGCTCCTCCAGGTTCTCGAGCTCGAACCCGGTGCCGGCTACCGCCTCGCGCACCACCGACTCGATTGCGGAGTCGGGATTCGCTGAATGCGCGCTCACCGTGGCCTCCTGGGTTCGACGTCCTGGTGTTGGTGAAGTGCTGTCTGGCGAGGTCGTATTCACTGGCGATGGGGCGGTGCAGGCGGCGCCAGCGCGGCGCACCCACGGTCTGGATCACCTAGGGTATCGCGTTGCGCGACCGCCCGGCGCCAAGTGGATCACGGTGTACGAGCCTGTCGCAAAACAGCGGCCTGGCAAGATGGTCAACCGTGTTCCAGGCCCGTCCCAGCCGTCGCCGCGCGCTGGCCGCCGGAGCCACCACTGCGGCTCTGTTTCTGGCCGGTCCGACGGCGCTGGCCGGATGCACGGTATCGGCGACCGCCCCAGAGGCGCCCGATCCGTTGGAGCCACCTGCCCGGCGCGCTGAGGCCGACGTGGCCCTGGCGGCCGCCGTGGCTGGGGCGCATTCGGCATTGGCCGCAGCAGCCAACGCGCTCGCCGCCGACCGCGCGGCACATGCCAGGACGCTGCGCGCCGAGCTGCACCGGGTACATCCTGATCCGGTGCCTGCCAGCGCCCCGCAGCCGGCGCCGCCGGTCGTCCCCCCGCCCGTCAGTCCCGATCCGGCCGCCGCCAAGGCGGCCCTGACCCAGGCGATGCGCGCGGCACAAGACGAAGCGGCCGCGCTCGTACTCACGCTGCCCGGCTACCGGGCGGCCCTGCTCGCGTCGGTCGCAGCCTGCTGCGCCACCCACACCGCCCTGCTCACATGACTCTCCCTCGCCCTTCCGGCCCCCATCCCGACATGTCTCCATGTCGGGATGGGGAGGCGGGCGGCCGGGTGCCGGTGGCGGCGCTGCAGGGCGCGTTGGCGGCCGAGCATGCCGCGGTGTGGGTTTACGGGGTGGCGGGCGCGTTCGTGTCGAGCGCGTTGACGCGCCGGCTTGACGAGGCCGCGACCGCCCACCAGGCCCGGCGCGACGCGACTGAGCGACTGCTCCTCGACGCGGGAGTGACACCAGCGCCGCCGGAACCGGGATATCTCAGTCCAGAACCTGTTACCGACGCTGCCTCAGCGCTGCGGCTGGTGATCACCGCGGAAACCGACGCTGCCGGCGCGTGGCGGTCAGTGGTGGAACGCAGCCCGAATGATCCGGATCTGCGCGGGGCCGCGTTGGAGGCACTGACCGCAGCGGCCGTGCGGGCCACCCGCTGGCGGGTGATCGCCGGCACGGTTCCCCTGACCGTGCCGTTTCCCGGAGCGCCGTAAGAAAGGACCGTAAGCGGTGCACACCGAGCAAATTCGTATTCAGACCGGCTCCCGGGAACAGATCTCCGACCTCACGGATCAGTGCCGCGAGTTCCTGGAGCGGATCGGTGCCGGCGACGGGCTGCTGCATCTGTGGGTGCCGCACGCGACCGCGGGGCTGGCCGTGATCGAAACGGGCGCAGGCAGTGAGGCTGACCTGCTGGCTGCGCTGC
Source organism: Pseudonocardiaceae bacterium (assembly GCA_035606945.1). Taxonomy (GTDB): domain Bacteria; phylum Actinomycetota; class Actinomycetes; order Mycobacteriales; family Pseudonocardiaceae. The sequence goes on from DATNDR010000005.1 coordinate 122,337, forward strand.
GCGAGCTGCTGCCAGCCGACGGCCGGTGGCGCCACCAGCACGGCTCGCCCGGGCATGGCCGCACCCACGTGCTACCCGCGCTGCTACCCCCCTACGCCAGCGTCCCGGTCTTCGGTGGACAGCCCGCGCTGGGCACCTGGCAGTCGATCTGCTTGGTGGACATCAACATCGACAATCCGACGCGCACCGTGCGGTTGAGCTTCCTGGCCAGCTGAGGTTCCAGGCCAACTGATGGCTACTTGCTACACAACTCCTGCAGGTGCGCCACCGCGCCGTCCACCGGCACCTCGGTACGCTCGCCCGTGGCCCGGTCTTTGACCTCCACAACACCCGACGCGAGGCCGCGGCCGACCACCAGGATGGTGGGCACGCCGATCAGCTCGGCGTCGGCGAACTTCACGCCGGGAGTGGCCGTTCGGTCATCGAGGATCACCCGCACACCGGCGGCGTCCAACTCAGCGGCCAACTGCTCACCGGTGGCGCGGATCGTCTCGTCCTTACCCGCGATCACCACGTGCACGTCGGCGGGGGCGACCTCGCGGGGCCACATCAGCCCGTGCTGGTCGTGGCTCTGCTCGGCGATGGCGCCGACCAATCGGGAAACCCCGACGCCGTAGGAACCCATGGTGATCCGGATCGGCTTGCCGTCGGGTCCCAGCGCGTCCAAAGCGAAGGCGTCGGTGTACTTGCGGCCGAGCTGGAAGATGTGCCCGATCTCGATCCCGCGGGCGGCGACCAGGGTGCCGGCCCCGTCCGGCGACGGGTCGCCGGCGCGCACCTCGGCGGCCTCGATGGTGCCGTCGGGGGTGAAGTCGCGTCCGCAGACCAGGTCGACGACGTGATGATCGGAGCGGTCCGCGCCAGTGGCCCACGCGGTGCCCCGCACCACCCGGGGATCGACGAGGTAACGTACCCCGTGCTCAGCCAGCGCGCCCGGCCCGATGTAGCCCTTGACCAGGAACGGGTGCGCGGCGAAGTCGGCGTCGTCGAGCAGCGCCACCTCGGCCGGGTCCAGCGAGGCGGCCAACCGTTTCATGTCGACCTCGCGGTCGCCCGGCACTCCCACGCCGACCAGTACCCAGTCCGTCGCTCCGGGTTGACGGGTCTTGACCATGACGTTCTTCAGGGTGTCCGCGGCGCTGAAGGTGCGGCCTAGACCTGCCCCGTTGAGGTGGTCGACCAGCGTGTCGATGGTGGGCGTATCCGGGGTGTGCAGAACCCGGGCAGCGGGTTGGCCTTCGAGGGGCAGCTCCGGAGGGGCCGGGGTGGTCACCGCTTCGACGTTGGCCGCGTATCCGGACTCGGTGCTGCGCACGAAGGTGTCCTCGCCGGTTTCGGCTTCGGCGAGGAACTCCTCGCTGGCGGAGCCGCCCATCGCGCCGGACACCGCCGACACGATCACGTAGCGCAGCCCGAGCCGGTCGAAGATCTTGATGTAGGCATCCCGGTGCAGCTGGTAGGAGCGCGCCAGCCCGTCATCGGACAGGTCGAAGGAGTACGAGTCCTTCATCAGGAATTCCCGGCCGCGCAGGATTCCGGCGCGCGGGCGTTCCTCATCCCGGTACTTGGTCTGCACCTGGTACAGGATCACCGGGTAGTCCTTGTAAGAGCTGAACTCACCCTTGACGGTGAGCGTGAACAGCTCCTCGTGAGTGGGGCCGAGCAGGTAGTCGGCACCCTTGCGGTCGCGTAGCCGGAACACATTCGGGCCGTACTCGGTCCAGCGACCGGTGGCCTGGTATGGCTCGCGGGGCAACAACGCGGGGAACTGAATCTCCTGCGCACCGATCGCGTCCATCTCCTGGCGCACCACGGCCTCGATGTTGCGCAGCACCCGCAGTCCCAGCGGCAGCCACGAATAGATCCCCGGGGCGACGCGGCGGACGTACCCGGCGCGCACCAGCAGCCGGTGGCTCGGCACCTCGGCATCCGCTGGGTCCTCGCGCAGGGTGCGCAGGAACAGCGCCGACAACCTGGTGATCATGGCTTTGGGACTCCTCAGGCAAGCGACTTGCGGAGATCGCAGCGTATCCCGCGCCAAGAAGGTCGGTCCTCCCGGTTAGACGTCCGCGGCATGAGCCTTCCGATCGGCAAGAACCGGGTGCATCGCACTGGACGCATCGGGTACTGGCCGAGCACAACGCCCCGGGACTGTGGTGGACGGTACTGACGGATCCGGACGGCAACGAGTTCTGCGTCGGCAGCCATCGCGGGTAACCGCCGTGGCCCGGCGGCGGCTATGCCGTCTCCCAGTTCGAGGACAGCTCGGGAGCACCGGCGAGGGTTTGATATACGACGCAGTAGCGCTCGGTGAGCCGGATCAGCGTGTCGATCTGCTCGCTGGTCGCGGCTGTGTCCAGGGAGTACCGCAAGCGGATAGCCCGGAAGCCGACGGGCGCCTCCCGGGAAACCGCCAGCGTGCCTCGGAAGTCAAGGTCGCCTTCGACGTGCACGGTGCCACCGACGACGGGGATGTCGAGCGACGTGGCCACCGCGCGCAGTGTTACACCCGCGCAGGCAGCCAGCGCCTCCAGCAACATGTCGCCCGAGCACAGCGACAACCCGTCGCCTCCGGTGGCGGGATGCAGACCGGCCTCGGCCAGCGCCCGGCCCGTCTGGACCGAGCACGTGATTCCGTCACCAAGACGGGCCTGTGTCCGCAGGGTCACGAGTGCGGCTGTGGCGTCGTCCCGGTACCGCTGCTTGAGCGGGTCCTGGCGGGCTCGGAGCTGCTGGCGGTCCATACCACATGGTGGCACCGCTTAGTTCACGCCGCGTTCCGTGCCGGCCCAATACTTCGCCCGCAGCTCGCGCTTGAGGACCTTCCCGGTCGGTGTGACGGGTAGCACGCCGACGAACTCCACGGTGCGGGGTGCCTTGTAGCCGGCGATCAGGGTCTTGGCGTGGTCCCGGATCTGCTCCTCGGTCACCTCGGCGCCGGGCTTTCGCACCACGATCGCATGGACCCGTTCCCCCCAGAGGTCGTCGGGCACTGCGACGACCGCGCAGTTCGCGACCGCCGGATGCGCGGCCACTGCGTTCTCCACCTCGGTGGAGTACACGTTCTCGCCGCCGGTGACGATCATGTCCTTGAGTCGGTCGGCGACATAGAGGTAGCCGTCGTCGTCCATCCATCCGGCGTCTCCGGTGTGCACCCAGCCGCTGCGCAGCGCTGCGGCGGTCTCCGCGGGTTTGCCCCAGTAACCCAGCATCACGTGCCCACCCCGGCACACGATCTCCCCGACTTCGCCGCGGGGCACCTCGCTGCCTGCCGGGTCCACGATGCGCACCTCGGCGTGCGGGGCCGCCTGCCCCCCGGAACGCAGCCGGCCGGGGTGCGGACTGGACTCCTCATGGTCAGCGGGCATCAGGATGGTGGCCGTCGGGGACAGCTCAGTTTGGCCGTAGAGCTGGGCGAAACTCGTGTGCGGCAACGCCTTGCGGGCCCGGTCCAGCACCGCGACCGAGATCGGGGAGCCGCCGTAGACCAGTCGTTGCAGGCTGGACAGGTCGTGCTCGGCGCACTGCGGGTGGTCCACCAGCAGCTGGATCATGATCGGGATCAGCACCACATCAGTGACATGGTGGCGCTCGATGGCCCGCATGACCGCGACCGGGTTAAACGCGGGCACGATGACGATGGTGCTGCCACTGATCAACGAGCTGACAATCGGGATCAGGCCCGCGATGTGGAACATCGGTGTGACGACGAGAACGCGACCGCCGAATCCAACGATGCCGGTGGCCAACGATCCCAAGGTGGAGGTGAGCAGGTTGGCGTGGGAGAGCATCACGCCCTTGGGGAAGCCAGTGGTACCGCCGGTATAGAACAACCCGGCCAGCGCGTCCCCACCCCGGCGGACGTCTTCCACCGCAGGACCCTGAGCGACCAGCGCTTCGTAGCCCAGCATGCCCTCCGGCGGGTCCCCGTCACCGACGTGGATCAGGGTGTCCAGCCCGCCATAGTGCTGCTGGATGGCCGGCATCGAACCGACGAACGCGTCATCCACCAGCAGCACCCGCGTTTGGGAGTCAGCGAGCGAGTAGCCGATCTCCGTCGGCGACCAGCGGATATTGACCGGATTGACCACAGCGTCCGCCCACGGCGCCCCGAGGCAGTACTCGACGAAACAATCGGAGTTAAGGCCGAGGTAGGCCACTCGATCGCCGGGGGCGACACCCAGCGCGCGTAGGGCGCCGGCCAACCGAGAGACGCGTTCATGCTGTTCGGCGAACGTTCGGACCCGGTCACCGAAGATCGTGGCTATGCCATCCGGCTTTTGCTGCACGCTACGGTGCAGACCTTGAGTGAGATACATGCCGCGAAGAGCCGCCGCACGCGTGTTGCGATACCCGACCAGGCAACTAACCCTCGATAGTGCGCTCGATGCGGCGTAGCGCCTCACGCAGGACAGCCAACGAGGTGCCGTGATTGAGCCGGATCCGCCCGATCCCCTGGTCGGCGGGCAGCGCGAAATCATGTCCCGGGCTCACCGCAAGGCGTCCCCGCTCGAGCAACAACCGGGCTGGGTCGTCACCGAGCCCGGCCTCGCGCAAGTCTAACCAGGCCAGGTAACCCGCCGTCCCGGGATGCGCCCGTACCCCGGGTGTCCGTCGCACCCAGCCGGCCAGCTCGGCACGGGTTCGATCCAGGTGCTGCCGCAGCTCGTCGAGCCAGCCACCATCATCGACCCAGGCCGCGATGCTGGCGGCGACTCCAGGTGCCGACGCGCGCAGCCGCTCATACTGCGGCACCGCGTCGACGACCCGCGCGGTGCCCGGCTGGCCCTGCAGCAGCGCGCACTTCAACCCGGGCACGTTCCAGCCCTTGGAGATGCTGGTGACGGTCACCGAGTGGGCAGCTGCCGGTGGCGAGCTGGCAGCGTACGGGGTGAACTTGAGGTCGGTGGCCAGCAATGGGGCGTGCACCTCATCGGAGATCACGTGAGCGCCTCGCTCCTCCACGATCTCCGAAACAGCCACCAGCTCTGCACTGCTGAACACCCGGCCGGTGGGGTTGTGCGGGTGGCACAGCAATAACCCGCGCGCATCGTCACGCAGCGCGTCGTCCAGTCGCTGTAGGTCCAGTGCCCATCCCTGCGGCCGGTCCAGCAGCGGCCATGCCACCGGAAGCCGGCCCAGCGCCTTGAGCAGTACGACAAACGGTGGATACGCCGGAGTGAGCAGGACGACGCCGTCGCCCGGCTCGGTCAGCACCCGCAGCGCCGCTTCGATCCCGGCCATCACGTCGGCTACCGGGCAGGCCAGCGCAGGATCGGGCCACCACCCCTGATACCGCGCCGCCCAGCCGGCGAACGCCTCGGCCAGACCCGCCGGTTCGGAATAGCCCAGGTCGTGCGCGTCGAGCACCCCACGGGCCGCGTCGAGCACCGGACGGGCCAGCGGGAAATCCATCTCCGCAACCCAGGCTGGCAGCACGTCGGGTGGGTAACGGGACCACTTCATCGTCCTGCGCGCGCGGAGGGCATCAAGACTGAGCGCATCGAATCCCACCAGAAGTACCTACCCGGGCCGGGGCGGTAAGCGCCACCGGACGGTGCGGAATTCGATTGCCCGGCCGCCGGATAGCGGCAATGCTGCGCTGGACTACGGATGGTGATTGGCAATCGGGAGGAGGTGGCCAGACATGACAGTCCGCGGTGTCACGCATGTTCAGGGCCGACCGTCCCGCCGCCCTTCCGGCTGAGTTCCCGGGGGGCGCCACTTCCCAGGAGCACCTTCCCATGCCGCACCACGACCGGCTGCCCGTTCGGCGCAGCCGTTTCGATGACCCCCGCCCACGCCGTCGGCGACCCCGATTCGATGACGACTGCCCGGTAGCAGATGACCGCACGCCGGCACACCGGCGCAGCCCTGATCCAGCGCTACCCGATGCCGGCCCGGCCACCGGTGACCGATGGTCCACCTGGGAGACGGGTCAGCACGGTCCTGCGCCTTTTCCAGATTGGCTGGTCACTGACCTCGCCGCGGTCGACACCGAGCTCGGCGTGCTCAAGACCGGTAAGGAAGCCGACGTACACCTGGTGCAGCGGGCCGTGCCCGGCACGTCCCGGAGCTGCCTGCTGGCCGCCAAGCGCTACCGCACCGCCGAGCACCGGATGTTCCACCGTGACGCGTCATACCTGGAAGGCCGGCGGGTGCGCCGCTCCCGGGAAACCCGGGCGATGGCGCGGCGCACCGCCTTCGGTCGTGATCTGCTGGCCGGCCAGTGGGTGGCCGCCGAGTTCACCGCGCTGAGCCGGCTGTGGCGACTCGGCGCGCCCGTGCCCTACCCGGTCCAGCTGCACGGCACCGAGCTGCTGCTGGAGTACCTCGATGAGGCAGACGGGCAGGCAGCGCCCCGGCTGGCCCAGCTGCGCCCCGGGCCGGCGCAGTTACGCGCGTTGTGGAACCAGCTCGTCGACGCCCTGCTGATCCTCGTCGGCGACGGGCTGGCACACGGCGACCTGTCCCCGTTCAACCTGCTGGTACACCGCGGCCGGTTGGTGCTCATCGACCTACCGCAGGCAGTGGATATCGTCGCCAACCCGCAGGGGCGCGAGTTCCTCGCCCGGGACGTCCAGATCGTGACTGAGTGGTTCACCGCTCGCGGGTTGCCTCAACAGGTCGCTGATGCAGGAACTCGTGAGTTGCGTGTGGCGCGGTAGCACTGTTACTCACTCACGAGTACTCACTCACGAGGCCGGCTACCGGCCCGATCACCACGATGGCGGGCGGGCGGATACCGGCTGCGGCGATGCGGTCGGCTGCTTCGCGCAGCGTGCAGCGCACCACCCGCTGGCGGTGCAGCGTGCCGTTGGAAATGACCGCGACCGGGGTGTCCGGCGGCCTGCCGTGGGTGATCAGAGTTTCGGCGAACACGCCGATTCGCTCCATCGCCATGAGCAGCACCAGGGTGCCGCGCAATCGCGCGAGCGCCGGCCAGTTCACCAGGCAGGTGGGATCGTCTGGCGCCACATGGCCGGACACGACGACGAACTCGTGGGTCACCGCGCGGTGGGTCACCGGGATCCCGGCCGCGGCCGGCACCGCAATGGCGCTGGTGACCCCGGGAACCACGGTGACCGGTATCCCGGCGTCCGCGCAGGCCAGCACTTCCTCGAAGCCGCGCCCGAAGACATAGGGATCGCCGCCTTTGAGGCGCACCACGAACCGGCCGGCTCGGGCGTGCTCGATCAACTGTGCGTTGATCTGATCCTGGGCCATCGCGCGGCCGTACGGCACCTTCGCCGCGTCGATCACCGTGACGTGTGCGCCGAGCTCGTCGAGCAGCTCCCGGGGCGCCAGCCGGTCTGCCAGCACCACGTCGGCACGGGCCAGCAGCCGGCGCCCTCGCACAGTGATCAGATCCGGATCGCCGGGTCCGGCGCCGACCAGGGCCACCCCTGGTGTGGTGATGTGATCCTCGGCGTCGGGCGCGTCGTCCACCATCCCGGTGCGCAGGGCGTCGACCAGCGCATCCCGAACGGCGGCGGACCGGCGCGGGCGGCGCCCGGCCAGCACACCGATGAGCAACCCGTCATGCTCGCCGGTGGCAGCGGTGACCGCACTCCCACCGGTGGCATCATCTGCGCGCACGCAGAACACCCGCCGCTGTTGCGCCTCGGCGGCCACCGCCGCGTTCACCGCGCGATCGGAGCTACATGCCAGGGCGTACCAGGCGCCCTCAAGGTCGCCGTCGGCGTAGCCGCGGATCTCCCAGCGCAGCTCGCCCGCAGTGGCCATCGCCTCGACGGCTGGGGTGGCCTCGGGAGCGACGAGCAGCACGTCGGCTCCGGCCGCGATCAGCCGCGGTAGCCGCCGCTGCGCGACCGTGCCTGCGCCGACCACCACGACCCGGCGCCCGGCCAGGTCCAGCCCCACCAGGTACGGCGTCACGGGGGCGGCTGCCGGCACAGCAGCGCATTGACCACCGCGGCAGCGACCGCGGTGCCGCCCTTGGCGCTGCGGTTGGACAGCGCCGGCAGGCCCGACTCCCGCAATGCCGTCTTCGCGGCGGCCGCGTCGACGAACCCGACCGGCAGCCCGATCACCAACACGGGATGGACCGATCCCTGCGCGGCGAGGCGGATCAGCTCGCGCAGCGCGGTCGGCGCGTTGCCCACCGCCCACACCGCGCCCTCGGGATGCTGAGCCGCGGCCGCCCGGATACCCGCCGCAGAGCGCGTCAGTCCCGGCATCGGTGCCGGCGTCAGGTCGAGCGCGACCACACAGTCCCGGGACGTGATACCGGCGGCGAGCATCCGGACATCGACCACCAACGGCATCCCCATGGCCAGCGCACGCCGCCCCGCGCCCAGGGCGTCCTCGTCGCAACACAGGTCGGTCGCGTAGGCGAGGTCTGCGCTGGCGTGGATGACCCGCTCGGTCACCGCACGGGTGATCGGCGGCAACCGCGAGGTGTCCACCTGGGAGCGGAGTATGCGATATGACTCAACCTCAATCGGGTGCGCCGCCCACGCCATGTCCGGCTCCTTCTGTGGTCCTGCCGTGCCTTGCCGCCACCAGTCACAATGGTGCTGTACGAAGGTGGCGGGCCGAACGGAGACTCCGAATGGACATCGGTGATCACGATGACGATCTTGGTACCCAGTATGTACTCGCCCGGCGCCTGCGTCCGGACCTTGAGGGGGAGGAACTCGCCCGCCTGATCGTCTCCAGACTCGACGACGACCAGCTACTCAACCTCGCCGGGGACGCGCTCACATGGGCACCCCACCCGACTGACCGTCAAGAATTGGCGGTGCGCTACGTAAAGAACTTCGTCCTCGCTATGGAAAGTGACCCCGACGCTAAGTAACCTTTCTCGCCCTGCACATTCCGGGTGGCACGATACAGCCATGCGCGCCGGAAGTGAGCGACCTCACACGCGTTGGCCACGGCCGACGTTCGTGGCAGTCGGCGCGGTCTTGATCCTGATGCCGATCATCTCTCCGGACGGCGAACCCGGCCGGCCCGCGCCGGTCGCCTGGTACAGCAGTCCGAAACCGGTGGTCCTGTTCGGCAGCGGCACGCTCACAATGCCGAACTCCACGTCGAAGGCCATCACTTACGATCCCGATCTGGCCCCGATCGGGGCCGCCATGACGGCCACCATCATCCCGACTTCGGAAGGATCCACGGCTCAGCTCACGGTGCTGGGGCTGCTGCCTGACCGCGGCTACACCGTGTATGCCTACGACAAGGCTTGCGGGGCCACTCCTGGCGCGGCCGGCGCGCGTTTCCAGGAGCACCTTGATCCTGCGGCGACATCCGCAACGCCGTCGACTGACCCCAGATACGTCAACCCGTACAACGAGATCTGGCTCGATGTGCAGACTGACGACGCCGGAACCGGCACGTCGGCCACCACCATCCCCTTCGTCCTCACCGACCGCGTACCGCACTCGATCGTGGTGCACAACGGGATGCACATTCCTAAAGGACCCTCGCAAGCAGCGGATATCGGTGCCCCCATCGCCTGTCTCACGCTGTCGTTGCGGTGATTCGGCGCGGCTACGCCAGAGGGGATGGGTTGATGCAACCGGCCACTGGGCTGATCTCGTTCGTGGGTGCCGGACCCGGCGCGCCTGATCTGCTCACTCTGCGCGGCGCGAACCGGCTCGCCGCGGCGGATGTTGTGGTCTGGGCGTCCTCGCTGGTGCCCGCCGAAGTGTTGCAGCACTGCCGCGACGGGGTCGAAATTCACGACTCGGCGGGCATGACGTTGGAGGATGTGCTCGCGGTGTACGCCGCGCACCCGGACACCATGATCGTGCGGTTGCACTCGGGCGATGTCTCGCTGTACTCCGCGCTGACCGAGCAGCTGTCCTGGTGCCGGGAACAGCACCGGGAATTCGAGATAGTTCCGGGAGTCGGATCGCTGGCTGCCGCTGCGGCCACCGCCGGGGTAGAGCTCACTGTCCCCGGGGTGGCCCAAAGCGCCGTGCTCACCCGGCTTGGTGGTGGCCGGACCGCAGCGTCGATGCCTTCGAGCGAGAGCGTCGCCGGCTTCGCTCGCCACACGACCACCATGGCCATCTATCTGTCCGCAGCCCGGCCAAGCCTGTTGCGCGAGGAGCTGCTGGCCGGCTACCCACCGCAGACTCCGGCCATCGTCGTCGCGAAAGCCAGCTGGCCGGACGAGACCGTGATCATCACCACGGTGGACGGCCTGGCCGACGCGCTGGGCGGGTCCGGGATCCGCACTGCCGCGCTGGTACTGGTAGGACCGGCGCTGTCGGGCACGGGTTCCCGCAGCCGGCTCTACGACCCCACCTACTCGCACGGCTGTCGCCGCCGCTCGACACCGGGTAGCACCTCGGGACGGCCCATCCCGCCTGGAAAACGCGGGTTGCCATGACTGCCCAGCCGTGGCGGCCGCGGTGGGCCGCACCGGCCACGAACAGCGATCATGGACCAGAATCGATCACAAATAGCCCGTGTTGTCAGCGCTAGACTGACGCACTCGGTCGAGCTGAGCGCATCGCCAACGAAGCAATCACCATCGTGGAGAGATGGACGGACATGACGCTGGATCCGGTGCTGGTGCAGCTACCGTGACGGGCACGCTCAGCATCGTCGGTCTGGGGCCAGGCAGTGCGGCGCATCGCACCCGAGCTGCCGAGGATGCCGTACGGGACGCCCAGCTCGTGGTCGGCTACCAGGCTTATGTGCACAGCTGCGCGGATCTCACCGGCCCGCACCAGCGCACGCTGCCCAGCGGCATCGGCACTGAGCAGCAACGCGCCCAGGACGCGGTACGCGCCGCCGCCGGCGGTGCCCGGGTGGCCCTGGTGTCCTCCGGTGACGCCGGAATCTACGGGATGGCCTCGCTGGCGCTGACAGCCGCTGCCGCACTCGCACCGGCGCAGCGTCCGGTGGTGCGCGTGGTACCTGGCATCACGGCGGCAAGCGCCGCCGCGGCGTCACTCGGCGCTCCGCTAGCCCGCGACTTCGCCTGCTTGACGCTGTCCGATGTGCTCGCGCCGTGGGACGCGGTCGAAGCGCGACTGCGCGCGGTGGCTGCCGCGGATCTGGTGCTGGCGTTGTACAACCCCCGCTCCCGGGGCCGGTCGTGGCAGCTGGGCAGAGCACGCGATGTCCTGGCGGAGTACCGGCCCGGTCACACCCCGGTTGGGCTGGTCACCAACGCGGGACGGGACAGTGAGCAGGTGGAGCTGACGACGCTGGGCACGCTGGACCCAGCCAAGGCCGGTATGCATACGGTGGTGATCGTCGGCGGCGCCACCACCAGCCGTCTCGGTGACTGGCTGGTGACCGCCCGGTCCCTCGGTGCGCAACCGTGACCGCGGAGGCGGCATTGTGACCGTTCATCTGGTGGGTGCCGGACCCGGCGATCCACAGCTACTCACCCAGCGCGGTGCCGCGTTGCTGGCCGCAGCCGAGCATGTGGTGTACGACCGCCCCTCGATGGCCGAGATCCTGGCGCTCGCGCCGGACGCTATCAGGCACTGCGTCGGCAAGCAGGGCGCCACCCCGGCACCACCGCAGCACGAGATCAACACCCTGCTCATCGAGCTCGGCAGGACCGGTGCCTGCGTGGTGCGGCTGAAATCGGGTGACCCCTTCGTGGTGTCCCGCGGCAGTGAAGAAGCAGTAGCACTTGCCAACGCTGGAGTGGCCGTTGAGGTGGTGCCCGGGGTGTCCGCCGCGGTGGCCGCACCGGCCGCGGCGGGGATTCCGGTGATGGTCCGCCAGCGCGCTCGCACACTGACTGTAGTCGCCGGGAACGACGACATCGATGCAGTCGATTGGGACGCAGTGGCCCGCCTGGGTGGCACGGTGGTGCTGCTCACCGGACGGGCCGCACTGCAGCGCGTGATCGCGGCGCTGCGGGCGGGCGGGATGGCGCCCGACACGCCGGTCGCCGCGATCAGCGCCGCGACCCGCCCGCACCAGCGCACCGTCCGCGGCACATTGGCGCAGCCCCCGCCGGCCCGGTTGCCCGCGCCGCTGACCGTGGTGATCGGGGAGGTCGCCGCTCTGGACGTCACCGCTTCGGTCGTCGCGGGCGAGGTGAGCCGTGCACAGTTCTGAGCGACGAGTGCCGTCGTGAGCGCGACGCACCACAGCCTGCTCGTCCCCGCCGACACTGCGGTGCACCGGCTGGCACCACAGTGCAAGGTGGCTGCCACCGTGCTGTTCGTGCTGGCTGTCGCTTGCACGCCGGCTGGCGCGTACCGGCCCTACCTGTGGGACCTGCTGCTGGTCACCACGGTCGCCACGCTGGCCCGGCTGTCACCGTTGATCCTGGCCCGCCGGCTGCTCGTGGAAGTACCGTTCGTGCTGTTCGTGCTGGTATTGCCGGTGCTCGGGGGGCCACCGCGGCTGGCGGTGGCCGGTATTGCCTTGTCGGTGCCCGGGCTGCACGCCGCGGCAACCATCACGCTCAAGGCGACGTTCGGGCTGCTGGCTACCGGAATCCTGGCCGCCACCACGCCGCTGCCGGAGATCATCACCGGTCTGGAGCGGCTACGGGTGCCGCGGGTGTTCACCGCGGTCGCCGCGTTCATGGTGCGCTATCTCGAGGTGCTGGCGGCCGACCTGGCCCGGATGCGGACCGCGGCGCTGTGCCGGGGAGGCAATCCGCGATGGCTCTGGCAGGTCCGCGACGTCACGGCCGGGCTCGGCGCACTTGTCGTCCGGTCCTTCGAGCGCGGTGAGCGGGTGTACCTCGCGATGGCCTCGCGCGGGTACACCGGAACGTTGCCCGCCGCGCTGACCGGTGCCGCGGCCCCACCAGGGGCGTGGGCCGGTGCGCTGGCCGTGCCGGCGCTGGCCACGATCGGCTTGGCGTTGGCATGACCCGAGCCATGCTGGTGGTGGGGCACGGCAGCCGGGACGCGGACGGGGTTGATGAGTTCTGGGCGCTGGCCGGCACGATCCGCGCTGCGGCGGGTGAGCTGCTGACCGGATTCGGTTTCATCGAGCTGGCCTCACCCACCGTCGATGAGGCCATCGACGACCTGGTCGCGCGCGGCGCCACCGAGATCGTCAGCGTGCCGCTGGTGCTGCTGGCCGCCGGGCACCTGAAAAACGATGGCCCCGCCGCGCTGGCCCGGGCCCGGGAACGGCATCCGCAGGTGCGTTTCACCCTGGCTCGCGACCTCGGCATCGAACCGAATGTGCTGGAGGTCGTCACGGACCGGATCCGGGACCTCGCCGGTGATGCCGACCCGGAGAAGCTGGGGGTAGCGCTGATCGGTCGCGGTTGTAGCGATCCGGACGCTTGTGCTGATCTGTGGAAGGTCAGCCGGTTGCTCGCCGATGGCCGCGGGCTGGGCACGGTCGAGCCCGGCTTCGTGTCCGTCGCCACGCCCTCGGTCCCCGAGACCCTGGATCGGCTGCGCCTGCTCGGCGCCGGGACTGCGGTGGTGGCTCCGTTTTTCCTCTTTCCCGGCGTTCTGCTGAACCGGATCTATGCCGAGGCCGCCAGATGGGGGCAGGATCATCCGGAGGTCGAGGTCCTCGGCGCCGCCCATCTGGGGCCCGACCCGCGGCTGGCCCGGTTGGTGCTCGAGCGCTACCGCGAGGCGCGCGCCGGCGACGTGCGGATGAACTGCGACCTGTGCGCCTACCGGGTCCAGCTGCCCGGGTACGAGTCCAAGGTCGGCACGCCGATCTCCCTGACGCCGCACGGAGACGGCCCGGCCAGTGGTTCCCGGCGGGCTCGCCGTGCCATCCGCGCGCCCGCCCCCGCACCGCAGATTCGCCGTGGCCGGTTCATCGGATCACAGCCACCGGCCCACGTCCCCGCAATCGAAATGCGGGACGTCGACTTCGCCTACCCGGATGGACGCCAAGCGCTGTCCGGCGTCTCGATGCGGATCGACTTCGGTGAGCGGGTCGCCCTACTCGGCCCGAACGGTGCGGGCAAAACGTCCCTGATATTGCAGCTCAATGGGGTACTCACCCCGTCGGCCGGGTCGGTGTCCATCGGCGGTGTCCCGGTGGGGCGGCGCACGTTGACCGAGGTGCGCAGGCGGGTCGGGGTGGTGTTCCAAGATCCCGATGATCAGCTGTTCACCCCCACAGTGGGGCGCGACGTGGCGTTCGGGCCGGCGCATCTGGGGCTGTCCGGGGATGCGTTGCAGGCCAGGGTCGCTGAGGCGCTGTCCTACGTCGGCCTGTCGGACGCGGTGGACCGCCCACCGCACCGGCTGTCTGTGGGTGAGCGCCGGCGTGCCGCGGTGGCCACGGTGCTGGCCATGCACCCTGAGGTGCTGGTACTCGATGAGCCCACCGCCAATCTCGATCCGGCGGCCCGGCGGGAGTTCGCCGATCTGATCAAACGCCTGGGCATGACGACGCTTCTGGTCACCCACGACCTGCCCTACGCGCTGGAATTGTGCCCGCGCGCGCTGGTCATCGACCACGGGCAGATCGTCGCCGACGGGCCCACCCGGCAGGTGCTCGCCGACCCAGGATTCATGAGCGCCCACCGGCTCGAGCTCCCCGCCGGCTTCAATCCGCTGGCCACCTGAGGCAGCGACGACTTTCTTGATCCCTATGCCAGCGCATGGGCCGACTTGGGCGACCCGCGCTACTCCGGAAACTGGGCCTGAGTCACTTCACCCCCAGACAACGATCAGCTCGCATGGGCCCTCGAATCCGTCGGTGTCCTCGAAGCGCGACAGCTCGCGGTGGATCTCTTGCCAGGCCTCGTCACGCTTGAGGCGCGTGAGCCGCCCCGCGAGCAACGACTGCCCGCCGGCACCGGCTGCGACGTCGAGCACCACGCTGCCGGTGTGCACGCCGGCAGCGTCGAGCATCAAAGTGGTGGCCTCACCGAGCCAGTTCTCCAGAGTTAGGCCCCAGGCATGCCAGGCGGCCGCCGCGTCTTCCCACTGCTCGCCGGTGGTGGCCTTGTAGTGGATCGGATCGAAGGTGACGGTCATGGCGTGCTCCACAGCCGGGGTGCGACTCGGATGGGGGACGTGCGCCGACGCGGAAGGTACGCCGGCGTTCTGGCCGTGGACCGCCGCCTTGCGCGGGCTACTGAGAGCGCTGGACCCCGGCGAGGCCCACGCCGTAACGCGGACCGATGCAACGAGCTGGCGAGGTTGCTGCCGGAGCTAGCCGATCAGGCCACCGAGCCCGCTGCGCAGGAGCTTTCGGACGACCCACGCGGCATCGACGTGGCCCGCCTGCGGCTGTTCGACGCGGTCACCCGCTTCCTGCAACGGCTCGCCAGCCAGCAGGCGACCGCCGTCGTGCTCGACGATCTACAGTGGGCCGACGAGTCGTCGCTGCAGCTGCTGAAATTCGTCGCGCGGCCGTACCGGCCGGTGCCATTGGTGATCATCGGGGCGTACCGGCACGACGAACTCACTACCGGTATCGCCCAGTCACTGGCCGACCTGGCCGCCCATGGCGAGTCACTTCTTTTACCGGGGCTGGGTCCACAGGACGTGCACGACCTGGTCGCGGATGCCTTCGGAGCCACTACGGCGGACCGCTGGGCCGGCGAGATCCACCGGCGCACCGGCGGCCACCCGTTCTTCGCCCGGCAACTTGCTGCTCCACGACGCCGTCGAGCCACCGGGGATGGTGCCGTCAGCGGTGCGCGACCTACTGGTCAGGCGGGTGCAACGGCTGACCCCGGCCTGTCGGGCACTTGTGCAGGCCGCCGCGGTGGCCGGCGGCGAGCTGCTGCCAGACGTGCTCGGCGAGGTCTGTGGCATCGAGCCAGCGGCCCTCGCAACGCTGACCGAGGAGGGAGTGCAGGCCGGGATCCTGGCCACCTGGCCGCGCGCGGCACCCCCGTCGTGGCGGCCGACCTGGCCCGGCACTGTGCCGCCGCGGTGACGCTGGACGGTGCCAGCCGAGCCGTCCGCTGAGCGCGGGTGGCCGCCCGTGCCGAACGAGCCCGGCTGGCCTTCGGCGAGGCCCCGGCGCACCTCGCGCGGGCCCGCCAGGCCGTCGAGAACACCGGTGACGCCCAGGTAGGGCGGGCTGCTCATCGATCTGCTCGTCGAGGAGGCCGACGCCCGCGCCCGGGCCGGCGATTCGAACGGCGCCAGAAGTCTGCTGGACGACGCGGCGGACCGGGGCCGCGCGCTGGGCGACGCCGAGCGGCTCGGGCAGATCGCCCTGGCGGTGCAGCGACTGGGCGCCCGGTTCGCGATGCCCCGCGACGCCGTTGTCGAGGTACTCGAAACGGCCCGAGGCGGGCTGCACGGCAGCGGCACCGCGCTGGAGGCTCAGCTCACTGCAAGCCTGGCCCGGGAACTGCATCACTCGGCGCCCGCGCACCGGCCACGAGCCTGGCCACTGTCCGAGCAGGCCCTCACGCTGGCCCGCACGCTGCGGGACCCAACGGCGCTGGCCACCTGCCTGCTGGCCCGTCATGCATGTGCTGGAGCTGGCCGACACAGGCAACCACGATCGGGACTCCGGACCGCTGCTTGATGCCACGGCCCGGGCCGCTTACCGGCGCCGCCTCGCCGAGCTCGACGAGGACCTGGCTACTGCGCAGGCCGACCAGGACAGCGGCCGTATCCAGCACTTGGCCCCGCAGGCGCAGTCTGGATGCAGACTGCTGTTTTAGCGGGCCCCGAAACAGCAGTCTGCATCCAGACTGCGGATTTGGGGTTTAGGGGTCGCGGAGGGTGATCGCGTCGGTGGGGCAGATTTCGACGCACTCGCCGCACGAGGAGCAACGCGCCACGACGAGCACCGGGCGCCCAGGGCCGGGACGCAGTGCGTGTTCGGGGCAGGTCCGCAAGCACCCACCGCACGCTGTGCACGCTGAGCTGATCGATAGCGGGTGTAGCGCGGCGACCGCGAGGGTGACGTGCTCGCCGCGCAGCTTGGGCACGATCAGCGCGCCGCCGCCGAGATCGCGGGCCGCGAGCAGGGCGGCGGCCTCAGCAACGCTGCGGGTGCCGACATGGCCGCGGACACCGTCGCTGGGATGCGGCACGTCGACGGCGTCGAGCTCAGTCGCTGGATAGCAGTACAGCGGCGCGCCCAGTTCCTGGATCACGGTGAGCAACCCTGGCTCGTCGCGGCGGCGGTCGATGGTACCGAACGCGGTGATCGCCGTCAGGTCCGGCACGGCCAGCCGCAGCGCCGACCACACTGCTGCCGCGCGCACCCCACGGGACGACCCAAGCCCCACCACCACCCCGGTCAACGCTGTCCCCACAGCAGCAACACCGGGTTGGTCGCGGCCAGTCGCACCGACCCGTCGGGCAGCTCCGCAAACCGGGAGGCCGCCAGCTGGACGCCGTCGACCTGGTGGCCGGCCTCGCGCAGCACGGCCCGGCACGGCGCGACCCGGTCCAGCGCGACCAATGCCACGACGACGCGACGCGAAGCCTGCGCCGCAGCCCGCACAACCTCCGGTCCGCCTCCGCCGACGAACACCGCGTCGGGTTCCGGGAGCCCGTCGAGCACCGCGGGCGCCTGCCCCTCGACCACCCGGACATCCACCCCGTGCGCATGCGCGTTGGCCACCAGCCGGGCGCACTGCCCGGGATCGTGCTCGACAGCGATGACAGCTGCTCCGAGCCGGGCGCATTCCACCCCGACCGAACCGCAACCCGCGCCAAGATCCCACACCAACCGCCCCGGTCCGGGGACCAGCCGGGCCAAGGCCAGCGCCCGCACCTCCGCTTTGGTGATCAGCCCGGCTCGGTGGGAGAACTCTGCCTCCGCCAGCGCCCAACCGGTCGCGGGCGGCACCGGTTCACCGCCGGCGATCCAGCTCCGTTCAGGCACCGCGTTCTCCTCGGCCAGGCACAACACCAGATGCGGATCGCGAACGGGCCCTCCATCGAAGCGTCGCACCCGTTCGCCGGGACCTCCGAGGTCCTCAGCGACCAGCACAGTGCGCCGCCAGCCGACCAATCCGTCGATGATCTCCCTTGCTCCGGCCTCCGGTCCGGTGAGCACCGCGACCGCGGGATGGGCCCGGCACACGTTGAGCGCACGACGCAGTGATCGACCGTGCGCCGAGACGACGGCGACGTCATCCCAGGACCGACCGAGCAGCGCGAAGGCTTGGGCCACGGCGGATCGGGCTGGCAGCACCGCGGGTCGAAGGCCCCGGGCCCGCAGCAGCCGCACGATCCCGAAGAACCCTGGATCGCCGCTGGCCAGCACCACAGTCGGGGACGTGCGGGGCAGCTCGTCGAGCTGGGTGGGACCGAGCACCTCGGCGACAGCCGGTACCGGCACGGCGGCGAGCTGGTGAGGTGCACCGACCACCACCTTCGCCCCGGCCAGCGCGTGGGCCGCACCGGGCGGCAGTGCCCCGCCGTCCAGACCGACGACGGTAACCGTCACTGCACCCAGTCCGGTTCGGTCGCGGCGACCACCCGCAGGCCGGTGAAGTCCACCATGGCCACCTTCGCGGGCAGCGCTGCACCGACCTCGGCGGTGAACCGGCGCAGCGTGTCAGCCACCCGGGCACAGACATCGTCCCCGCAGGCCCTCAGCAACCCACCGGCCTCCCAGATCTCGTAGGCGCGCCGGGCGGTCGGCGCGCCCCGGATCTCCTCGACGTCCTTGGGGCGACCGCCATGCGCGGCGGTGATCTCGGCCAGCAGGCCGGTGTCCACCTTGGACCGGGTGTAGTGGGTCATCAGGATTCCGGCGGCGAGCTTGGTCAGTTTGCCGATCATGCCGACGAACACCACCTCGGCCAGGCCATGCTCGACAGCGCGGCGCAGCGCCGCCCCGGTGAAGTCACCGACCTCCACGAAGGCCACTTCCGGCAGGTGCGGCAGCAGCGCCATCGCGCCGCGCTCGGTGCGCCCGCCGGTCGCCAACACCAGGGTGGACACGTTCTGTGCGGCCATCACCGCGACGGCCTGCTCCACCGAGGCCCGCCAGGAGGCAGTGGAGAACGGGCGGACGATCCCGGTGGTGCCCAGGATGGAGATACCGCCCTCGATGCCCAGCCGGCGGTTGGTCGTCTTGCGGGCCATCCGCTCCCCACCGGGCACGCTGATCGTGACGTCGACGCCCCGGCCACCGGAGGCCTCGTACACCGCGTCGGTGATCATCTGCCGGGGCACCGGGTTGATCGCCGGCTCGCCGACCGGCAGCCCGAGCCCGGGGAGGGTGACCTCGCCGACTCCCTCGCCCCGGTGCAGCACGACCTCGCCGTCGTTGCGCCAGCTGGCGGTGACGGTCAGGTGCGCGCCATGGGTGACGTCAGGGTCGTCGCCGGCGTCTTTGACCACCACCGCGGTGGCGGTCCCGCCCTGGCGCCGCAGTGAGTGCACGGCGAACTCATGGCGTTCGCCGGACGGGAAGCCGATGGTCACCGCCCGCGCCAGAGTGCCGCCCAGCGCGGCCACCGCGGCCTTCGCCGCGGCCGCGGCGCAGGCACCGGTGCTGAACCCGGTGCGCAGCGCCTTCGTCTTCTGCTTCGCGGTCCGCGGCAGTTCCGGCTCGCGCAGCGGTGGCCCGGTCACAGCTGCGCTCCCCGGCCGTTGCGCGCCGGCAAGACCAGCACCGTCGACAGGTAGCCCGCGGTGTGGGTCTGCGCCAAGGGGGTGATCCGCTCGTCAGGGGTGCCGAGGTGCTCGGCGCACCAGGCACGGTCCAGCGCACCGGCGGCTGCCACACGCTCGCGCAGTTGCGCCAGCCGGCGACCGCCCTTGTAGGCGATCACCGTCCCGCCCCCGGCCAGCGCGTCATCCAGCGCTGCAAGGTCACGCGCCAGCGGGAGCAGGGTGAGCGGCTCGGCCCCCTCCACCAGGGTCACACCGGCGGCGCTGGCGGCGGCCTGCATCGCGGTGATGCCTGGGATGGTGCGGATCCGCA
The DNA here is from genome assembly GCA_035606945.1 of Pseudonocardiaceae bacterium. Taxonomy (GTDB): domain Bacteria; phylum Actinomycetota; class Actinomycetes; order Mycobacteriales; family Pseudonocardiaceae. Next base: position 142,140 of record DATNDR010000005.1, read on the forward strand.
CGCCCGGCAGCAGTGCCCGCACGGTGTGGGCGAGGTAACCGAAGGTGGAGTACACCGACGGGTCACCGAGGGTGGCGAAGGCGGCGCTACCGGCGCGCTCACGCAGGTAGGTCACCAGGCGGGTGGCCGCGGCATCCCAGCAGTCGTGGCGGCGGCGCTGCGGCCCGTCGACGCCGTCATTGAGCGCGAACACCAGCCGTTCGAGGCGGTCATGGGTCAGGTGGGCCCGCACCACCGCCTCGGCCCGCCCGGGCGCGTCGGGTGCCATCACCGGCACGAACACCCGACCGGCGGCGGACAACTCGCGCACCGCCGCAACAGTCAGCAGGTCCGGGTCTCCCGGGCCCACTCCGATGCCGATCAGCTCCACCGTCACTGCCCGCCCTTCGCGCAGCTCGCTATGAAGCGTGCCACCGCCGCCGGCTGCGCCGCGGGGTGGGTGTGCAAAAACGACGCGTGCAGCCCACCCTGGACGAAGCCCTCGGGCTGTGCGCCCCGCCAGCCCCAGGCGGGCTCGCCGGCGCGTGGCGTGACGGTGGTGCGGTGGAATTCGTGGCCGCTGACCCGAGCGCCCTCGGCGTGCAGCACCGAGGCGCGCAACGCGACCGCCTCGCGGTAGCCCAGCACCAGCCGGTCCGTCATCGACGCCTGCGCGTCGAGCACCCCGCACATCGGAGCACCGTCCACCGACCGGCACAGGTACAGCAGCCCACCACATTCGGCATGCACGGGCGCGCCCCGGCGAGCCAGGGCGGCGACGTCGGCGCGCAGCGCCACATTGGCCGACAGGGCCTGGGTATGGCATTCGGGGAAGCCTCCGGGCAGCACCAGGCCGGCGGTACCCGGCGGCAGCGACTCGTCGCGCAGCGGGTCGATGACCGCGACGGTAGCCCCGGCGGCGGCGAGCAGCTCGGCGTGCTCGGGGTAGCCGAAAGTGAACGCCGGCCCACCGGCCATCGCGACCACCGGCTCCCCGGGTGTCCGTGTGACCTCAGCATCCACATCCCAGCGTGGCGCCGGCTGTGCGGGTGCGGCGAGTGACATCACCGTGTCGAGATCGACTTGGGCGGCCACGGCGTCGGCCCAGCGGGCCACCACACCCGCCGCTGCGGCATGCTCGGCGGCGGTGACCAGCCCCAGGTGTCGCGACGGCACCGCCAGCGCGTCGTCCCGGCGCAACGCACCGAGCACCGGCAGGCCCGTCTCGGCGCATGCGTCGCGGCAGACTTGCTCGTGACGTGCCGAGCCGACCTGGTTGAGCACCACCCCGGCAATGCGGACAGTGGCATCGAACGAGCGAAACCCGTGCAGTAGCGCCGCGAGGCTGCGGCCCTGCCCGCGCACGTCGACGACCAGCAGCACCGGTGCCTCCAGCAGGGCCGCTACCTGGGCGGTCGATCCGTGGCCGGTTGTGCCGGCGCGGCCGTCGAACAGGCCCATCACACCCTCTACCACGGCGACCTGCGCACCGGCCGCACCATGGGCGACCAGCGGCGCGATACGCTGCTCGCCCACCAGCACCGGGTCGAGATTGCGGCCCGGACGCCCGGTGGCCAGCGCGTGATAGCCCGGGTCGACGTAGTCCGGGCCGACCTTGAACGCGGCCACGGTGGTGTCCCGCCGGCGCAGCGCGGCCATCAACCCGGTGGCGACGGTGGTCTTGCCGGTTCCCGAGGCGGGCGCGGCAACGACCACGAGGTTCACCACTCGATCCCCCGCTGGCCCTTCTGACCGGCGTCCATCGGGTGCTTGACCTTGGTCATCTCCACCACCAGGTCGGCGGCGTCGAGCAGCGCCGGCGGCGCGTTCCGCCCGGTGATCACGACGTGTTGCCGGCCGGGCCTGGCGCTCAGCGCGGCCAGCACCTCGGCGGTGTTCACCCATCCCCAGTGCAGCGGGTAGCTGAACTCGTCGAGCACGTACAGGTCGTGGGCCTGCGCGGCCAGCCGGCGGGCGATCTCCGCCCAGCCCTGTACGGCGGCGGCGGCATGGTCTTCTGGCGTGCCCTGCTTGCGGGTCCAGGACCAGCCGTCACCCATCTTGTGCCACTCGACCGGCCCGCCCTGCCCGGTCCGCTGGTGGACCTCGTCCAGCGCCCGGAACGCGGCCTCCTCCCCCACCTTCCACTTCGCGGACTTGACGAACTGGAACACCCCGATCGACCAGCCCGCGCTCCAGCCGCGCAACGCCAGCCCGAAGGCAGCCGTGGACTTGCCCTTCATCACCCCGGTGTGGACGATCAGCAGCGGCCGGTTACGCCGCTGCCGGGTGGACAACCCATCGTCGGGCACCCGGACCGGTACACCTTGGGGCATCTGGACTCCCTGAAGAATGGGCAGGCGTCGCCGAGTTCGACACTAGGGCCGTCCGTTTCGCCTTGACAGCCCTAGGCAGCCCCCCGGGCAGCGCGGACCACTCCAGCCACCGCGTCGGCGGACAGCTGTTCCAAGCGGACGCAGCCACCGCCCATCGCGATCGCGATCCGGTCGGGTAAGCCCAGCCGGATCGGCCCGGACTCGCAGTCCACCACGATCGAGGCCACCCCGTCGCGGCGCAGCAGTCCCGCCGCGGCCAGCCCGGCCTCCATCCCGCCGGAGGAGGTGGCCCGACCGTCGGTGAGCACCACGAGCAGCGCCCGGCGGGCGGGATCGCGCAACCGCTCCGCGGCCAGCACCCGCGCCGCGCACAGCAGGCCCGCCGCCAGCGGGGTGCGCCCGCCGGTGCCCAGGCAGCGCAGCCGGGCGACCGCGGCATCCACCGCCGACGTCGGTGGCAGCACCACCTGCGCCTCGGCACCCCGGAAACTGATCAGACCGACCTTGTCCCGGCGCTGGTAGGCATCCAGCAGCAAGGACAGCACCGCGCCGCTGACCGCCGACATCCGGGACCGGGCGGCCATCGAGCCGGACGCGTCGACAGCGAACAGCACCAGGTTGGATTCCCTACCCTTGCGGACCGCCAAGCGGACATCACCTCGGCGCAGCACCAACCCCGGGCCGCGACGCCCCCGGGCACGCTGGTGCGGCGCGGCGGCAGCCAAGGTGCCCAGCAGGTGCAACCCACTACCCTCCGACGTCGCCGCCCGCACTGTGCGCCCGGTGCTGGTCCGACCCACCGACCGCCGCCCCGGAGTCCCCGCACCCACCCCGGGCACCACCATCACCCGCGCCCGGAACGCCCTGCCCGGCTCATCCGCCCGACATGGAGACATATCGGGGTTCTCGGCGGCCGAAGAACCCCGATATGTCTCCATGTCGGGGTGGGAACCACTGGGGGGTGGGTCGTCGGGGGGGTCGTCGGGCGGGGGGTCGGGGGCGCGGAGGGCGTCTTCCAGTTGGTCGTGGTCCAGACCGGGTTGGTCGAACGGGTCGCGACGGCGGCGGTGCGGCAACGCCAGCATGGCGGCGACGCGTATGTCGTCCTCAGCTACCGTGTCGGCGCCCCGCCAGGCCGCGTGCGCCAGCGCGGTCCGGGCCAGTACCAGATCCGCACGCATCCCGTCGACCTCGAACGCGGCGCACACCGCGGCGATCCGGCGCAGCTCGCCATCCGGCAGTACCACCCGCGGCAGTGCGCAGCGGGCCGCCACGATCTGCTCGGCCAGCGCAACGTCGTGGCCTCGCCAGTTCGCCGCGAAACCGGCCGGGTCCGCCTCATAGCTCAGCCGGCGGCGGATCACCTCGGCCCGCGTCTCGATATCGCGGGAGGCCGCTACCTCCACGGCCAGCCCGAAGCGGTCCAGCAGTTGCGGGCGCAGCTCGCCTTCCTCCGGATTCATGGTGCCGACCAGCAGGAACGACGCGGCATGGGAGACCGACACGCCATCGCGTTCGACATGCGCGCGGCCCATCGCGGCGGCATCGAGCAGCACATCGACGAGGTGGTCGGCCAGCAGGTTGACCTCATCGACATACAGCACGCCACGGTGCGCCGCGACGAGCAACCCCGGTTGGTAGGCCGAGACGCCCTCGGTCAGCGCGCGTTGCAGGTCCAGCGAGCCCACCAGGCGGTCCTCGGTGGCGCCAACGGGCAGCTCAACCAGCTTCGCCGGGCGGATGTCCCGTCCGGTTGCCGCGGCGTGCGGGCCGTCCGGGCACAACAGATCCGGGGACAGCGGGTCGCAACCGAACCGGCATCCCGATACCGCGGTCACCGTGGGCAGCAGCGCGGCCAGCGCCCGAACCACGGTCGATTTCGCGGTGCCCTTCTCCCCGCGGATGAGCACCCCACCGATCCCCGGGTGTACGGCGGTCAGCAGCAAGGCCAGCCGGAGCTCATCGTGCCCGACGATCGCCGAGAACGGGTAGCGGGCAGTACTCATGCTCAGCGCATCCGCGCCGACGCATCGCGGTGCATCGGCACCTGCCCGACGCCGCCTTCGGCGGTCTGCGCGCCATCCACCACGAAGCCGAATGCGCCGAACAACTCGACGCAGTCGAGCGGTACGTCGACCACACAGGGGGCATCGCCGACCTCGCCCAACGCAGCTTCGAGCAGCCGCCGGACCCCCCCTTGGCCCCGAGCCTGCCGGGCCGTGCACAACCGGCCGATGCGGAACTGACCGTCGACGGGCTCCAGCAGCCGTAGGGTGGCCTGCGGGTCCTCGATCGCGTCCGGCGGCGCGAGCCAGTAGTGCCGGGTCGTCCGGTCCAGGTCATGGCCGTCGAGCTCCTGATACGGGCAGTTCTGCTCGACGACGAAGACCTCGACTCGCAACCGCAACAGGGCATAGATCATCGCAGTAGACAGGTCAGCAGCGAGCCTGCGGTGTAGCACAGTGTGGTCCACCGCTCCTGCCTACCAGACCATCTGACATCGTGGGGCGGTGGCGCAGCACCGGGCCCAGCGGCTCATCGTCAGGAGGTACCTGAGCGGGGTGCTCGCAGGTGCTCTCCTGGTGGGCGGTCACGGCGCTGCTGCCTACCACCAGGTTCCTGCTGTGCAGCAGACACCCGCGGCAGCCTTCCGGATGCCGGCCGGGCAGCCGAACACCGCGGCCGGCCCGGTGCAGCCGTGGATCCTGGGCGCGACTCCGCTGCCACGGCGTCGAGACGGCTACGGCGTGGTGCGATCGACGCCCCCCGCGCTGGTGGACCGGCGGCTGCCCACCATCGACCGGCTGCCTCCGCCCCCCACCAAGGCCTTTGTGTCCGCGATCGGTCCGGTGTCCCCCGAGGTGCTGGCCCGCAGCAGTTGGACCCCAGCTTGCCCGGTGAGACCGGAGCAACTGCGCTACCTCACCATGTCGTTTCGAGGCTTCGACGCCCGCGCACACACCGGCGAGATGCTGGTCAGTGCCGCCGTCGCGCAAACCGTGGTCGAGGTGTTCAAGAAGCTGTTCGCTGCCGGCTTTCCCATCGAGGAGATGCGAATCTCTCCGGGAGCCGAGCTGAACCTGCCGCCAACCGGGGACCGTAACAACACCGAGGGATTCATCTGCCGTCCGAAGCGTGGTCAGGCCCAGTGGCCGGCGCAGGCCTTCGGGCTGGCCATCGACCTCAACCCGTTCCACAACCCGTACGTCAGCGGTGACCTGGTGGTGCCTGAGCTGGCCTCCTCCTACCTCAGTCGCAACCGGGTGCGCTCCGGCATGATTCTCGACGGCGGCCCGGTGGTGCGTGCATTCGACGCAGCCGGGTGGAAATGGGGTGGACGCTGGCCGGGGCCGGTGAACTTCGCGCACTTCAGCACCGACGGGCACTGATCCGGCATTGAACGGCTGTCACGGCCCTTCCAGGTCACCCTCCAGATCCAGATAAACCGCTCGCAACGCGTCGAGGTCCGCCGGATCGGGCTGGGCCCACAAACCCCGGTCAGCAGCCTCGAGCAGCCGTTCGGTCATCCCGCGCAAAGCCCAGGGGTTGGACCGCCGCAGGAACTGCTGCACGCCGGAATCGAAGATGTAGGACTCGGCGAGCTGGTGGTACATCCAGTCCTCGACCACACCCGCGGTGGCGTCGAAACCGAACAGGCAGTCAACCGTGGCGGCCAGTTCGAATGCGCCCTTGTAGCCGTGGCGCTGCATGGCGGCGATCCAGCGCGGGTTGACCACCCGGGACCGGAACACCCGGCGGGTCTCTTCGGCCAGTGAACGGGTCTTGACGGCGTGCGGCACCGCGGAGTCACCGATGTAGGCGCCCGGACTGTGTCCCGTGAGGGACCGCACCATGGCCACCATCCCGCCGTGGTACTGGAAATAGTCGTCGGAATCGGCGATGTCGTGCTCGCGGGTGTCGACGTTCTTAGCCGCTACCGTGATACGCCGGAAGGCGTGTTCCATGTCCTGGCGAGCGGCCGCCCCGTCGAGCCCGCGTCCATAGGCGTAACCGCCCCAGGTGGCGTAGACCTCGGCGAGGTCGGCGTCGGTGCGCCACTGCCGGCTGTCGATCAGCGGTAGCAGTCCGGCGCCGTAAGCGCCGGGCTTGGAACCGAAGATCCGGGTCCGGGCGCGCCGGTCGTCACCGTGTGCGGCGAGATCGGCCCGGTAATGGGCGGCGACGTAGTTGTGCTCCGCCGGCTCGTCCAACATGGCAATAGCGGCTATGGCATCGTCAAGCAACGTAACCACGTGGGGGAAGGCGTCCCGGAAGAAGCCGGAGATCCGCACCACCACATCGATGCGCGGCCGGCCGAGCTCCGGCAACGACATCACCTCGACGCCGGTGACGCGGCGGGAGGCGTCATCCCACACCGGGCGGACCCCGAGCAGGGCCAGCACCTCGCCGATGTCGTCGCCTTGAGTGCGCATCGCCGACGTGCCCCAGACGGTGAGACCCACCGAGTCGGGCCACGTTCCGGTGTCGGCGCGGTGGCGTTCCAGCAGCGAGTCAGCCAGCGCGGCGCCGACGTCGAAGGCGTTGCGAGTCGGGATGGACTTGGGATCCACCGAGTAGAAGTTGCGCCCGGTCGGCAGCACCGAGATCAGCCCGCGGGTCGGTGACCCGGACGGCCCGGGCTCGATGAAGCGACCCTCCAGTGCGCGTAGCACATTGGTGATCTCTGCGGGGGTGCCGGCCAGCCGGGGCACCAGCTCGGTGCACCCGAAGCGCAACACCGACACCACTACGGCGTCCGGCTCGCCGAGGACGTCGGCGACCACGGTGGGCACCTTCGCCGCGCCCCAACCGGCCGCCTGGGTGGCCTCCACGAGCGTGCGCGCCAGCGATTCCAATCGGTCGACGTGAGCCAGCGCGCCCTGCTCGTCCAACCCGAGGTATCCGGCGATGGCCGCGCGCAAGCCGGGTAGCGACGCTCCGGAGCCGAACACCTGGCGGGCGCGCAGTACCGCGAGCACGTCGTTGACCAGCTCATCACCCTCGGGTGCGCGTCCCAGCACGTGCAGCCCGTCGCGGATCTGCACATCTTTGATCTCGCACAGGTAGCCGTCGAGGTGCAGCACGAACTCGTCGAAATCAGCCTCCCCCGGCGGCGCCTCGGCGCCTAGGTCGTGGTGCAGCTGGGCGCTCTGGATCAGCGTCCAGATCTGCCCGCGCAGGGTGGGCAGCTTGTCCGGGTCCAGCGCCGCCATGGTGGCGTACTCGTCGAGCAGCTGCTCCAGGCGGGCCAGGTCACCGTAGCTGTCGGCGCGCGCCATCGGCGGGATCAGGTGGTCGACGATGGTGGCGTGCGCCCGGCGCTTGGCCTGGGTGCCCTCGCCGGGGTCGTTGACGATGAACGGGTACACCAGCGGCAGGTTGCCCAGCACCGCGTCCGGAGCGTCCGGCGCGGCCAGCCCCAGCCCCTTGCCGGGCAGCCACTCCAGGTTGCCGTGCTTGCCCAGGTGGATCAGCGCGTGCGCGTTGAACGACTGCTCCAGCCACCGGTAGGCAGCCAGGTACTGGTGCGACGGCGGCAGCTCGGGATCGTGATAGATCGCCACCGGGTTCTCGCCGAATCCGCGCGGCGGCTGGATCAGCAGCACCACGTTGCCGAACCGCAGCGAGCCGACATAGATCGCGCCGTCCGACACGTACAGCTGCCCGGGCGGCCGGCCCCATGCTGCCACCACCGACTCCTGCAACGGGGTGGGCAACTCGGCGAACCACTCGGCGTACTGTGCGGCGGGCACCCGGATGGCGGCGCCGGCCATCTGCTCCTCGGTGAGCCATTCGACGTCGTGCCCGCCGGCGGCGATCAGCCGGTGAATCAGGGTGTCACCGTCGAGCGCTTCGACATCCAGCCCACCGAGGTCGTAACCGGCCTCGGCCAGCGCCCGCAGCAGCACCACAGCCGATGCCGGGGTGTCCAACCCCACCGCGTTGCCGATCCGGGCATGCTTGGTCGGGTAAGCCGACAGCACGATCCCCAGCCGCTTGCTTGCCGCCGGGACATGCCGCAACCGGGCCAGCGCGACTGCGGTGCCGGCGACCCGGGCGACCCGCTCGGGGTCGGCGACGTAGACCGGGATCCCGTCGGGACCCGGTTCCTTGAATGAGAACGGCACCGAAACCAAGCGGCCGTCGAACTCCGGGATCGCGACCTGCATAGCCGCATCCAGCGGGGACAGCGCCGCACCGCTGGCCTGCCAGGCTGCCCGTGACGAGGTCAGGCACAGGCCCTGCACGACGGGCACGTCCAGTGCGGCCAGCGCGCCGGAATCCCAGTCGCCGGTACCGTCACTGCCGGCGCTGCCGCCGGCGGCGAGCACCGTGGTCACCACCGCGTCGCAGCGGCCAAGCAGGGCCCGTAACCCGCTGGCGTGGGTGTCGTCCAAGCCCCGCAGCGAGCCGCAGAACACCGGCAGCGCGTTGGCTCCGGCCGCGCGCAGGGCGGCGGCCAGGACGTCGACAAAGCTGGTGTTGCCGGCCAGTGCGTGCGCCCGGTAGAACACGATGCCGACGGTGGGGCGTCGCGGTTCAGGCTCGCGCGCATCGTGGACGCCGTAGTCCGGGGTAGGTGCCGGCGGCTCGAAGCCCTCTCCGGTGAGCAGCACCGTGTCGGACAAAAACCGGGCCAGCTGGGCGAGGTTCGCCGGTCCACCGGCAACCAGGTAACGCAGTGCCTCAGCGACCACCCCGGCGGGGACCGTGGACAGCGCCATCAATTCCGCATCGGGGGTAGCCTCGCCACCGACGCACACCATCGGCACGCCAGCGCGCCGCAGCTCGTCAAGCCCGGACTCCCAGGCCCGCCGACCGCCGAGCAACCGCAGCAGCACCACATCCACGCCGTCGAGCAACGTGAGGAGTTCGGTGGGCTCGATCCGGGCCGGGTTGGCAAGCCGGTACTCGGCGCTGCAGGCCCGGGCGGCGAGCAGGTCGGTGTCCGCGGTGGACAGCAGCAGGATCCGCATCCGAGTGAGGCTAGCCTCACCGACCGACGTCGATGACCACCCGAGTCGGGTTGCTCAACGTGAAGACGTTGAGCCAGGTCTGCTTGCGCATCCCGATCCCCAGCGACAGCACGCCCTCGTAATCTCCGGTGATCGCAACGGCCATGACGTTCCCGAGGTTGGGGGTGCGAAATTTTTTCGGCCCCGGATAGCTGGGATGGCCGGCGTCATCATGCGCCTGCGAAGGCGTGGCATGCACCTCGGCGAATGCCGCGCCGGTGAGCCATTCAACCTCGCCGGAACCGTCCCGGATCAGCTCGTCGACAAACCGGGAGCCGGCCTGCGGTCGTGGCCCGGACAAGTCGAGCACGACCCGGTCAAAGGTGGGGTGCGTTCCGGTGCGAATGCTGGTGAGTACGGGAATGTCCGGCACCGCCGACTGGGCCGGTACCGCACCGGCCATGATCACCGTGGCGGCGAGAACAAGATTGGCGAATATCCCTTTGATGATTGCGCCCATGATGCCTCCAAAGCCCGCGCACCGAAACAGACGTCCAAGGGCGTTCCTGGTTCCGGCTAGCTCACCGCGTTCTGCGGGGCTAAAGACCGGCCGCCATGATCGGCACGTCGTAGGCGGCGAATGCGCGATCCGCGGTGACGATCGTGAGCCCTTCGCATCGAGCCTGCGCGATGAGCAACCGGTCGAACGGGTCACGGTGGTGTAGCGGCAGCTGCCCCACAGCCAAGCCGTGCCGCACCGTCACCGGCAGTTCGATCATCCTCTGTTCGGCGATCTGCTCAACGAGGTCACCGGGCACCCGTAGTTTGCCGATCGCCGCCTTGGCTGCAACCTCCAGTGCGCTGACCGCTGATACGACGACCTCGGGCTCCACCGCGATCATCTCGCGAGCCTGCTGACCCAGCCGCAGCGACTCCTCCAGCCACCAGATCAATACGTTCGTGTCGAGCAGCAGGCTCACAAACGATCGCTTTCCGCAGGAAAGATCGGACTGTTGTAGAACAAGTCCTCCAGTTCCGGGTCTGGCTCATCAAAGTCAGGCGACATCCACACCTTGCCCTTCCACCCTCCGGGCACTCGGTGCACAGGGGTCCGCTGGAGAGGCACTAGCCGCGCTACCGGCCTGCCGTGGCGCGCGATGACGATCTCTTCGCCGGCCTCGACCTGCTCCAGCAACTTGGACAGTTGCGTCTTGGCCTCGTAGACGTTCACCTGCTTCGTCATCATGTCACGATATTTACTTGGTCTAGTCAGGTCAACTAGACCAAAAGCGCCTGGATGGGTTCGACTGCGAAATACCCGAGGAAAGCCACCGCCACCCCCCACATCAGCGGGTGCACCTGCCCACCCCGGCCGGTCGCGGTTCGCAGCAGCACGTAGCTGACGAAGCCGGCGCCGATCCCGTTGGCGATCGAGTAGGTAAACGGCATCACCACGATGGTCAGAAACGCCGGCAGCGCCATCGAGAAGTCGGTGAAGTCGATATCCCGGACCTGCCGCACCATCAGCGCGCCGACCACCACCAGCGCCGGTGCGGCCGCTTCGATCGGCACCACCTCGTAGAGCGGGGTGAAGAACATCGCGGCCAGAAACAGCAGGCCGGTGACCAGGTTGGCCAGGCCGGTTCGGGCGCCCTCGGCGATCCCGGATGCAGATTCGACGTAAACGGTGTTCGACGAGGCCGACGCCGCCCCGCCGGCCACCGCGCCCAAACCCTCGACCAGCAGCGCCCGGCCCACCCGGGGCAGCTGGCCGTCCGGGCGCAGCAGCCCGGCTTGCCGACCGAGCCCGGTCATGGTGCCCATCGCGTCGAAGAAGTTGGCCAGCACCAGGGTGAACACCAGCAGGCTGACCGTGAGCACCGGCAGGCGAGTGAAGGCGCCCAGGGAAACGTCACCGACGAGGGAGAGGTCCGGCAGCCCGACCACTCGCCTGGGCAGCGCCGGGTATCCCAGGTTCCAGCCCTTGGGGTTGGTGCCGTTGGACGGTCCGACCCTGGCGATGGCCTCGATCACGGTTGCGAGCACGGTGCTGGCCAGCACGCCGATGAGGATTGCCGCCCGTACCCGGCGGGCTACCAGCACCCCGGTGAGCACCAGCCCGACCACGAACACCAGCGTCGGCCAGGACGCGATCGAACCGCCGATGCCCAGAGTGACTGGCACCGTGGTGTGCGCCGCGTCCGGGATCCGGCGGACGAACCCGGCGTCGACCAGCCCGATGAAGCTGATGAACAATCCGATGCCGACCGCGATCGCGGCCTTCAGCTCAGCCGGCACCGCGTTGAACACCGCCGTCCGGAACCCGGTGGCCGCCAGCAGCATGATGATCAGCCCGTCGACCACCACCAGGCCCATCGCCTCGGGCCAGCTGACCTGCGGCGCGATGCTGACCGCGACCAGGGTGTTGATGCCCAATCCGGTGGCGATCGCGAACGGATAGTTGGCGATCGCCCCGAACAGCAGCGTCATCACCCCGGCCACCAGCGCGGTGACCGCAGCAACCTGCGCCACCGGCAGCACTGCCCCCAGCACGTCCCGCTTGGCACCCAGGCCGGCGGCATCGAAGCTGCCCAGGATCAACGGGTTGAGCACCACGATGTAGGACATCGTGACGAAGGTGACCAGACCACCGCGCAGCTCACGACCGAGTGTGGAGCCGCGTGCCCGCACTCCGAACACGGGTTCAGCCATCGGCGGCGCCTGGGGGGATGAACGGCAGGCCGGGCGGGGGGCCGTGGTCGATCAGATCGGCCAATGCAGTGGTGTCCAGGTGTGCTGACACCAGATCGCCGAGCAGATCCAGTTGGGCATCGCGCATCGCGGCGACGTCGGTGCCGGGCGCAGGGCGGAAGTCGGGTCGGCCAGCACGCTGGGCTACCCGGCGCAGTAGGGCGCGGCGAAACGCGTCGTTGTCCAGCAAGCCGTGCCAGTGGGTGCCCAGCACATGACCACCGTCGGAACCCTCGTCCGCATCGGTCACCAGGGCAGGCTCGCCCCGATGCACCACCCGGCCGTGGTGGATCTCGTAGCCGCTGACCGGCTCGCCTAACGCGGTGCCCGACGGGCGCCCCAGATGTTTGACGGGGTCGAAGACCACCTCGAGATCCAGCAACCCCAGGCCGGCGACCTGGCCGGCGCAACATTCGACGTCATCGACGATGACGCGGCCGAGCATCTGGTAGCCGCCGCAGATGCCCAGTACCGGCCGTCCCGCCTTGGCATGGGCCGCCACGGCGGCGGCCAGCCCGGTTCGATGTAACCAGGCCAGATCTGCCACTGTGGACTTGGAGCCGGGCAGCACCACCAGGTCGGCGTCAGCCAACCGGGAGGGCTCGGTGACGTACCGCACGGCCACTCCCGGCTCACAGGCCAGCGCGTCGACGTCGGTACCGTTGGAAATGCGCGGTAACCGCACGGCGGCCACCCGCAACCACTGCGCACCCACCGGCGGGGCCGGCCGACCGACCACACCATCGGTCGGGTAGGCCAGCGAGTCCTCGGCATCCAGCCACAGTTCATCGGAGAACGGCAACACCCCGTAGCTGGGCCGGCCGGTCAATGCCTGCAACTGCGCCACACCAGGGGCGAGCAGATCCGGATCACCGCGGAACTTGTTGATCACGAATCCGGCCACCAATGCCTGATCGGCGGCCGACAGCAACGCCACGGTGCCGAACAGGTGCGCGAGCACACCGCCGCGGTCGATATCCCCCACTACCACCACCGGCAGCTCGGCAGCGCGGGCCAAGCCCATGTTGGCGATGTCGGTGGCCCGCAGGTTGATCTCAGTGGGGGATCCGGCGCCCTCGCAGATCACCACCTCGTGCTCGGCCCGTAACGCCGCCAGCGCGCTCAGCGCGACGTCGAGGAGCTCAGCCTTACGGTGGCGGTAGGACGAAGCCGACACCGTGCCGTACGCCCGTCCGAGCACCACCACCTGAGCGCACCGGTCGGAACCCGGTTTGAGCAAGACCGGGTTGAGCCGCACCCCGGGCTCGATGCCGCAGGCTGCGGCCTGCATCGCCTGGGCCCGGCCGATCTCCCCACCGTCGGGCGTGACCACCGAGTTGTTGGACATGTTCTGGGCCTTGAACGGCGCCACCGCCACGCCGCGGCGGGCCAGCCACCGGCAGATTCCGGCCACCAGCACGCTCTTACCCGCATCCGAGGTGGTGCCGGCGACCAGCAACGCGCCACGCATGAATGTGGTGTCTAGGGCAGCGTCAGGATCTGCGCCCCATCCGCCGTGACGACCAGAGTGTGCTCGAACTGGGCGGTGCGCTGCTTGTCCTTGGTGGTCACCGTCCAGCGGTCGGGCCACACGTCGTAGTCGATGGTGCCCAACGTGATCATCGGCTCGATGGTGAACGTCATGCCCTCCGCCAGCACGGTGTCCACGGCGGGCTCGTCGTAGTGCAGCACGACCAGCTTGCCGTGGAAGGAGCGGCCGATCCCGTGGCCGGTGAAGTCGCGAACGACGCCGTAGCCGAAGCGCTTGGCGTAGGCCTCGATGACCCGCCCGATCACGTTGAGCTGCCGGCCGGGGCGCACCGCCCGGATCCCACGCATCATCGCCTCGTGGGTGCGCTCGACCAGCAACCGGTCCTCTTCAGCGACGTCACCGGCGAGGAAGGTGGCGTTGGTGTCGCCGTGCACGCCACCGATGAAGGCGGTGACGTCGATGTTGACGATGTCGCCGTCCTCGATCACGGTCGAGTCCGGGATGCCGTGGCAGATCACCTCGTTCAGCGAGGTGCAGCACGACTTGGGGAAGCCCTTGTAGCCCAGCGTCGAGGGATAAGCGCGGTGGTCGACGAGAAACTCATGCACTACCCGGTCCACCTCGTCGGTAGTGACGCCGGGAGCCACCATCCGCCCGCCCTCCGCGAGTGCTTGCGCGGCGATCTTGCCCGCTACCCGCATCGCCTCGATCACCTCGGACGGCTGGATCGACGATTCGGTGCAGGGTCTGGGCGCAGCCTTACCGACGTACTCCGGCCGTCGGATCTCCGGCGGTACCGGACGCATCGGTGTCTGCACGCCAGGGCGCAAGGGCGTTCTCACGGGCATACCCCCACTCTAAGCCCGACCTCGGCGGTCACGGCGAAGGCAGTGCGGACAGGAAGTGTCCGGAGACGTCCAGCGCTGGACCGGATGAACCCGCGCCGACGACCAGGGTCGCGAAGGCGAGGTCGCCACGGAACCCGACGAACCAGCCGTGCGCGTCGGTTGGGTTGTCTTCCGCGGTGCCGGTCTTGCCGTAGAGCTGACCCTGGCCCGCCAGGGACTGCGCGGTGCCCTGGGTGACCACCTCTCGCATCATCACGCGCAGCGCATCGGCGACCGCGCGCGGCATCGGGGCCACCGGCCCCAGCGCCACGTGGGTCGGTATGCCTCTGATCAGAACCGGGGTGGGGAGTTTGCCGCCGGCCGCCACGGTCGAGGCGACCAGCGCCATCCCGAACGGGCTGGCGAGTACCCGTCCCTGCCCGAAGCCGTTCTCCGCGCGCCGCACCATCGACTCCGAGGGTGGGACCTGACCGGTGACGGTGGTGATGCCGGCGATGTCGTAGTCCATGCCGATGCCCATCTGGCTTGCCGCATCGGTCAACGCACCAGCTCCCAGACGGGCCGCCAGCTGCGCGAAGGTGGTGTTGCAGGAGCGGGCGAACGCGGTGTGCAGGGGCACCGTGCCCAGGTCGAACAAGTGGTCATTGGGCACTACCCGCTCGCCGACGATGGTGGTCGCCGGGCAGGCCACCGGCGAATCCACCGTGACCTGCTTGGCCTCCAGCGCCGCCACCGCCGTGACAATCTTGAAAGTGGAGCCGGGTGGGTAGCGCCCGGTCAGCGCCAGCGGACCCTGGGCGTCGGCCGCGCCGTTCTGCGCCACCCCGAGGATTTCCCCGCTGGACGGCTGGAGTGCCACGATCACCGCGGCGTTGGACACCGTGTCGACAGCACGTTCTGCGGCGGTCTGTACGCCACGATCGACCGTGGTGGTCATGGTCGGTACCGCATGTGGCTGCTGGGAGGCCAGGGTTTCGACCTCCTCGCCCATCGGGTTCACCGTGACGATGCGCCACCCGGCGGCGTTGTCGAGTTGCCGCGCGACTACCGCACGAATGCCGGGCACCAGCTGGGTGGCGAAACCACGGTCGGGCCCCAGTAGCTGCCGTTGGGTGGGAAAACTCAGCCCGGGCAGGTCGTGGATGCGATCCCGCACCGATTGGTAATCGCTCTCCCTCAGCACCGCCACCGCACTGGGCTGTCCGGCCGGGGCCGCGTTGGCGCCCGCGATGATCGACTGCTCGGTGATCATGGGATCGAATTGCCCCAGGGCAGCCGCCAACGGGGCGGCAACCGCGGCCAGATCCGGAGTCTTGCTGCGGTCCAGCGCGACGGTGACCACGGTTTGCCAGCTGAACAGCGGCGCCCCAGCCCGGTCGACGACGGTGGGCGGGTCCACCGGGATGTCGCGCAGCGCCAACCGCTGCTGCGCGGCCAAGCGCGGGTGCAGCACCGCTGGACTCCACCGCACAGCCCAGCCTTCGGCCGTCGGCGCCGGGACGAGATCGAAACCGCCCCCGTATCGCCATACCCGGTTGCGACCCAGATTCCAGACCGCGGAGAACGACGCCGAGGCAATCTGGTCGCCGGCACGGGTATCACCCACGGCGAACTGCACGCTCTGCGGCTTCAGTTCGTCACGGACCTGCCGGATCACGGCGGTTGCGGCAGCCGGATCGTCGGTGAGCCGTCCAGCTCCGGCGGCGTCACCCCGGGCCAGCGCCTCCAGGAACGCGGATGCGGCGTCACGCGGATCGGACCCGAAAATCCCGCAACCGGCCAGCAGCGACGCTATCAGGGTGAGCGTCACCGTCAGGGCCGCCAGCACGGCGGTTACCGGACGTTGTCGGCGCACGGCCGCGAGTATGCCTCTAGCCGGTTCGCTCCAGCGACGGTGAGCGACAGTTGTCAAAACAGCACCGTGGCGAAGCAACCCACCTGGGTGAAACCGACCCGCCGGTACGCGGCGCGGGCCGGCTGGTTGTAGGCATTGACGTAGAGGCTGGCGACCCGGCCCAGCCGCTGAAGGCGCAGCACCACGGCCGCGGTCGCGGCTGCCGCCAATCCCTGCCCACGCCGGTCGGGATGCACCCAGACGCCCTGTATTTGACCGACTGTGGACGACATCGCCCCGATCTCCGCCTTGAACACCACCTCACCGGACTCGAACCGGGCGAATGCCCGGCCCGCCGCGATCAACTCCGCGACCCGGGTCCGGTACCCGGCGCCCCCGTCGGGAAGCCGGGGATCGATCCCCACCTCCTCGGTGAACATCGCCACGGCGGCCGGCAGGTACCGATCCAACTCGTTCGGACGCACCGCCCGCACCAGCGGATCGGCCGGCACCATGGGCGGTCCGGCGAGCACCAGCAGCGGCTGGTCCGGTCGCTCCTCGCGGGCCGGCCCCCAGCACTCACCGAGGCGCGACCACAGCGCGAGCACCTGGTCGGCCGGTCCCACCATCGACGAACAGCACCTGGCCCGGCAGGCCGCCCGATCAGCGAAGGCGCGCATCGCCGAACGTCCCCCGCACAGCGGCACGAAGTTGGCCCCGGAGAAGCACAGCCCAGTTAACTGCGCGTCGCGCCCCCGTTCCGGATCACTGGTGAAACCCCACAGCTCACCGCCGAGCCGCCAAGGATCCAGGCCACCGTTTTCGATCCGCGCTGCGACCATGCAGGACATCACCGGATCCGTGGCCAGCACCGCACGGACACTGCGTGCATGGCGGTCGTCCAGCAGGTGCGCGCTCGCGTGCTTGAGCACCCGCATAGCCTGCCAGAACAGTCACCGGCCGGATCAGGAACCCTCCGGTGAACTTTCCTCGGCCAACCGGAAGGCTTCCTCGATGAGGGTTTCGACGATCTGCGCCTCGGGCACGGTCTTGATCACTTCACCGCGGACGAAGATCTGACCCTTGCCGTTGCCCGAGGCCACTCCGAGATCGGCTTCGCGGGCCTCTCCCGGCCCGTTGACCACGCAGCCCATCACCGCCACCCGCAGCGGCACCTCCATGCCCTGCAGGCCAGCGGTCACCTCCTCGGCGAGCTTGTAGACATCCACCTGGGCTCGCCCGCACGACGGGCACGACACGATCTCCAACCGGCGGGTCCGCAGGTTCAGTGATTCCAGGATCTGGAGACCGACCTTGACCTCCTCGACCGGCGGCGCGGACAGCGAGACCCGGATGGTGTCGCCGATGCCCTGGCTGAGCAACGCCCCGAACGCGGTGGCTGACTTGATGGTGCCCTGGAAGGCCGGGCCGGCTTCGGTGACGCCGAGGTGCAACGGGTAGTCGCATCGCGCCGCGAGCTGCTGGTAGGCCCGCACCATGACGACCGGGTCGTGGTGTTTCACCGAGATCTTGATGTCGTGGAAGTCGTGCTCGGCGAACAGGCTCGCCTCCCACAGCGCGGATTCGACGAGCGCCTCCGGGGTCGCCTTGCCGTGCTTGGCCAAGATCTTGGGATCCAGCGAGCCGGCGTTGACGCCGATCCGGATCGGGATACCGGCGTCCTTCGCGGCCTTGGCGATCTCGGCGACCCGGTCGTCGAACTTCTTGATATTGCCGGGGTTGACCCTGACCGCCGCGCACCCGGCATCGATAGCGGCGAAAACGTACTTGGGCTGGAAGTGAATATCGGCGATCACCGGGATGCGGGACTTGCGTGCGATGGCCGGCAGCGCCTCGGCGTCGTCGGCGCTGGGCACGGCCACCCGCACGATGTCGCAGCCCGCTGCAGTCAGTTCGGCGATCTGCTGCAAGGTGGCGTTGATGTCGGCAGTCAGCGTGGTGGTCATCGACTGCACCGACACCGGGTGGTCGCTGCCCACCCCCACGGTTCCCACCTGCAGCTGGCGGGTCTTGCGGCGCTGGGCGAGCACCGGCGGGACGGCGGGCATACCTATCGTCATGGGAGTCATCGCGGCGAGCCTTATCGATGTAGGCGGATCGGGTTGACGATGTCTGCGGTGATGGTCAACAGGCTCACGCCGATGAACACGAGCACGACCGCGTAGGTCAGCGGCATCAGCCGGTTGTAGTCGACCGGGGGTCCATTCGCGCGCCCGGTGGCCCGCCGGATGGCATTGCGGATGGCTTCGTAGACATTGACCGCGATGTGCCCGCCATCCAGCGGAAGCAGCGGCAACAGGTTGAACACCCCGAGGAACAAATTCATCGCCACCAGCAGGAACAGGAAGAACCACCACGCACCGAAACCTGCGGCGTCGCCACCGAGCACGCTGGCTCCGACCACGCTGAACGGGGTATCCGGCCGGTCCTGCCCGGCGATCCGGTCCAGCAGCGCGGGAACCCGCTGCGGGAACTGCTTCACGCCCTGCCAGGTATTGGCGAACATGGTGCCGGTGAAACTGACGGTCTTGCCGACCGCGTCCACCGGGCCGTAGCGCGGTGTCACGGCGGGCTGGCGCGGCGGCGATACCCCGATCGCCCCGACAACCTCATCACCCTTGCCACCCAACGCCGATATCGGGACCCGGGCGACATCGATCACCACAGTGCGTTGCTGGCCTTCACGCTGGAACCGCACCTCGGTAGGGCCGGAACGGCTGTGGATGGCGGCAACGAGATCATCGAAGTCGCGCACCGGGGTGCCGGCCACCGCCAGCACCCGATCGCCCGGCTGCAACCCCGCATCCCGGGCCGGCGCCGGGGAGCCCGGCTGGCAGGAACCATCGGTCCGCATCGCGATGCACGGGCTGACCGCGGACACCACCGCAGGCGTCGGCGCCGGATTGAGATTGGGCAGGCCGGTCGACACCGCCATCGCGTAGATCAGCACGACGCCCAGAACGAAATGGGTCAGCGCGCCCGCGGATAACACCACCACCCGCTGCCAGGCGGGGAACCGGATGAACGCGCGCCTGCGGTCATCCGGGTCGGACAGCTCCTCCAGCGCGGTCATGCCGGCGATGTCACAGAAACCACCGGCCGGGATCAATTTCAGCCCGTACTCGGTCTCGCCCCGCCGGAACGAAAATAACGTGGGACCGAAGCCGATGAAGTAGCGACGCACCTTCATCCCGAAGGCTTTCGCGCTGCCCAGGTGGCCGGCCTCGTGCAAGGCGATGGAGATCCCGATGCCGACCGCGAACAGCACTACCCCCAGCACGAACGTCACGCTGTGCTCCTCCTCATGTAGGGCTCCTCCTCACTCAGGGCTCCTCATGCAGGCCCCCTACTCCGCTCGCGAGGCGGCCACCGAGCAACTCGGTGGCCCTGCTCCGAGCCCAGTCCTCGGCGGCCAGCACGTCGTCCACCGTAGTGGGGTCGGCTTGCCACCCTGACGACTCATCCAACACAGCTGATACCGCGTCGACGATGCCATGAAACGGGATGCGGCCGGCCAAGAAGGCGGCCACCGCCTCCTCGTTGGCCGCATTGAACACCGCCGGCACGCAGCCGCCTGCGGCACCGGCCGCTTTGGCCAGCTCGATGGCGGGGAAGGTCTCGGCGTCCACCGGTTCGAACGTCCAGCTCGTCGGGCTGGCGAAGTCACACGCCGGGGCGGCGTCGGCAACCCGGTCCGGCCAACCCAGTGCCAGCGCGATCGGCAACCGCATGTCCGGTGGGCTGGCTTGGGCGATCGTCGAACCGTCGGTGAAGGTGACCATCGAGTGAATCACCGACTGCGGATGCACCACCACGTCGATGCGGTCGTAGGGGATGTCGAACAGCAGGTGCGTCTCGATCAGTTCGAGCCCTTTGTTCACCAGGGTCGCCGAGTTCACCGTGACCACCGGGCCCATCCGCCAGGTTGGATGCGCCAGTGCCTGCTCCGCGGTGACCCCATCGAGTTCCGCACGGCGGCGGCCGCGAAAAGGGCCTCCCGACGCGGTCAACACCAGCCGTGCCACCTCAGCGCGGCTGCCGGCGCGCAGGCACTGGGCGAGTGCGGAGTGCTCGGAATCCACCGGCACGACCTGGCCGGGTGCAGCCGCGCGGGTGACCAGGGTGCCACCTGCCACCAGGGACTCCTTGTTGGCCAGGGCCAGGGTGGCGCCGCTGCGCAGCGCGGCTAGCGTCGGGGCCAGGCCGCGGGAACCGGTCACACCGTTGAGCACCACATCGGCCGGCTGGGTCGCGACGAGCTCCACCACCGCATCGGGGCCGACCAGGATCCGCGGCATCCGGTAGCCACCCTGGTTGTACCCGCACCGTTGCGCCTCGGCGAAGATCGCCAGCTGCAGATCCTGCGCGGCCCGGCCCCGCGCCACGGCCACCGCGGGCGCGCCGGTCTGCAGTACCTGTGCGGCCAGCGCCTGCGGATCAGCGCCGCCCGCAGCCAGCCCGACCACCCGGAAACGGTGCGGATTGCGCCGCATCACGTCCAGCGCCTGGACGCCGATCGATCCGGTGCTGCCCAGTAGCAGCACCGTGCGAGGAGGATCAGACAGGTCCATCTAGGTCATTGTTCCCGACCGCAGCATGTTTATGCGTGCGAGGTGACCTCACACCGATCACACTGATCGTGACCGCTCACGGAGGGAGTCGGGCATGGGCATTCTCGGTTGGATTGTTCTCGGGCTGGTGGCCGGAGCCATCGCAAAGTTGATCATGCCGGGTAATGACCCCGGCGGATTCATCGTCACGATACTGTTGGGCATCATCGGGGCCGTCATTGGTGGCTTCATCGGCAAGGCCATTTTCGGCCGAGGACTGGAGACGTTTTGGAATCTCCAGACCTGGGTTGCCGCGATCATCGGATCGCTCATCCTGTTGATAATCTACCGGCTCGCCGTTGGGCGACGAGGAGTGTGGCGGTACTGAGCGTGCTCGGCTGGCGGGAGCGGCGTACTGCCGGGTCCCGCCAGCTCCCGGGCGGTATGCGATGATGCCGCTGTGGCTGTGACAGACCAACATTCCACCGAGGCGCACTCGACCCACTCAAGTTTCGACGATGCCGAACAGGAGCCCTCCGTCGATTGGGGCTGGCACGGCAGCTTTCCCCGGGCCGGCAAGGCCGCCGGATGGTTCACCGCCTTTGCGCTGTTCGCGATGCTCATCGGCAATCACACCAGCCACGTCGAGGACGTGTACCTGATCATCCTTGGCACCGTGCTTGTGGTGATGCTCATCGCAAGCCACGTCAAGGCCTACAAACAAAAAAGACGCTGGCGGGATTGAGCGGTTCACCGGCCGTCGAGCTGGAGATCGGCCACCGGAGGGTCCGGATCACCAACCCGGACCGGATCTACTTCCCCACTCGAGGTGAGACCAAGATCGATCTTGCCCGCTACTACCTGTCGGTCGGCGACGGCATCGTGCGCGCGCTGCGGCAGCGTCCGTGCATGCTGCACCGGTTCCCCAGCGGAGTCACCGGGCCCAAGGTGCACCAGAAGCGTCTGCCGGCCGGCGCTCCGCCCTGGGTGCAGACCGTGCGGGTGGATTTTCCCTCCGGGCGTTCCGCAGACGAACTGTGCGTCACCGACGTCGCTGACGTGATTTGGGCAGTGCAGATGAGCACTGTGGAATTCCATCCCTGGAATACCCGCAGCCCGAGCGTCGAACTCCCCGACGAGTGGCGCATCGATCTGGACCCGCAACCTGGCACCGGATTCCCGCAGGCGCGCCAGGTGGCCTCGGTGGTGCAGGAAGTGCTGGCCGAGGTCGGTGCAGTGGGGTGGCCGAAGACCTCCGGCGGTCGCGGAATGCACGTCTACGTGCGGATCCAGCCGCGTTGGAGCTTCGCCGACGTGCGCCGCGCGGCCCGTGCCTTCGCCCGCGAAGTAGAACGGCGCGCACCCGATTTGGTCACCACCGCATGGTGGAAACGGGACCGGATCGCCGCCGTCTTCGTGGATTGGAACCAGAACACCCGGGACCACACGATCCGCAGCGCCTACTCCGTGCGGGGCGTGCCCGAAGCGGTGGTGTCCACTCCGCTGCGGTGGGACGAAGTGCCCGACGCCGAGCCCCGCGACTTCACCCTGGCCACCGTGCCCGAAAGGTTCGCGCGCCTGGGCGACGTCCACGCCGGCATCGACGACGCCGTGTTCTCCCTGGAACCGCTCCTCGAATGGGCCGACCGAGACGCGCACTGATCGCCGGTCGCCTCGCTACGCGGGTTTGCGCGCCCCATCCGTCATGTTGACCGCGTTTGATGCGGGGGCTGGTATCTTGCTGGCGGGCGTCAACCGGCGAGTATCTCGGCGATGCTGAAGCGGACGGGGCGCTCGAGCTGGTCGTAGGTACAGGAACGCGGGTCGCGGTCGGGGCGCCAGCGGACGAATTGAGTGGTGTGACGAAACCGCGGACCTTCCATGTAATCGTAACGAACCTCGACAACACGCTCAGGCCGCAGCGGGATGAATGACAGGTCCTTACCGGCGTTCCACCGGCTCGTCTCGTTCTTACGCGGAGTGCGCTCACCCTGCTCATGAGCCGCCCAGTTCCACGGGTGCTCGTCGAATGTGGTGACCAGCGGCTGGAGCTCGGTGAGCAATCTTTTCCGCGTCGCCATCGGAAAGGCCCCGACCACTCCGACGGAGGCGAGCATGTCCCGATCGTCGTACAGGCCGAGTAGCAGGGAACCGACGGCGTCGGGTCCGGATTTGTGCAACCGGTAGCCGGCGACGACACAGTCGGCGGTGCGCTCATGCTTGATCTTGGTCATCACCCGCTTGTCCGGTTGGTAGGTCAGGTCGGTGTGCTTGGCGATCAGGCCGTCCAGCCCCGCACCCTCGAACTGCTCGAACCACTGCCTGGCCAGCTCGAGATCTTCGGTGGCCGGGGTGAGGTGCACCGGCGCCGTGGCCCCGGCCAGCGCGCGCCGCAGCGCGGCCCAGCGTTGGCGCAGCGGTTGCTGGGTGAGGTCGTCGTCGCCGAGAGCGAGCAGATCGAAGGCGATGAAGCTCGCCGGGGTCTGCTCGGACAGCAGCTTGACCCGGCTGGCGGCGGGATGGATGCGCTGCTGCAAGGCCTCGAAGTCGAGCGTGTTGCGTTCGGTGTCGGCGATGACGATCTCGCCGTCGATCACCGCGCGGGGCGGAAAATTGGCCAGCACGGCTGCAACGACGTCGGGAAAGTAGCGGGTCATCGGCCGTTCATTGCGGCTGCCGATCTCTACCTCGTCACCGTCGCGGAAGACGATGGATCGGAAACCGTCCCACTTCGGTTCGTAATGCTGGCCCGCAGGGATATCGGCGGCCGGCTTGGCGAGCATGGGCGCGACGGGTGGCATGACGGGAAGGTGCACGAGTTCGAGTGTGCCGCCGACCGCCCGGTCACCTGCGGGCAGCCCAGTGGCTGGGGTCCAAGCGCCAGCACGGATGTAGCGTTGCAGCCTGGCCATGGTTCGCAGACCCATCACCGAGATCGCGCCTGGAGCGGTGCACCTACCCGGCTGGCTCAGCACGGACGAGCAGCGGCGGCTGGTCGTGGCATGCCGTGAATGGGCGCAACCACCTGCGGGTATGCGTGCCACTCGGTTGCCCAGCGGCGCTGTGATGTCTGTGCGTACCGTCTGCCTGGGCTGGCACTGGCATCCTTACCGATATTCCCGAACCGTGGATGACGGCGATGGCTCCCAGGTGAAACCATTCCCGGACTGGCTGGGTGATCTCGGACGGCATGCGGTGGCTGATGCTTACGGCGATGCCGAGACGGCGCTTCGATATCACCCGGACATCGCCCTGATCAACTACTATGACCCGGCCGCCCGGATGGGCATGCATCAGGACCGCGACGAGCGCAGCTCGGCGCCCGTCGTGTCGCTCAGCGTCGGCGACAGCTGCGTGTTCCGCTTCGGCAACACAGAAAGACGCAGCCGGCCATGGTGCGACGTCGTCCTGGAGTCGGGGGATGCCGTCGTCTTCGGCGGCCCATCGAGGTTCGCCTTCCATGGTGTACCCAAAACGTTGCCCGCCACCGAAGATCTGGGCATCGGGCTTCGCGGCGGTCGGCTCAACATCACGCTGCGTGAGTCGGGCCTGGAATGACGGCCCAGAGGTCCGCACTACGACTTCAGAGCGCTCCTTCAATGACGTGCTCGTGAATGCGCTGGGGAGGCGTGCCGGCAAGTCCCATCTTGTCCAGGGTCAGGCCGGTACGGGCATAGTCAAGGCCGTTCATGACGGAGGCGAGCTGGGTGAGTGCGGTCATCGTCGGGGTGGCTACGCCAGCGTGTCCGGCCAGGGAGATCCAGGGCACCAATCCCCAGCCGACGTCCTCATGCAGGTAACGGTGATCGAGAGTGGGAGGCGCCTTCACCGACCGGATCGCCACACCGGCCTGCAACGCCTCGTGCACCCGGCCGGTACGGGCAGCGGGCGCGGTGGTGTATCCCGCGCGGTGCAGGATTTCCGCGAATGGGGTGGTGGGGGCCCCTAGCTGCGCGGCCAGCGCTAGCCGCTCTTTGTCGACGGCCTCGATAACCCGGGCAACCGCCACGCCGCTGCCCTCCCGGTAGATACGGAAGTCACCACCGGTCGCCTCGATCCAGCCGGCGTTGCAGATCATCTGCGCCGGGTGCATGACGGCATTGATATTGGACAGATCGAGCTCCAGGACACTGCCGGCGGTGCCGAACTGGCCAGGTAACAGGGCATCGACGCGCTGGCGGCACTCGTCGAGATGGCGAGCCGGTAAGGCGGCCAAGGTCGCCGGGCTGAGCCGGAACACGTTCACGGTGGCCAGTCCGGTCATCCGCGAGCCGTGCGATGCGGTGGACAACTGGCAGATCGGCCGCCCGCTGCGGCCGGTGACCCGGGCGATCTCCGCGGCCAGGTACAGCGCCCCGCCGCTGTGCCCTGGATTGAGCCACAGCAGCTGATCGCCGGTAACGGCTCCTGCGAGCGCTGGCGCGTAGTACGGCAGCGCGGGGGTGGGCACGGTGACCGCGATCACCTCGGCGCCGGCTACTGCCTCCGGTAGCGAGGTGGTCAGCAGGGCAATCGGTGCGCTGCCCTGGATCGCTCCCGTAGCCGTGAGCCGACCGGCCTCCCGGATTGGCCGCAGCCGTTCCTCAGACCGGGTACACACCCGCACCTCATGCCCACCCAAGCTCAGATGGACAGCCAGCGCACAACCCACATTCCCTGCCCCGACCACCGCGACGCGCATGATCGTCCTATGCATTCAGCCCGCTGAATGCGGGACATCGGGTGGTGGAGTCGTCGCCGCGAGTTGACCGCAGGCGGCGGCGATCTCGCGGCCGCGGGTGTCGCGGACGGTGCACGCCACCCCAGCGGCGCGCACCCGGCTCACGAACCGTTCCTGCACGGGCAGCGGGCTGGCGTCCCATGCGCTGCCCGGGGTCGGGTTGAGCGGGATGAGATTGACATGCGCCAGGGCGCCGAGGCGTTCGCGCAGCAGCCGGCCGAGCAGCTCGGCCCGCCACGGCTGGTCGTTGACGTCCCGGATCAGCGCGTACTCGATGGACACCCGTCGTCCCCTGCTGTGGGCGTAGTGCCGCGCCGCGTCGAGCACTTCGGCGACCTTCCACCGGCGGTTCACCGGCACCAGGGTGTCGCGCAATTCGTCGTCCGGAGTATGCAGGGATACCGCGAGCGTGACTTGCAGCCCTTCGGCGGCCAGCCGCCGGATCGCCGGTACCAGGCCCACGGTGGACACCGTCACCGCGCGCTGGGACAGCCCCAAACCCTCCGGTGCGGGGTCGGTGATCCGGCGCACCGCGGTGACCACTCGCGAGTAGTTGGCCAGCGGCTCCCCCATGCCCATGAACACGACGTTGGACAGCCGGCCCGGACCGCCGCTGAGTTCGCCATCGCGCATCGCGGCCGCAGCCGCCCGCACCTGATCGACGATCTCCGCGGTGGACAGGTTGCGGGTCAGCCCACCTTGGCCGGTGGCGCAGAACGGGCACGCCATCCCGCAGCCGGCCTGGCTGGAGATGCACACCGTGGCGCGATCCGGATAGCGCATCAGCACGCTTTCGGTGAGAGTCCCATCGGTGGCCCGCCACAGAGTCTTGCGGGTGGTGCCGTTATCGCAGCTCACGTGCCGTACCGGGGTGGCCAGCTGCGGCAGCAGCGCTGTCCCGAGCCGGTTTCGGGCTGCCGCTGGGAGGTCGGTCATCGCTGCGGCATCGGTGCTCAGCCGCCCGAAATAGTGCCGGGCCAACTGGTCAGCTCGAAAGGCCGGCTCGCCCAGCTCAGTCACCGCGGCGCGACGCTGATCACGGTCGAGATCAGCGAGATGCCGCGGCGGCTTTCCCCGGCTCGGGGCCTCGAACACCAAGGGCAGCGCAGTCATGTCACCCTCCACCATCCCAGACCCGTCCCCGGCTCCCGCTCCCGATATGGAGACATATCGGGGCTGGTGGGTGCGGGCGACGCGAGAGCTGCGCGCCGGCTGTGCAGGCGGTAGCGGACCGGGATGGTCAGGCCCGGGGTCTGGGTGATCGCCTGAGCCGCCACCGCGGGGGGAAACTCGATGCGCAGTGCGTCCTCCAGGTCGCCCCGATCTTTGAAGCGCCACACCGTGTCCACCCGGCGGCAGTCGAAGCCCTGGGCGGCGAAGAACGTCTCGACTGCAGCCGGTCGGTAGCCGGGCGTCGCCGCGCACAACCATTCGCCGTAGGGCACATGGGTGCCGTCGAGGTCGATGACTACCAAGCTGCCACCAGGACGGAGCACCCGTTGCGCCTCGGCCAGGCCCGGTTCGCAGCCCGGGCCGAAGAAGTAGGCGATGCGGGCATGCACGAGATCGGCGCTGGAGTCGGGTAGCGGCAACCGTTGCGCGCAGCCGGCAAGGAGTTGGACATGCGAGTAGCCGCGCATGCGGTGGCGGCCCCGGATCAGCAACGGCGGGTGCGGCTCCACGCCGGCGACGCTGCGCGCCCGCTGGGCCAATCGAGGCAGGTGAAACCCGTCTCCGCAGCCGACGTCGACGACGTCGGCGCCGTCCCAGTCCACCAGGTCGGCCAATGCCGCCCACAGCGCTCCATCGACGTCGACGGCCTCGTTCTCCCGCTCGTAGATCTCCGGCCAGTTCCAGATATTCGGGCTGGGCAGCACCGCCCGATCAGTCCACCGAGTCATTGTGCGCTGTCTAGGCCGGCACGAGCAGGCTCAGCAGCAGCCACGACACCACCGCCGACGGCAGCAGTGAGTCCATCCGGTCCATCAACCCACCGTGGCCGGGCAGCACAGTACCCATGTCCTTGACACCCAAATCCCGTTTGATGAGGGACTCCACCAGATCTCCTCCAGTGGCGGTCAGCACGATCGCCGCCCCGAAGAGCACGCCCTGCCACAGCTGACCACCCAACAGCAGGGTCACCGACAGGGCTCCTGCCACGGTCCCGGCCACCAATGATCCGATGAAGCCTTCCCACGACTTCTTGGGACTGATCGAGGGTGCCATCAGGTGCCGGCCGCCCAACACGCCGGTGGCATAGCCTCCCACGTCCGAAGCCACCCCGGCGAACAGGAGACACGATGCGCGCGCGGCACCATCGACTGGAACCACCAGCAATGTCGCGAACGCGGCGAATCCAGCGACGTATGCTGCGCTGAACACAGACGCGGTGACGTCCCTGACGTAGCCTGCAGCACCTTTCGGAAAACGCCACAGCAAGCACAGCAGCGCAGTGATCACGAACGCGATGAGGATGCCGTCGCGACCGAACGGCCACGCCAACCACACCATCGCTTGCCCACCGATGAGTACCGGCGGTAGCGAGACCCTGATCCCGGCCCGGCGCAGGGCTCCGGCCAACTCCCAGGTGGACACCGCCACGGTAGCGGCCACGATGCCGATGAACACCTGGCGCACGGTGTAGAGGGCCGCCAGGATCGCTGCGCCCATCGACAGCCCGACGATGATCGCTGCCCACAGGTTTCGGCCCGCCCGCGGGGTGCGGGGGCGTTGCACCGGGTCCACCGGGGAAGTGGGTTGCTCAGGAATCCTGCTCGCTGACACTCAGACCTCGAGCAACTCTGATTCCTTGTGCTTGACGAGTTCATCCACCTGCGCCACGTACCGGTGCGTGAGGACGTCGAGTTCCTTTTCGGCCCGGGTCACGTCGTCTTCGCCGGCCTGCCCGTCACGACCGATACGGCCGAGTTGCTCTTTGGCCTTGCGACGGACGTTGCGGATGGCGACCTTGGCGTCCTCGCCCTTGGCGTGCGCGACCTTGACCAGGTCCCGGCGGCGCTCCTGCGACAGGTGCGGGATGACCACCCGGATGATCAGGCCGTCGTTGGTGGGGTTGACACCGAGGTCGGAGTCCCGGATCGCCTTCTCCATCGGCTTGAGCTGGCTGGGATCGTAGGGCTTGATCACGGCCATCCGGGCCTCGGGGACCGTCACGCTGGCCAGTTGGATCAATGGGGTGGCGGAGCCGTAGTAATCCACGACGATCTTGGAGAACATCGCCGGGCTGGCGCGGCCGGTACGTACCGTGGCGAGATCTTCCTTGGCCACCAATACAGCCTTTTCCATCTTCTCCTCCGCATCGAGGAGGGTGTCGTCGATCACGGCTGCTCCTTGTAACTAGCCTGATGCCCTGTTAGCCGCACTGCTGACCAGGGTTCCTATCGGCTCGCCACGCACGGCGCGAGCGATGTTGCCCTCGGTCAGCAAATTGAACACGATGATCGGCAGCTTGTTGTCCATGCACAGGCTGAACGCGGTCGCATCTGCCACCTTGAGCCCCCGCTCGAGTACCTCGCGGTGGGTGATGTGGGTGAACATCGTGGCCGATGGATCGGTCCTGGGGTCGGCGGTGTAAACCCCGTCGACCGCCTTACCCAGCAGCAGAACTTCACAACCGATCTCCAGCGCCCGCTGAGCGCCGGTGGTGTCGGTGGAGAAATACGGCATCCCCACGCCGGCACCGAATATCACCACGCGGCCCTTCTCGAGGTGTCGGATAGCCCGGCGGGGGATATACGGCTCGGCGACCTGACCCATCGTGATCGCTGTCTGTACCCGGGTATCAATCTTGTGCTCGCGCTCCAGGAAATCCTGGAGCGCCAAGCAGTTCATCACGGTGCCGAGCATTCCCATGTAGTCGGCGCGGGAACGTTCCATGCCGCCCTGTTGCAACTCCTCGCCGCGGAAGAAGTTCCCTCCGCCGATCACCACCGCCATCTGCACCCCGCCGGCAACGACGTCGGCTATCTGCCGAGCGACAGCCTTGACCACTTCGGGGTCTACCCCAACTCCCCCGCCGCCGAACATCTCCCCGCCGAGCTTGAGTAGCACTCTGCGGTATCCCGGAACCATCAGCCGGCCGGCGTTCATCGGAGGGTCAGGCCTGGCCGACCTCGAAGCGAGCGAACCGGCGGACAGTCACACCTGCCTCGTCGACGACGGCCTTGACGGTCTTCTTGGAGTCCTGTACCGACGCCTGTTCCAGCAACACGGTGTCCTTGAAGAAGCCGTTGAGGCGGCCTTCGACGATTCTCGGCAGCGCCTGTTCCGGCTTGCCCTCCTGGCGGGCGGTTTCCTCGGCGATGCGCCGTTCGTCGGCCAGCACGGCAGCGGGCACGTCCTCGCGGGCGACGAAGCGCGGTTTCATGGCCGCGACCTGCATCGCTACCGCGCGCGCCGTCTCGGCCGAACCGCCCTCGTACTCGACCAGCACGCCGACCGCCGGCGGCAGGTCGGAGGCGCGGCGGTGCAGGTAGGTGGCCACCTCGCCATCGAAGGACACCACCCGGCGCAGCTGCAACTTCTCGCCGATCTTGGCCGATGTCTCCTGCACCACATCCTCGACCGTGCGGTCACCCAATGGTGCCTGGGCGAGCGCCTCGACGTCGGCTGGGCGGATCCGGACCGCCTCGGCGACGATCCGGCCGGCGAGCTGTTGAAAATCGGCGCCCTTGGCGACGAAATCGGTTTCGCAGTTGAGCTCGATCATCACGCCGCCCTCGGCGGCCACCAGCCCGTTTGCAGTGGTGCGTTCAGCTCGTTTGCCGACGTCCTTGGCACCCTTGATCCGCAGCAACTCAACCGCCCGGTCGAAGTCGCCGTCGGATTCTTCCAGTGCCTTCTTGCAGGCCATCATGCCGGAACCGGTCAGGTCCCGGATTCGCTTGACATCGGCGGCGGAGTAATTCGCCATCGTGGCTCTACCGTCCTGGAGTTCGTTTATCGGATCGAAAGTGGCAGCGCTGTTGACCTTCTAGAGCCGCTGATCTGTTCACGTATGCGACACTCCATTATTGGCGACCATCGTTTCGGTTTGCGTCGCTACGGATTCGCGCTCGGGGGCGTTGCCGGCAGCAACGTTGCCGGTGCCTGGCTCACCCGCGACCATCAGCTCCTGCTCCCACTCGGCCAGCGGCTCGTCGACGCCGACACCGGACGCCGGCTTGTCGGTTCCGTCGGCTCCGGCGGAGCGTCCGGCCCGCGACATCAGGCCGTCGGCGGTGGCATCCGCCACCACCCGGGTAAGCAATGCCGCAGAGCGGATCGCGTCGTCGTTGCCGGGGATGGGGTAGTCGACCTCGTCCGGGTCGCAGTTGGTGTCCAGGATGGCGACGACCGGGATGCCCAGCTTGCGGGCCTCGCCGACGGCGATCTGCTCCTTCTTGGTGTCCACCACCCACACCGCACTGGGCACGCGCTGCATGTCGCGAATACCACCCAGGGTCTTCTCCAGCTTGTCCTTCTCCCGCGTCCGCATCAAGATCTCTTTTTTGGTCAGCCCGGCGAAACCGCCGGTCTGCTCCATGGCCTCAAGTTCCTTGAGGCGTTGGAGACGCTTGTGCACGGTGGAGAAATTCGTGAGCATGCCGCCCAACCAGCGATGGTTCACGAATGGCATGCCAACCCGCTGCGCCTGGTGCGCGATCGCTTCCTGAGCCTGTTTCTTGGTGCCGACGAACAGGATCGAACCGCCGTGGGCGACGGTCTGCTTGATGAACTCGTAAGCCCGGTCGATGTAGGTCAGTGTTTGCTGCAAGTCGATGATGTAGATGCCGTTGCGCTCGGTGAAGATGTAGCGTTTCATCTTCGGATTCCAGCGGCGGGTCTGGTGACCGAAATGCACGCCGGAGTCGAGCAACTGCTTCATGGTGACGACGGCCATAGCCGGTGCACACCTCGATGTGTCGGGCGAACCGGTTTCCGCCGGCACGCTCATGCGGTTGTCGCGACGGGCCGGGTGGACCGCCGCCCTGGCACCAGGCCGACGTCCGGACCCCGTGCGATCACGACCGCAACAGGGACCGCCGGACACCGAAACCCCGGAAGGGCGCAGCGCTGGCGCGCGAAGTCGACCCGCACGCGGGCCGCTCCCCCACTCTACGCGCCCTCCACACCCCTCTCTTACGTCCCCCACCATCAGCGCAGTCTGGATGCAGACTGCTGTTTTGGGGGCCGGAATTACCGCAGTCTGCATCCAGACTGCGGGAGAGGCGCAGTTGTGCACATGGAGAGTGGTTATGCACAGGGGCGGGAACCCGTGCTTGGTGGGGAGGGGTGGGCGGGGGCAGGGTGCGGGGGTGTCTCGGATTCTGATCTGCAGCATGCTCGTGGCGATGCTGTCCGCGGGATCGCCGGCCATCACCGGGC
The DNA here is from genome assembly GCA_035606945.1 of Pseudonocardiaceae bacterium. Taxonomy (GTDB): domain Bacteria; phylum Actinomycetota; class Actinomycetes; order Mycobacteriales; family Pseudonocardiaceae. The sequence goes on from DATNDR010000005.1 coordinate 174,014, forward strand.
CGACTACCCGGCCGCATGTCAGCCGGCCGTCCGGGCAGCAGTTCGGCTGGCCGCTGGCCGGTTCGCCGACTGTGGTGCGCACCTTCCAACCGCCGGCATTCCGGTACGGGCCTGGGCATCGCGGTGTTGACCTAGCCGCGGTAGCCGGCGCGCCGGTGCTCGCCGCCGGCGCCGGCACGGTGGTCTTCGCTGGAATGGTGGCCGGCCACGGTGTGGTGTCGGTAAGCCACGAAGGGCACCTGCGCACCACCTATGAACCGGTGTCAGCAACTGTCGTCGCCGGCCAATGGGTCGCCAGGGGCACGCAGATCGGTACCGTGCAGCCCGGGCATGCCGGCTGTCCGGTACCGGTGTGCCTGCACTGGGGCGCTTTTCGTAGCCCAACGCGGGTCCCGGACCCAGGCGGCCTCGAGCGGGAGTACCTGGACCCGCTGCGGCTGATCGTCAGGGCGCGGGTGCGGCTACTGCCGATCGACGGACTGCCGAACAGATTTCGTGCCCGGCGCAGTCAGCCCGCGGAGGCTTCCAGCATCTTGCTCCGAAGCCGGAGTACTGCTCTGGTATGCAGCTGGCAGACTCTGGATTCGGTGACACCGAGCACCCGGCCGATCTCGGCGAGCGTGAGATTCTCGAAATAGTAAAGCGACACCACGACCCGATCGCGGTCGGTGAGCTGCGAGACGGCTTCCGCGAGCAGGCGCCTGCTTTCCACTGAATCGAGGAAAGCGCCCGGTTCTTGTGCTGTCTCATCGGGCAACGTCTCGGCGATCGAGGTACCGCCGCGGCCTACTGCCATCAACTCGTCCAACGCGACCACGCTGGTCAGCTGTAGCTGGGCGTACAGCTCCCGCAGCTCGGCAACGCTGATGGCGAGTTCTGCCGCCACCTCCGCATCGGAGGCCGAACGCTGCAATCTGGTCTCCAGGCGCTCCAGCGCGCGCTCCACCTCACGGGCCCGGCTGCGCACCGAACGAGGCACCCAGTCCTGAGCACGCAACTCGTCCAGGATCGCGCCCCGGATCCGTTGCATCGCATAGGTCTCGAACTTCAAGCCCCGTTCCGGCTCGAACCGGTCGATGGCGTCCCACAGACCGAATACCCCCGACTGCACGAGGTCGGCGATGTCCACGTGGGACGGCAACCCGGTGCCGACACGGCCGGCCACGTACTTCACCAAAGGCGCATAGTGCAGGACCAGCCGGTCGCGCAGGGTAGCGTCGCGATGTCGCCCGAAGGCCTGCCACAACGCGACGATGCCAGCCTCGACCTCGTCAGCCCTGGTGTCGGCAGTCCAGCTGCGGGTCGCCACATCGGCGGGGGGGACAGCGGTCAGGATGCGGTCACAACCCCCGGAATAGTCAGGAACGGGGGTGGCTCCGGTCATGGATCGCTTTCAGCCTCTCAACGGTGACATGCGTGTAGAGCTGCGTGGTAGCGAGCGTAGCGTGACCGAGTAACTCCTGAACGCTGCGAAGGTCTGCCCCGCCCTCCAGTAGATGAGTCGCGGCGCTGTGGCGCAGGCCGTGCGGACCGATGTCAGGCGCTCCCGGGACCGCACCGACCGCGTCGTGCACGACAGTCCGGATGATCCGTTGATCGACCCGTCCTCCGCGGGCGCCCAGGAATAACGCCGCCGCCGAATGGGAACGCACGAGTGCTGGGCGTCCGTCATCGAGCCAGCGGAGCACAGCTCGTTGCGCAGGCACCCCGTAGGGCACTGCCCGCTCCTTGGCGCCCTTGCCGAGTACCCGCACCAGGCGCCGCTCCTGGTCGAGGTCTCCGAGGTCGAGGCCACAGAGCTCGGCGACGCGTATCCCGGTGGCGTACAACAACTCGACGGCTGCATGATCACGCAACGCAAGCGGATCCGCCTCAGCGGCGCCACGTTGCGCGGCGTGCAGTGCGGCCGCGGCCTGGTCCGGATGCAATACCGCGGGCAGGGCACGCCGCGCCCGTGGCGCAACCAGCCGCGGACCCGGGTCGTTGCCCATCACACCGGCTCGCGTCGCCCAGGCGGTGAAGGTGCGGGCTGCCGCCGCGCGCCGCGCCAGCGTGCTGCGCCGGTGTCCGGCTCGGTGCTGCGCACCCAACCAGCCGCGCAATAACGGCACATCCAAAGCCGTAAGATCACTACGGCCGGAATCGGCCACATACCGCAGCAATGCGGTGACATCGCCACGGTAAGCGCGCACGGTGTGCATGGACAGCCCCCGCACCGATGCCAGGTGGGCCACGAAGCGCTCTCGATACGCCGCCAGGCCATCGGGCAGCGAGTCCGATCCCCGTCGCTCCTCGCGCACCCGCAGCACGCTGCGCTCCCCAGCGCGCCGCGTCAAGCACCGCCACGCCCGGCGTCGGCAACGATTCGATGCCAACCACTCGTTCCGCATGTCACCAAGCCCTGCAGCTCCAGCAACGGCAACGCCGAACGCACCCGGTGCAGCGGTACCCCGGAGTCGTGCACCAGTTGCTCGGGATGCCGGCAGGCGCGCGCGGGCAGCGCCTCGTACACCGCGCGCAACTCCGGGCTCAATCCATCGGTTCGCCGGCAAGGCGTGGTCAGCGGCGGCGCGAGGTCTTCGCCGATCCGCCCGACCGCTTCCAGCACCTCTTCGACCCGAGTCACCAGCACCGCCTGCTCCTCGCGCACCAGCAGATGGCAGCCGGCAGACAGCGCCGAGGTCACCGGACCGGGCACTGCCATCACCACCCGCCCCAGCGCGGCTGCGGCGGTGGCGGTTCGCCGGGCGCCGCTGCGCACACCCGCCTCGACCACGACGGTGCCAGCCGCGAAGGCGGCGATCAGGCGGTTACGGACCAAGAACCGGTGTCGCGCCGGCCGGATACCGGGTGGGTATTCACTGATCACCGCGCCGCCCGTGGCGATCCGATCCAGCAGGCCCAGATGGCCCGCCGGGTAGGTCCGATCCAGCCCGCAGGCCTGCACCGCGACGGTAAGACCTTCCGCCGCCAGTGCGCCCCGGTGCGCGGCACCGTCGATACCGAGCGCGGCACCCGACACCACGGCGAGGCCGCGCTCAGCGAGCCCGTAGCCGAATTCGGCGGCGACATGCTCCCCGTATCCGGTGGCCGCCCTGGCCCCGACTACCGCCACGCCCCGAGCAGTGATTTCGTCCAAGCGGCTTCCTCGCACCCACAACGCCACCGGCGCTCGCCAGCGCTCGTCACCATGCGCGGCCGGCGTGTTGAAGCAGTTGAAGGGCCCGGCGGGCCACTCGCTGTCCTCGGGAATCACCAGCCGGCCCCCGATCGCGGCGATTGCGGACAGGTCGGCGTCGGCCCGATCGTCCTCTCGGCGTGCACCGGTCTCCGCGGCCACCCGATGCGGCACCTGCCCGGCGGCCACCAACCGAGCCGCCCGCACCGCGCCGACGTCTTCGATCAGCTCGGACAGCGCCTGGGCCGGGGGCTCAGCTACCCGGTTGAGGTAGGCCCGCGCGCGCCGCAGCTCGCGCTGCCCCGGCGTCATGCCGCGCCCCGGTGGCGCAGACCCATCGCGGCGGACACGTCATCGATCAGCGGGCGGTCCCGCCCGGCGAGGTCGGCCAACGTCCAGGCCAATCGCAACGTGCGGTCTGCTCCGCGCGCGGTCACCAAGCCCCGATGCAGTGCCGTCTCGATCGGCTCGGTCACCGCGCGGGGCAGCCGGAAGCGCCGGCGCAACACCGGACCAGGAACCTCCGCGTTGGTGCTCCAACCAGTGTTCGACCACCGCGACCGGGCGGCAGCGCGCGCTAGGAGCACCCGGTCACGCACCGCCGCGGTGCACTCCGGCTCGGCGTCGGCGCGGCCCAGATCTTTTACCGGACGCATCGCCACCTGCACGTCCACCCGGTCGAGCAGCGGCCCGGACAGGCGACCCAGATAGCGCCGACGGGCCGACGGGGCACAGATGCAGTCCCGCTCGTCAGGCGGCGCGCAGGGGCACGGGTTGGCCGCCAGCACGAGCTGGCACCGCGCCGGATAGCGCACCACTCCGTCCCGGCGGGCCAGCCGGACCTCGCCGTCCTCCAGCGGGGTACGCAGCGCTTCCAGCGACCGGGGCCCGAACTCGGCGACCTCGTCGAGGAACAGCACCCCCCGATGCGCTCGGCTGACCGCCCCGGGCTTGGCCAGCCCCGAGCCACCACCCACCAGGGCGGCCACCGAGCTGGTGTGGTGTGGCGCGACGAACGGCGGTGCCGTGATCAGCGGGGTATCGGTGGCGAGCAGGCCGGCCACCGAGTGCACCGCAGTCACCTCGAGCGCTTCGGTGTCGGTGAGCGGCGGCAACAGCCCAACCATCCGCTGGGCCAGCATGGTCTTGCCGGTTCCCGGTGGTCCGGTCAGCAGCAGGTGGTGGCCGCCCGCGGCGGCCACCTCGACCGCCCAGCGAGCGTCGCCCTGCCCCAGCACGTCGGCGAGATCCGGGATTACCGGCGACGCTGCCGGCCGAGGCGCACCGGGTCGAACCAGCCCAATGCCAGGGTCCCGCAACCAGCGGAGGACCTCTTTGAGACAGGTCGCCCCGTACACCTGCACACCGTCGACCAAGGCCGCCTCGGCGAGCGAGGCGGTCGGCACGACCACCTGGCCGATACCCACCCGGCGAGCCGCGAGTACCGCCGGTAGCACCCCCCGGACCGGTCGTAACCGGCCATCCAGCGCGAGCTCCCCCAGCAAGACCAGTCCACGTAGCCGATCAGCAGGGATCCGGCCATCAGCAGCCAGCAATGCGCAGGCGAGAGCAAGATCATAACTGCTGCCGACCTTCGGCAACGTCGCCGGCGACAATGCGAGGGTCATCCGGCGCGGCGGCCACCGCCGGCCCGAGTTGAGTACTGCCGCCCGCACCCGGTCCCGGGCCTCGGACAGGGCGGTATCGGGCAGGCCGACCATCTGCAAGCCCGGCAAGCCGGGACCGATGTGGGCCTCGATCTCCACCAGAACACCGTCCACCCCGTGCAGCGCCACCGCCCAGGCGCTGGCCAGCGACATCAGAACGCTCCCCGCAGGTGCTCCACGGTGACCGGCCCATCCGGAGGGCACAGCACGGCCAGCACGTCGAAGCGGATCTCGCACCACCCCACCCGATGCGTCCGCAGCCACGCCGCCGCCACCCGTCTGATGCGCGCAGCCTTAGCCGACGTCACACCTTCTGCGGGTTCCCCGTAGCCGGTGCCCGACCGGGTCTTGACCTCGCAGACGATCAGACGTTCACCGTCTGTTGCGACCACATCGATCTCACCACCCCGGCAACGCCAGTTGCGTGAGAGCACCACAAGCCCGATGCCGGCCAAGTACTCCGCCGCCAGCTCCTCGCCTCGCTTGCCCAGCTCGCCGCTACGCAGATTCCCTGCCTGCGCCGCCTTCATCTCGACCTCCCCGCCCTCGATGATCTGGCGGTCATGAGGCTGCCGCGCCGGAACGCGGCGGTCGACCAAGCGCAGGCCGGTCTGTGGACAACAGGGTGAGGTGTGGACAACTGGCAGCCCAGTACAGGCATGCACGGCGAACTGTCAGGGTGGTGTGGTAGGGCCCCGGGCGCGGAGAACCTTCTCGTCGCCGAGTTCGACAACAAGGCTGCACAGCAGGAGTCAGGCGGCGTCGCTCACATTCTTGGGATGCGACGGCCGCCAGACCGGCGCCACCGGCAAGTCCGTGGTCGGGTCTCCGCGCTGCCAGGTTCGCGTCGAAAAGCACAGGCAGAACCGGAATGACTCGGTGCGGCACGCACAGGGACGATCGGTGTGCTGCGAGGAGGTGGTCTCAGGCTCGCTCGTTGGTGATCCGCTCATGGCTGACCTCGGTCCGGGTACGGCCTCTTCGCCTGGTTGATGTGGGTTGATGGTGACCGTGCCCCGTTTCGATCCTGTGACCGCCACTTCACCAACGTATTGCGCGCGTCGAGCAGCCGGTATCACACCGGCTGACGAGTCGCTCTTGTCACTGACCGGTTGCCATCACCGCTCGTCGATGAGAGGACGCCATGACCGAGACCGCGGCGCAGATGCCGTTCGTCGCCACCGACGGGCTGCAGCCCCGAGCCAGCTACGCCGAGCTCGCGGCGGCCGGCCCGGTGCATTGCATCGTGCTGCCCACCGGGGAACCCGCCTGGGTGATCACGGGCTACCACGAAGTGCGCCGAGCATTGAACGATCCGCGCCTAATCAAGAGTGAGACGGTGACGGCCAACTTCGGTCGGGATGTGCTCCCGCCGGAGATTTTCACGGCGATGACCAGCCACATGCTCAACCGCAACCCGCCGGACCACACCCGGCTTCGCCGGCTGGTCACCAGCGCATTCACCCGACGCCGGATCGAGCGACTCGCACCGCGCATCCAGCAGATCACCGACGAACTGCTCGACATCGTGGATACCGCAGCGCAGGCCGATCTGATCACGTCGTTCGCGCTGCCGCTACCGGTCGCCGTGATCTGCGAGCTGCTTGGCGTGCCGGAGAGTCGCCGCACAGACTTGCACGACTGGTCCACGACCTTCGTCACCGGCATGCTGGCAGGACCTGATGCACTCGTCGCCGCAGTCACTGGAATGGTCGGCTACTTGCGGGAGCTGGTCCACGCCAAACGGACCGCCAGCGCCGATGATCTGCTTTCCGCACTGGTGGCCGCCCGCGACGGCAACGACCGGCTGTCTGAGGATGAGCTCACGTCGATGGCCGCGTTGCTGATCATCGCCGGCCACGAGACGACGGTCAACCTGATCGGCAACGGCGTGCAGGCCTTGCTCACCCATCCCGACCAGCTTGCGCTGTTGCGCTCCCAGCCGGAGCTGCTCAGCGCCGCGGTCGAAGAGTTGCTCCGTTTTGATGGCCCGCTCCAGGTCGCAACTTTTCGCCTGAGCACCGAACCCATCGAGATCGGTGAGGTCACCATCCCGGCGGGAGAAATCGTGATCGCCGGTTTGCTTGCCGCCAATCAGACCCAGGCGTGCACCAGTCAGCCTGACACACTAGATATCGCCCGGACAGACAACCCGCATCTGGCCTTCGGTCACGGCATCCACCATTGCCTCGGCGCGCCACTGGCCCGGCTGGAAGGACAGATCGCGCTGGGCACCCTGCTGGCCCGCTTCCCGCAGCTGCGGCTCGCGGTTCCCGCCGAGCAGCTGACCCGGCGGCCGGGCGTGCTGATGAATGGGCTGACCGCGCTGCCGGTGGTGCTGCGCTGACGGGGTGAGGAGCGGGATGTTTGCGATCAAGGCGGGCCGCGCGTTCGACGGAGAGCACCTGATAGCGGGTGGCGCCGCAGTGGTGATCGATCAAGGACGGATCCTTGACCTGCGGCCCGCTGCCGCGCCGCTGCCGCCGGCCTGCGAGGTTGCGGAGTTCCCGCACGCCACCGTCTTGCCCGGGCTGATCGATACCCACGTCCACCTTGGTGGCGACGGCCGCGACGGCGCACTCGGTCGCCTGGCCGGCTACCCCGACGACGAACTGGCTGAGGTGATCGATGCGGCGCTGCGCCGTCATCTCGCGGCGGGGGTGACAACGGTCCGCGACCTCGGTGATCGCCGCTGGTCAGTGGTGCTGCGGCGGGACCGCGCGGCCAGCGGCGATGTCGGCGCGCCGGTCCCGACCATCTTGGCGTCCGGGCCACCGATCACCAGCGTCCGCGGTCACTGCTGGCAGATGGGAGGCGAGGCGCAGAGCGGGGCCGCCCTGCGCGCAGCCATCCGGGAACGGGCCGAGCGGCGGGTGGACGTTGTCAAGGTCATGGCCAGCGGCGGCGTCCTCACCGCTGGCACGGACGTGATGAGCTGCCAATTCTCCGACGACGACCTTCAGCTACTGGTCGATGAAGCGCACGCAGCCGGATTGCCGGTCACGGCCCACGCGCACGGGCTGCCCGCCGTTGAGCAGGCAGTCGAGGCCGGTGTCGACGGGATCGAGCACTGCAACTGCGTGACGCCCGCCGGCGCGCACATCCACGACAGCCTGCTGCAACGTCTGGCCGAGCGGGACGTCGCAGTGTGCCCCACCATCCTGGCCAGAAGCACCGAGGTCAGACCGCCAGCGACCGTATTGGCCTTCACCCAGCGTTTTGGCCTGACGCCGGAAGCCGCGCAAGCCCATGTCGCGCGGATGCATCGGGCCGGCACCCGGATCGTCACCGGCACCGATGGGGGGATCGCCACCGCGAAACCACACGGCATCCTGCACGCGGCGGTCTCGGGGCTCGTCGCCAGTGGTGTCTGCGCCGACCAGGCACTGGCGGCGGCCACGTCCATCGCGGCGCAGGTGTGCGGTGTCGGCAGCCGCAAAGGCCGGCTGCGCGCGGGTTATGACGCCGATCTGCTCCTCGTCGATGGTGATCCGCTCAGCGATATAGGCGCCCTGGGCCGCCCCGCCGCAGTGCTGGCGGGCGGGCGCTGGGCGGCAGGACCGTCAGCCGCCGAACGGGCCTGCTTCGGGCAGCCTTAAGTCCGGTTTGTCCACCTCTTCGATATTGACATCCTTGAAGGTGAGCACCCGGACGTTCTTGACGAACCGGGCCGGCCGGTACATATCCCACACCCAGGCGTCGGACATCCGCACCTCGAAGTACACCTCGCCCTCGGCGTTACGAGCCTGCACGTCGACCGCGTTGGCCAGATAGAAGCGCCGCTCGGTCTCCACGACATAGGCGAACTGCCCGACGACGTCGCGGTACTCCTTGTAGAGCGACAGCTCCATCTCGGTCTCGTACTTCTCGAGATCCTCAGTGCTCATCGGTTACTCATCGCGGGCTGGCTCATCGGGGGTTACCCATCGAGTGCTGCGTCGGTCGCTTCATCGGGTGCTGGCTCCTCCCGCTCGTGCCGCCGGGTAGTCGGCAATTCTCCATTCTGGACCAGAACCCGCCGGGAGCAGGCTCGTGCGCCGCCGCGGGGACACGGTCAGACCGTGCGCACGCGCCGCCAGCACCACGTTGACGTAGCTGAACCGGTGTTCGCTACACGGGCCATGCTCCAGCAGGGACGTATTGTGCTCTGGCGTGCAGTAGCCCTTGTGTTCCTCGAAGCCATACCAGGGCATCCCCGCGTGCAGATCGACCATGATGCGGTCGCGGGTCACCTTGGCCAGCACGGAAGCGGCCGACACACAGGCAGCGGCCCGGTCGCCGCCGATCACCGCCATGTTGGGGGCGGTCAGCCCGGGCACCGGGAACCCGTCGGTGAGCACATAACCGGGGTGCACGGTAAGACCGGCCACTGCGCGCCGCATGCCCTCCAAGTTGGCCACATGCACGCCCAACGCGTCGACTTCGGCAGGTGGTATGACGACGACGCTGCAGGATACCGACCTGGTGACGATCAGGTCGTAGTAATGCTGCCGGCGTGCCGCCGGGAGCAGCTTGGAGTCGGTGAGCCCGGCAAGCGAATCCGCGTCGGCCGGCCGCAGCACGCACGCCGCGACCACCAGCGGACCCGCGCAGGCTCCTCGACCGGCCTCATCCACCCCGGCGACCGGGCCCAGGCCCTTACGGTGCAGCACCGATTGCAGGGTCCAGGTGCCGCCGTCTCTGCGCACCACCGCCCTGGGCGGTCGCGGCAAGACCTCGCCGATGATGCGCGTCACGGCTGGCACTCCTCGTCAGCCACGCCAGCGGGCGCTCACCCGCTCCCTCAGGGCTCGACCGCCTCGTAACACCGGCCAACTCAGCAGTAGGCCAGCGCCCAGCGGCAGGTCGACCGGCCCGAGTGGCGTAGTCGATGTCGATGCGACCGGCGCACCCAGCGCCTTGGCCGGCTGCGGGTCAGGATCCGCGATGCCCTGCCACCGCGATAACGGCAGCACGATCACGCGAGCCTTGCCTATGACATTGCTCACCGGCACGGTACCCGAACGTTGATCCGCGACATGCCGTCGCGAGTCCGCGCTGTTGTTGCGGTTGTCCCCCATCATCCACAAGTTGCCCTGCGGCACCGTGACCGGACCGAACTCCTCTTGCGGTTCGTGCCCGGCGAACACCGCGTATGGTTCGTTGAGCGGTCTGCCGTCCACCACGACCCGGTTCTGCTTATCACAGCACTGCACGGTCTGACCGCCGACCGCGATCACCCGCTTGACGAAGTCACGCTCGTCCGGTGGGGCCAGGCCGATCACTGAACCGGCCTGCTGGAGCCCCCGGACCAGCACATTGTCCGACCGCTGGCTGGCGAACTCACTACCCCACGAGTCGGTGCCGCGGAACACCACCACGTCTCCAGGTTCCGGACTGCGAAACCGGTAGGTCAGCTTGTCGACCAGCACGCGATCGTCCGTGCAACCCGGGCAGCCGTGCAAAGTCGGTTCCATCGACGCTGAAGGGATCACGTACACCCTGGCCAGGAAGGTCTGAATGAGGAAGGTGAGCACCAGCGCGGTGAGCACCAGGATGGGCAGCTCGCGCCAGAATGAGCCCTTCTTGCGCTTGGACAACCGATGCCGGTGCGCGGTGGGTCCGCGCGAATCGCTGGGATCGTCGCCGCGAGCGGGTTCGGTCGAGCGCGCCAGGTGGGCCACGTCCTCAGGCTATCGACAGGCGACCGATACCGGGGGATCAGGACGCGGACGGTGTCTCACGCTTCTCCTTGATCTTCGCTGCCTTACCTCGGAGATCCCGGAGGTAGTACAGCTTGGCGCGCCGGACATCACCGCGAGTGACCACCTCTATCTTGGCGATGTTCGGGGTATGGACCGGGAACGTGCGCTCCACACCCACGCCGAAGGACACCTTGCGTACGGTGAAAGTTTCCCGCGCTCCCCCGCCCTGCCGGCGGATGACCGCACCTTGGAAGATCTGTACCCGCTGGCGTGACCCCTCGATGACGCGGACGTGCACCTTGAGCGTGTCACCGGGCCGGAAGTCGGGGATGTCGGTCCGCAACGACTTCGCGTCCAGGGCGTCCAGGGTGTTCATCGCCAAGTCCATCCTCGTCTTCAAGTGCTGTGCACGGTCTGGGGCGCCTAGGTAGCGCGAACAGCGGCTTGGGCGACGGTAAGGGAGTTGTGCCCTGGGGGCAGCTCACTGGAGTCGCTTCGCTGCGGTAACTGGTTCAGTGTGCCAGACGCCGCCACATGTGAGGAAACCGGGCGGCATCAGCCGGGCGGGATGGCGAGCCGCTCCAGCAGAGCTCGGTCCGCACCGTCCAACGCGCCGGGCGGCAGGGCGGCCAACAGGTCGGGGCGCCGGGCCGCGGTGCGCTCCACGGCTCGATCCCGGCGCCAGCGGGCGATCGCGGCGTGGTCGCCCGAGCGCAGCACGGCCGGGACCTCCCGGCCACGCCAGATCTCAGGACGGGTGTAGCAGGGGCCCTCCAGCAGGCCGTCGGAAAACGAATCCTGCAGCGCGGAGGCAGGATTGCCGAGCACCCCGGGCAGCAGGCGGGCGATCGCCTCGATCATCACCAGGACGGCGGACTCACCCCCGACGAGCACGTAGTCACCGATGGAGATCTCATCGACGACCACCCGCTCGGCCGCGTCGTCGATCACCCGCTGGTCGATTCCCTCGTAGCGGCCACAGGCGAAAACCAGCCGGGGCTGAGCAGCGAGCTCGGTGGCCAGCTGCTGGCTGAACGGCCGCCCGGCGGGGCTGGGCACCACCAACCGGGGCGGCGGCGGCCCGGCCAGCATTTCGTCCAGGGCCTCACCCCACACGTCGGGGCGCATCACCATGCCGGGACCGCCGCCATAGGGCGCATCGTCGACCGACCGGTGCACATCGTGGGCCCAATCCCGTAAGTCGTGCACCGTGAACGCGATCAGACCGCGCGCGATGGCCCGACCGAGCAGCGCCTCCCTGGCCGGGGCCAGGTATTCGGGGAAGATCGTCACTACCTGAATGAGCACGGCTGGGACACGCCTAGTCAGTCGAGCAAGCCAGCTGGTGGGTCGAGCACCACGCGGCCACCGGCGAGGTCCACTTCAGGCACGATAGCCTGCACAAAGGGCACCAGCACCTCGCCGCGAGCGGTGTCGAGCACCAGCAGGTCACTGGCGGGAGCGTGCACGACCTCGCGCACCCTGCCCAGCGCCGCACCGTCGGGTCCCACTGCCGCCAAACCTTCGAGCTGGTGGTCGTAGAACTCGTCGGGGTCGGTCAAGTCGGGTAGCTCGGCGACGTCGACGCTGAGCGTGTGGCCGCGCAGCTCGACCGCCGCTTCTCGATCGGTTATCCCGGCGAATCGGACGAGCAGCACTCCCCTGTGCGGGCGGACGGTCTCGATAGCGTGTACGCGGCCGGCGTCATCACGCAGCTGCGCGCCGACCGCGAAACGCTGCGCGGGGAAGTCGGTGTGTACCTGCACCGTGACCTCGCCATTGAGCCCGTGTGGCCGGCCGATCCTGCCGACCACCCGTCGGGTGTCTGCGCCCGTACTGTCCCCGCCCTTGTCTGCCTCCTGGGACACGGCCGACGTCTCAGCCACCGCGCTCAGCGGTCGGTGTCGACGACGTCGACGCGGACCCCACGCCCGCCGATCCCGCCCATCACGGTACGCAACGCCGTCGCGGTGCGCCCGCCACGACCGATCACCTTACCGAGATCATCGGGATGCACATGCACCTCGAGCGTTCGGCCGCGCCGCGTGGTGACCAGCTGGACGCGCACATCGTCGGGATTGTCAACGATTCCCCGCACGAGATGCTCCAGCGCGTCCGCCAGCATGCTCACACCTGGCCGCCCGCGGACGTCGCAGTGTCCTCCCGGTCATCGGCTGTGGCCGGTGCTGAGTCGGTGGCCTTCTGGGCCGCGGCTCCGGAATCGGTCTGGCGAGTGCCCTTTTTCCGTGGCGTGGTGGCCTCGGTGGTGGGCGCCTCGCCGGCCTGCGCCAGCGCCCGGTTGAACAGCTCGGCCTTGTCCGGCTTGGGCTCGGCGCGCTGCAACGTGCCTTCGGCGCCCGGCAGGCCCTTGAAACGCTGCCAGTCGCCAGTGACCTGCAGAATGTGCTGGACCGGCTCGGTGGGTTGAGCCCCAACCCCGAGCCAGTACTGCACCCGTTCCGAGTCGACCTCGATGAGGCTGGGTTGTTCCTTGGGATGGTATTTGCCGATCGTTTCGATCGCCTTGCCGTTGCGGCGGGTGCGGGCGTCGGCGACGACGATCCGGTAGTACGGCTGGCGAATCCTGCCGAGCCGCATGAGCTTGATCTTGACAGCCACGGGTCGAGCTACTCCTGTCACACGCGCAATGTTCACGGTGAGCGCGCACGGCCCATGGTGAGGACACAGACCGACGATGCTCTCGAGGTCAGTGGTCACGGCGTGATGAGAGGACTTGCCGCAACAACAGCGACCTATTGTGCCAGACCAACCCGACTGCCCGTATCACCCGCCCACCATCGGCTGGTGCATGGGCGCGAGAGCCCGACACACCGGGCATGAGGGCGCGACACGCGGGAGGGGGTTAGTAACCGGGTAGGGCGCCTTGCGTGATGAGCAGCAGCCCGATCGCGGGGAGCAGGTTGTTCGCCTGGTGGGCGACGACGCTGGCGAGCAGGTTACCGGTGAGCAGCCGCGCCAGCGCGATCGGCAGCGTAATCACCAACACCAGCGGGCTACGTAGCAGCTCTACGTGAGACCAGGCAAACAGCGGGTGTGCCCCGGCGAACAGGACGGTCGTCAGTCCGGCGATCACCCAGCGGTTCCACCGCCAATACTCCATCGCCCGCCACAACACACCGCGGTACAGCAGCTCCTCACACAACGGCGCGATCAGCCATACCCCGAAGAAAAGCAACAGCCCCCACCCGAGGCTCAGCCGCTGACCGTGGAACACCTCGCCCACCGCCGAGTTCGCCTGGCTCTCGCCGACCCAGCGCGCCCACAACGCTGAGACGGGCACCGTGACGATCAGGCCGACCACGCCCAGCGCCAGGCCGATACCCACATCGGAGGGTCGCCACCGGATCGACAGCTGATCGTGCAACCGCGCCAGCAACCGCCCCCGGCCCAGCAGCGCAGCACCGAGCGCTGCGACCAGGCCCGCCGCCACCGGCGGCAACGCAAGGGCAGCAACCAACGCGTCACCGGGCAGCCGCGTACCCGAACCACCGTGCGGGATGGCCAGCAGGAAGGGCAGCACCGCCACCAGCGACGCTGCCACGAAGGTCAGCTCCGCGATCACGAAGCAGGCCAGCATGCGCCAGCCCTGCCGGGTATCCCGGCCGGCGGGCTGGCGCTGCGGTGGTGAGGTGGCCTCGACCGGTGCGGCTGCGTGCGGGGATGGCATCGCAGGCGGCGGAAGCTCGCGACTGCTCAGGGGCTTCTCCTCATCGCTTTCCGCATCGCCGGCACTAGGCCCGCTGCCATTGTTCCCTGAGCCCTGCCGTTCCCAGGACGCAGCCGCGCAGCAGCAATAACTCCGGATGTCGCAAGGCATCCGGATCCAGCCGCGGGTCGGTGCGGGTGACCAGCAGATCCGCCGGCGCGCCGGCTACCAGGCCGGGAACTCCCAGCCAATCACGGGCCGCCCAGCTCGCGGCCGCCAGCGCCTGGGCACCGGTGAGCCCGGCGGTGCGCAGCGCCACGATCTCATCCAGCAGGCGGCCGTGCCGGATCCCGCCGCCGGCATCGCTACCGGCGTAGATCGGGATTCCCGCCTCGATAGCAGCCCCGACGGTGTCCCGGACGTGGGCGTGCAGCGCCCGCATATGCGCGGCATAACGGGGGTACTTGGCAGCGCGGTCGGCAATCGCCGGAAACGTCTCAATATTGATCAGTGTAGGCACGAGAGCAGTTCCCCGGGCAGCCATCGCGGCGATGGTGTCCGGGGACAGGCCGGTGCCATGCTCGATGCAGTCGATCCCGGCGCCGATCAACCCTGGCAGCGCGTCGGCGCCGAAGACGTGTGCGGTGACCCTGGCTCCCGCGTCATGCGCGGCGGCGACCGCCTCGGCGAGCACATCATCAGGCCACAGCGGGGCGAGATCACCGGTCGAGCGGTCGATCCAGTCACCGACGAGCTTGACCCAGCCGTCCCCCGCCGCGGCCTGGTCTCGCACGGCGTTGGGCAGCAGTCCCGGTTCAGCCAGCTCCACGCCGATGGTGGGGATGTACCGCTTGGGCCGCGCCAGGTGCCGGCCGGCCCGGATGATGCGCGGCAGGTCATCGCGGGTCTGCAGGGGTCGGGTATCGATCGGAGATCCGCAGTCGCGGATGAGCAAGGTGCCGGCATCCCGGTCAATGACGGCCTGCGCCGCCGCCTCGCTCAGGCTCGCCGCGCCCCGCGGCCCGATACCGATGTGGCAGTGTGCATCGACCAGCCCGGGCAAGATGTAACCGCCGTCGCAGACAGTGGTCGCCCCGGCCACCGGCTCGGCGCAGATCACCCCGTCGGCTACCCACAGCTCACCGGGTTCCCCGCCGGGCAGCACGATCCCTCGTAAGTGCATCGCCGGCCTCCGACCGGCGAGCCCGGCGACATGGCCGCTATCAGGCCCACCGTCGGGCACCGTCATTTCTCGCGGAACTGTTCGTCTGGCGGAGCTAGCACTGATAGAGACCTCAAGACGTCGGGTGAGCTGGGAAGATTTTTGTCGTCGTTTTCGGAGAGTACGCGACTCTGGTCGACGTTCGGGTCTCCAGAGTGTCCCCGGTGAAGATCGGCTACCACCACGACGCGGGGCGTGTAGGTGCTCTCAGCAACCTGCGAGACTGCATCTGCCATCACCGCAAGATCGTCAGGGCCGCCCTCGTCATAGGCGTGACGCAGAAGACCATGTTGTTGATGGGAGATGTCGACCTTCGATAAGTGACCGACAACGGTAGTGACTACCAGAGCCACCCCTACCACAATGATCACGAATAGGACCACTGCGGCGAGCGCGAGGAACAGATACGGCGACACGAACACACGTCCCTACGAGCCCTGCCCCAAGCCTCGCAGCGCTCATAGTCCAACGTGCCCTGAACCTGTGCGCTGACCGACCGTCCCGCCGATACCACCATCTACGCCGCGCCATGTATCACTTTTAGTCACGGTGGTGCGCGCCGCGCGGGTGTGCGCATCGCTGGGCTTGGAAGTCAGGAAGCGCGCACCCACAGGCCAGTCATACAGCACGGACAGTATCGGCCGATCACGTCAAGCAACAGCAGCCGCGTCGGCGTGTCGCGCGTATCAGTCGAACTGACCCTCGGCGACGCCGGTTGTGAACGCTGTCCATTGTGCGGTTGGGATCTTCAGCACTGTACCGGCCGGACGTTTGCTATCGCGTACGCCACGCCGGTTGGCACCGAGATTTGCCGCCTCTACGCATGCCCCGCCGGTTCCATTGCTGTAACTGCTCTTGCGCCATACGGCGCGTCCAAGCTCCATGGTGTCACTTCCGATGGTGATCGCTCGCCCTACCAGCTGTGATGCAAGCGTAGTCACCAGCTGTAGGGATTCGTCTGGCGCGAGCGCGCTGGCGATCAACTGCTCGAAGATGGCGGTGTACCGTCTGATGTCCGCTGGTCGTTCCAGATAGAGCGCGCCCAGGTGATGTTCGAGGTAGACGCAGTTCATGCTCTCGGCATCGGCGAAACGCAGCAGAGTGAAGGCTGAGCCGATCGACGGGTGTGCGCCGGCGCCGAAGGGCAACACGGCAACAGTGATGTGTGGTGATTGGGCCACCTCGGCGATGTGCTCCAGCTGCTCACGCATGACCTTCGGGCCGCCAACCGTGCGGCGCAACACGGCCTCGTCGAGCATGACGCGCAGCGCCGGTGACTGGGCAGCGAAGAGTCGCCGTTGTCGCGCAGTGCGGACCTCGACCAGTCGCTCGATGTCCTGGCGGTCAGAGTTGGGAGATGCAGCGGCAGTGATCGCATGGGCGTAGGCCGGCGTCTGAAATAACCCGAACACGAGGCCGCTCTCATAGGCCCATAGCTCCTCGGCGTCCTCCTCCAAGCCGAGGTAGCTGCGCACATAGTCCGGCACGGTGTCGCCGTAGGCAGCCCACCATCCGCGTTGATTGGCCTCCCGCGCCAGGCGTAGCAAGGTGTCAGCTTCGGGAGCGTCGACATTATAGAGCTGGGCGAGCAGCCGGACATGCGTTCCCTTGATCGCTTGTCGACCGAGCTCTATCTTCGAAAGGGTCGACGGCGAGATCTCCAGCCACTCGGCTGCTTCCTTCGGCATTTTTCCGGCAGCTTCCCGCAGTCGACGTAACTCAAGACCGAGCTGCCGACGACGAACCGTTGGACCGGGGCTGTCCCCCACGCGGCCCATTGTGTCGTGTCGCAGTCTGCGCGTCTCCATCTTCACCCGATTAGGGACATGTCGCCACGACATTTCCTCCGATACTTTCCTCGGGTCGATGTCTTCGTGCTTCAGCGTCGGCGACATCGGCAAGTCCACTCCGGGTGATCGCTCGCCCGAGCCAACCCGGAGTGGGCGCCTACACCTGCGCTCCGGGAGAACACCATGACCAGTCACCGCCGCTCAGAGCACCTGACTCGCTGGCGCGCGCGTCAGCCAGCGCAGGCGGGACCCTCGGTGCAGCCTCCCGGCGTCGAGCTGGTCGACGGACTTACACAGGTAAAGCACCGTGTATCCACTGACGAACTGGTGATTGCCGGGCGGATAGGCGCGTGCACAGCGTTGTGCGCCATGCACGTGGTCGTTGCCAGCCCCAGCGACCCTGGCAACCGAAGGTGCTCGACGTGCGCTTCGTGAGACCACAACACTTCCGGCTGGTCGCTAGTTGAGATGCCCCCGACTCCTAGCGGCCAGCCGGTTCCATCGCATGACAGTCCTGATCTGGTCGCTGCCAAGCGATTGATCGACGGAGCCAAGGCAGACGGCTTCCGTTTCGAACGCATCGCCGATGGCGCGGACGCCCCGCTAGTTGGTGTGCGCGAGAGCGTCGGTTATCGAGAGACGAGATCTATCTCGCTGGGTTCTCTGACTCGTGCACTGCTATCAGGCGTAAGCGGTTCTCGCTCATCGTGCCTGGCTGCTTGCCCGTAACTGCGACGGTTGAGGGTGACGCGCTCACCGTCTTGCACACCGTGCTCTGTGATTGGGCTATCTGACGGGATCACCCGCGAAAAACTATTGACGATGACACGTAGGGCTCGTTCGGGCGGCCATCTCCGATGCGGTGGAGGAACGTGGCTCGGGTCCTGCTCAGAGTGTTCTCAAGCTGACCGAAAGTGTCGGTGCGCAGCAACGATCTCGCAGGATCGTCATTTCTTGCGGAACTTCAGTTTCGACGGGTCGAAGCCGGGCGGCAATTGATCAAGACCCGACAGGTTCGACAGATCCGGTAATTCAGGCATGTTGCCGGGTAGCCCGCCGGGCAATGCGCCACGCGTCCTGGGCAGTGTGGGAGTCCGTCCCTTGCCTTTCTTGGCCTTGCGCCCCTTGCGGGTGCTGCGCCGTCCCGGGCCGGCCCCGGCGAAGCCGAACCGACCGGCCACCTGCTGCATCATCTTGCGCGCTTCGAAGAACCGCTCGACGAGCTGGTTGACGTCACTGACCGTCACTCCCGAGCCGCGAGCGATGCGCTGCCGCCGGGAGGCATTGATGATCTTCGGGTCTGCTCGCTCGGCGGGGGTCATGCCGCAGATGATGGCTTCCAGCCGGTCCAGCTGCTTGTCGTCGACCTGGGCGAGTTGGTCTTTCATCCCAGCCGCGCCGGGCAGCATGCCGAGCAGGTTGGCGATCGGCCCCATCTTGCGGATCGCCCGCATCTGCTCGAGGAAATCCTCCAGGGACAGCTCACCACTGCCGATCTTGGCTGCGGTCTGCTCGGCCTGCTCGGCATCGAAGGCCTGCTCAGCCTGCTCGATCAGGGTGAGCAGGTCCCCCATGCCCAGGATCCGGCTGGCCATCCGATCGGGATGGAAGACATCGAAGTCCTCCAGCTTCTCCCCGTTGGAGGCGAACAAGATCGGCGCACCGGTGACCTGCCGCACCGACAGGGCTGCTCCACCGCGGGCGTCGCCGTCGAGCTTGGTAAGGACGACGCCGGAGAACCCCACCCCGTCGCGGAACGCCTCAGAGGTCGAGACCGCATCCTGGCCGATCATGGCGTCGATGACGAACAGGATCTCGTTGGGCCGCACCGCGTCGCGGATATCGGCGGCTTGCTGCATCATCTCGGCGTCGATGCCCAGCCGTCCCGCGGTGTCCACGATGAGGATGTCGTAGTGCCGGGTCCGGGCTTCGACCACGCCGCGGCGCGCGACATCGACCGGATCACCGACGCCGTTGCCCGGCTCCGGCGCGTAGACGTGTACCCCAGCCTGCTCGCCCACGATCTGCAGCTGGGTGACCGCGTTGGGCCGTTGCAGGTCCGCGGCCACCAGCAGAGGCGTGTGGCCCTGGCTGCGCAGCCAGCGAGCCAGCTTGCCGGCAAGCGTGGTCTTGCCGGAGCCCTGCAGGCCCGCCAACATGATCACGGTAGGGGGCATCTTGGCGAATTCGAGACGCCGGGTCTCGCCGCCGAGAATACCGATGAGCTCCTCATTGACGATCTTGACGACCTGCTGGGCGGGATTCAGCGCACTGGACACCTCGGAGCCCTTGGCGCGTTCTTTGATCTGCGCGACGAACTGGCGGACCACCGGCAGCGCGACGTCGGCCTCGAGCAGGGCGATGCGGATCTCGCGAGCGGTGGCGTCGATGTCGGCATCGGAGAGCCTGCCCTTGCCGCGCAGGTTGGACAACGCTGACATGAGCCGGTCGGAGAGGGTGTCGAACACGCCCGTCGCACTCCCTTGAGGTCCGGCGGGGTGATGACCCCGGCGTATGGCAGCTTGTGCGCCAGCGTAGCCGCGCTGCCGCGAGCACGGGCGCCTGGATCGCCGGCTGCCTGGGCCCCACCCCGGGCAGCCGGCGATCCGGCCAGGATCCCTGCGGTGCAAGCGGTGCACCCGCTGCCTGGTTCTCCGGCCCGTACGGCAGCCTCATGCCCGCCCGGCCACCGCCGAGCCACCGATCAGCGTGCCGACACCCGGGCAACGCGGGGAGCGCAAAAAGCCGCGATCGGGCCTAGGTAGGAGTACTCAAATCCGGCGCCCGGTCCGATAGCTAGGGGTGGAGACCAAACCTGGCGGTAGGTTGATCTGCCCGCTGTGGCCGGCCGGTCCGACCGTCCTGCTCCTGCTGCAGCGGTACCGTCGGGTCGGCTGGCGGCGCCGCCTCCGGCAGCGGTGATAGTGCGTCGCCTGACGGCTCAGCCGCCTCGACTGGCTGGACTTGCTCAACGTGTTCGGCCTGCTCATCCTGCTCGGCCGGGGTTGGCTGATCGACCACGCCGAGCGCCTCAGCCAGCAGGCGTTGCACCACGGACAGTTGACCGGTGACCTCGGACCTCAGTGCCTTGGCGGCGGTGACCTGCCGCTTGACCTTGACCACCCGGTTGCTCAGCCGCTCACCCGCGATCAGCATCAGCGCATGCAGCGCGGCGATGCTGCGGGTCTGATAATCGCTGACCCAGTCCTGCATCTCGGCCTGGCGCCGCGCGATGTCCTGCTCGGACTGCTGCTCGGCCCGGTGCCGGCGGCCTGCGGATTCTGCGTCGTCAGCGCGACGCCGGCTGGTGGACTCAGCCTCCAGACGCTCACACAGTTGCCTGGTCTCGGCTAGCTGCCGATCAGTCTCGGCGCGGGCGTGGTCACGCAGCGAGCTGGCTTCCCGCTCCGCGTCGGCCCGCAGCTCGGCGGCCTCGTCCTCGGCCATCTGCAGCATTCGCTGGATCCGCGCGGTCGCGGCGGCCAGCGGGGACCGCTGCAGGCGGTCGACCTCGGTGGCCGCTTCCTCTGCATCACGACGCAGGCCATCAGCCTGCCTGGTCACCTCGGCCGCCTCACGACGAAGTCGTTCGAGATTTTCGTTGAGGTCGGCGGCCCGCTGCAGTGCCGCATCCCGTTCAGATCCGAGGATGGCGACGCGGGCTTTGAGTGCGTTGACGTGGTCGATGACCTGCTGGCGGTCGAACCCCCGCAACACGATCTCGAACGGCGGCGGTAAGGGAACAACCTCATCGCGGGATCCGTGCATGTGGCTGGATGGTAGCCCCGGTGCTCACCGGGCCGCGCTGAGCACCGCCCGCTCGACTCGGTCGCGGACCTCGGGCGGCAGCGCAACTCGACCATCGGAGACGCTGTGACCTGGGCGGACACCGTCAGCGGCAGGGACATTAAGGCAGAATGAGTCCACCACCGAAGTGCCCAGCGTCGCGACCCGAGCCCACCGGACGATGACGGCGTTGCTCTCCAACGCCGCGGCAACCCGATACAACAACCCGATCCGGTCGGTGGTGCGCAGTTCGAGGATCACCGCCCCGGTGGCCTCGTCGTCGACCCACAACACTTTGCTGGCGGTGCCGGCCACCTCGGTTGCGGATGTGAAGCCCTCGCCGTAGTCGCGTTCTTTGGCCGCCAGCGCGTCCGCTAGTAGCAGCGAACCGTCCAATGCCCGCATCAGGTCCTGGCGAAGCAGCGCGACGTCAGGCAGCCGACCGAAGCGCGGCGAGACGGTGAAGCTCTCCACCGCCGCGGTGCCTTCGGCAATCTCGACGATGCGGATATCGGCGGAGTGCACCTGCAGCGAATGCAACGCCAGCACCCCGGCAGCCAACGCGAGTACGCCCGGCCGGCCAGGGGTGATGACCATGATGGATGTGGCCCGCCGCCCGACCGCAGTGTCTGCCGCCACGTGCACGGCGCCACCTTGGATGCACCGCTGCACCAGTGCACGGTCCTGCTCGTTCAGTGGCTCCAGAACCGACAAGGGACGTCCAGCCAGCACCGCGCGGCAGCGCTCGGCGAGGTCGGAGATGAGCGCAGCACGCCATTCGGTCCACACGCCTGGGCCGGTGGCCAGACTGTCGGCCTCCGCCAACGCCACCAGCAGTTCCAGCAGGATGGGATCCCGGTCGAGGGTGTCGATCACCCGCTGCGCAGTGGCGGGGTCCTGAAGATCCCGGCGGGTCGCGGTATGGGGTAACAACAGGTGGTGGCGGACCATCGCGCGCAGCGTCGCGACGTCGGAGGGCCACAACCCGAGCCGGTGCCCGATCTGCTCGGCGAGCGCGGCGCCGACCTCCGAGTGGTCGCCGCCGCGGCCCTTACCCAGGTCGTGCAGCAGCGCGCCGAGCAGCAGCAGGTCAGGGCGGCTCACCGTCGTGGTCAGCCGGGCGGCCTGGGCGGCCGCCTCCACGAGATGCCGATCCACCGTCCACACGTGCGCTCGATCCCTCGGCGGCAGATCCCGCACCGCACCCCATTCCGGGAACAGCCGGCCCCACAACCCGGTGCGATCCATGGACTCGATGACGTCCACCGCCGGCGGACCAGCACCCAGCAGCGATAACAACTCCTCCAAGGCAGCCCGCGGCCACGGTTGGCGCAGTTCGGGAGCTGTGTCAGCGAGGGTGCTCAGCGTGCCGGTGGCCACCGGCATTCCGGTTCGTGCCGCCGTCGCCGCAACCCGCAGTACCAGCGCGGGATCCCGGGCGGGATTGGCATCGCGGGCCAGCGCCACCTGACCGCCATGCTCGACCACGCCCTCGTCCAGGGGACGGCGCTGCGGTGTCCGCCCGAGGCTGCGCAGCCCGGTCAGCCGGGCCCGCCCCCGGGGAGGCAGTGCGGCGCGTGCGGCGCGCAGCCCTACATCCACCGCATAGACCACGGTGCGCGCCGCCCCGGACAGGCGCCTGGCCAAGTCGAACCGGTCACCGAGGCCGAGCGCCGCGGCCACCTCGTCAGCCTCCTGGGCGCGCAGCACGTCACGTCCCCGCCTGGCGAGCCGGTGCGCCTCGGTACGCACATCCAGCAGCAGTTCGCGCGCGTCGCGCACGTCCGGACCGGCTCGATCCACGAGCTGGGCTGCGGACAGCGCATCGAGCAACTGCACGTCGCGCAACCCGCCGTGGCCGTTTTTGAGGTCCGGCTCCACCCGGTGGGCGATGTCACCACTGTGGTGCCACCGCTGCTGCGCCGACTCGGTGAGCTCGTCGAGCCGACCACGAATGCCGCTGCGCCACGCGCGCCGCACCGCGCCGGCCATCGCGGTGAACAGTTCCTCGTCGCCGGCGATCAGCCGGGCGTCGAGCAACCCGAGCGCGGCGCGCAAGTCGGTGGTTGCCACCTGCATGGCCTGACCGACGGTGCGCACGCTGTGGTCGAGTTCGAGGCGGGCATCCCATAACGGGTACCACAGCGAGTCCGCGAGCTGGGCAACGTCGCCCTTGCCATCATGTAGCAGTACCAGGTCCAGGTCGGAGTAGGGCACCAGCTCCCGGCGTCCCAGGGCTCCGACGGCGACCAGCGCGCTACCGCAGCCGATGCCCACTGCGGCGCACCGGGAGCTCAGCCACAGCTCGTAGAGGTCCGCCAACGCCGCCCGAAGCGCCGGGGCCGTCAGCTGGCGCTGCCGAGGCGTCCCGCCGAGCAGTGCAGCCCGGGCTCTGACGAGGTCGTCCGCGGAGGCATCTGGGCCGCCGCCGCGCGGCAAGGCACCAGAGCGCGCCATCGCCGCCCCTCCCATCTAGCCGCAAGCACCGCCACCGCCCGGCGCGATGGTGCGGCAAACCTGTGCCCTCGACCTCGATACTGAGGTTTCGCGCCCTGTGTTGCAGCCGCTGAACCGTGGTGTTTCAGCGGCGTGAACTGGACTGCTGAGCGTTACGGCGAGGTTTCCTCGACGTGAAAGTGCTTGGTGGGCACCGGCCAAGCGCACCGGTGCCCACCAGGTATTGGCGTCGCGCCTATAGCGCGTCCAGCCCCCGCTCCCCGGTTCGCACCCGGATCACGGTATCCACCGAGGTGACCCAGACCTTCCCGTCCCCGATCTTCCCGGTCCGGGCGGCCTCGACCACCGCGTCGATGGTCTTGTCCACCTGCGCTTCGTCCACCACCACCTCAACCCGGACCTTGGGTACGAAGTCCACCGAGTACTCCGCCCCCCGGTAGATCTCGGTGTGGCCCTTCTGGCGGCCGAAGCCCTGCACCTCACTGACCGTCATACCGAGCACCCCGATGCGCTCCAGGGCACTTTTGACGTCCTCCAGCGTGAACGGCTTGACGATCGCAGTCACCAGCTTCATCGCCACTCACCCTTCCTGACCGGCCGAGGCCGGGACCTTGCCGGTAGGCAGCGGTTGAGAGCGCTGGCTGTTCGACAAACCGCTGCCGGTGAAGATCGCGCTGAGCTCGTAACCGGCCTCAGCGTGTTCGACCTCGTCGATACCGGTCTGCTCGGCCTCACGATCCAACCGCAGGCCGATGGTGTACTTCAGCACCAGCGCGATGATCAAAGCACCGACGAACGAGTAGATCATCACGGCGAATGCCGCCACGGCTTGACGCACCAACTGGCCGGCGCCCCCGCCGTAGAACAGGCCGTCGACGCCGGCGGGTGCCGACGCAGTGGCCAGGAAGCCGACCAGCAGCGTGCCCGCCAGACCGCCGATGAGGTGCACGCCGACCACGTCGAGCGAGTCGTCGAAGCCGAACCGGAACTTGATGCTGACGGCGAGCGCGCACACCGCACCGGCGATCGCGCCGACCGCGATGGCTCCGAGGGGCGAGACCGACGAACACGACGGGGTAATGGCGACCAGGCCGGCAACGACGCCTGATGCGGCGCCGAGGCTGGTGGGCCGGCCGTCCCGGATCCGCTCCACCAGCAGCCAGCCCAACATCGCGGCACACGTCGCGACCGTAGTGTTGATGAAGGTGATGCCTGCGACGCCGTTTGCGGCAGTGGCTGATCCGGCGTTGAAGCCGAACCACCCGAACCACAGCAGGCCGGCACCGAGCATCACCAGTGGCAGGTTGTGTGGCCGCATCGCCTCACGTGGCCAGCCGCGGCGCCTGCCGAGCACCAAGCACAGTGCCAGACCGGCGGCACCTGCGTTGATGTGCACCGCTGTGCCGCCGGCGAAGTCGATCGCCTTGAGGCGGTTGGCGATCCAGCCGCCGACCGGGGCGCTGACGCCGTCAAAGGCGAACACCCAGTGCGCAACCGGGAAGTACACCACGGTGGCCCAGAGCGCAGCGAATGCCAGCCACGGGCCGAACCGCAACCGGTCGGCCACGGCCCCCGACACCAGAGCGACCGTGATGATCGCGAACATCGCCTGGAACGCCACGAACACTGTCGCCGGGAGAGTCCCTACCAGTGGGATGTCGGCCTTGGCACCCCCACTGGCGACGTAGGTCCCGCCGAACAGTCCGTGCAGCCCCCAGTGCTCGAACGGGTTGCCGATCAGCCCGCGACCGGCGTCGTTGCCGAATGCCTCCGAGTAGCCGTAGAGCACCCAGAGGACGCCCACGACTCCCATCGCGGACATGCTCATCATTATCATGTTCAGGACGCCCTTCGAGCGGACCATGCCGCCGTAGAAGAACGCCAGGCCCGGAGTCATCAGCAGCACCAGGGCCGAGCTGGCGAGCATCCAGGCAGTGTCACCAGTGTCTGGCACGGGCTCACTCCTCTGTGTCGAACACGGCACCACGATCGGGTGGTGCGTGTGAAAAGGGTGAGCAGTGGGTGTTTCGCCCGGGGGCACTCCGCGTTTCAGACACGTTAACTGTGGTGGTGCTGCTGTTACATCCAGGTTGCGATAGGAGTGATGTACGCCCGGAGTAGCCGCGCATCGCTGGAGGAGTCAGCCCAACAGCGCGTCTACGAATGCGGCGGGCTCGAACGGCGCAAGATCGTCGACGCCTTCGCCGAGGCCCACCAACTTGACCGGAACCCCGAGCTCGCGCTGCACGTGAAAGACGATGCCGCCCTTGGCAGTGCCGTCCAGTTTGGTGAGCACGATTCCGGTGACATCGACGACCTCGCGGAACACCCGCGCCTGAATCATGCCGTTCTGGCCGGTGGTGGCGTCCAGTACGAGCAGCACCTCATCGACCTCAGTCTGCTTGGAGACCACCCGCTTGACCTTGCCGAGCTCATCCATCAGACCCGTCTTGGTATGCAACCGGCCGGCGGTGTCGATCAGGACTGTGTCCACGCCGTTGGCGCTGCCCCGCTTGACCGCTTCGAATGCCACGCTGGCCGGGTCGGCACCCTCAGCGCCGCGCACGACTTCCGCGCCGGCCCGCTGGCCCCAGGTGGCCAGCTGGTCGACAGCCGCGGCCCGGAAGGTGTCGGCCGCACCGAGCAACACCCGGCGGCCGTTGGCAACCAAGACCCGGGCCAGCTTTCCGGTCGTGGTCGTCTTGCCGGTGCCGTTCACCCCGGCGATCAGCACCACACCGGGAGTCTTCGTGCCGTTGTCACTGTGCGGTAGTGCCCGCACCGACCGGTCCAGTTCCGGACGCAACGCCTCGATCAGCACATCACGCAGCGCAGCGCGGGCCTGCTCAGTGGTACGCACGCCGCGCGCCGCAAGCTCTTCGCGTAGCCGGTCGACGATCTCGGTGGTGGTAGCCGCGCCCAGATCGGCAAGCAGCAGCGTGTCCTCCACGTCGGTCCATGAATCCTCGTCCAGATCGCCCGCGCCGAGCAGGCCCAGCAGGCTCTGCCCGAACGCCGTGCGGGACCGGGCCAGCCGACCCCGCAGCCGGACCAACCGACCAGCAGGCGCGTCGATCGGCTCGACCAGCTCGCCTGGTGGCGCTTCGGGAGCAGGTGGTGCCGTGACGGCCGGTTCCGGCAGCTCGGGCCTAACCGGCGCCGTTTCGGTGGGCGCGGGCTGAGCCGGCGCCGGAGGAGCCGCACTCGGCGGCCGGGCCAGGTTTGCTGGCGGCGTCGGCCTCGGCCCGGTCGATTTCGACCTACGTTTCTTCGACGGCGCGGCGGGCCGCTTGGGTGGAGCAACTGGCGGCTTCGGTGGGGCAGCCGGGGGCTCGGGGGGAGCAGCCGCCGGCTGCGCAGGCGCAGGCGGCTTGGGCGGAGCAGCCGGGGGCTCGGGCGGAGCTGCGGGCGACTTGGGCGGCGCGGGCGCAGCAGCCTCCGGGCGCGCAGGCGCAGGGGCAGGCGCCTTGGGCGGAGCAGCCGGGGGCTGGGCAGCCGGCGGCTCAGGCGGAGCTGCGGGCGACTTGGGCGGCGCGGACGCAGCAGCCTCCGGGCGCGCAGGCGCAGGCGCAGGCGGCTTGGGCGGAGCAGCGGAGGGCTCAGGCGGGGTAGCCGGCGGCTTGGGCGGGGCCGGCGCAGGCGCCTCTGGGCGCGCAGGCGCAGGTCTCTTAGGCGCGACAGGCGGACGCTTCGGCGGGGCCGGCGCAGACGACTCTGGCCGCACCGGCGCAGGCCCCTTGGACGGGGGCTTAGCCGGAGCAGCCGACGGCGTGGGCGGCGCAGGCGCAGACACCTGTGGCGGGGGTGACGCCTGCGGCGGTGCTGGTGGTGGTCCCCCTCCACCGGAGGAGAAGCTGATGGAGCCGCCCGCTTGGTAACGCTTAGGTGCTGGCGGCGGCGCCTCCACCTGCTGGTCGGGCTTCTCGACGATGCTGATCCGCCGGCGGCGAGCTAGCAACAGGCCCACGGCCAGCGCGACCAGCAACGCCACAGCGATGGCGATGGAGATCCAGACCGCGCTCGACACCAGACCATCCTGGCATCCGTACGCGTAAGTAAGCAGTAGTGGTCAACAACTAGCCCGCGCAAACCGGCCAGCTGAGACCTGACTGTGATATTTCGGACGCCGCCGTGGTGAGGATCCCGGTTCAGGCCCCGGCACCAGCCGCCGGGTGGGAGCACAAGGTTCGGCTAGCGGCTCCATGATCGGAGGTGGCTGCCTGAGATAGCTGTGGCCTAGCCGGCTCGTCCAACGAAAAGTACCCGGGTTGCGGTTGGTGGGTCTGCCAGCCGCACTCATGCTTCAGCCGATGATCATGTCGCGGTGACTCGCCGGGCCGACACCGCACAACCCAACCTCGACCATGGCAGCCATCAACCGGGTCCGGTCGTGATTGACCTGCCGAGATTGCGCCTTGAGCACCTCCACACAGTCATAACCCGATAAGCCGGAAAGCTCCAGATCGGCGAGCGCGCGCGCCGACTCCGGACCTGGCGGAATATCTGCCAGGCCCTCGACCCTGACAGTCTGAGGAAGATCAGCGGCGTTACAGCGATATCAGCAGATCGGTAAATAATGTCGACACGACGACAGCGGCCAACGCCCATAGCTGTTGCACGTGCCGGTGTCGGCGGACACGAAGGCCGCTGACTGAGTAATCGATCAGCTCCGTTACTGCCTTCTCACCTGTGATAACAGCAGGTCGGTGAAATCTTCCGCGGCACGGGCATCGAATTGTTCGTGACGGTACCGGGTCACCAATGAGAGTCGTTGCTCGCAGGTGGCGACGCCGACAGACAAGCTGCATGTCGGGTCGCACGGAGGCGAAAACCACAATTCGGAGGGGGGTTTAGAGCCGAAGGAGGGCACAGCGGGGAGGCGGCCCAGATTCGACAGCATCGCGGTATCGACGAACCGGTCACCGGTCAGGTGAATCAGTCTCGGCACCGCGCGCTTGACCGCCAGCGGTGCCTCCTTCATGGCGTCGAGAAGGTCGTACAAACCATAGGCGCGATCGTTGCGCCGCATTTCATAGGTCTGCTCGGCCACCGCGGCAGTCGCCGACGCCAGATCGGCCCGATCATCCGGCTCCGTCGAAATGCTGACCATGGAGGTGAGATTGCTCACGACATCCCATAGCCGGTCAGCGGGACGGATATTGATCGGCATCATCACCCCGATGCGGTCCGAGGATGCACCGTGTTGGGTGTTCCAGGACTGCACGGTGCGGTGCAGCGCGGCGACGAGGACATCGTTGATCGTCGTATCCGGTGGCCGCTGCACCAGCCCAGGCGTTGTCTTGCCGATATCCAACGCGCGAAAGACGAACCCGAAACCATCACGGTCGGCGCCCCCGACCGCGGCGATGCGGCTGGGTGGATCGAGCGCCTCGTACAGTCGTCGCGGCAGTTCCAGCTTCCGTGCCCACTTTTCACTGCGGTTCTTGGGCGCCAGGAATGACCCGACGTCACGAGCCTCGGCTAGCGGAAGCGGATCGGAGGGGTCCGGCTCCCCCCGGTACGTGCGGGCGATGGTCTGCATCAGGCGCACGGCACCGACTCCGTCGGCGACGGTGTGGCTCGTCGCGAGCAGGACGAGATCCCCACCGGGGCGCCGGGCCAGCGCTACCCGGAATCCTGGACTGGCGTCAAGGGCGATATACGGCGTGTAGAGCTCAGCCCGCAACGCCTCCAGCGCAGTGGCGTCCGGGCAGTCCACCACCCGCAGCGGGTCCCGGTCCACGTCGTCGGCAATGCACCACTGGTAGGAGCTCCCGCCGGTATGTGCCGGCGCCAGTCGAGCCCGGGCCATCGGATGGCGCTGGCAACACGACCGCACCGCTTGCCGGAGCCGGTCGGCGTCCACGCGGTGGTCAGTAGCCACCTCGAACTGAACGTTCCACGCCGCGCGGGTCTCCTGCGTGATCAGCAACGATTCGTCCAACATGGTCAACGGCAGCAACAAAGCCGGCCTCCCCCACGGGACAGTTGACGGGTCGTGCGGCTCCGACCGAACCGGCGGCCCCGCAATCGCTGCGAGATCATCGGGGTAACGGTAACGCCGTCACCGCGCATGCTTACCCCGCACACCTCGTCGGCAACCTCCTCGTCAAGGGGGTGGCCATGAGATGTTCCCAGGCATGAGACTCATCACATGAGCGGGACTACCTTCAATCTTGCGGCCGCTCGGCGGATACTTCACGAACTCACTCCCCGCACGGCCGTACTGATCGGTTCCATGACGGACCTCGGCATTTCCATTCCGGGTTCGGAGTGGACGGTGGGAGAAGCGGCGGCGCACCTGGCTCTCGGCGCTGAGCTGTACGCCCAGTACGCGCACGGCATCGAGCGGCCGGCTTCGATAGATCGCGCGGATCTGGCCGGGAGCCGCCGCCGCAAGCAGGCTGAGCGAATGACGCGAGGCGCCCGGCAGTTAGGCGCCGATCTCCAGCTCGGCATCGATTCCTTCCTGACGGCCACCGAGGGGCGGGTGGCTGAGGATCTGCTGCCCTGGCACCAGGGCACTCTGCCCTGCATCACCATGACCGGCCTCCTGATCGGCGAACAGCTCCTGCACGGGTACGACATCGCACAGGCGATAAACGTCGAGTGGCCGATTGGTGACCAGCCGGCCCGACTCACCGTCCAAGCGGTACTGCCGGTCCTGCCTGCTCTCGTCGACAGCGAGGCCACCAAGAGCATCAATGCCACCTACGAGTTGGCCATCGACGGCGGGCCCCGGGTGATAGTCCGGTTCCCCGACGGCACCGCGAGCGTCGATCCTGCTGCGGGTACGGCCATCGATTGTCAGCTCTCGGGTGATCCGGTCGCATGGCTGCTGGCCCTCTACGGAAGGGTCAGCTGGGAGCAGCTGCTGCACACCGGTCGGGTTAGGGTGACCAGCGGCGACACTGCCCTCGGCAAAGCGTTCAAACAGCTGCTCCGGAACCCGTGACCCGCCTCGCGTCAGGCGGCTCCAGCCGAACCCGCGGCGCCACGCAGGCGCTGCGAGATCACCGTGGTAACGCCGTCGCCGCGCATGCTCACCCCGTACAGCGCGTCGGCAACCTCCATCGTCGCCTTCTGGTGCGTGATCACGATCAGCTGTGAACGATCCCGCAGCAGCTCGAACAGCGCGATCAGGCGGTTGAGATTGGTGTCATCCAGCGCCGCCTCCACCTCATCGAGCACGTAGAACGGTGACGGGCGGGCCCGGAAGATCGCCACCAGCATCGCCACGGCGGTGAGCGCTTTCTCCCCGCCCGACAGCAGGGACAGGCGTTTGACTTTCTTGCCGGGCGGGCGTGCCTCGACCTCGATGCCTGTGGTGAGCATGTCGTCGGGCTCGGTGAGCAGCAACCGCCCTTCCCCGCCGGGGAACAGCGTGGCGAAAACGGTCTCGAACTCGCGGGCCACGTCGTAGAAGGCCTCGGTGAAGACTTCCAGGATCTTCTCGTCGACCTCGGCGATAACGGTGAGCAGGTCTCGCCGGGTGGACTTGAGGTCCTCCAGCTGGGTGGACAGGAACCGGTACCGCTCCTCCAACGCGGCGAACTCCTCCAACGCCAGCGGGTTGACCTTGCCGAGCAGGGCCAGGTCGCGCTCCGCGCGCTGGGCACGGCGGCTTTGCATCTCCCGGTCGAAGCGCACCGGCTGGGGGCTGCTGACCGGCTCGCCGCGCTCCAACGCCAGCTCGTATTCGGCCACCTCGGCCGCGGCCGGCGGCACCGGCACCGCCGGCCCGTACTCGGCGACGAGGTCATCGAGGCCGATACCGAAGTCGTCGGAGATCTTGGTCTCGAGCTGCTCGATACGCAGCCGCTGCGCGGCGCGCAGCAGTTCGTCTCGGTGCACCGTGTCGGTGAGCTTGTCCAGCTCCCCGGCGAGCTCGCGAACCACGGCCCGCACCTGCGCCAGACCCTGCTCTTGCTGCGCGCGCTCGAGGGCCACGGCGTCGCGCTCGGCCACGGCCCGCCGCAGCGATATCTCGATACGCACCAGCGCCAGCTCACCCGCGCGCACGACCTCATCGGCCACCGCGGCGCCGCGCTGCCGGGCCGCAGCGACGGCCGCAGCCCGTTGCCGGGCCACCCGTTCGGCTTGCGCGCTGCGACGCAGGCCCTCAGCCCGGCCGGCCACTGCCTGAGCGCGCTCTTCTGCGGTGCGCAGCGCGAGCCGGGCCTCGACCTCCTCGCTGCGCGCGGTGGCCAGCGCAGCCACCGCCTCGTCGCGTTCGGAGGTGTCCAGCTCGGAGTCCGCAGGCTCGTCCTGCGCCAGCCGCAACCGTTCCTCCAGCTCGGCCAGGCTGGTCAGCGCGGCGGCCCGGCGCTGTTCCATTTCGTCGCGCTGCCGGCGCAGCCGCTCGGCCTCGCCCGATGCCGACCGGGCCGCCTGGCCGAGCCGGGCCAGCTGCTCAGCGACCGCCGACAGTTTGGCGTCCGACTCATGCAGGGCGGCCAACGTGTTGTCGACGTCCTCGGCGCGGGCGGCTTCCTCGGCACCGGCCCCGTCCAGCTCGGCGGCCAGCTGCTCGATGTGCGTTTCGCACTCCGCCAGCCGAGCCTGCCCGTCTTCGATGGCGGCCTGGACCTCGATGAAACTCTGGCTACGGCCTGATCCACCGTGCGCCCAGTCGCCGCCGAGCACATCGCCGTCGACGGTCACCGCGCGGGCGGTAGGCAGCGCGGCCAGCAGTGCCCGGGCCGCGGGCAGATCGTCGACCACCGCGGTGCGCTCCAGCAGCCGGTGCAGCGCCGGACGCAGCTGTTCCGGCGAGCGGACCAGATCCACTGCCCACCGCACGCCAGGCGGCAGATCCGGCCAGGTTGACCGGTCCACCGTAGCTGCTGCACAGCCGCCGGCGCCGACGAGCAGGCCGGCCCGCCCGGCGCCCCGCTCGCGCAACAGCGACAGCGCCATGACTGCAATGTCGAGGTCAGCCACCGCGAGAGCATCCGCTGCGGCACCCAGAGCGGCGGCTACCGCAGCCTCCGCGCCGGGATCCACGGTGAGCAGCGCAGCGACCGTCCCCGTCACGCCGGACAGCCCGGCGGCCAGCAGGTCCTCAGTGCCGTCCTTACGGGCCAATCCGACCGACAGCGCCTCCACCCTGGCCCGCCAGGAGGCCCGCTGCTGCTCAGCCTCGCGGTGTGCCGCGGTGAGCGCTGCGCTGCGCTGCGCCGCGACGGCATGCGCACTCACCGCCGCTTCGTGCCGCTCGTTGAGGCCGATCTCGCCGGCGTGCAGGGCGTCGAGCGTGTGCTGCAGCTCGTCGAACTCACGCTGCGCCACTTCGGCGCGCTCCCGGGCGTCGGCGAGCGCACCGGACAGCCGGTCGATCTCCTCTGCGGTGGCACCCGAGGTGGATCGCAGCGCCTCGACCCGGCCGGCCAGCCGCGCCAGCCCCTCCCGGCGGTCGGCGACAGCGCGGACCGCGGCCAGGTGCGCCCGCTCGGCGTCAGCGACAGCCTGTTCCAGCTCGACGCGCCGATCGAGCGCGGCCGAGAGCACCTCCCTGGCCTGCTCCATCACCGCATGCAGTTCCGCCTCGTTGATCTGCGCGGCCGCGGCTTCGCGCTCCAACTCATCGGGATCACGCCCGGGGCGATGCACTTCGGTGGGAGCGGACAGATGCCGGGATCGCTGCGCAGCCAACTGCACCGTGCCGCGCAGCCGCTCGGCCAGCGCGGAAAGCTGGTACCAGGTGTCCTGCGCTGCCGCCAGCCGTGGCGCCGAGGCGGCCAGCTGCTGTTCCAGTTCAGTTTGCTCAGCACGCGCGGCGCCCAGGTCGCTGTCCACCTCGTCCCGGCGGGCCCTGGCGGCCGTCTCATCGGCCTCGTCCTTGGCCACCGCTGTGCGCATCGTCACCAGGTCATCGGCGTGCAGCCGCAACCGGGCATCGCGCAGATCGGCCTGCACCGCCTGCGCCCGCCGGGCGATCTCGGCCTGCTTGCCCAACGGTTTGAGCTGACGGCGCAGCTCAGCGGTGAGGTCGGCCAGCCGGGTCAGGTTGGCCTGCATCGCGTCCAGCTTGCGCAGCGCCTTTTCCTTGCGCTTGCGGTGTTTGAGGACACCGGCGGCTTCCTCGATGAATGCCCGGCGCTCCTCCGGCTTGGACTGCAGGATCGAGTCGAGCTTGCCCTGCCCGACGATGACGTGCATCTCGCGCCCGATGCCGGAGTCGGACAGCAGCTCCTGGACGTCCAGCAACCGGCAGCTGCTGCCGTTGATCTCGTATTCGCTGGCACCGTCGCGGAACATCCGCCGGGTGACCGATACCTCGGTGTAATCGATGGGCAACGCGCCGTCGCTGTTGTCGATGGTCAAGGTGACCTCGGCGCGGCCCAACGGGGGGCGATCAGCGGTGCCGGCGAAGATGACGTCTTCCATCTTGCCGCCGCGTAACGCCTTGGCGCCCTGCTCGCCCATCACCCAGGACAGCGCATCCACCACGTTGGATTTGCCCGATCCGTTGGGTCCCACCACGCAAGTGATGCCCGGTTCGAAGCGCAGCGTCGTAGCCGAGGCGAAAGACTTGAAGCCCTTCAGCGTCAAGCTCTTCAAGTGCACGGTGCGCCGGACCCTTTCTGCCGTTCTCCTCTGGGCTGCTCCCCTACTGCGTGCCCGAGCAGGGTACCCATGCCATCGCATTCGGCGGGCCCAGCGGGCGAGCGCGAGCAGGCCGCCTCGGAAAACCTCGCGCCGAGCCCGCTGGTGATCGCGCTGGCCTTGATGATGGTCTCCTCGAATTCGGCAGCGTCATCGGACAGGGCGGTGATGGCCCCGCCGACGCCGAAGCTCACCTCGTCCGGCGTGACCACCAGCGTGCGGATGACGATGGCGAGGTCGGCCGCTCCGTTGGATGAGAAGTAACCGAGAGCGCCGGAATAGATGCCGCGCGGACCCCTTTCCAGATCGTCGATGATCTGCATGGTGCGAAGCTTCGGCGCCCCGGTCATCGAACCACCGGGAAAGGCCGCCCGCACACAGTCGACCGCAGAGACGTCCCTGCGCAGCCGCGCCCGGACGGTGCTGACCAGTTGGTGCACATGAGCGTAGCTCTCCACCTCGAAAATGCTCGGGACGTGCACCGAACCGGGCTGCGCGCACGAACCCAGGTCGTTACGAACCAGATCGACGATCATCAGGTTTTCCGCGCGATCCTTCTCACTGGCGACCAGCTCATCTCGCAGAAGGCGGTCCTGTTCCGCGGACGGCCCCCGTGGCCTCGTTCCCTTGATCGGCCTGGACTCGACAACGCCGCCGCCCGACACCCGGATGAAACGCTCAGGAGAGGTACTCAAGACGAACAAGTCGGCGAAACGCAACCAGGCCGCGAACGGGGCCGGGCTTTGCGCACGCAGCACCTGGTACGCGGGCCACGGGTCGATCGTTGCCCTCCCGACCACCATGTTGGTCAGGCATATCTCGTAACTCTCCCCTTCCTTGATCGCCTCGTGGCACCTCGCGATGAGTTCGAGGTACCGGGACCGGTCGTGGCGCAGGCCGACGTCGCCCAGCGCTAGTGACTGCCCGGCCGGCCGGGGCGGCGTGCCGGCCAGTACGTTCAGCCGGGCACCGGTACGTGCAAGCCATTCCCGGGCGCCGATGTCGTCATCGGGATCGGTGAGCGCGAGCAAGTACGTCGTTCCAGTCAGGTGGTCAACGGCCAGCCCGCGATCAGCGAAGATCATGGCTGCGTCGGGGTTGTCCGAGCGGTGCACCAGCCTGCCGCCACATTCGGCCTTCAGTTCGTAACCGAGGTAGCCGACCCAGCCCAGCGCGAAGTCGAACGGCAACTCCGGCACCTCGACGTCCAGCGAGCGCAGATCGTGGTCCAACCAATCGAAGAATCCGGCGCGGTGCACCACGGTCTGCCCCGGCGTGTGCACGGTCACCGTGCCCCGCCAGACGTCGGCGTAAGCGGTTCTGGCCAGCGGACCGCCGGCGTCACCGAGGAAAGAGAATCTGCCCAGCTCGCTGCCCTGCAGGCTGCTGTCCAGCCAGAACGCATGGGGTGAGGATCCGTACAGGGCCTGGAACACGTGTTCTGTGGGTGCTGAAGTGACCTGCGCAGCGACCAGCACACGCAGCGCGGGAGTTCTCTTTTCCTGGACCGCTGGGACGGGCTTGCTAGGTGATTTTCGTCGGCTGCCGGAGCGGGGCGAATTGCGTCGGCGCCATCGGCTGGTGAGTCGAGCAAAGTTGCGCAGCAGATCCCTGCCGTGCTCGGTACGGATCGACTCGGGATGAAACTGCACGCCCCACGCCGGGCGATACCGGTGCCGGACGCCCATGATCACACCCTCGTCGGTCCACGCGGTGATCTCGAGGTCGTCCGGTACACCGGTGACGGTCAGCGAGTGATAACGCACGGCTCGTAACGGTGACGGCAGTCCCGCGAACAGGTCGTCACCGTCGTGCAGGACGTCCGACTCGCGGCCGTGGAACAACTCCGGTGCCGAGTCGACCACTCCGCCGCTGAGCTCGCACAGCCCTTGATGTCCCAGGCAGACACCGAGCAGCGGGATCGAGGCGCCCAGTACGACGTCACGGCTGAAACCGAAATCAGAGGACCGGCTAGGCCGCCCGGGTCCCGGCGAGATGATGACATTGTCGAATTCATCGAGATCCGCCACCTGCCAGCCGGGAGCATCATTGCGAACTACGCACGGCTCGATGCCGTTGATTTCGGCCAAGTACTGGAAGAGGTTGTAGGTGAACGAGTCGTAGTTATCGATGATCAGCGTGCGCACGCGTCGCCTCATCCGTGCCGCCGCCGGCCGGGGGCCGCCGTGCTCAGCGCTCGATGAAGCCGCGGACGCCGCGGACGTCCTCGAATCGCTCGATCACCTGCTTCACCTGCCCGGGCGTTGACCCGGACCGGAGCACGGCGAGCAGTCGCTCGCACGCCTCCCGCGGCCCTTCTGCAACGACTTCGACCCGCCCGTCGGACAGATTTGCCGCGTGGCCGGCCAGCCCCAGCATGAGCGCTTGCGAACGAGTCCACCAGCGGAACCCCACGCCCTGAACACGACCATGCACCCAGGCGGTCATTCGCACCGAACCCCCCTTTGTCATAGCTCAATGATGCACCTGGCGGGGGAGACGAATGCCGTTACGGATGGGCATGGCGCGGCCGGGGCTGGCAGCGGGGGCAGGTGTAGGAGGAGCGGTTCATGAACGGCTCGCGGTGGATCGCGGTGCCACAGCGCGGGCAGGGTCGGCCGGCCTGGCCGTAGGCGGCCAGCGAGCGATCGAAGTAGCCGGAAGCACCGTTGACGTTGACGTAGAGCGCGTCGAAGGACGTGCCGCCGGCCGCGAGCGCCTCGGTCATCACCTCCGTGACCGCTGCCAGCACGGCGTGGCCCTGCGCGCGGGTCAGCGTCGCAGTCGGCTGGGATCCGTGCAGCTGGGCCCGCCACAATGCCTCGTCGGCATAGATGTTGCCGATTCCGGACACCAAAGTCTGGTCCAGCAGGGCGCGTTTGAGGCCGGTATGTCGCCGCCGCATCCCGGCGACCACCGCATCGCGATCGAAAAGCGGGTCCAGCGGATCCCGGGCGATGTGCGCTATGGGAGCAGGTAGGCCGTCGACCACGTCCTCCACCGAAAGGCCGCCGAACGTACGCTGGTCGACGAAGCGTAGTTCGGCGCCACCGTCAGCGAACTCGAACCGTACTCTGAGGTGCTTTTCGTCAGCGGCGCCCGGCGGCTGGATCCGCAGCTGACCGCTCATCCCCAGGTGAGCCAGCAACGCTTCGTCAGCGCCCAGATCCAGCCAGAGGTACTTGCCGCGACGCCGGGCGGCACGCAGCTCGCGGCCGGCCAGCCGGGCGGCGAAATCCAGCTCGCCGGCGAGGTGCCGGCGTACCGAACGAGGATGGCTGACCTCGACAGTGGCCACCGTGCGCCCGGTGACGTGTTCGGCGAGGCCGAGCCGGACAACCTCGACCTCGGGCAGTTCCGGCACGCTGAGTTACCCTGCTGGGGGGGCGCTGCCACTGGCCAGCTCGGACAGCGAGCGCCAGGCTGCCTCAGCGGCACGCTGCTCGGCTTCCTTCTTGGTGCGGCCCTGCCCGGTTCCCCGTTCCACGCCTGCTACCACCGCAGTCGCGGTGAATTCCTTGAGATGGTCGGGCCCGTCCTCGGTGATCCGGTACTCCGGCACTCCCAGATCGCGGCTGGCGGTGAGTTCCTGGAGGCTGGTCTTCCAGTCCAAGCCCGCACCCAGTAGCGGAGCCATCACCAGCAGCGGGTCGAACAACCGATGCACCATGTCGCGGGCGACGTCGATACCGTGCTGCAGGTACACCGCACCGATCAGCGCCTCGGTGGTGTCGGCCAGGATGCTGGACTTGTTGCGACCTCCGGTGAGCTCCTCGCCGCGACCCAGCAGCAGGTACTCCCCCAAGCCGGCCGGACCGAGTCCGCGCGCCACTCCGGCCAGCGCGTGCATGTTCACCACGCTGGCGCGCAGCTTGGCGAGTTGCCCCTCGGGCAGGTCGGGATGGGTGCGGAACAGGTGATCGGTGACGACCACGCCGAGCACGGCATCGCCGAGGAATTCCAGGCGCTCATTCGGTTCGAGGCCACCGCTTTCGTAGGCATAGGAGCGGTGAGTGAGAGCAAGCGTGAGCAGCTCGGCATCGATCTCAACGCCGAGAGCGGTGAGCAGCGGGGCCAGATCTGAGGGGTCGCCCCGTGACAGTCGGTTCGCCAAAGGTCTGTCGCGTGGATTACTTACGCCGGCCGGTTGACCTGGCGACCGTCGTACCGTCCGCAGTACGGGCACAGCACGTGCGGCGGCTTCGGCCGCCGGCAGGCGCGGTTGGAACATTCCGCCAGCGTGGGGGCGGTGGTTTTCCACTGGGCCCGCCGCGAGCGGGTGTTCGACCGCGACATCCTGCGCTTGGGGACGGCCACGTTACTCGTTCTCCTCTTCGGTTCCGCGCAACCGCTGCTTCAGTGCGGCCCAGCGCGGATCTATTGTCTCATGCCGATGATCCGGACCGAGTTCCGCCCGCTTACCGCCGCATTCCGGGCACAGACCCGGGCAGTCTTCGCGGCACAACGGAGCCTGCGGCAACGCCAGCAACACGGCATCTCGAACCACCGGCCCCAGATCGACCAGACCATCGACGACCCGGCTGACCTCGTCGGGGTCGGTGGTGCCGTCGGTCGCGGTGTCCGGGTAGGCGAACAGCTCGGTCAACGGCACCTCGAGCCGGTCGGTCAGCAGGTCCAGGCACCGGGCGCACTGCCCGGTGACCGCCGCCGAGGCCGTGCCCGATACCAGCACACCTTCCACCACCGATTCCAGCCGCACGTCCAGAATGATGTGATCTCCCGCCGGAATCCCGATGACGTCGATACCCAGCCGAGCCGGCAGCGGGACGTCACGGTGGTATCGGCGCATCGCCCCGGCACGCCTGCCGAGGTCGCGAGTGTCGATCACCCAAGGCGCGGACGGATCGGGGCGAGCGGGCGCGGTCTTGCGAGGCATCACAGTGCAGGGTAGGCGTTCAGGTCGGGCAACATCACCCGGACGCGGATGTTTCAGCCGTGATACCCGCTCGCCCCGGCAGCCACCGGACCGGCGTGCTGAGCACGGCCGCGCACGAGCGCACGCAGGGTGCGGTTGAGCAGCTCCTCGAACTCCGCGAGGGTGCTCTCGACGTAGGCGTCGCATTCCGAACGGAGCCGGTGGACCTCGCTGCTCGCCTCATCGAGGATCCGGGTGGCTTCAGCGCGGGCGGCCTGCACCACCTGGGTTTTCTCCACCAACCGGGCCTGCTCGGCGCGGCCGTCGGCGACGGCGCGCTCGTAGGACGCCCTGCCGGCCGCGGTCATCCGCTCCGCCTCAGCCTCAGCGCGCGAGGTGACCTCCTGGTACTCGCGACGCCCGGTGGCTTCCAGGCGGTCCGCCTCGGCCTTCGCGCCGGCGACCATCGACTCGGCCTGGGCGCGGGCCTCGGCGACCAGCCGCGTGGCCTCGTCGCGGGCGGCAGCTGCTGCTCGCTCCGTCTCGGTGCGGGCGTCCTCGCGTTGGCGCTGCGCCTCCTGCCGAGCGGTGTCGATCAGTTCATCCCGATGGTCCAGCACGTCCTGAGCATCGTCGAACTCGGCGGGAATCGCGTCGCGGATGTCGTCGAGCAGTTCCAGCACATCGCCGCGGGGCACGATGCAGCTGGAGGTCATCGGTACCCCCCGGGCCTCCTCCACGGTTGTCACGAGCTCATCGAGGTCCTCGAAAACCCGGAACACCCGCCCTTGTAACCGATCACCGTCCATAACCGACATTTTGACCGGTAAGCGAGCTCAAATGCGGGAGCATCCGCCTGATCGGCGTGTCCCCTTCGGCGCCGGCGGTGTCGGTCTCAGCGCGGCTCATCGGCGAGTCGGGTGATGAGCCTTTGGTGCACGGTTGCAGGCAGCAGGTGGCCGACGTCACCACCGTAGGTGGCGACTTCCTTGACCACCGAACTGGACAGAAAACTGTAGTGCGGTTTGCTCGGCAGGAACATCGTATCTACTCCGGACAGCTGGTAGTTCAGCTGAGCCATCTGCAGCTCGTAGTCGAAATCGCTGACCGCGCGCAAGCCCTTCACGATCGTCGCGATTCCGTGGGCCGTGCAATAGTCCACGAGTAGCCCGTGCCAGCAATCGACCCGGACACCCGGCAGGTGCTCGGTAATCTCTTTCAGCATCGCCATCCGGTCGGATACCTCGAACAGGCCTGTCTTGGTCTTGTTGATCAGGACGGCAACGACGACCTCATCGAATTGCCTCGCGGCCCGCTCGATGATATCGAGATGTCCATTAGTGGCGGGGTCGTAAGACCCGGGACATATCGCGCGCCTCATGGCACAGAACTCGTCATAACACGACAACCGTAGTACACCGCGGTGTCGCCATACCGCCGATTCGTGAGTTCTGACACACCGTCCGGCCAGGCAGGCGGCAGTGCCCGAGCCGCCCGCTCCACGACGATCAACGCTTTGGGCGCCAGCCAGCCGCCGCTGACCAGAGCGCTCAGTACCGTACTCACAGCACCGTCATCGAGTGCGTAGGGCGGGTCGGCGAGCACCACGTCGTAGGGCTGGTCAGCACCGCCACGCAACACCACTGGCACATCGGCGACGCTCACCTGCACGGCGCTGCCGCCCTGACCGCCCAGCCCGAGCGCCTCGACGTTGCGGCGCACCACTGCGGCCGCCCGGCGGTCGGATTCCACGAAGCGGACGTGCGCCGCCCCGCGCGACAGCGCCTCCAACCCCAGCGCGCCGGACCCGGCGTAGAGATCGAGCACCCGGGCCCCTTCGAGATCCCGGCGGGCCTGCACAGTGCTGAACACCGCCTCCCGCACCCGGTCGGAGGTCGGCCGGGTGCCATGCGGCGGCACGGTCAGCCGCCGACCTCCCGCCACTCCGGCCACGATCCGCACCACATGACCATGATGCCGCTACGCCGCGCCCGCCTGGTGCGGGTTGGTAGTAGAGAAATGCCGCAGCGGAGGGCGTTGGCGGTACTTGAAGGGCCACCAACATCAGCTGAGTTCGAGGATCAGGTCGCCGCCT
The DNA here is from genome assembly GCA_035606945.1 of Pseudonocardiaceae bacterium. Lineage (GTDB taxonomy): Bacteria > Actinomycetota > Actinomycetes > Mycobacteriales > Pseudonocardiaceae. Next base: position 215,044 of record DATNDR010000005.1, read on the forward strand.
TCCACCTGCTGGACTGATTTGATCGCGAGGCGGGCTACCGTGCCGCCCTTGGCGGCGGTAATGCCGGCCTCCATCTTCATCGCCTCGATGGTCGCTACCGTCTGGCCGGCGGACACGGTTTCGCCTTCGGCCACCTGCAGGGTGACCACGCCGGCGAACGGTGCCGCCACGTGGTCGCTGTTGGCTCTGTCCGCCTTTTCGGCGACGGGAATCTTGGACGCAACAGAGCGGTCCCGGACCTGCAGCGGCCGCATCTGCCCGTTGAGGGTGCACAGCACGGTGCGCATACCGCGCTCGTCGACATCCCCGATCGCCTGCAGCTGGATCAGCAGCCGCACCCCCGGATCGAGATCAACGGCGTATTCAAAGCCGGGACGCAGCCCGTAGAAGAACTCCTCGCTGCACAGCACCGAGGTGTCCCCGTAGGTCTCACGATGCGCCTCGAACTCTGCGGTCGGACCGGGGAACAGCAGCCGGTTCAGGGTGCGCGCCCGGTCTTCCTTGAGCCCCTGCCGGTCCTGGGCGGGCAGCTCCGCCATCCCCCGCGGCCCGCTGCGTCCCTTCAATGCCTTGCTGCGCAGCGGCTCGGGCCACCCGCCGGGGGGGACACCAAGCTCACCGTGCAGGAAGCCGATCACCGAGTCGGGAATGTCGAAGCGGGTGGGATCGGTTTCGAAGTCCTTGGGCTCGACGCCGGCACCGACCAGGTGCAGTGCGAGATCACCGACAACCTTGGACGATGGGGTCACCTTCACCAGCCGCCCGAGCATCCGGTCGGCGGCCGCATAGGCCTCTTCGATCTGCTCGAAGCGGTCAGCCAGACCCAGCGCCACCGCCTGCTGGCGCAGGTTGGACAGCTGGCCGCCGGGGATCTCATGGTGATACACCCGCCCGGTGGGTGAGGCCAGGCCGGACTCGAAAGGCGCATAGACCTTGCGCACCAGCTCCCAGTAGGGCTCGAGGTCACAGACCGCCTGCAGATCCAGCCCGGTGTTGCGCTCGGTGTGGTCGGTGGCCGCGACCAACGCAGACAGTGACGGCTGCGACGTGGTGCCCGCCATAGAGGCTGCGGCAGCATCGACCGCATCCGCTCCGGCGTCGATCGCGGCGAGCAGGGTGGCGAGCTGGCCACCGGGAGTGTCGTGGGTGTGCAGGTGCACCGGCAGATCGAACCGGCTGCGCAGGGCCGCCACCAGCGTCCGGGCTGCGGGCGGGCGCAACAGGCCGGCCATGTCCTTGATCGCCAGCACGTGCGCGCCGGCAGCCACGATCTGCTCGGCCAGCCGCAGGTAGTAGTCCAGCGTGTACAGCTTCTCCGCTGGATTGGACAGGTCCGCTGTGTAGCACAGCGCCACCTCGGCGACCGCACGGCCGGTCTCGCGCACCGCGTCGATGGCCGGGCGCATCTGGGATACGTCGTTGAGCGCGTCGAAGATCCGGAAGATATCCAGCCCGGTCTCGACGGCCTCCTCGACGAAGGCGGCGGTCACCTCCGTCGGGTACGGCGTGTAGCCCACCGTGTTGCGCCCGCGCAGCAGCATCTGCAGGCAGATGTTGGGTATCGCCTCCCGCAGCGAGGCCAGCCGCTCCCAGGGGTCCTCGGCGAGGAAGCGCAGCGCGACGTCGTAGGTCGCACCCCCCCAGCACTCCAGCGAGAGCAGTTGCGGTGTCATCCGAGCGACGTGCGGCCCTACGGCCACGAGGTCCCGGCTGCGCACCCGGGTCGCCAGCAGCGACTGGTGAGCATCCCGGAAGGTGGTTTCGGTGACGCCGACGCCGCCTTGGGCTCGTAACCAGCGCGCGAATTCCTCCGGGCCCAGCGTCAGTAGCCGGTGCCGGGACCCGGTGGGTGGCCGAGAGTCCGGATCGATCGGCGGCAGCTTGCTCACCGGATCGACCAGATCGGGTGGATCGCCGTGCGGCCGGTTCACCGTCACTTCGCCGAGGTAGGTGAGCAATCGGGTGCCGCGGTCGGCGGACTGACGGGCGGTGAGCAGGTGTGGCCGTTGCTCGATGAAGGAGGTCGTGACGTTGCCCGCCTCGAAGTCCGGCTCATCGAGTAGCGCGAGAAGAAAGGGGATGTTGGTGGCTACCCCGCGGATCCTGAATTCGGCCAGCGCCCGGCGGGCCCGGCGCACCGCGGTGGGAAAGTCGCGTCCCCGGCAGGTCACCTTGACCAGCAGGGAGTCGAAATGCGCGCTGATCTGGGCACCCGCGTGCATGGTGCCGCCGTCGAGCCGTACCCCGGCGCCGCTGGCAGAGCGGTACGCGGTGACCGTCCCGATGTCCGGGCGGAACTCGTTGGCCGGGTCCTCGGTGGTGATCCGGCACTGCAGGGCGGCCCCGTGCGGCACGATCATGTCCTGGTACAGCCCCAGGTCGGCCAGCGTCTCGCCGGCCGCGATCCGCATCTGGGCGGTGACCAGATCGATGTCCGTGATCTCCTCGGTCACCGTGTGTTCGACCTGGATACGCGGGTTCATCTCGATGAACACATGGTGGCCGCCGCGGTCGACGAGGAATTCCACGGTGCCTGCGTTGACGTAGCCGATCTGCCGGGCGAAGGCGACCGCGTCGGCGCAGATCCGCTGGCGCAGGTCGGGGTCCAGGTTGGGCGCGGGCGCCACCTCCACGACCTTCTGGTGGCGCCGCTGCACCGAGCAGTCCCGCTCGTAAAGATGGATGACGTCGCCGAGCGGATCGGCGAGGATCTGCACCTCGATATGGCGGGGGTCGATGACGGCCTGCTCCAGGAACACGGTGGGATCGCCGAAGGCCGACTCGGCTTCCCGGCTGGCCACCTCCAGGGCCATCCGCAGACCGCTGGGCTCGGTGACCCGGCGCATGCCGCGGCCACCGCCCCCGGCGACGGCCTTGACGAACATGGGGAACCCGATCTCGTCGGCAGCGGCCATCAGTTGGTCGATGTCGGCGGAGGGGGGGCACGACGCCAGGACCGGCACGCCCGCTTCGCTCGCCGCGGCCACCGCTCGCGACTTGTTTCCCGCCAGCGCCAGCACGGCGGGAGGCGGCCCGATGAAGGTGACGCCGGCCTGCCGGCAGGCCATGGCCAGCTTCGGGTTCTCCGACAGGAAGCCGTAACCGGGGTAGATCGCATCGGCGCCGGCGCGCTGCGCGGCCCGAATGATTTCCGACACCGACAGGTATGCCCGGACCGGATGGCCCTTCTCTCCGATCTGGTAAGCCTCGTTGGCCTTGAGCCGGTGCTCGGAGTTGCGGTCCTCGTAAGGGAACACCGCGACGGTCTGGCAACCCAGTTCGTAGGCGGCCCGAAAAGCGCGGATCGCAATCTCCCCGCGGTTGGCGACCAGCACCTTGCGAAACATCTGCCAGCTCCCTTCCCACGGCCGGTACCGACCGGGATCTCCTGGCGTCATCATCGAGCGCATCATCGCAGTTGGTGGCGGCCATTGGGGATGTCTGATTCGCCACCTGCGGACCTCTGCCGCGCACGGGCCCGGAGGGGTATCAAGGATGTGGCAGGAAAGGACAGGGCCATGGGCGCATCGCGGTACCACCATTACCACCGTCGGGACCTGGCGCGGCGGCGAGTGGGCCCGCTGCACGTGCTGCTGTTGGCAGCCGTCCTGACCGGCGCGGGCGTGCTCGCCGTGACACTGTTCGCCTTGCTTGCGCTCACGCAAGGCTTGGTGTTGGGAGTCGGCACGATCGTTGCGGTGCACCACCTGCGCCGCCGCCGTCGCCGAGCGATCTACCGCCAGCAGCCGGTGGCGAGGCCGGCACCGGTGGCCCGGCCTGAGCCGGCCCCGGACTGGCGTGCCACCAGAACCCGATTCGCTCGGCTGCGCAGCGAGTACGGCCAGTTCGAATGCGACGCGCTGGCGGTGCTTCGGCTGCCCGCGCTGACCGATGTCACGGTGCCTTCCACCGGCCGGTTCGTGGACGCATTCGCCGAGGCCCAAGCGCTGGACACCGAAACCGAACCACCGGCTGAGCACCGCGCTCGCTACGCCACCGCGGTGGATCGAGCCTGGCGAGCGTGGCAGGCCGCTCGGGACGCCGCCGAGCGCATCCGGTTGGCGAATATCCCCGAGCAGGAGCGGGCGACGGTGCAGCGGGCCATCAAGCTGCTCACCATGGCACGCGACTCCGACCACGACGCCGAGCGCAGCGCCGCCTACGCCAAGGCCCGCGCGGAACTGGCAAAACTGGACCGCAGCGGCACTGTCCGGTTGCCCCCGGCCGCGGCCGCCGCCCTGGACGCCGCCGCCCGCAGCCAGCTCCCGCCGGGTCGAGCTACGGTCTGATCCGCCGCTGCGCAAACCGGGACGCGGCTAAACCGGAACCACGACCGCCTCGACCCTGAGCGTGTCGAGCAGGCGTCGCAGATCGTCCGGATCGCTGGTCAACACTCGATCGCCCGCACGGGCTAGAGACGCGATGTGGGCATCGACTACATCACAGCTGTGGTCGGCGCCGAGGAGCGCACCCAGGCGCTTGCCAGTATCCAGATCCAATGGTGGGGCGGCTACACCGGCGAGAACCCGGGCCAGCTGAGCCTGCCGGGCACCATTGCGCCACACCTGGGCCACCGCCGCCGGAGAGGTACGAACGGTGATGCGTTCCTGCTGCGCGACACGCAACAGTGCCCCCACCCGCCTATCGCTGCGGTCGACCGCCAAGAGAGCGCCCGCATCGAGCACCAGGCTCACGCCGCGTGCCCCCGCGAGCCGCGAGTGATGCCCAGCGTGGCGGCAGCGGCATCGAGTTCCTCGTCACCGAACGGACCGTCTTCGGCTTCCCACGTATCCAGAGCCGCGGCGAGCAGGTCATTGCGCAGCCGGTCGGCCGCCGCCTGGGCCAGCCATCCCGAGACGCTCATCCCGGCCCGTTCGGCTGCGTCCCGTACAGCCGCGCCGAGAGCGGGATCCATGGTCACCGATAACCGGTCCACATGCATACATACTATCGTATCGCATACTGACGTATGCACGTCTCAGTAGGTCACTGGCCACCCAAAGCACCTCAATCAGCCGGTCGGCCGCTTGATCAGGCTTACACCTTGTGCAGGAATTCGGCGCGGTGCTCGTCGAGCAGGTCCACGGCGAGCCGGGCCAGCTCGGGATGTTCGGTGAGGTCTGGGTCGGCACAGATCAGCTGTGCGGCTGCGTGGCGCGCCGCGACGATCAGGTCCTCATCGCGCAGCAAGGACAGCAGTCTTAGTCCGGAACGGCGGCCGGACTGCACTGCGCCGAGCACATCGCCCTCTCGCCGCAGCTCCAGATCCAGGCGGGCCAGTTCGAAGCCGTCGGTGGTCGCGGCGACCGCATCGAGCCGTTCCCGGGCGGCAGACCCCGGCGGGGAGTCGGTGACCAGCAGGCACAGTCCAGCATGCGAGCCGCGGCCCACCCGGCCCCGCAACTGGTGCAGCTGGCTGATCCCGAACCGCTGCGCATCCATGATCACCATGACGGTGGCGTTGGGAACATCCACCCCGACCTCGACGACGGTGGTAGCCACCAGCACATCGATCTCACCGGCAGCGAAGCACCGCATGGCGGCGTCTTTGTCGTCTCCCGGCAGGCGGCCGTGCAACATCCCCAACCGCAGCGGTGCCAGCGGGCCTTCCGCCAGCTGCGGAGCCAACTCGAGCACCGCCAGCGGCGGGCGCACGTCTTCTTCGCCAGCCTCGCCGGCTGCGTCGCTACCTGGGCCGTCCTCACCGGCGGCATCCTGTCCACCGATGCGCGGGCACACCACGTAAGCCTGCCGGCCGGCGGCGACCTCCTCGGTGATCCGCTTCCAGACCCGGTCCAACCAGCTGGGCTTCTCCCCCACCGGTACCACCGTGGTGGCGATCGGCGACCGCCCGTGCGGCAGCTCGCGCAGCGCCGAGACCTCCAAGTCGCCATAGACGGTCATCGCGACGGTGCGCGGGATCGGGGTCGCGGTCATCACCAGGACGTGCGGGCTGGTGCCGTCGACTGCCCTGGCACGCAGCGCATCACGCTGCTCGACGCCGAAGCGATGCTGCTCATCGACCACCACCAAGCCCAGGTCGGCGAACGACACCCGGTCCTGGATCACCGCATGGGTGCCCACCACGATCCCGGCCGCACCGCTGGCCGCGTCCAGCAGCGCCTGCTTGCGAGCCCGGGCCGGCAACGATCCGGTGAGCAGCGCTACCCGGGTGGCGTGCTCGGCCGATCCCAGCTCTCCGGCGCAGCCGTGCGCACCCAGCATCTCTCGCAGGGACCGGGCGTGCTGCGCGGCGAGCACCTCGGTGGGCGCCAGCAGCACAGCTTGCCGCCCGGCGTCGACGACCTGCAGCATCGCCCGCAGCGCCACCACCGTCTTGCCGGATCCGACCTCGCCTTGCAGCAGCCGGTTCATCGGATGCTCGCCGGCCAGCTCAGCGGCCAGCACCTCGCCCACCTCCCGCTGCCCGGCGGTCAGCGTGAAGGGCAGCGCGGCGTCGAACGCGTCGGCCAGGCCGCCGGGCCGGCGCGGGCAAGCCGGGGCAGGCCGGCCGGCCGACTCCTGACGCCGCAGCGCGAGGGTCAGCTGTACCGCCATCGCCTCGTCCCACTTCAGCCGGCGGTGTGCGGCGGCGATCTCGGCACGGTCCTCGGAGCGGTGCACCGCCCGCAATGCCGCAGCCAACCCCGGTAACCGGTGCCGGGCACGTAGCTCAGCCGGCAGCGGGTCGGGTGGGTCGTCCAGGAGGTCGAAGACCTGCCGCACGCACAGCTGGATGGTCCAGGACGGCAGGTCCTTGGTGGCGGGATAGACCGGGATCAGCGGCCGGGTGAACTCGGCGAGCTTGTCCGCGTCGCCGTCGAGCAGTTGGTATCTCGGGTGCGTGAGCTGCAAGCTGTGGTTTTTGCCGTACGTCGTCACCCGCCCCGCGAACAACGCCTTGCGGCCGGGTGTGAACACCCTGGGCAGCACCCGGTGCTGGTTGAAAAAAGTCAGGTTCAAGGTGCGGGTGCCATCGAAGATCACCACGCTCTGGATGGTGCCCTGTTTGTATTGCATCCGGCGCGACGAGCAGCTGCGGATCTCGGCGACCACGGTGACGTCATCCCCCACCGCAAGCCCCGCGATCGGGGTGAGCTGTCCCTGATCGGCGTACCGGCGCGGGTAGTGCCGCAGCAGGTCACCGACGGTGTGCACATCGAGCTCGCGGGCCAGCAGGGCCGCTGTTTTGGAGTCGATCACCCGATCCAGCGCGTCGTCGATGCCGGCCACTGCTCACTCCACCCCGACCAGTAGCACGCGCTGCGGCACGTCACCGGCGTAGCACATCATCTCGACCTTCGGATGCGCGGCGCGCAGATGTTCGGTCAGCACCTCTGCGAAGCCGCTGGGCGCGTCCTGGCCGAGCAGCACGGTCAGCAACTCGCCGCCCGCTGCCAGCAAACGCGCCACCAGCTCACGGGTTGCGGCCAGTAGGTCGCAGTTGATGACGACGGCCTCGTCGTCGAGTATGCCAAGGAACCCGCCGAGCCCGTCCCGGGTGGTGGTGAGTTCCCCACAGCGGGTCGCGGTCGCGGCGTCGGTCATCGCTGCCCGATCCTCGGCCGGGTGCCGTGCGCCGTCGTGCACCGCAACCGCGGCCACTACCTGCACCGCGGACCCGGCCACCACGACCACCACATCCTGGCCGGTGCCCCCGGCCTGCGCAGCGGCGGCCTCGGCGGCGGTCGTTGCGCTGGGCTCGGCCAGCACGGTGACGTGCCGGGCGCGGGTGGCGGCAAAGACTTCGAGCAGGTCGGCGACGCTGCTGGTGGCCGGCGCGACGACGGCACCTTCCCGGCGGCACAGTTGCGCCACACCGGTTCCGCCGGCCAGCACGAGCACGGCATGGTTTGTGCGGTACCGGTCTTGGCCAGCTGCCCGGTCCGGTACCTGATCGGCGAAGCGCATGATGGTGATCCGGTGTGGCTGTCCGGCTCGCCTGCCGGCGTCGATCGCGGCATCGACGTCGGAGCAGTGCACGTGCACATTCCACAACGCACCCGGCCCGTCACAGGTCGGGCCGGTACCGACCACGGCCACGCAGTCGCCCAGCGTGGCGAGCTCAGCGCGCAACCGCACCACCTCGGCGTCGCCAGCGCCCTCAAGCAGGTACATCACTTCGTATTCGTAAGCTGTGGAGCCACACCCCGCAGGTACCGCCGGCATCACGCTCGAGCGGAGGTGGGCGCTCGTGGCGGGGCGGGCACCGGGACGCTCGGACACCACCGCCAGCAGCGCCTCCAACAACAGGGTCAACCCGCGACCGCCCGCGTCCACCACTCCCGCCGTGGCCAGCGCCGCGAGCTGGCGAGGCGTATCGGCCAGCGCGCCGGCCGCGGCGGCGGTGGCCGCCGACGCCACCTCACCGAAATCGTCGCAGCGCACCGCCACGGCGGCCTGCGCCGCCGCGTGCAACACGGTCAGTACCGTCCCGGGCATCGGGTCGGACACCGCCGCCCGGGCCAGCTCATCGGCCCGGCACAGACCCGCCCGCAGCGCCGCACCGTCCCAGGCCGGGGCCTGCGCTGTGATGAGCGGTTCGGCCAGACCTCGCAGAACCTGCGACAGGATCACCCCTGAATTGCCCCGGGCCCCTATCAACGCGCCGCGGGCCAGCATCGCGACCGTGCTGCCCGGCGCGGCGTCCCGATCGTCACGGTGATTCCGGAGCACCGCATCCAGGCCAGCCCGCATGGTGGCCAACAGGTTCGAGCCAGTGTCCTGATCGGGCACCGGAAACACATTGAGCGCATCGATCTCGTCACGGTGCGCCGCCAACGTGTCACAGCAGGTGACGGCCCAGCGGCGGACCGCCGCCCCGTCCAGCGACTGCAACACCGCGGCTTCTCACCGCCTTCATCGGGGCTTTGCGGAAGGTTACCCAATCGGCAACCCGGGCGGTTGCACAATCGTCCCCGGTGTGCCGCGTCGAATACCGTCGGCTACCCTTAGCGGGCCGCCCGAACACGGGCGTTCCACCGTCGCGAGAAACCCAGGGAGTGTGTGACGTGGCTGCCGTGTGCGATGTCTGCGGCAAGGGACCGGGCTTCGGCATGTCGGTCTCGCACTCGCACCGGCGGACGCATCGCCGGTGGAACCCGAACATCCAGACCGTCCGGGCCGAAGTCAACCCGGGTCAACGTCGGCGTCTGAACGTCTGCACCTCCTGCCTCAAGGCCGGCAAGGTCGCGCGCGTCTGACCGTCAACCTGGTTGACGGTCGTTGTGGCGGCGGCTAGGGCAGCGCCCAGTCGACCGGGTCAGCGCCCAGCTCAGCGAGCATCGCGTTGGCGCGGCTGAAGGGTCGGGAGCCGAAGAATCCGCGATCAGCGGACAACGGTGACGGGTGCGCGGACTCGATGCGCGGCACGTCGCTGAGCATGGGACGCAGCGTGCAAGCGTCTCGACCCCACAGGATTGCCACCAGCGGTTGCGCGGGACGCGCCACCAGCGCCCGGATGGCCTGCGCGGTGACCTCCTCCCAGCCCTTGCCGCGGTGTGAGCCCGGGCGTCCCGGCTCCACCGTGAGCACTCTGTTGAGCAACAGCACGCCGCGCTGCGCCCATGGACTGAGATCACCGGTGGACGGTTTGGGTAGCCCCAGATCGTCGCTGTACTCCTGGAAGATGTTGGCGAGGCTGCGCGGCAGGGGCCGCACACCAGGTTCGACGGAGAACGACAGCCCTACCGCATGGCCCGGCGTCGGGTAAGGATCCTGGCCGACGATGAGGACCCGCACGGCGTCGAACGGTTGGGTGAAGGCCCGCAGGATGTTGGCCCCAGCGGGGAGGTAGCGCCGCCCTGCAGCAATCTCGGCTCGGAGGAAATCCCCGGCGGCGGCGATCCGGTCGGCCACCGGAGCCAGCGCATCAGCCCAACCGAGTTCCACGATCTCCCGAACTGGCGCGACCACTGCGGCAGCCTAGCGGTCGCCGCGCGACCCGAAATGTGCCCACCCTGCCCGGCCCCGGTAGGGCCGGCCGTCGACGGTGACGCCACGGCCTTCGCAGACCAGGCCGAGCTGAGTCCAGCCCGCGGGCAGCGCAGTGGCGGCGGGAAAGCACGCCAGGAGGCCGTGGTCCTCGCCGCCGGTGAGCACCCAGCGCCGCGCGTCGACACCCAACGCGGTGGCCACCTCGACCAGCTCGGCGGCCACCGGCACCGCCGCGGAGTCGATATCGATGGCGACACCGGATGCCTCGGCGAGGTGCCCGGCATCAGCGAGCAGCCCATCCGAGATGTCGATCATCGCGGTGGCGCCCGCCGCGGCGGCCTGCGGGCCGGCGGCGTACGGAGGTTGCGGCACCTGGTGGGCGCCCACGACGGCGGGAGGAGACCGGAGACCCTGGCGCAGCATCGCAAGACCGGCCGCAGACCAGCCCAGCCTGCCGCATACCGCGAGTACGTCACCGGCTCGCGCCCCGCCACGGGTGACCGGCGCCCGGCCGCGCAAATCACCCAGCGCGGTCACCGATATGACGATCTCGGCGGAGCTGACCACGTCGCCCCCGATGATGCCGGCACCGACCCGACCGGTCTCTTCCCACATCCCCGACGCCAAGGCGTCCACCGTGGACACCGGAGTCCGCCCCGGAACGGCCAGCCCGACGACCAACGCGGTGGGCACCGCGCCCATGGCCGCGACATCGGCCAGGTTGGCCGCCATCGCTTTGCGGCCCACCTGGTACGGGGTGGACCAGTCCAGCCGGAAATGCACGCCCTCCACGAGCACATCGGTGGTCACCACGACGCGAGCGTCCGCCGCGGCCAGAACCGCCGCGTCGTCACCCGGACCGAGCAAGGTGCCAGGCGGCAGCACCCGGCCCGCAGTGATCCGGGCGATCAGACCGAATTCCCCCAGCTCAGCTACCGAAGGCGGGTCAGACGGCGGCGGTGGTGGCGCGTTATCAGCGGCTGCACACACCCCTCACACCCCCGATCCAGGCGGTAAGTTTCGTTCCTATCCCTCTTTTCAGCCCCACATGAAGTCCCCACATAATCCGACGAGATGGAAGGCCAGAACCGTGGTTCAGGCATACATCCTCATCCAGACCGAGGTGGGCAAGGCTGCCGCGGTGGCCGCGGAGGTGTCGAGCCTGCCCGGCGTGGCGAGCGCGGAGGATGTCACCGGTCCTTACGATGTGATCGTGCGGGCGGAGGCCACCGACGTGGATCAGCTCGGTCAGCTCGTGGTGGCCAGAGTGCAGAACGTCCAAGGCATCACCCGCACGCTGACCTGTCCCGTGGTCCACCTGTCCTGACGATCGGTCGACCATGTTGTCAGGTAGCTTGCCAGGCAGGGTCGCGCGGCCCGCCGGCACTCCGCGGTGGCCGCTGGCGATCGCATTGGTTCTGGTGGCGGCACTGGTGGTGGGGGTGCTCATCGCCGCCTCGCTGGTGCGCAAGCAACCTCTGGGGCCGCTGGGACTGGCCACGGTACCGGCGCCGGCAGCCGGATCCGCAGACTGCGCGCGGCTGCTCGCCGCGCTGCCCGAGCAACTTGACGGCGGCGCACTCGGCGCCTTGGACCGCCGGCAGCTCAGGGCACCGGCCCCAGCGGGCGCGGCCGGCTGGGGAGAGCCTCCGGTGGTGCTGCGGTGCGGGCTCGACCGGCCCGACGATCTGACCGCCTCCTCGCGGCTGCTGGGCGTCTCGGGAGTGCAGTTTCTCGACATACCCAGCGGTGACACGAGCACCTGGGTGGCCGTCGATCGACCGGTCTATGTCACGGTGGCCCTGCCGGCGAACAGCGGTAGCGGGCCACTCCAGCAGCTCGCCACCGTGATCGCGCGCACGTTGCCGCAACGTGGCCTGGACATCCCCGCGGACGTCCCGCGCTGACTCCGGCTACAGCCGGTACAAACCGTCCAGCACGCGTTCCAGCAGCGCGAGGTCCGGCGCATCCCCCCAACCCGTGGGATTGCGGTGAACGTGCATCAGGCCGGTGTCGATCATGTCGGCAAGCAGCACCCGGGCCACTCCCAGTGGCAGCGAGAGCAGCGCCGCGACCTCCGCGACCGAGCGCATATCGGTGCACAGCTGGGCAATCGCGGCGTGCTCCGCGGAGCAGATCGACGTCAGGTCGCGACCTTCGTCGCTGGTGGATACCAGTGTCTCGACGGCGAGATCTTGCACCGGCCGGGTACGGCCCTGGGTCCAGCTGTAGGGCCGGACGACGAACCGGAAGTCGTCCGGCCCATCCCATCCGTCGACTGCCCACTCGTCGGCTGCTTCGACCACCGCGGTGGGGCGGAAGGGCCCGGTCGCCTTCTCGACAGTCGCCTTCTCGACAGTCGCCTTCTCGACAGCGGGACTGTCGTCGACATCATCATCGGGTTGTGCGTGGCGAGCTCGATACTCCCTGCGGACTGGATCCAGTGCCACCTCGCCGGCCTCGTCGATCCAGGCCGCGTCCTGCTCACTGGCGGGATTATCGGCGCCGCTGCTTCCGAATGACCGGAACAATCGCGATACCTCCATCCCGACACACCACTGTCACCACTGTCAGCACCGCAGGGGCACACGAGCAGCAGTCGCCCGGGCTGCTCCTACGTGCCTAACTACCCTGCCCTGACGAAGTCGCTGGAGTTCACCCGTTTGATCCAGCGAGTCGCGGGCGGTGGCTCAACGCAATCCGGTACCGCGGGCGATCGCGGTGTCGATCAATATCGAGAGCAGGGCCGGGTACTCCACCCCGGTCACCGCCCACATGCGGGGAAACATGGAGATCGGCGTGAAGCCGGGCATGGTGTTGATCTCATTGACGGTGAGCGAACCATCTGGTCCCACGAAGAAGTCCACTCGAGCAAGGCCCTGGCAGTCCAGTGAACGGAACGCGGCAACGGCCATCTGCTGCAGCTCGGCGGTGATGGCGTCGTCCAGTTTGGCCGGTATGTCGAATTCGCAGGCGTCATCGAGATACTTGGCGGCGAAGTCGTACCAGCCTGCCGAATCCTCCGTCACCATCCGGATTTCTGCCGGCAGCGATGCCTCGATCCGCCCATCGGCGAACTCCAGTACCCCGCATTCCACCTCGCGGCCTAGCACTGCCGCCTCGACCAAGACCTTGGGATCGACGGCGCGCGCGGTGGCGATCGCCGCGGGCAGTGCAGACCAGTCCGCCAGCTTGGTGATACCCACTGACGAGCCCGCTCTGGCCGGTTTGACGAAGACCGGCAGGCCCAGCCGGTCGCGTTGTTCCGCGGTGAGGGTGGCATCCGCACCACGCAACACCACTGTGTCGGTGACCGGCAGGCCATCGGCCCGCAACACCTTGCGGGCGAAGTCCTTGTCCATTCCAGCCGCGCTGGCCAGCACGCCGGAGCCGACATAGGGCAGATCCGCAAGCTCCAGCAACCCCTGGATCGTGCCGTCCTCGCCGAATGCCCCATGCAGCATCGGGAACACGACATCCACTCCGGAGAGCACCTCACCGGCGATGCGCACCAGTTCCTTGCGGGTCGGATCACCAGGCAGGGTCAGCGCCGCGCCGGTACCGTCCACGGTGGGCAGCGTGCGGTCCCGGATCGCCAGCTCGGCCGGCTCGTCGCTACCAAGTACCCAGGCGCCCTCCGGGCTAATACCCACCGGGATGACTTCGAATCGCGTCCGGTCCAGGTGGGTCAGCACGCTGCCCGCCGACACGCAGGAGATCGCGTGTTCGCTGCTGCGGCCACCGAAAACAACCGCCACTCGCAGCTTGCGCCCCGTCATGGCGGCACCCTACTCCCGGTCCACCACAGCCCCGACATGGAGACATGTCGGGGTCAGCAGCACCCCACCGAGCCCGATATGTCTCCATGTCGGGCGGGGCGGGGGCTGCGGTGGGGCAGGTTTTGGTCGCGCCAGGCGCGGAAACCGCCGATGACGTCGGTGGCGTTGCGCAGGCCGAGGGTGTGCAGGGCTGCCGCGGCCAGGCTGGAGGTGTAGCCCTCCGAGCAGAGCACTATGACCTGCAGGTCGTAGCCAGTGACCTCCGGCAGGCGGGAATCGCACTCGGGGTCGAAGCGCCACTCCAGGTGGTTGCGCTCGACGACCAGGGCGCCGGGCACCTCGCCCTCCTCAGCGCGCTGCCAGCCAGGTCGGATGTCCACCAGCAGGGCCCCGTCGACCAGGGCCTCCCGGGCCTGTGCCGGCGTCAGGCGCCGCAGCCCAGCACGGGCCTGCGCCAGCAGCTGCTCGACACTGAGCGCCCCGGGTGGCCGGATCACCAATCCACCCCGGCCTGTTCCGCCGCGACATGGCACAGCTGCGGTGGCTCCAACCGGTAGCGATTCATCACCGTGAGCCCCGGCGTGTAGATGTGGACGCTCACCGCGGGAACCGCGCCGATGTTGGTCACCTGGTGAACGTAACGCGGACCGAAGACGCGGCAGCGCCCCGTTTCCAATGTCCGGGTGACCTCCACCGGTGGTCGGCCGGGCTTGGCCGCGACCACCCGTTCGGTCAGCGTGCCCGCCGCGACCGCGAAGGCACCCGACGCCGGGCCGTGATCGTGCAGATCGGTGCCCTGGCCGGGCAGCCAGGACAGTAGCCACACCTCGTGGTGTGGGTTTCGTTCGAGTAGCCGGTACCAGCGGGTGTCGGTGCGGTAGTCGACCAGCGGGCGCCACCGTTCGGGGTGCGCGGCCAGCGACATCGCCAGGCTGGTCGGGCTGCCTGGACGGACCATGTCAGCAGCGGGGACGGTGAGGTAGGGCACGGCATGCACAGCGGGCTCCTCGCGAGATCGGTGAACCGACCGCGCACAGATCACCGCCCGGGCAGGGCAGCCGTCAGGGGTACGCGGTCAGCAGGGTAGGGGGCTCACCGCGCGGGACAGAGCGCACTCGCCACCCGGCGCAGATCCACCGGGGACCGCCGGACATAGACGAACGTGCTGCTCACGATGAATGATCAAACCAGTCGGTAGGGTATTCCGTCAAGGTTCCGGACAACCGGCTCCAGCCGTCGCTTGCCCGAGTCATTCCGGTTTGTGCGCCCGGCCGAGCAGTTCGGCGGCCATCTGCCGAGGTAACTGGCCGTCGTAGCAGACCCGGCGTACTCCGTCGGTGATGGGCACCTCAACGCCGCAGCGGGTAGCCAGCCCCTGGATCGACAAGCTGGACTTCACGCCTTCGGCCACCTGGCCGTGGGTGGATTGCTGGGCTTGTTCCACGGTGTCGCCCGCACCCAGCCGGTAGCCGAAGGAGCGGTTGCGCGACAGCGGTGACGAGCAGGTGGCCACCAGATCGCCGAGGCCGGCCAGGCCCGCAAAGGTCATCGGATCGGCCCCCAGCGCGGCGCCCAGCCGTCCCATCTCGGCCAATCCCCGGGTGATCAGGGTGGCTAGCGTGTTGTCCCCATAACCCAATCCGGCAGCCACCCCGCAGGCCAGCGCAATGACGTTCTTGCACGCGCCGCCGAGTTCGCAGCCGATGACGTCGGTATTGGTATAGGGCCGGAAATAACGGGTCCCGCAGGCGCGCTGCACCGCAACCGCCCGGTCGTGATCGACGCATGCCACGACGCTCGCGGTGGGCTGTTCGGCCGCGATTTCCCGCGCCAGATTAGGACCGGACACCACGACGACATGATCGGGTGTAACCGCTGTGACGTCGATCACCACTTCGCTCATCCGCTTGAGGCTGGTCAGTTCGACGCCCTTGGCCAGGCTGATCAGGGTGGCCTCCGGCGGCATCGACTTGTGCCAGTCGCCCAGGTTGTCGCGCAGCGTCTGGCTGGGCACGGCGAACACGACGGTGTCCACGCCGTCGAGCGCCTCCTTCGCGCACGCCGTGGCCCGCAGGGACGCCGGCAGCGTCACCCCCGGCAGGTAATCCGGGTTGCCATGCCGGCACCGCACCGCGTCGGCCACTTCAGCCCGGCGGGCCCAGAGCACCACATCCCGACCGGCGTCGGCGAGCACCTTGGCGAAGGTGGTGCCCCAGGAGCCCGCGCCCATCACCGCGATCCGCTGCACTGCGACAGTCATGACGGGTGCTCCCGATACCGTTCGGGTTGCCGGGGATCGAAGAAACCGGTGGGCGCCGGCTGTTCGCGGACCTCGGCAAGCAGCCTGCGGACTCCGTCCATCACCCGGTCGGTGGCCTTCCGGAGCAGGGGCCCGTCCACGGGCTGTCGCCGGAACTCCGACAGGTCCACCGGCGCGCCGGCTCGCACGATCACCTCGGTTCGCGGTAGCGGGCGGAATCGCCGACCGTAGTGGTCGTAGACCCGATGCGTGCCCCAATGCACGACCGGCACCACCGGCACGTCGGTGTTCAGGGCCAGCCGGGCGACCCCGGTGTGCGCCGCCATCGGCCAGTGATCCGGGTCGCGGGTGATGGTGCCCTCGGGATAGATCAACACGGCTTTGCCCGCAGCGAGCGCGTCCTCGGCGTGCCGTAGGCTGTCGCCGGCCTCGGCGCTGCCGCGACGCACCGGGATCTGGCCTGCTGCGGTCATCACCCGGCCGGCCACCGGCAGCCGGAACAGATCCTGCTTGGCCAGAAACCGCGGAATCCGGCCTTTGCGGTGCACGAACACCGCGGTGTAAAGCGGGTCCAGGTAGGAGATGTGGTTGCACGCCACGAGCACCGGTCCGAACTCGGGAATGTGCTCGATACCCTCGAAGCGGCGCCGCGCCAGTAGGTGGCTGAGCGGGTAGAACACCACGATGCACAACCCGATGGAAAGCCCGGCCTTTTCCCGCGCCACGCCGTCCTCCTCGCGCTGAGTTCGTGCTTGCAGCCCTGAGCTGACCCCGTCAGGCGAAGTCTTCCCTGCTGCCGGAGTGTGGGTCCAGTGGCCGCCGGCACGGGACCATGTGGTGATGCCCGTGGACCTGCTGGTGGCGATCAAACCGCTCGCCTGGGCCAAGACCCGGCTGCGCGGCGCGGCCGATGGCGGCAGCGGTGACCCGGCTGCACATGCCCGATTGGTCGTCGCCATGGCCCGAGACACCGTCGCGGCCGCAGCCGCCGCGGCGCTGGTGCGCCGGGCAGTCGCGGTCTGCTCCGACGGGGTGGTGTGCCGAGTTCTGGCGGTGGATGGGGTCGACACCGTCGCCGATGAACCGGCCGACGGCCTCAACTCAGCTCTTCGGTATGGCGAGGCCCTGCTGCGCACCGCGGACCCGGCCACGGCAGTCGCGGCCATGCCCGCCGACCTGCCGGCGTTGCGCCCGCAAGAGCTGGACTGCGCGCTGCGCGACGCGCTGGCCACCGGCGGCCGGGCGTTCTGCGCCGATCAGGCCGGCATCGGGACGACCCTGCTGCTGGCCCCACCGGGACACGCGCTGGCGCCCCGTTTCGGACCCTACTCGGCGGCCGCGCATCGGGCCGGCGGCGCCCGGGAGCTGTCCGGTCGCTGGCCGGGTCTGCGCTGCGATGTCGATACCGCGGCCGATCTGGCCCTTGCCCGCGAGCTGGGGCTTGGTCGATTGACGCGAGCTGCACTGCAATGTGGTAAACGGGGCGAAACCTGGGCCTGATACGAGACAATGGCGGGGTGAGCCAGCACCTCACCCCGCTGACTAGCCGGAACACACCGAGGACCGACAGTGCTGTGGTAGCGGTACCACCCGCTCCCCCGGCAGCGACCCCGGTACCGTTAGTGACCGATCTGCCCGAAGACCGCTATCTCAATCGGGAATTGTCCTGGCTGGACTTCAACGCCCGAGTGCTGGCGTTGGCTGAGGACACCAGCCAGCCGCTGCTGGAGCGGGCCAAGTTCCTGGCGATCTTCGCGTCGAACCAGGACGAGTTCTACATGGTGCGCGTCGCGGGGCTCAAGCGCCGCGAAGAAGCCGGGCTGGCGGTGCGCAGCGCGGACGGCCTGTCCCCACAGGACCAGCTGGCCCAGATCGCCATGCGCAGCCGGGAACTCACCGGACGCCAAGCCCGGATCTGCCTCGACTCGGTCAGCCCGGAGCTGGAGAAGCGCGACATCACCTTCGTCACCTGGTCCGACCTTGACGATCAGCAGCGGTTGCGGCTGTCGGGTTACTTCTCCGAAAAGATCTTCCCCGTGCTCACCCCGTTGGCGGTGGACCCGGCGCACCCGTTTCCCTACATCTCCAGCCTGTCATTGAACCTGGCCGTGACGGTGCGTGACCCGGACAGCCGCATCGAGCGCTTCGCTCGGGTCAAGGTGCCCAACAACGTGCCACGGCTGGTGCGGGTGGACAGCGATCAGGACGATCGTGGTTCGCCGCGCGCGACCTTCCTGCCACTGGAGGAACTGATCGGGGCCCATCTCGGCGAGATGTTCGCCGGTATGGAGGTGGTCGACTGGCACCTGTTCCGGGTCACCCGTAACGCCGATTTCGAGGTCGAGGAAGACCGCGACGAGGACCTGCTCAAAGCCATGGAGCGCGAGCTCGCGCGCCGCCGCTTCGGCCCACCGGTGCGCCTCGAGGTGGCCGACACGATGACCGAGCATGTCTTGGAGCTGCTGCTGCGCGAGCTCGACGTCGATCCGCATGACGTCGTCGAGGTGCCCGGCCTGCTCGACTTGTCCTGCCTGTGGCAGCTCTACGCGCTACCCGCCCCGGAGCTCAAAGACCAGCCGTTCGTTCCCGCCACGCACCCGGCCTTCGGGGAAGGCGAAAGCCCCAAGGACATTTTCGCCACCCTGCGCGAGGGTGACGTGGTGGTGCACCACCCGTACGACTCGTTCTCCACCAGCGTGCAACGGTTCATCGAACAGGCGGCCGCGGACCCGCAGGTGTTAGCGATCAAGCAGACGCTCTACCGGACCTCCGGCGACTCCCCCATCGTCGACGCGTTGATCGACGCAGCCGAGGCCGGCAAGCAGGTCGTCGCACTGGTGGAGGTCAAGGCGCGATTCGATGAGCAGGCCAATATCCGGTGGGCCCGGGAGTTGGAACGCGCCGGGGTGCACGTGGTCTACGGGCTGATGGGGCTCAAGACGCACTGCAAGACCTCGCTGGTGGTGCGCCAGGAGGGTTCGACGATCCGCCGCTACTGCCATATCGGCACCGGTAATTACAACCCGAAGACAGCGCGGCTCTACGAGGACATCGGGTTGTTCACCGCCAAGCCGGAGATCGGCGCCGACCTCACCGACCTGTTCAACTCGCTGACCGGTTACGCACGGCAGACGTCCTACCGCAGCCTGCTGGTCGCGCCCTACGGCATCCGGCGCGGCATCGTCGAACGGATCGAGGGCGAGATCGCACACGCCCGCGCTGGCCGCCAGGCCGGGATCCGGATCAAGGTCAACTCTCTGGTCGACGAGCAGGTGATCGATGCGCTGTACCGGGCCTCATTGGCCGGCGTGCGTGCCGACATCGTGGTCCGCGGCATCTGCGCGCTCATCCCCGGACGCCCGGAATTGTCGGACAATATCCAGGTCCGCTCGATCCTGGGCCGGTTCTTGGAACACTCGCGCGTCTTCCATTTCACGGGCGCGGGCGAGCACTGGATCGGCAGCGCGGACATGATGCACCGCAACCTGGACCGGCGGGTGGAGGTGCTGGTGCGGGTGGCCGATCCGGCCGTGACCGACGAGCTGGACGCGATACTCGACTCCGCTTTGGACCCCGCGACCCGGTGCTGGGTGCTGACCGCGGACGGCTCATGGCGACCCTCCCCGTCAGATGGCACGACCGTCCGGGATCATCAAGTGCAGGAGATCCACCGTCACCGCAGGAGTGAGTGACCAGTGCCCGCCCTGATTGCCGCCGGCGCGGTGGTGTGGCGGCGCTCGCCGTCCGGCGAGGTCGAGGTGGCGGTGATACACCGGCCACGCTACGACGACTGGTCGCTGCCCAAGGGCAAATCGCACGCCGGAGAACTACTGTCGGTCACCGCGGTCCGTGAGGTGGCCGAGGAAACTGGCCAGGCCATCACGCTGGGTAGACGGTTGGGCACGACTCGTTACCTGGTGCCCGCCGGCGAAAAGGTGGTCCACTACTGGCTGGCACTCGCCACCGGGGGCGACTTTCGTCCCAGCGATGAGGTCGACGAGTTGCGCTGGCTGCCCGTCTCGGAGGCGCTCGAACTGCTCAGCCATCTCCACGATCAGACGCTGCTGGCCGGCATCGGCGGCCTGACGGCGGTCACCGCCACCGTGTTGCTGGTGCGCCACGGTGACGCCGGCGAGCGCGAGGACTGGCACGGCGATGATGATCTGCGCCCGCTGACCGCTGCGGGCCACCGGCAGGCCAAGGTCCTGCTCGCGCTGCTCCCGCTGTTCGGCGCCCGGCGGATCTACTCCGCATCACCCTTGCGCTGCCGGCAAAGCGTCGAGGGTCTCGCCGCGGACCTCGGAGTGCCCACCATCATCGAGACTCGGTTGTCAGAGGACGGGTACCTGGCTGATCGCGCTGCAGGGCTGCGGCGGCTGCTGGAGATCGCGGCCGAGCCGGGTGGACCGGCCGTGGTGTGCAGCCAGGGCGGGGTGATTCCCGATCTGGTCGACACGCTGGCCGAATCCGCCGGGCTCGAGCCGCTCGATGTGGCGAGCGCGAAGGGCAGCTTCTGGGGGCTGTTTTTCGGTGCAGGCTCATCCGCGTCTGCCCTGCTGCGCGCCGACTACTACGACGACGCAGTGGGCTGCAGTTCGTGAGCTGGGCTGCAGTTCGTGAGCTGTCTGTTGGCCAGGCCGAGCCAGTCAGCGCTGGGTTATCGTGGTCGGCAGCCAGGCTGGGCGCTGCGCCTCGAACGCGTCGATCTCCTCAGCATGCCGCAAGCTCAGCGCGATATCGTCGAGACCTTCCAGCAGCCGCCAGCGGGTGTAGCCGTCGATCGCAAAACCGAAGGTCAGATCCTTGGCCTGCACGGTCTGCTCGGAAAGATCGACGGTGACCTCGGTACCCGGTTCGCTTTCCAACAGCTTCCACAGCAGTTCCACATCGTCGCGCCGGCACTGCGCCGCGAGCAGACCTTGCTTACCCGCATTACCACGGAATATCTCACCGAATCGCGGCGAGATCACCACCCGGAACCCGTAGTCCAGTAGCGCCCACACGGCGTGCTCACGCGACGATCCGGTACCGAAATCCGGCCCGGCGACCAATACGCTGCCGTTGCAGTAGGCCTCGTGGTTGAGCACGAAATCCTCGTGCGCACGCCAAGCTGCGAATAGCCCGTCCTCGAAACCGGTGCGCGTCACCCTCTTGAGGTACACCGCGGGGATGATCTGATCGGTGTCCACGTCAGACCGACGCAACGGCACCCCAACACCCGTGTGCCTCCTGAACGCCTGCATCGTAGGTACTCCTTTCCCCGCGCCTTCCGGTGCGGGGGTTATGTGAGGTCGGAGGGGGACGAGAGGGTGCCGCGGATGGCGGTGGCGGCCGCGACCAGTGGTGAGACCAGGTGGGTGCGGCCGCCCTTGCCTTGGCGGCCTTCGAAGTTGCGATTGGACGTCGAGGCGCAGCGCTCCCCGGCGGCGAGCTGATCGGGGTTCATTCCCAGGCACATCGAACAGCCTGCCGACCGCCACTGGGCACCGGCCGCGGTGAACACCTCGTGCAGGCCCTCGGCCTCGGCCTGGGCGCGTACCCGCATCGAGCCGGGAACGACGAGCATCCGCACCCCGTCGCGCACCCGGCGGCCGGCGAGTACTGCCGCAGCGGCGCGAAGATCTTCGATCCGCCCATTGGTGCACGACCCGAGGAACACCGCGTCCACCGCGATATCGCGCAGCGGCGTGCCGGGTTGCAGGTCCATGTACGACAGCGCCTTGTGCACCGCGAGCCGCTCGCCTTCATCGGTGATCTGCTCCGGATCGGGCACCCGCTCAGACAGCGGCAGACCCTGGCCGGGGTTGGTGCCCCAGGTGACGAACGGGGTCAGCGTGTCGGCGTCAATGTGCACGTCAGCGTCGAAGACGGCGTCGGCGTCGGTGTGCAGCGACTGCCAATGCGCCACCGCAGCGTCCCACTGCGGACCGGCCGGCGTGTGCGGCCGACCGGCCAGGTAGTCGAATGTCGTGGCGTCCGGCGCGATCATGCCGGCGCGGGCACCCGCCTCGATCGACATGTTGCAGATCGTCATGCGGGCTTCCATGGACAGCTGCTCGATCACGTTGCCCCGGTATTCCAGCACGTAGCCCGCGCCGCCACCGGTGCCGATCCGGGCGATCACCGCCAGGATGATGTCCTTGCTGGTGACGCCGGCCGGCAGCGATCCGTCGCGGCTGTGCACGACGACCGACATGGTTTTGAACGCGCGCAACGGCAGTGTCTGGGTGGCCAGTACATGCTCCACCTCGGACGTGCCGATACCGAAAGCCAGCGCACCGAAGGCGCCGTGGGTGGAAGTGTGCGAGTCACCGCAGACCACCGTCATCCCCGGTTGGGTCAACCCCAGTTGCGGGCCTACGACGTGCACGATGCCCTGCTCGACGTCGCCCATCGAGTGCAGCCGCACACCGAACTCTGCACAGTTGCGGCGCAGCGTCTCCACTTGAGTACGCGACACCTCGTCGGCAATCGGCAACTCGATGTCCACGGTGGGGACGTTGTGATCCTCGGTGGCGATCGTCAGATCGGGTCGGCGGACCGGCCGGCCGGCCAGTCGCAGACCGTCGAAGGCCTGCGGGCTGGTGACCTCGTGCACCAGATGCAGGTCGATGTACAGCAGGTCGGGCGCCACGCCGCCCGAGCTGGTATCGGGATTGTCGTCGCCCCGGTGAACCACATGGGCATCCCAAACTTTCGCGGCTAGCGTGCGTCCCATCGGCGTGATTCCTCCGCCATCTGCTCCCGCATGCTGGACTTCTCACATGTCGGGAAGTTAATATCGGTACGTGGAACAGCATAGCGGCATCGGCGTGCTGGACAAGGCTGTGATGGTGTTGCGCACGGTCGCTGGGAGCCCATGCGGCCTCGCCGAGCTGTGTGTCCGCACTGGGCTGCCGCGGGCCACCGCTCATCGGCTGGCGGTGGGGCTGGAAGTGCACCGGCTGCTACGCCGGGACGCAGACGGACGGTGGAGTCCCGGGCCCGCGCTACGCGAGCTGGGCGAAGGCGCCCTTGACCCCCTGCTCGACGCCGCCGCCATGGTGCTGCCGCGGCTGCGGGAGGTCACCGGGGAAAGCGTCCAGCTCTACCGGCGGGAGGGATTGGTGCGGGTTTGCGTAGCAGCCGCCGAGCCGCCCAGCGGTCTACGCGACACCGTCCCGGTGGGAGCCCGGCTACCGATGACCGCCGGATCGGGCGCGAAGGTGCTGGCCGCATGGGCCGATCCGGCTATCCAACGTGCCGTGCTGGGCGAGGCGGTATTCGGCGAGCGAACCCTGTTGGAGGTCCGCAGGCGAGGCTGGGCGCAAAGCGTTGCCGAACGCGAGTCCGGCGTGGCCAGCGTGTCGGCCCCAGTGCGCGATGGGGCCGGCGCCGTCGTAGCCGCAGTATCGGTTTCCGGCCCGATCGAGCGCATCGGTCGGCGCCCGGGCATCCGCTGGGCGGCCGACCTGCTGGCCGCTGCCGAGGCGCTGCACAACCGGCTGTGAGCACAGCGCGGCGAATCCACCGTTTCGTCCTGGCGATTATCTACGCCACTGTGCTTGATTAAAAGGCGAACCGGACGCGCAGCCACGGCGCGTGCGCGGCTATCAGCGCCTAGCTGCGGGTTGACGAAGCTACGGCCGTTCGGGCGTGCGGACAGTGACTTCTTGACGCCGAGCACGAGCGTTTCGGTCTTCACCCGCACCCACCGGTCGACGTTGCCGGCGTTGCCGTGCAGCTCCGGGATCAGGATCTGGCGGCCGCGCTCGGAGTCCCGGGCCTGCGGCTCAGCGTAGATCTGGCGGACCTGGAGCAGGCGCGCGACGGGTGGCCACGCGGTGCGTGGTGATGGAGACCCCGCCGTCCGGGCGGCCGCCGGCGATTTCGCAGGCCCGCAGGCAACAGTGGGTCCACATGTTGAGCTGGATCTCTTTGGCCAGCCGAAGGTAGTTATAGGCGATGTGGGACAGCCAGTCACCCGCCCGGGCCCAGGACTCGATCTCGAATACCAGCGCATCGCCCTCGCGGAGGGTGCGAAACTCAATCTGACCGGCTTCGAGATGACCGCGAAGGGTGGCCAGACGTAGCGAGCACGCGTCGGTGCGAATTACCCGGACCGGCCCATCCCACGGTCCGGGCATCCGCACGACGTAGTCGTCCCCGACCTGGGGTGCCCCATCGGAGCCGCCCAATTGGCGGAAGAAGGCCACCTCCGACGGCACGGCCGCGTTGAGGTCGCCGACGAGGGTGCGCATGAGCTCCTCAGGAGCGCACCGGCTGCCGCGGATCCGGACCCGGTAGCGCCGGTGCAACAGCGGCCCGACACCGTCGGCGACGCGCTGGACGGCCTCGTCGACCACTGCTCCGGGCAGCTCGGGCGGGTGGTCGGCGGCCCCACCCTCGCCCTCCCACCGGTGCAGCACCGTGGTGCGCCACAGGTAGCGCCAGCTGACCAGAACCATGCCGACCGGCCAATGCAGCAGCATCTCGGTGACCCGGCGGGGAGTGAACGCGCGGCCCATCAGCCTCAATCCGTGTCGGTGAGCGCGGGTGATCCGTTCGCCTTGTGGCTTTCGTTGATTACCCTGCGAAAGGTGCGTCAAACGAAGGCGCACGCCGATCCCCGACGGTGCTCGGGCAGGCTTCGGCATAAAAACACTGGCCCGGGGTACTCGCTTGGCGTGACGATCGGGACGGCGCTGCACCGGGTGGGACCGGTCAGCGCGACGTTGCACGCGGCTTCTCTGGGCGCGGTCGGTCTGTGTCTGGCGCTGTGGATCCGCGCCAAGACGGTCGACCAGGAGGAGCGCGGTAACGCCGAACGGCGGGCTATCTTCGTCGGGCTCTGGCCACCGATGTTGTGGCTGCTGGGCGACACCGTGCGGGAGTTCGAGAAGAGATAGCTGAACCCAGGGAGCGGAACCGGTGCGGGAAGCGCTGCTCGGGCATATCGACGTGGCCGCCGCAGTCGACGGGCTGCGACGTCTGAGCGTCAACTATGACGAGGCCGACGCCCCAGTCGCGCATCAGCCGGGAAATTGGCACGTCGATAATCCGCGAACTCTTATCGGCCACGAGCCGACCGGCCCACCGGTGCCCGGCGGCGCCTGGGAGATCGCGTGCGGGTTGGTCAGAGCCTACGAATTCTCCGATCCGGACATCGTGCGGGCGGTGTACCGGCCTTCGGAGGAACTACTCGGACGGGACATGCTGCTCGAGGGCCGCTTTCTGGCGTTGCGGTTCTACCTGGGAGTACGGGTCACCGAGGTGGTGGACGAGACCCGAGACGGCCAGCGGGTCTGGGGGTGGGGCTACCAGACTCTCGACGGGCACCTGGAACAGGGCAAGTTAGTCTACGAGGTGGTCAAGGACCTCCGATCCGGCGAGGTGGAACTGCGGATCCGGACCTACTCCCGCCGCGCGCCGATCCAGAACCCGGTCGTACGGCTGGGCTTCGCGATGTTCGGACGGCGCACCCAGCTTCGCTTCTACGCCGCGGTCGGGCAGCGGCTGCGTAACACGGTGCAGGAGATCCTGCGCGGCGCGCAACCACCGACGCCTGCGTTGACCGGCGACGGTTTGGTGGTCGCGCCCTCCGGCGTGCACCACCACCCGCTTGAGCGTTTCACTCTGCACTCCCACCACCCGGGTGGATAAGCGCTGCGCCGGCTTGGCAGTGCGCAGACCGGGTAATCCGCATTCATGCGCGGACCCCGGTCGTTTCCTTTCCGCTTTGCAGCGACTTACCGGTTACCGGCGCTGCTATTCGGCGTCACCAGTAACACCGCCGGTGTCTGGGTCGATGAGGCGGCGCTGCGCATCCGGTTCGGACCCTGGCGCGTACAAACACCGCTGAGCAACGTGGCCACCACCCTGCACACCGGTCCTTACTCGCTGATCAAAACGATGGGTCCGGCTCATTTGTCCTTCGCTGACCGGGGCTTGACGTGCGCCACCAACAGCGAACGTGGCCTGTGCATCCGTTTTGTCCGACCGGTTCCCGGCATCGAGCCGCTCGGACTGCTACGGCATCCAGCCGTGACCGTTACCGTGGCCGACTGCGACGGCCTCGCCGAAGTCCTCAACCGCTAAATCGCTCGGACGATCGGCCCGTGACCTGGACGGACAGATCACGGGCCGACTGTCGCTGACATTACCGGTGTAGCCCCGACGGGATTTGAACCCGCGCTACCGCCTTGAGAGGGCGGCGTCCTAGGCCGCTAGACGACGGGGCCGCGAGAACGCGATGGTGGCATTCGCTGGGGTACCAGGACTCGAACCTAGACTAACTGAACCAGAATCAGTCGTGCTGCCAATTACACCATACCCCACCGGATGTCCGTATCCGGGCCCTCCCATCAGCCCGAACCGGCACCGGGCAAGGATGGTAGTCGACCGCCTGTGCCGGCTTCCACTGGGCTGCCCGGGTGGGGGTGTCTACGGCTCACCTTCCGCGTCCAGTAACCAGCGCCGGGAGATCGGCTAACTGCCGGATCACCGAGATACCGGCGCCCTGCGGGAGCATGCCGCAGCCTGAACGGTCCAGCCACACTCCATGCAGACCGGCGTCTCGTGCGCCCACGGCGTCGGTATCGAGCCGGTCACCGACGTGCACAGCCTGGCCAGGATGTACCCCGAGAGCATGGCAGGCTCGACGGAAGATCGCCCGGTGCGGTTTGGCTATACCGATTTCTCCGGAGATCAGCACCACATCGAACGCGAATTTCAGCCCCAGTGCATCAAGCTTGGCACGCTGGTGGTCTCCAGCCGCGTTGGTGATCGCGGCCAGTCGCAGTCCAAGGGCGCGCAACGCCCGCAGGCACGGCAGCGCATCATCGAACAACCGCCAGGATCTCCTGACGGCTGCCGTCCGGCGTTCCTCACGCCGGATGACCTCGCCGTCGCAGAGGAATTCACCCCGGCGCGCGAAGAAGTCCTTGGTGCGCTGCCGCAGCATCGGCTCAAAGCCGATCCGTCCGGCCAGGTAGCCCTCGTAATGCTGATCGGTCAGCGCACACCAGTCAACCCACGCGTCATCGGTGCCGAGCAGCTCACGCAATCCCGCGCGAGTCGATGCCTCATAATCGACCAGCGTCGCATCCACGTCGAAGCATACGGCGGCGACTTCGTGGGAAACCAACGGTGCAGGGCTCAGCTCCGACGCAAGAGTCACCCGGTGCACGTTAGATGCCGCCAGCGCGCGCCGACTCTGCTGACCCGGTGAAAACGGGTAACGATTCTGCAGGCGAGTCGTCGCTCTATGTGACCACGCGGCGCGCTGCGTGGTCGGCGCACCGGGGTCCGCGTAGAGCCGGAATCAGTGGCTCGAGCGGTTCCGGGTTCGCCACGGCGACCGCGGTCGATGACGCTGTGTAACCTCCACCTGATCGCCGCGCCTGCTACGGCCAATCAGCGAATAGCCGCGACACCCTCGGTAGGGGAATACGACATTGACATAGGAAGCCTCAATAAGGTCTCGTGGGCACCGGGCTACGGTGACGTGGTCCGAACATTCGCCGGTGAAGGATTCCGTTCTGGGTGCGGTGTCGGTTTGGACGCGAGTGGATCGGTGACCCCGGTACAGGCGCAGCGAGCGCCGGCGCCTGGCGATCGGCCTATGCAGTGGCGCGCATTGGGCACGATTGAGGCGGTGATTGCCGGTCGACCGGCTGATCTCGGACCCCCCAGGCAACGGGCGCTGTTCGGGCTGCTGCTAAGCAGGGTGGACCGGCCGGTAGCCGTGGATGCGGTGATTGAGGATTTGTGGTCGGGGAATCCGCCGCCGGCCGCGTTGGCCTCGGTACGGGCGTATGTGTCGAATCTGCGGCGGGTGTTGGAACCGGACCGCCCCCCTCGAGCGCCCGCGTCGGTGTTGTGCACCCGAGCGCCGGGGTATCTGTTGAGCAGCCGCGGCGTGGATTTCGATGTGCACCGGTTCACTGGCCATGCCACGGCCGGACGGGCAGCGTTGGGTCGTGGCGATTCCACTCGTGCGGTTGCCGAATTCGAGGCGGCGTTGGGGCTGTGGCGGGGAAAAGCCTATGCCGATGTGTGTGATGCGCAGTGGGCAGCGCCGGAGGTAGCACGGCTGGAGGAGTTGCGACTGTCGGTGGTGGAGGCACGGTGCGAAGCGCAGCTGCAGCTGGGTGAGCATCACAGCGCGGTGGCCGAGTTGGAGATGCACGTACGGGGTTATCCGCTGCGCGAACACGGTTGCGAGCTGCTGGCTTTGGCGCTGTACCGGTCTGGACGGCAAGCTGAGGCGCTGGGCGCGTTGCGCGCCACCCGCACGCAACTGGCTGAGGAACTAGGCATCGACCCTGGGGCAGTGCTGCAACGGTTGGAACACGACATCCTCGCCCACGCACGGGAGCTGGATTGGCATCCGCCCATCTCAACGCGCACCGCAATCGTTGCGCAGCGGCCTGCGCCACCCGCGCCTCCCACCGCGTCAACGGCTGACTTCAGCCTTCGGGCCTCCCAGCGCGTGGTGTCCACCCATGTGCAGGGCCTGTCCGAGGTGCTCGGCCGGCAAACCGAACTGGCCGCTCTGCGAGCGGCGTTCACCGACCCAGCACGGCCACAGCGGCCACTGCTGCGGGTCCTCACCGGCTTGGGTGGAGTGGGCAAGACCAGCCTCGCCCGCGCCTATGCCCAGCACTACCAGGTGCATTACGGGCTGGTCTGGTGGGTCCGCGCGGAAGACCCGGAGGCGGTGCCTGGGGAGTTCCGGGCGTTGCTGGATGTGGTGGCGCCGCAGTATGCCGCGCTCGCCCACGACCCGGTGCAGGCGGTGCACGCCATGCTGGCCAACCGCACCGGTACCTGGCTGCTGGTCATCGACAACATCGCTGAGCCGGAAGCCTTGCAGGGCCTGCTGCCCGCCGCCGGTACCGGCGACGTGCTGGTCACCAGCCGCGCTGGCACCTGGCCGGATCGGCAGCTGGTACTGCCGGTCCAACCGCTGACCCCGCCGCACGCCGTCCGATTGGTCACCGCCCTGTCCGGCGATACCGACACCGACAGCGCCGCTATCCTGGGCTACGAGTTGGGTGGCCTGCCACTGGCCCTGGCCCAAGCTGCGTGCTACGTGGCGCACAGCGCCCTGGACCTCGCCGGCTACCTGAAGCTCTACCGCAGCCGCCGCGCCGAGCTACACCGCCAGGGCCACGCTCCGGACTACCCCGCCACCGTCGCAACCACCTGGCAACTCGCCTTCGACCAGCTCTCGGCTCCGGCGCAGGCCCTGCTCAACGTGCTGGCCTGGTACGCACCGGACACCATCCCGCTGGACCGGCTACTCACCTGTGATACCGACCGTCTCACCCTTGGCGAACCCGCCAACGGCCTGCTACGGCCGCTACTGACCGATGCCCTGCACCGGCACCGGGCCATCACCGAGCTGATCTCCTTCAGCCTGCTCACGCGCGCCGGCCCCGGCGGATCGGTGACGGTGCACCGGCTCGTGCAGGCTGTCACTGCCGACCGGCTCATGGCCGATGGCAACCACAGGGCCTGGATCGACACCGCCGCAGCCCTCCTCGACGCCGCGTGCCCGCCCTGGGTCGGTGGCCGCGACACCATCACGTCGTTACCGGACATGCGGACCATGCAGATGTTGCACACCCATGTCCGCGCCCTGATCGAGCACCTGGATCCGGACCAGCCGATCAGCCTCAACCTGCGCCACACGCTCATCGAGTGGGCAGGACTGACCGGTGACAGTGCGCGGGCGCACAGTTTGGGCGCCGCACTGGTCGCAGATGCGCAGCGAATACTCGGCTCCGACGATCCAGCCACCGCGATCGCCCGGAGCAGCCTGGCCCGCTGGACCGGCAAGGCTGGAGACGTGGTCCAGGCACGCGAGCAGGCCTCGGTGGTGGTAGCGAACATGATGCGAGTGCTCGGTTCCGACGACCGGCATACGTTGCTGGCCCGGATCAATCTGGCCCGATGGACCGGGGAGGCGGGCAACGCGGAAGCGGCCCGGGAGTTGGCCGCCGCCGCCGTTGAGGACACCCAACGCGTCCTCGGCGCGGATCATCGCCACACGCTGGTTGCCCGGGCCACCCTGGCTCATTGGATGGGAGAGGCAGGCGATGCGGTCGGCGCCTACAAGCTGGCCACCGCCGTGGTCGAGGACGCCCGGCGGATGTTCGGCGCCGATGACCGGTACACCTTGGTCGCCCGCTCCGATCTGGTCCGGTGGGCCGGCGAGGCCGGCGACGTGACCGGCGCCCGGGAACTGTCCGCCACGCTGGTCGAAGATCACGAGCGGGTGCTTGGGCCGGATCACCGGTACACCGTTCTCGCCCGAGCCGGCCTGGCCCGGTGGACAGGGGAAGCCGGCGACGCCGCGCGGGCCAGGCAACTGACCACCGCGGTACTCGCCGATCTTGCCCGGCTGTACGGCGCTGAGCACCGCTACACGCTGCTCGCGTGCAGCCGGCTGGCCCCCTGGGCACAACCTCTCGGCAGCTAGCCGACCCGCTGAGCCGGCTCCAACCCAGCGCCAATCCACGGCCAAGCGTGGTGCCCGACTGTGGGCGTACCCGAAGCACGATTCGCCGGAGGCGCCCGATGACCACTGTCAGCATGTGCTCCGCGCCCGCTGATGCCCCCGACAGCGTGGCTTGCCTCTTGCTACGGATCCGCGACGGGGATGCCGCAGCGTGGGACGAGATCGTCCGCCGGTACGGAAAGCTCGTCACGACGACGGTTCGGTCGTTCCGGCTGCAAGAAGCCGACGCACTCGACGCAGTGCAGATGACCTGGCTGCGGCTAGCCGAAAACGCCCACCGGATACAGTTCCCCGAGCGACTCGGCGGGTGGCTGGCGACCACCGCCCGCCGCGAATGCCTGCATGTCCTGCGCCAGGGCAAACCCATCCCTGGGCTGGTCGACGTGACGCCGGACACCGTGGCTGATCCCTCGGTCGGTCCCGAACAGCACGTCATCAATGCCGACATCGCCCACACGTTACGCAAGCTCGTCACCGAGTTATCCCCTCGCCGGCGGACGCTGGTGCGGATGCTGTTCACCGATCATCCCCGCTCATACGCCGAAGTCGCCCGGATCGCCGGTATTCCGGCCGGGGGGATCGGGCCCACCCGGGCGCGAGCCTTGCGGCAGCTGCGGGACCGGCTCTGCGAACATGAGCTGGGAGCGGACATCGCCTGAACCGGCTTGGAGCGTCGATGTGAGTGCTGCACTGCAGGTGCTCCGCCGAGTCTTCGGTTACGACTCGTTTCGGGGTGCCCAGCAGGAGATCATCGAGCACGTCACCGGCGGCGGCGATGCGCTGGTGCTCATGCCGACCGGCGGCGGCAAGTCGCTGTGCTACCAGATTCCCGCGCTGGTGCGGCCCGGGGTCGGCGTCGTCATCTCGCCGCTGATCGCGCTGATGCAGGACCAAGTCGAAGCGCTCAGCGCCCTCGGGGTCCGGGCCGGGTTCCTCAATTCAACTCAGGATCCCTCCCAACGCCAGCAGGTCGAGTCCGCCTTCTTGGCAGGGCGACTGGACCTGCTTTACCTCGCCCCGGAACGCCTGCGCGTCGAGTCGACCGGAAACCTGCTGGACCGCGGCACCATCTCGTTGTTCGCCATCGACGAGGCGCACTGCGTGTCCCAATGGGGGCATGACTTCCGGCCGGACTATCTGGCCCTGTCGACGCTGCACGGCCGGTGGCCCACCGTGCCCCGCATCGCGCTGACCGCGACAGCCACCAAGACCACGCACGCTGAGATCGCAGCCCGGCTCAGCCTCACCAGCGCCCGGCATTTCGTGGCAAGCTTCGACCGCCCGAATATCCAGTACCGCATCGTTCCCAAGATCGAGCCCAAGCGGCAACTACTGGAACTGCTGCGGACTGAACATTCCAGCGACGCCGGCATCGTGTATTGCCTGTCGCGAGCATCGGTGGAGAAGACCGCGCAGTTCCTGGTCGACAACGGGATCGAAGCCTTGCCGTATCACGCGGGGCTCGACGCGCGCACTCGCGCGGCAAACCAAGCGCGCTTCTTGCGCGAGGACGCCCTGGTGATGGTCGCGACCATCGCGTTCGGGATGGGTATCGACAAGCCTGACGTACGCTTCGTCGCGCACCTCGATCTACCCAAGTCCGTCGAGGGCTACTACCAGGAGACCGGCCGGGCGGGTCGAGACGGCCTACCCTCCACCGCCTGGTTGGCTTATGGCCTGGCCGACGTTGTGCAGCAACGCAAGCTGATCGACAGCTCCGAGGGCGACAACGCCCACCGCCGCCGACTGGCCACCCATCTCGATGCCATGCTGGCGCTGTGCGAGACAGTGGAGTGCCGCCGCACGCAGTTGCTGGCCTACTTCGGCCAGCAGGCCGGCGCGTGCGGCAACTGCGACACCTGCCTATCGCCGCCCGAGTCGTGGGACGGCACGATCGCGGCACAGAAGCTGCTGTCGACGATCTTCCGACTCGACCGCGAGCGTCACCAGCGCTTCGGCGCCGGCCAGGTGATCGACGTCCTGCTCGGCAAGGAGACACCGAAGGTCATCCAGTTCGGCCACACATCGTTGACGGTCTTCGGCATCGGCACCGAGCTGCGTGAAAGCGAGTGGCGTGGCGTGGTACGCCAGCTACTGGCGCAAGGCCTGCTCGCGGTCGAAGGCGACTACGGCACGTTGGCACTCACCGACTCCAGTGGCGAGGTGCTGAGCCGGCAGCGGCAAGTCTTGCTGCGCAGGGAGCCGGAACGGCCGGCGCGGACGGTGAAGGCCGCCAAGACCCGCCGCGCCGCACCGGTAGATCTACCCGAGGAGGCGTTGCCGGTGTTCGAGCAACTCCGGGCCTGGCGTGCCGCCGCTGCGAAGGAGCAGGGTGTGCCCGCCTACGTGATCTTCCATGACGCTACCCTGCGCCAGATCGCGACCGAATCACCCGCAACCCTCGTCGAACTCGGCACGGTGAGCGGTATAGGTGAGAACAAACTGGCCAAATATGGACAGCAGATCCTTGCCGTCCTGACGGGTTAGGTCACTTGGTCGTCGTCGTCACGCACGTCTCTTCGAGGTAACCCATCAACGTCTGAGTGGCGTGCTGGACGTTGTGCGCATCCTTGAGGTGGTCTGCCACCTGCTGCATGAGGGCATCCTTGTTGGACGCGGTGTACTGGCTGAAGCACTCTTGGTGACCGCATTGGAATTGATACATCGCTTGCCTTCCATCTTCGCGGATCAATGGTCGTCAGGCGGATTGCAAATAATCACAATCGTTCGCCCACTACTGACATTCGGCCAGCGGACGCGCACGGTTCGATTTTTGCCGAGATTTCACACCCGCCCCGGCACCACCGCGTTCAGGTGGCGCGGATCAGACGGTGAAGCCCAGCGCTCGTAGTTGTTCCCGGCCGTCCTCGGTGATCTTGTCGGGGCCCCACGGGGGTATCCATACCCAGTTGATGCGCACGTCGTTGACCAGTCCCCCGCCGGGGCCGCCGACCAGGGCGGCACGG
The DNA here is from genome assembly GCA_035606945.1 of Pseudonocardiaceae bacterium. GTDB lineage: Bacteria > Actinomycetota > Actinomycetes > Mycobacteriales > Pseudonocardiaceae. Next base: position 248,491 of record DATNDR010000005.1, read on the forward strand.
GTTTGGTCCTCGATGACGTCGGTCAACGGGCAGGCCGCGGACGTCAGCGTCATGTCGATAGTAGCGAGGTTGCCCTCATCCACCCGGATGTCGTACACCAAGCCCAGGTCGACCACGTTGATGCCCAGCTCCGGGTCGACGACGTCGCGCATGGCCTCCTCGACGTCGTCGACGGCGGCCAGCTCGCCGTCCGGCCCGGCCGCAGGATTTTCCGGCATCCCCGCCGCGCCGCGGATTACGTCGGTCTCTTCATTCGCGGTCATTGCGCCTCCGCTCGCTGGGCACCATTATCTTGCGCCGGGGCCCGGCCGACGGCGTCCTTGAAAGCCATCCAGGCCAGCAGCGCGCACTTCACCCGAGCCGGGTAACGCGACACGCCGGCGAAGGCGACCGCGTCCTGCAGCACGTCCTCGTCGGGCTCTACCTGACCTCGACTCTGCACCATCTCCACGAAGGCATCCATCGTGGTCTTCGACTCGTCCACCGTGCGCCCGACCACCAGGTCGGTGAGTACCGATGTCGCCGCCTGGCTGATCGAGCAGCCGATCGCGTCGTAGGACACGTCGGTCACCCGGTCGCCGTCCAGCGCCACCCGCAGCGTCACCTCGTCGCCGCAAGTGGGGTTGATCTGGTAGGACTCCGCATCGAAGGGCTCCCGAAGGCCGCTGCGGTGCGGGTTACGGTAGTGATCCAGGATGATCTCCTGGTACATCTGCTCCAGTTTCATGCCGGCACCCGGAAGAAACGGCGCACCTCATGCACTCCGGCCAGCAGCGCGTCGACCTCGGCGGGCGTGTTGTAGAGCGCGAAGCTGGCCCGCACCGTTGCCGCGATACCGAAGCGGCGGTGTAACGGCCAGGCGCAGTGGTGCCCGACCCGCACCGCGATACCGAGATCATCGAGGACTTGCCCGGCATCGTGCGCGTGCACATCGCCGAGCACGAACGCCACCGCGCCACCCCGATCCTCGGTGTCGGTCGGACCGATGATCCGCACGTGGTCGATCTGTGACAGGCCGGCCAGCGCCCGTTCGGTCAGTACTCGTTCGTGCGCGGCAACCCGGTCCATGCCGATCCCGGACAGGTAATCGACCGCGGCGCCGAGCCCGACTGCTTGGGACGTCATCGGGACGCCGGCCTCGAACCGCTGCGGTGGCGGGGCGTACGTGGAGCCCTCCATCTTCACCAGTTCGATCATCGACCCGCCGGTGAGGAACGGCGGCAGCGCCTCGAGGAGTTCGCGGCGCCCGTAGAGCACGCCGACCCCGGAGGGGCCCAGCATCTTGTGGCCGGAAAACACTGCGAAGTCGACGTTCAGCGCGGTGAAATCGACCGGCGTGTGCGGCACCGACTGGCAGGCATCCAGCACGGTCAGCGCTGTGACCCGGTGGGCGCGGCGGACCAGCTCAGCAACCGGTGGCACGGTGCCCATCACGTTGGACTGGTGAGTGAAGGCGACGACCTTGGTGCGCTCGGACAGCTGGAGCGAGTCCAAGTCCAACCGGCCGGCATCGGTCACCTGGTACCAGCGCAGGGTCGCGCCGGTGCGCCGGCACAGTTCCTGCCAGGGCACCAGGTTGGCGTGGTGCTCCATCTCGGTCACCACGACCTCGTCGCCCGGCCCCAGCACGAAGCGCTTCGCGGCCTCTCCGACGAACGCACAGTTGCTCAATGCGTAGGCGACCAGGTTGATCCCTTCGGTGGCGTTCTTGGTGAACACCACCTCATCGGGCTGAGCACCGACGAACGTCGCGATCCGGGCCCGTGCTCCCTCATAGGCATCGGTGGCCTCTTCGGCGAGCTGGTGCGCGCCGCGGTGCACGGCCGCGTTGTGCTGTTCGAGGAAGGCACGCTCAGCATCGAGCACCTGCCGCGGCCGCTGCGACGTGGCGCCCGAGTCGAGGTACACCAGGGGTCGCCCGTCCCGCACGGTGCGGGACAGGATGGGAAAGTCGGCGCGGATCTTGTCCTGCTCACTGGCGGTCAATGGCGCGGCGGCTAGTGCGGTCATGATGACGGCACCCCTGTGGCTTCTGGCCGGCGGGTGAAGCGCTCGTAACCGCCGGACTCCAGTTCCTCGGCGAGCTCCTGCCCACCGGATTCCACGATCCGGCCGCCGGCAAACACATGAACGTAGTCCGGCGTGATGTGCCGCAGGATCCGGGTGTAGTGCGTGATCAGCAGGACGCCGACATCGCCACCGGCCCGGTACCGGTTCACCCCTTCGGACACCACGCGCAGCGCATCGACGTCCAAGCCGGAGTCGGTCTCATCCAGCACCGCGATCTTGGGCTTGAGCAGGGACAGCTGCAGGATCTCGTGGCGCTTCTTCTCGCCACCGGAGAAGCCCTCGTTCACGCTGCGCTCGGCGAAGGCGGGGTCGATGTCCAGTGCGGACATCGCACCCTTGACCTCCTTGACCCACGTGCGCAGCTTGGGAGCCTCGCCGCGGATCGCGGTGGCGGCGGTGCGCAGGAAGTTGGACATCGACACACCCGGCACCTCGACCGGGTACTGCATGGCCAGGAACAGACCGGCTCGCGCGCGCTCATCTACTGACATCGACAGCACATCGACACCGTCGAGCAGCACCTGGCCCGAGGTGACCCGGTATTTCGGGTGCCCGGCGATCGAGTAGGCCAAGGTCGACTTGCCCGAGCCGTTGGGACCCATGATCGCGTGCGTCTCCCCCGACCGGACGGTCAGATCAACCCCGCGAAGGATCTCTTTCTCGGGAGCCTGCTCATCATCGGTGGGCACCGCGACATGCAGGTCCTTGATTTCCAGGGTGGTCATCGGTGTGTTCTCGCACTCCTGCTAGCGGTTGGTGGGTCGGGATGGATCGACGTAGACGTCATCGCCGTCAATGGTCACCGCGTAGGTGTCCACCGGCTCGGACGCCGGTGGTGAGGACGGCTCCCCGGTGCGTAGATCGAAACACGATCCGTGTAACCAGCACTCCAGACCCTTGCGGGTTACTTCACCTTCGGACAGCGCGATCTCGGCGTGCGAGCAGACGTCGGCCAGTGCATAGACCTGGCTGCCTTGACGCACCAGCACGACCGGCACGTTGTCGACCTGGAAACCGGCCGGCTCATCGTCCTTGAGATCGGTCAGGCTGCAGACGCGAACCGCGGTCATACCCCCACCGCCTCGAGCTCCGCCTCGATCGCCACGGTCAGCCGCTCGCGTACCTCTGCGACGGTGATCTTTTGCAAGATCTCGCCGAAGAAGCCCCGGACGACCAGGCGGCGGGCCTGGTCGAGGGGAATGCCTCTGGAGGTCAGGTAGAACAGCTGCTCGTCATCGAAGCGCCCGGTAGCACTCGCGTGACCGGCACCGACGATCTCGCCGGTCTCGATCTCCAGATTGGGCACCGAGTCGGCCCGGGCACCGTCGGTGAGCACCAGGTTGCGGTTGACCTCGAAGGTCTCGGTGCCCTCCGCGGCGGCCTGAATCAGCACATCTCCGATCCACACCGTGTGCGCCTCTGGTTGCCCGGGGCTGCCTTGCAGTGCGCCCTTGTAGGCCACGTTGGAGCGGCAGTGCGGGACGGCATGATCCACCAGCAAACGGTGCTCCAGATGCTGCCCCGCATCGGCGAAGTACAGCCCGACCAACTCGGCATCGCCGCCGGGCTGGGTGAACGTCACCGTCGGCGACTGCCGGACCAGGTCGCCGCCCAGGCTCACCGTGGTGGCGCGCAGGACCGTGTCGCGGCCGAGTCGGTGGTGCAGCGCCGCGACGTGGACCGCGTCGTCGGCCCAGTCCTGCACATTGACCAGGGTCAGCCGCGCCCCGTCGGCGAGGACGAGTTCGACGTTCTCCGCGTAAGTGCCACTGCCGCGATAGTCGAGCACGACAACAGCCTCGGCGAACGTTTCCAGGCGCACCTGCAGATGCCCGTAGGCGACCTGCCCGGTGCCCGGACCGGTGATCGTGATCGTCACCGGATCCTCGATCCGGGTCTGGGCCGGCAGGGTCACCACGGTGGCCTGCGGCGCGGAACTCCAAGCCTGAGCGGCGACCCGATCGGCCGGAATACCCCCATCACCCAAGCGGGCGTCGGATCGATCCACGTCCTCGACGGTGACCTCGTCACCCGCCTGCACCTTGATCTGCGCGGTCGCGGTGGCCGCCACACCTTGGTGCAGCCCGCGCAGGCGCCGCAGCGGGGTGAACCGCCAGTCCTCCTCACGGCCCGTAGGCACCTCGAAGGCGTCCACGTCGTAGGAGGTGAACCGCTGCCCTCGAGAGACCATCGGCACGCTGGGATCCACCGTCTTCGTGCCGTGCGAGTGCGCGACCAGACCGGGTTGGGCCGGCTGGCCAGTGGTAGCCGTCATATCAGCCGACGGCTCCTTCCATCTGGAGTTCGATCAGGCGGTTGAGCTCCAGGGCGTATTCCATGGGCAGCTCGCGGGCGATCGGTTCGATGAACCCGCGCACGATCATGGCCATCGCCTCGTCCTCGCTCAGCCCGCGGCTCATCAGGTAGAACAGCTGATCGTCGCTGACCTTGGAGACGGTGGCCTCGTGCCCCATGGACACGTCGTCCTCACGGATGTCGACGTAGGGGTAGGTGTCCGAGCGGCTGATCTGATCCACCAGCAGCGCGTCGCACTTCACCGTGGAACGGGAGTGGTGGCTGCCCTCGTTGACCTGCACCAGCCCGCGGTAAGAGGTGCGTCCGCCGCCGCGAGCCACTGACTTGGACACGATCGTGCTCGACGTGTTCGGTGCGGCGTGGACCATCTTCGCCCCGGCGTCCTGGTGCTGGCCCTCGCCGGCACACGCCACCGAGAGCACCTCGCCCTTGGCGTGCTCACCGATCAGCCAGACCGACGGGTATTTCATGGTCACCTTGGAGCCGAGGTTGCCGTCGATCCACTCCATGGTCGCACCCTCGGCCGCGGTGGCCCGCTTGGTGACCAGGTTGTAGACGTTGTTCGACCAGTTCTGGATCGTGGTGTAGCGGCAGCGGCCGCCCTTCTTCACGATGATCTCGACGACCGCGGAGTGCAGCGAGTCGGACTTGTAGATCGGGGCCGTGCAGCCCTCGACGTAGTGCACGTACGCGCCCTCGTCGACGATGATCAATGTGCGCTCGAACTGGCCCATGTTCTCGGTGTTGATCCGGAAGTAGGCCTGCAGCGGAATGTCGACGTGTACGCCGGGTGGCACGTAGATGAACGACCCACCGGACCACACCGCGGTATTCAACGCGGCGAACTTATTGTCCCCGGCTGGGATCACGCTGGCGAAGTACTGCTGGAAGATTTCCGGCTTCTCGCGCAGCGCGGTGTCGGTGTCCAGGAACAGCACGCCCAGCTCTTCGAGATCTTCGCGGATCTTGTGGTAGACCACCTCGGACTCGTACTGCGCGGCCACGCCGGCGATGAGCCGGGCTTTCTCCGCTTCCGGGATGCCGAGCCGGTCGTAGGTGGCCTTGATGTCCTGGGGCAGGTCGTCCCACGAGGTGGCTTGCTTCTCGGTCGAGCGGACGAAGTACTTGATGTTGTCGAAGTCGATCCCGGACAGGTCTGCTCCCCAGTGCGGCATCGGCTTGCGCTGGAACAGGCGCAACGCCTTGAGCCGCGTCTCGAGCATCCACTCCGGCTCGTTCTTCTTGGCCGAGATGTCGCGCACCACGGCCTCGGACAGCCCACGCTGCGCGCTGGTGCCCGCGATGTCGGAGTCGGCCCAGCCGTATTCGTAGCGGCCTAGCCTGGAGAGCGTTTCTTCCTGGCTGAGCGGTGTTCGCACATCCTGCTCAGGGGCGGTCGTCATTCAGACGCCTCCGTCCGGTTCAGTGGTGGGATTTGCGGCGGAAACAGTGGAAGAGCCGTGCGGGCGCCCTGGGCTACCCGATTTTCGGGAACGTGAGTCGTACAAACGACGTCGCCACGCGCGATGGTGGCCAGCCGCTGTACGTGAACGCCGAGCAGATCTGCGAAGGCCGCCGTCTCGGCCTCACACAGCTGCGGGAATTCCGCAGCCACATGCGACACCGGGCAGTGGTGCTGGCACAGCTGCGCACCAGAGCCGACGTGCTCAGCCGACGCAGCGTAACCCTCCGCGCTCAGCGCCACGGCCAGCAGTTGCGCTCGCGCGACCGGATCGGTCGCGGCGACCACCGCGGCCCGGTGCCGACCGACCAGGTCGGTCACCCGGCGCTCGGCGAACGAGCGGATCGCCTCCTCGCCGTCGCGTTCCGACAGGAAGCGCAGCGCGGCGACCGCCAGATCATCGTAGGTGTGCTCGAACTGGGCCCGACCGGCCGTGGTGAGCAGGAACAGCTTTGCCGGACGACCCCGGCCTCGGGGCCACCGGCGCGGCGCCGAGCGGTAGGTGGCCTGCCCGTCTGCGAGCAGCGCGTCCAGGTGGCGGCGCACGGCAGCGGGGCTCAACCCGAGCGACTCGGCGACCTGAGCAGCGGTCACTGGACCGTGCTCCAGCAACATCCGCGCCACCGACTCACGGGTCCGACGATCAGCCCCGACGTTTTTCACAACGTCCATGTTACGTAATTCTCGCGCTGGTGCACAACACGTGTGGCCACAGCGACGGTTCTTCATCCCGGTACGGGTGACGCCGTGAGCGTCTGTGGTTCGCTAGGTCACGCGATGTACAGGTTGCTGTTCTCAATCCTCTTCCGGTGGCTTCCCGCCGAGACCGCGCACCGTCTGGGCTTCGGACTGACCCGCATGGTGACCGCAGCGCCAGGCTTGGGCGCGTTGCTGCGGCGCCGGCTGGCTCCCCGTGACCCCGTGCTGCGAGTTCGCGCGCTCGGGCTCGATCTATCCGGACCGCTGGGGCTGGCAGCGGGTTTCGACAAGGATGCGCTGGCCCCCGATGCCCTGGGCGCTTTGGGGTTCGCCTTCGTCGAGATCGGCACCGTGACGGCACAATCCCAGCCGGGAAACCCGGTGCCGCGACTGTTCCGCTTGACAGCCGACCGGGCCCTGGTGAACCGGATGGGATTCAACAATGCCGGTGCCGCGGCTGCTGCCGGCAGGCTGCGCGCCCGGGATCGAGGGGTGCCGGTCGGGGTCAACATCGGCCAGACCAAAGCCGTCGCGGAGCACGACGCGGTGGCCGACTATGTGGCCAGCGCCCGGCTGCTGGCCGAGGTCGCGGGCTACCTGGTGGTCAACGTCAGCTCGCCCAACACTCCGGGGCTGCGCGATCTCCAGGCCGTCGAGCACCTTCGGCCGCTGCTCGTTGGCGTTCGCTCAGCACTGGAGCAGAGCAGCACCCGGCGCGTACCGCTGTTGGTCAAGATCGCGCCAGACCTGGCTGACGAGGACATCGACGCGGTGGCCGATCTCGCGCTGGAACTCGGCCTGGAGGGAATCGTCGCCACCAACACCACGACCTCCCGGGATGGGCTACGGACCAGTGCGGCCGAGGTCTCGGCGATCGGACCGGGCGGCGTCTCCGGTGCCCCACTCAAGGACCGGTCCCTCACGGTGCTGCGCCGGCTGCACGCTCGGGTGGGCAACCGATTGGTTCTGGTAGGGGTGGGTGGCATCGAGACCGCCGAGGACGCCTGGGCGCGAATCCAGGCCGGCGCAACACTCGTGCAGGCCTACACCGGTTTCGTCTACGGCGGACCGTTGTGGCCGTATCGCATCCACCGTGGTCTGGCCCGCCTCGCCCGCCAGGCGGGCTACACCTCGATCACCGAAGCCACTGGCACGTCGATCCCCGATGCCAGCGACGACCGGTAGCCGCTGTGATCATGATCACCGCCGGCTGGCACTGATTCGGGCCAGCCGGTCACGCCACCATGCCGCCTGCTCGGGGTCGGTCAGCTCGTAGGTGTCGAGCAAGGCGGGATCGGGTGTCGGTGGTGTGCGCGGGATCGCCAGGTAGCCATCGACCGGCCGCAGCGACGCGGCATCGGGCACCACGTCGCCGTCCAGCAGAGACAGCGTGCCGAGGCCGCAGGCGAAGTCGAGTTCGGGCAGTGCCCCGGCAAGAGCGACTTGCGCAGCGAGGCCGACGCTGGTTTCCAGCGCGGAGGAGACCACACAGGGCAGTCGGGCTGCTTCGGCGACCTGGAGTGAGCGGCGTACGCCACCCAACGGAGTGCACTTGATCACCGCCACATCAGCAGCGCCCGCGACCGCCACGCGCAGCGGATCCTCGGCGCGGCGGATGGACTCGTCAGCGGCGATGCGCACATCGACCTGGCGGCGTACGGCAGCCAGTTCCTCGATGGTGCGGCACGGTTGCTCGACGTACTCCAGTCCGCCAACCGCCTTGTCGAGCAATCGGATGGCGGCGACCGCGCTATCCACGTCCCAGACGCCGTTGGCGTCCACCCGGATCGCGCCGCTTGGCCCCAGGGCATCGCGGACAGCCTCCACCCGGGCGAGGTCTTCGGCCAGAGACTCGGGATGGTCGGCGACCTTGACCTTGGCCGTGCGGCAGCCCGAGCGTGCGGTGATCTCGTGGGCGCGGTCCGGCCCGACCGGCGGGACGGTGCAGTTGATCGAGATCCGGTCACGCACCGGCTCTGGCCAGCCCAGGGTGCACTGTTCGATCGTGGTGGCCAGCCAGGAGGCGGAAACCGTGTCGTCGTAGTCGGTGAACGGGCAGAACTCCCCCCACCCCGCGGGACCCTCGATCAACATCCCTTCGCGCACTGTGATGCCCCGGAAGCGGGTGCGCATGGGAATGGCGTAGACGCGGGCGGCGCCGAAGTCGACGGTGTTGATTGTGGTTGGGTCGGTCATCAGGGTGGTGCGGTCCTCATCTCGGCGGCATCATCGGGTGGCGTCCCCCCAGCCGCTAGCCAAGTCGGCCATTGCGCTGGTCACCAATGCCCTGGCCTCGGCTCGATACACGGCTGACTGCTGGAGTTGCGTGAACATCTTGGCGTAGAGCCGGACTTCGCGTGGCTGGGTGACCTCCAGAATCAGTGGCGCGTCGTCATCAGCAGCGACCAGTAGAGCGCAACTCTGAGCCCAGAGTGAGCGGCTAGGGTTCGGCGGCATGCGCGCTCTTGTCACAGGCGGCGCCGGGTTCATCGGCTCGCACCTCGTCGACCGGCTCGTCTCCGCGGGTCATCGCGTCGCCGTGCTGGACGACCTGTCCAGCGGGCACCGCGACCGGGTGCCCAGCGACGTTGCGTTGCACGTCGTCGACGTCGTCGATGCCGGCGCAGTCACCGATGCCGTGACCGCCTACCAGCCGGATGTGATCTACCACCTGGCCGCTCAGATCAGTGTGCGCTGCTCGGTGGCCGATCCCGCGGCCGATGCCACCACCAACGTCGTGGGCACGCTGAACGTGCTCGATGCGACCACCGCCACCGATGCGCGGCTGATTTTGGCCAGCACCGGGGGCGCGATGTACGGCGACGAAGCCGCCTTGCCCACGCCGGAGACCTGCCCACCCGCAACACTGGCCCCGTACGGAATCTCCAAGTACTGCGCCGAGCAGTACCTCATGCTGTTCAACCGGCTGCACGGCGCACGCCATGTCGCGCTTCGGCTAGGAAACGTCTACGGGCCCCGGCAGGACCCACATGGCGAAGCCGGCGTCGTGGCCATCTTCTGCGACCGTGTGGCGCGCGGGCAGGCGCCTACCATCTTCGGCGACGGTAAGCAGACCCGCGACTACATCTACGTTGCTGACGTCGTCGATGCTTTCCTCGCTGTCACCCGCTATCCCGGCGACGAAGTGGTGTTCAACATCGGGACAGGCACCGCGACCTCCGTGGTCGACCTCCTCGACGCGATCAACGCCGCTGCTGGAACTGCTGTCGAGCCGACGTTCGCACCAGCCCGGGCAGGTGAGTCACGGCATGTCGCGCTGGACTGCACCAAAGCGGCAGCCGAGCTCGACTGGATACCAGCCACGGGCATCGACGCAGGCGTCGCACAGACCTACCACGAGCTTGCCCACAGCAGCTAGCCCGCGAGGCTCGGTTACCCTTCGCGGCGTGGTGACCGGGAAGCTTCGGGGTGACGAGCAAACCCTGGCCGGGTCGCCACCACCGATCAGCAGCGGCACCGGTCTGGATCCGACCGAAACCCGGCAGCTCGACACGGTTCGCCGGTTCGGCACCGTCGGGGCGCTGCTGATGGGACTGGGTTCCCTCGGTGCCGGAACAGCACCGGTGCTGGGCAACCCGGTGGTCGGCCACCTTGTCTTCGGTCTGTTCCCCCGGATGCCCACCGCCTCGCTGGCCGTGGCCTACACCGGCATCGCCATGGTGGTGCTGGCCTGGCTATGGCTCGGGGCGTTGGTCAAACCCGGACGCACCCGGATGGTCTCCCGGAGCCAGCTGAACCGCCTGATGCTGCTTTGGGCGGCGCCGCTGCTGGTCGCACCACCGATGTTCAGCCGCGACGTGTACAGCTACTTGGCGCAAAGTGCCATGGTCAATCGCGGCTTGGATCCCTACCTGCTCGGTCCGGCCGAAGCACTGGGCGTAGATCACCCACTGGTGCGGGGAATCCCGACGATCTGGCGCAACACGCCGGCGCCGTACGGCCCGTTGTTTCTCACCCTGGGTCGGCCGATCGACTGGATCGCCGGTGACGACGTCGTGCTCGGCGTGCTGCTGCACCGCACCCTGGCGGTGGCCGGCCTGGCGATGATCGTCTGGTCGCTGCCCCGGTTGGCCCGCCGGATGGGCGTGTCGCCGGTCTTCGCGCTGTGGCTCGGTGCGGCAAACCCATTGGTGCTCTTTCATCTCGTCAGCGGAGTGCACAACGAGGCGTTGATGATCGGCCTGATGCTGGTCGGCCTGGAACTGGTGTTGCGTCAGCCGGCGACCGGCCCGGCCACACTCGGTGGGACGGCATTGATCACGGCCGCGGCGCAAGTGAAGGTGCCCGCCGCGCTGGCCCTCGGTTTCGTCATGGTGTGGTGTGCCCGGTTGCGAGGAGGTCGGCTGCGCGATGTCGGATGGGCCGCGGCGGTGGTCGGCGGAGTCGCCGCGGCCGCCACGGTGGCGATCGGGCTCGGCACCGGCCTCGGCTTCGGCTGGGCTGGCGCGCTGGGCACGCCCAACGTGGTGCGCAGCTGGATGTCCGTGGTGACCGAGCTGGGTCTGCTCGCAGGGGTGATCGGCAGCCTGCTGGGGTTGGGCGACCACACCACGTCGGTCCTTTCGCTGGTCCGGCTCACCGGGCTGGCCGGCGCCGGCGGGGTCTGCGTGCTGCTGCTGTGGCGCTGCTGGCAGGGACGCCTCGCGCCACTGGCCGGCATCGGGATCGGGCTGGGCGCCGTGGTTCTGCTGGGTCCGGTGGTACATCCCTGGTACCTGCTGTGGGCGGTCATCCCGCTGGCGGCGTCGGCTACCCACCCGGCGTTTCGCATCGCTGCGACCGTGGCCTGCGCGGTCCTCGCGGTCGTCGTGGCGCCAACCGGCGCGGACTTCCTGTTCCGGGCCTGGGTACTGCCGTCGGCGATGATCGCGGCGGCAGTCTGCCTGGTCGTGCCACTACTGGTGATCCGCGGCCGCACACCACCGCTGTCCGGGGTGCTGCGGGCCCGTGCACCGTGATCCGCGGGCGCAACCTAGGCTTTGGAAACGTGACCCCGCCCGCGTCATCGGCTGCTGTCGAGGTCTGCGGCCTGGTCCGCAGCTTCGGTCCGGTCCGCGCCGTCGACGGGCTCGACCTCCAGGTGCAGCCGGCCACGGTGCTGGCCTTGCTGGGTCCCAATGGTGCCGGCAAGACCACCACGGTCGAGGTGTGCGAGGGGTTCCTGCGCCCGGATGCCGGCGTGGTCCGCGTGCTGGGGCTGGACCCGATCGCCGACAGCGCCGCGTTGCGGCCTCGGATGGGGGTGATGCCGCAGGGCGGTGGCGCTTACCCGGGCGTGCGCGCCGCGGAGATGCTCGGGCTGGTCGCGGTCTGCTCAGCCCGACCGCTGGACGTCGGATGGCTGCTCGACGTACTCGGGCTCACGGGCGTGGCCCGGGTGCCCTACAAACGGCTGTCCGGTGGCCAGCAGCAACGGCTTGCGCTCGCTTGCGCGCTGGTCGGGCGGCCGGAGGTGGTGTTTCTCGACGAGCCCACCGCCGGCATGGACCCGCAGGCCCGGCGGTTGGTCTGGGACATCATCGCCAGCCTGCGCGCGGATGGCGTCAGCGTGCTGTTCACCACGCACCTGATGGAGGAAGCCGAGGCGCTGTCCGACCAGGTCGTGATCATTGACCATGGCCGGGTGGTGGCCATGGGCAGCCCCGCTGAACTGACGTCCTCCAGTACGACGCAGCGGCAACTGCGCTTCCGGGCCCGTCCGGGCCTGGACCTCCACCCGCTGGCCACCGCCCTGCCCCAAGACTGCGGGGCTAGCGAACCCCGGCCCGGTGAGTACCTCGTCGACGGCCTGATCGACCCGCAGGTGATGGCCACCGTCACGGCGTGGTGCGCCCAGCAGGGTGTGTTCGCGGAGGACCTGCGGGTAAGCCGGCGCAGCCTGGAGGACGTGTTCCTGGAGCTCACCGGTCGGGAGCTGCGATCGTGACCCTCTTCTCCCCCGGTACTTTCGCGCCCGCACCCGGCCGTGGCCGGCTGTCGCGGATGCTGCTCACCCAAGCTCGCACCGAGTTCGTCTTGACCTTGCGCAACGGCGAGCAGGTGCTGCTCACCCTGCTGATACCGCTGGGACTGCTGGTGGGGCTCACCGTGCTCAACGTGGTGCCAGTGCCCAACCCGCGGGTGGACAACGTCACCCCGCGCATCCTGGCGCTCGCCGTCATGTCGACGGCATTCACCGGGCAGGCCATCGCGCTGGGCTTCGATCGCCGTTACGGGGTGCTCAAACGGTTGGCCGCCACCTCGCTGCCGCGCTGGTCACTGGTCGCCGGTCGGATGCTCGCGGTGCTCGGGGTCGTGCTGGTGCAGCTGGTGGTGCTCGGTGCGGTGGCCTTCGCCCTGGGCTGGCATGTGTCGCCGCCCGGTCTTGCTCCCGCCGCGCTGCTGGTTCTCGCCGGCACCGCCGCGTTCGGCGCGCTCGGGGTGCTGCTCGGGGGGGCGCTGCGGGCCGAGGTGGTGCTCGCGGTGGCGAACATGGTCTGGCTGCTGCTGGTGGTGGCAGGTGGCATCGTGCTGTCCGTGCACGCCTTGCCCGGCGCGCTGTCCGCGATCGCCGCCGCGCTGCCTTCCGGCGCGCTGGCCGAAGGCCTCCGCGTGGCCCTGGTCACCGGCGTGACCCCCTGGGCCACCCTGGGAGTACTCCTGGCCTGGGCCGCCGGTGCCGCTATCCTTGCCGCCCGCACCCTACGCCTTTCCTGAGCCCGTCACGTGTTCGCCAAGGTCACCAAGAGTTCTACGGGTCCCCGATTCGTCCAGCAGCAGGCGCCTACGATCGGTGTTGTGGCAGCTGCATCTGTCTCGAACCGCACACTCACCCCCCTGATGTGGGTGACGGCGATCGCTGCGGGGATCACACAGGCGGGCATCGCGGTGACCGGCTCGGTGGTGCGGGTGACCGGCTCGGGGCTGGGGTGCCCGACCTGGCCACAGTGCTTTCCGGGCAGCCTGGTGCCGCAGCCGCATCCCGAGGTGGCCACGCTGCACCAATGGATCGAGTTCGGCAACCGGTTGCTCACCGGCCTCGTCGGGCTGGTAGGGCTGGCATGCCTGGTGGTCGCGCTGCTGTTGCGACCCCGCCGCCGCCGGCTGATCCTGCTGGCCGCGGCGATGCCCGCTGGTGTCGTGGTGCAGGCCGTCCTCGGCGGGATCACCGTTCTGGCCGGGCTGGCCTGGTGGACCGTGGCGGTGCACTTCCTGGTCTCGATGGTGCTGGTGTGGCTGGCGGTGTTGCTGGTCGCCGCGGTCACCGAGGGTGACGCGCCACCTCGCTGGTACCTGCCCGGACCGCTGCGTGGCTTGCTGTTCACCGCCACCGCCGTGCTGGGAGCGTTGCTGATCGCCGGGACGCTGGTGACCGCCGCGGGTCCGCACGCCGGGGACACGGCTACTCCGCGGCTCGCCGTCAGCGTGGCCGCGCTGGCGCAACTACATGCCGACCTGCTCGTCGCTTTTCTCGGGTTGCTCGCCGGCTTGGGGTTCGCCCTGCGAGCCGTGCACGCGCCCGGCGGTACCTGGGGGCGCTACCTCCTGCTGGTCTGCGTGGTGCTCGCACAGGGTGTGTTAGGCGTTGTGCAGTACCTCACCGGGGTGCCCGAGGCGCTGGTCTCGTTGCATGTTCTGGGCGCCGCATCGGTGGTCGTGGCGACGGCCGCGCTGTGGACGGGCTGCCGGATCCGAGAGGAGGCGCCCGCGGTCACCGTAGGTGATACCCGGCCGCTAGCCAGCGCAGGCACAACCTAAGCTCGGCCCGCACCGGGTGCGTGCAGGCGACCCGCTGACGGAGATCGTCATGGGCATCTACGGGGTGGACATCCACGGGATCGGTGGCCAGGTGATCTTCGTGCATAACCCGACCCGCACCTACGGTGCGCCCGACGGCGCGGTGGGCCTCACTCTCAACTACGCCGCACCCGGCGGTGCGTACGTCACCGAAGGCCGCACGACCTGAGTTGGCGCCGGGAACGCGGCCGGCATCGTCCCAACTGTGCTGAAGGTAACAGTTGCGTTGTCACCAGCGGCATAGCTGCCTCACGAATCACTGGCCATTGTCTGTTTTCTCATCAGCGAAAGGACCCCGCCATGTGGACCGCAGGTCGTCCGCGCTGGGACGGCGAGCGCGGGGAAGCCGGGGGCGCGGGTGATTTCGGGGCTCAGGGCGGTGATCCGACCCGCGCGGTCGCGATCGACCTGAGCACCTGCGTGAACCGGTACGGGCCGCCCCCGGCCGCGCTCGATGCACTGCGCTGCATCAAGCCGGTGGAGCTGCTGATGCACCCCTATGACGCCGCGACGCGGCTGCGTGAGGTGTACGCGACGACGTTGGGCGTCGATGCTGGCGAGCTGCTGACCAGTCGCGCCGCCAGCGAGGTCATCTGGGCGATGGGCCGTGCGCTCGACCCGCGGGCGGTCGCGATCCCACTGCCGGCCTACACCGACTACCTGCGCGTATTCCCGGGTCGCGGCTTCGGATCGACCACCGAATGCGGTCACAGCATCAAACAGCTCGATGCGGCGCTGACGCTCGCCCGGGTGGTACTCATCTCCAATCCACACAATCCGACGGGCTCAGTACTGGGGCCGGCTGAACTGACGGCCTTGGCGCTGCGCCACCCGCGCTCGGTGCTGGTGGTCGATGAGTCCTATGTGGAGTTTCTCCGTGACCCGGCAGCGGCGAGCATGGTCGGCTGCCCGGCCGGCAACGTGGTGGTACTGCGATCGGCGTCGAAGTTCTACGGGATCGCCGCCACCCGCGTCGGCGTGGCCTGGTGCCGCAACCGCCACCTGCTCACCAGCCTGGTAGGCGTGCAGGAGACCTGGGGACTGTCCGGGTTGGACGTCACCGTCGCCACCGCTGCGCTGAGCTCCCATGCCTGGGCCGCGGAGGTCCGTAACCAGTTGCTGGCAGATAGCCGCTGGCTCGCTGCCATGCTGGAGTGGCTGCCCGGGATACACCTACGGGCCAACGACCAGGTCCACTTCCAATACGCGCAGGCGCAGCATGGGCCAGAGTTGGCGGCCGTTCTGGCCGAGCACGGAGTCGGAATCCGGGTACTCAGCCGGGCTCACGGCATCGTACCGGGCGGGTTGCGCGTGGTCGCTCCGCGCCGCGACGAGCGAGACCAGGTTGCGGCTGCATTCGCGGTAGCGGCCGGCTTCGCGCCTGCGGTGGCCGCTGGGCTCAACGCTCCTGCCACTGCCCCGACGGTTGGAGCCCGGCGGTGAGCCGGCACGGGGCGAGCGTGGTCGGGGTACTGCTCGCCGCCACTGGCGCGCTGAGCTACGGCGTGACTGTGGTGCTCGGTCGCCAGCTCGCCGCCGCCGGGCTGGGTCCGGCCACCGCATTGGGGACGCGGTTCACGGTTGCGGCCGTCGTCCTCGCCGTCGCCGTGCAGTTGCGACGAGTGTCCTTGCGTCCGGAGCCGGGGGAAGCCATCCGCCTGCTGCTGCTGGGGGCCATCGGGTACACCGCGGAGTCGACGCTGTTCTTCCTCGCGCTGCAGCGTGGCACGGCGGCAACCTGCGCGCTGCTCTTCTACACCTACCCCGCGTTCGTCCTGCTCCTCGAGCTGGCCCGCGGGCGGGAACAGGCGCGCCCGTCGCTTCTGGTGGCCCTGCCGCTGTCGAGCGTCGGTGTGGTGCTCATTGTGGCATCCGGTCAGGGCCTGGCGATCTCCGTGCTCGGGATCGCCCTCGCGCTCGGTTCCGGGTTTATCTACGCCGGGTACTTGCTGGTCGGTCGCGAACTCGGGCGGCGCAGCGACTCGATGGTGGCGGCCTGCTGGCTTGCCGCCGGGGCAGCGCTGTCCTGCCTTACTCGCGGCATCGCCTTGGACGGCCTGGACAACCCCGCGGGACAGTGGCCGGTGCTGCTCGGCTACGGCCTGGCGACTGCGGTGGCGTTCTGGCTCACCTTCGCTGCGCTGGCCAGGATCGGCGCCAGCCGCACCGCCGTCATCATGACCTTCGAGGCGGTCACCGCCGCCGCGCTCGGAGCAGTGCTGCTCGGTGAACAACTCGGCCCACTCCAGGCAATCGGCGGGGCAAGCGTCCTGGCCGCCGCTGTCCTGATCGCCACGACCGCCGGCAAAGGCCGAAGTGCGCGCACACCGGCGGTAATCCCCAAGATTGACGAGGTAGCAGTGCGATGATAAACGTAATAAGTCGGCGAGCTGCTCATTTTTTCGCGGAGCACAATCCGCAGACGCCCTGCCTACCTATCGACCGACGGTGCATTACGCCTATCTGCCTACTGACGCTGCGATTGCGTCCGTCCATGAGTGCTGATGCAGGGATTCGGTTTTCTTGACGAACATCTCACTGTCTGGTAGGTCGTCGGCGGTGTCGCGGTCATCGGGGGGATCACGTTGTTCCCGACACAACAGCCAGGTGGCCAGTCGACGGACTCCATTCTGGTGGGGGCTCGCCAATCACCGGTTAGATCAGGCCGAAGACTGCGATAGGTTTGACGTCCGTGAGCCAGGATCCTGCGTCCGACCTGATCGCCGCGTATCTCGACTGGTACTTCGATCAGCATCCGGTGCACGCCGACGCGCTCGGCGCAGCTGGGTACGCCCACCGCCTCGGCGACTTCACCGCCGCGGCCTTCGACGGCCGTGAGCGGCAGGCCGCGCAATGGCTGGCCCGGCTCGACGCCGAACCGCCTGGGATCGACCGGGACCTCGTCGTCTCTGCACTGCGGGGAACGCTGCTGATGGCCGGCTGGCCGGCCTGGCGGCGGGATCCGTCGGGGTATCTCAGCCCGGTGTTCGCCGGCTTGCTCCAGCCCTTCCTGCACCAGCTGCGCCCCGAGCCGGAGCTGGTGGACGGGGTGGTGTCCCGGCTGGTGGAGGTCCCCCAGGTGCTGGCGGCATGCCGCGACAACCTGGACGCCGAGCTATCCGCTCCAAGACTGGTGCGCCGGGCGCTGCGGCAGGCCGCGGTCGGGCCCGCGTTCCTGCGCAACTCGCTGCCCGCCGAGGTGCAAGACCCCGCGTTGCGGGTCCGGCTGGTGGACGCGGCAGGACCCGCGGTCGAGGCATTCGAGCAGACCACCGCTTTTCTCACCGACTTCGCCGAGCGTGCCACCGGCGACTGGCGGATGGGTGACAAGCTCTACTCGACCTTGCTCAGGCAGCGTGAGCTGCTCGATTACGGGGCCGGCGAGCTGCACCGACGCGGCGTCGCGGCGTGGGATGCGCTCGATGCACAGATGCGGGAACTCGCTGTCCGGGTGCCCGGGGGCAGCGCCGATTGGCGAGCCACCATGGAGGCCCTCCAAGACGATCACCCGCCGACCGTTGAGGCGATGCGCGCGGAGTACAAGGCCGAGACGGCGCGGGCCCGAGCGTTCCTCGCCGACCGCGAGCTGGTCACCTTCGCCGAGGGCGAGCAGTGCCGGGTGGTACCGGCGCCGGCCTACCAGCGCTCGATCATGGCGGTGGCCTCATACCTGCAACCACCGGCGCTGACCCGGTCGCGCCTGGGCCACTTCTTCGTGCCCTACACCCCGGACGATGCCACCGAGGAGCAGATCACCCAGCGGCTGCGCACCAACGCCCGCGCGCAGCTGCCCACCATCGCCGTGCACGAGACCTATCCCGGGCACCACTGGCAGCTGTCCTGGGCGGCCGAGGCGTCCGGAAAAGGCGCTGCCGTGCGTTCGGTACACCGCAGCGCCTTTTTCGCCGAGGGCTGGGCGCTCTACGCCGAGGGCATGATGCGCGACCAGGGATACTTCACCGAACCGGCGCACGAGCTAGCCCATCTGGAGGCCCGCATTTTCCGGGCGGCCCGGATGGTGGTGGACACCGAACTGCACTGCGGGGATATGGACGAGGCGCAGGCCGAACTATTCATGGCCACCCGGGCGTCGCTGTCCCCCGCAACGGCCAAGGCCGAAGTCGACCGGTACTGCGCCTGGCCCACCCAAGCCCCGTCCTACCTCACCGGCTGCCTGGAAATCGAGCAGCTGCGCACCCAGTGGCCGGGGGAATTGAAACGATTCCATGACACCCTGGCCGGCTCTGGCTGCCTGCCGCTCGGGCTGGCCAGGCGGGCGCTGGCCGGTAGCTCATAGAGTGGCGCCGTGCGTGCAATCCAGGTGACTGAAACCGGCGGTCCCGATGTCCTGCGGCTGGCCCAGCTGCCCGATCCGGAACCCGGCACCGGCCAGCTACTGGTCAAGGTCGCCGCGGCGGGGGTCAACTACATCGACACCTACCACCGCAGCGGTGCGTACCCGATGCCGCTGCCGTTCGTCCCCGGCTCGGAAGGCGCCGGCACCGTCATCGCCGTGGGACCGGAGGCCGGCGACATCGCGGTGGGAGCCCGGGTGGCGTGGGCGGCGGCCCCGGGCAGCTACGCCGAACTTGCCGTGGTGCCCGCCGAGCAGGCTGTGCCGGTGCCCGCGCAGGTGGAGATCGACATCGCGGCCGGCTGCCTGCTCCAGGGTATGACAGCGCACTATCTCACGGTATCCGTGCACGCCGTGCAGCCCGGCGAGACAGTGTTGGTGCATGCGGCAGCGGGCGGCATGGGGCTGCTGCTCACCCAGCTGGCCACCGCCCGGGGTGCCCGGGTGATCGGCACGGTGTCCACCCCCGCGAAGGAGAAGCTCGCGCGGCAGGCCGGGGCCGCGGAGGTGATCCGGTACACCGAGATCGACGATGTCGCCGCCGGGGTCCGCCAGCTGACCGGCGGGGACGGCGTCGCCGCTGTCTACGACGGAGTAGGTGCCTCCACCTTCGACGCCAGCCTCGCCTCGCTGCGACCGCGCGGGATGCTCGCGCTCTACGGCGCGGCCAGCGGGCCGGTGCCCCCGGTGGATCCGCAGCGGCTGAATTCGGCCGGTTCGGTCTTCCTCACCAGACCGAAGCTGGCGGACTACATCCCCACCCACGAGGAGCTGCGCTGGCGCGCCGGTGAGGTGTTCGACGCGATCCAAGCCGGGTCGTTGCGGATCACCATCGGCGGCCGGTACCCACTCGCCGATGCTGCGCAGGCACACCAGGACCTGCAAGGCCGGCGCACCACCGGGAAGCTGCTGCTGCTAACCCGTCAACCGGCCATGAAGATGAACTCCAACTGAATATTGTCCGGATCGCGGAACACCAGCGCCGAGTACTTTATCGGGTCATCGATATCGGTCACCCCTGAGTGCGGCACAGCCGAGGCGTCGAGCCACTGTGCCCAGGATTCCAGATCTGATCGACTCGGCACGGACATGCTGACGTGGTCGAGACCGGTCCGGGCTTCATCGAATGACTGGCCGTCATTTCTTGTATTGTGCTGAAGCCCTATGATGATTCCGCAGCCGAAGTCAGCAAGGAGCACAGCGTATCCGGACTCTTCGTTGCCGTGATGTGGAATCTCAGCCGGGATCCGTTCCAATCCCAGTACCCGCTGATACCAGTCTGCGCTAGCTTCTACATCGGTTACCGTAACACCAAAGTGATGAAATCCACCCATCGGCGGTCGTGTTGCTGTCTTATTCATCTCGACCTCCTTTGCTATCGCCCGCGCGCAGCGGGGCGTTGTGGTAGCGGCCCTCATGGGCCAGGATCGGCCGGGTGTCACCGGCTAGCTGCGGATACTCGGCTTCCAGCCGGTGCCGGCGGTCCCACTGCCGCTGCATCCGGGTAACGTACTCTCGATCGCCGTGGTAGAGCCCGCGCCAGGTTTGCGGCATGTGGTCGCACGACAGGCCTGCGTTGGCGCGCCCGCCTAAGCTGAATCCCACGGGTATCTTGCGCATCGGGTCCTGACAAGTGGGGCATTCCGGCGCTGGGGCATTCAGTGCCGCCAGTCGCTCGAAACGCAACCCACAATCGCACCGGTAGACGTAGATCGGCATACGGACCTCCGCGTGCATGGTTACGTGTAGGAGCCCTGCGGAGCGGTCCGCAACTGGTGAATCTGATCCGCGTCATGCCCGAAGACCATCGTTGCGTTCGTCTTGTCCTGGATAGCCCGCAGCTTCTCCACGGAAGCGTAGAATTGCTCCAGGTTGTTGACCAGCACACCCGGGAACACCGGCGGGCCGTAACTGGCACCCATGAACACCGCGTCGGACGTGAAGATCATGGTGCCGCTGTCGGCCAGATCGACTTGCATGGACATGCACCCGGGGGTGTGTCCCGGGGTTTGGAGCAGGGTGACGCCGGGCAGGATTTCGGTGTCCCCGGCGATGGTCTCGAACGACAAGTTCTCGTAGTCGGCCTTGAGATGGCCGCCGCTGCATGGGCCCTCGATACCGAATGCGAACTTCTTTTCCATATCACTGCAGAGCAGTCGGGCGTTGGTGTTCTTGAACATCGCGGCGTTGCCGGCGTGGTCGATGTGCAAGTGCGATAGAACGACGTAGTCGATCTCCTCGAGGCCGACACCCATGGCATTGAGTCGTGCGTCGAAGTACTCATCCTCACCGACCAGGTCGTAGGCGAAGAACTCCTGCAGCCCGGTCGGCACCCAGCGCTGCTCCCAGTCCCGCGGGCAGCTGGTATCCCACAGCAGCTTGCCCTCGGGTGTCTCGACGAGCACCGCGTGCGTGGGCACTTCCGACCACACGACCGCGGCGTCCGTCTCGCGCACGGCATGGAGGGTCACGCCGGGCTTGAGCAGCAGCCAGGCCAGGTCGGCGCGCATCGCCCCACACGGAATGATGCTCAGCTTGGTCACCGTCGGCATCGTCTGTCCTCGGTTTCGCCGTTGGCATTTCCGAGCAACGATGCCCGGTTTGCCACCGTCGCGGCAGAGTGGTGACCACTCAGTTTGTGGCGTCAAGGGTGCGAGCGAGGCCGTCGCGGCCCGCCACGCCGAGCTTCTCGTATGCGGCATGGAGGTTGTTCTCCACTGTGCGGTGGGACAGGCACAGCCGTGCCGCGATCTCCTTGTTGGCCAGACCCGCAACCGCGAGGCGAGCGATCTCCAGCTGCCGGGGAGTGAGCGCAGTCCGAGCCAGCACGGCAGTGGTCAGGGCAGGCGTGCGGGCCCCCTCGCAGCGAGCGGCCAGCGCGCCGGCGCGTCGCTGCGCGGCTGCCGCATGGCGCAGCTGACCCTGGCGGCGCCAGGCCACGGCTGCATCGGCGGACGCTTCAGCCGCCAGCAAAACCGCACCACAGGCGTCGAAGCTCACCGAGCTGACCTGGAGCCCGGCGGCGTCCTGTGCGACCAACGCGATGGCATGGGCGAGGCGAGCCGGCGCCAGCGGTCCCTCGACAACCTCAGCCAGCTCCCGAATCCGAGGAAGCGCCGCAGCGGCCCGACCTAACCGGGCCAGGTCGTGCACCGCAGCCGCCTCCAGGGCGTAGGCGCCAGACTGCCGTGCCATGGTCGCCGCCTCCTGGAGATAGCGGCAACCCGCAGCGACGTCACCCGCGGCCACCTCGGTCCACGCGCGGGCCCGCGGCACCTCTGGCCCGCAAATCTCCCACGGAGGGACCCGCAGCGCATCCAGGTCTGCCAGCACAGCGCGAGCTGCCTGCACGTCACCTAGCAGGGCCAAGGCGTGCGCGCGGATCATCAAAGCGTTGCGTACCCACAGCGGCCAGTTCATCTCGCGGAAGACTCCGGCAGCTTCCCCGGTGAGTCGAGCCGCAGCCGCAACCCTGCCTTCGGCCAGCGCATTCCAGCCCCGCACGCACGCAAAAAACGACTGTGCCTCTATCGAGCTTTCCTCGACCGCCTTGTCGTACTCAAGGTCAGCGACCGCTCCGGCCTCCGCCAAGTGCCCCGCGTAGCGCAGCGCGGCGGACCGGATCACCTGGTGCAGATACGGCCCGAAGGGCAGCGGAGGCCCGGTGAGCTGCATATGCGCGGCCAGCCCCCGCTCAGCAGCGGCGATCGCGGCGGAGGCTTGGCCGGCCACGCCCGTCGAGGTGCCCGCGGCGAAGCAAGCCGACACCAGTGCTCTACCGGAAGCTCGCTCCAGCAGCGGCACCGTCAGCGCGATCGCTGCGCTGTGGCGTCCCGAACGGCCCAGGATCCGGGCTCGCTCCGCGGTGATCTGGTCACGGCAGCCGGCGTCCTCGATGGCGGCTTCCGCCTCTTCGGCGACCTGCAGGGCGGCAGCAGTCTGCTTGAGCGCCATATCGAGCACCCCAATCCGGGTGGTGGCCAGCAGTGCCCGTTGCGGGTCAGTGCCGGCTGCCACCACCAGTGCCCCGAGCTGCTTGTCGGCCTCCTCGGCCCGGCCTTGCAGCCAGCACAGCTGTCCCAGGAGCAGGCTGGCCTCGAAGCCGGCGCCGGCTGCGACTGCCGCGCGCGCCAACCGCTCCGCGAGCTGGAAATCGTATCGCTGCCGAGCGGTGGTGGCCGCCGAATACAGGATGTCCGGCTGGACTGCGCTACCACCTTCCAGGCTCCAGACGGCGAGCCGAAGCGTGTCCTCGCGCCGGTGGGCGCCCACCGCTGCCAGAGCTTGGGCCAGCACACGAGCCGACTCCCGGAAACGCAGCGCGGGAAGGCGCTCCCGTAGCACCTCGCCATACAGCGGGTGAGCCAGCCGGGCGCTGAGGCGCCGGCCATCCTGCTCGATGCGCACTAAGCCTCGGCGCTCGAGCCCGTCAAGGTCGAGCTGGGGCTGGACAGCCTGGAGCAGCTTTACTTCGAGGGGTTCACCGAGGGCCAGCACCTCGAGCGTGCGGCGCCCGTGCTCGTCGACCCCGCTCAGGCGAGTTTCGATGATCTCCACCAGGCGGGATGAGGCCGGCAAGGTTGCGCCCAGGCGCCAGATGCCCTGCTCCCGGCGAAGCGCACCCGCTTCGAGCGCGCCGAGGACAACCTCCCTGAGGAACAAGACATTGCCCTGCGTACGCCTGTGCAGCAGGTGCGCCGTCGCTCCGTCCACCGGCCCCCGGAGCGCGGCGGTGAGCAGTTCTTCAACTTCGTCGGCCGCGAACGGATGCAGCTCGATGCGTTCGGCAAGCTCGTCCTTCCACAGAGCAACCACCGCATCGGGCGCTTGCTCGCCGGACCGGAGCGTGGCGAGCACGAAGGTCTTTTCCGTGGTAGCCAGTAGCTGCGTGAGGGCCGCCGAGGACTGATCGAGCAGGTGAGCATCGTCGACGAGGACTGCCACCGGCTTGCCCTGACCGCGCGCGACGATCGCAGCGGCGATTCTGCGCAGCACCTCCAGCAGGTCAGTGCTCGGGATCAGGTCGGGAACGAGGGATGCAAAGGCCCCGAACGGCAGCCCGGCCGCGCATTGCGTGGCCGAGACTCTCAGGCACGCGAAGCCGCGGGCTGCCGCCAGGTCAAGGCACTCGGCCGCTAGCCGGGTCTTCCCGACGCCCGCTGCCCCGGCTAGCACGATTGCCCCGCGGTCCGCACGCAGCAGCGTGGCCGCCCGCTTCAGCTCGGCCGCTCGCCCGACGAGTGGCCAGTTCACGTCCGGCCAGCCGAAACCCACTCGTGGATCGTCGCCGACGGTGGCCGCAAAGTCGAGGTGCTCCCCTAGCCGGTCGGAGCCGGCCGTCGCCGGCGCCCGCGGCGGGTGCCGGCTTCATAGCGTCGACGGATCCGCTCCGGGTCGACACCGAGCAGGTATTGCAGCTTGAGAAGCTGCATGAGCACGGTCATGCGCCACACACCCTGGTCCACCAGCCGGCGAGCCGAGACGACCACGGTGGTCGGCAACACCACCAGCCGGCCCCGCCGGCGCAGAATGCGCGACATCTCCAGATCCTCCATCAGCGGAAGCTGGGGAAAACCACCCACCGCCTCGAACACCTCCCGGCGCACGAACATCGCCTGATCCCCGAATATCCAGTTGAGCCGGCGGGCCCGGACGTTGGAGCTGACCGCCAGGTATTCCAGACCCGGGCTCCGCTGGTCAAAACTCAACTGCAAGCCGCCGCCGACCACACCGGGATCCAGCAGCGCGCGCCGCAGCAGGTCCAGCGCATCGGGCGGCACCTGGCAGTCCGCGTGGATGAACCACAGGATGTCGCTGCTGGTCGCCGCGGCACCGGCGTTCATCTGGGTGGCACGGCCCGCGGCGCTGCGGATTGTGCGGGCCTGCCGGGCCGCGAGCTCCGCGGTGCCATCGGCGCTACCACCGTCGACCACGACCAGCTCGCAGCCGGGAAAATCGCTGCGCAACCGGTACAGGCAAGGCTCGATCCGGGTCGCCTCGTTGAGCGTGGGCACCACGATCGACACCGTCGCCAGGCTGGTCACCGGGCTATGGTATCGGCGACCGCGCGCCAGGTTGGTTACATTAAGACATGTAACTTGTTTCACTGACATGGTCATCCTATGCTCGCCAGGTGGAGCCCGCGGGGATGACGGTGGACGAGCTGGCCCGCCAGGCGCGCACCACTACCCGCAACATCCGTAATTACCAAAGCCTGGGAGTACTGCCGCCGCCGTCGATGGCAGGCCGGGTCGGCTATTACAACGAGGGCCACCTGGGGCGCCTGCGGCTCATCGCCCGCCTCCAGGAGCAGGGTTTCACTCTGGCGGGGATCCGCGAGCTGGTCGATGCGTGGGAGCAGGGCCGCAGCCTGGGTGATCTGCTGGGTTTCGAGCAGGTCCTCACCGCCCCCTGGATCGTGGAGGAGCCCGAGTACCTGACCGCCCAGGAGCTTCTCGAGCTGTTCCCGCAGGCGGCCCAGGACGTCTCGATCGGGCTACGGGCTATCGAACTCGGACTCATCCAGCCCGAGGGGGAACGGTTCCGGGTCCCCAGTCCGACCATGCTGCGCGCCGGCGCCGAGCTGGTCGCCGCCGGCATCCCGCTGACCGCCACTCAGGACGAGTTCGCGGCATTGCGCACTGACATGGAGCGCGTCGCGGCCCGCTTCGTCGAGCTGTTCGAACGCTACGTCTGGCAGCCCTTCGTGGCGGCGGGGATGCCGTCGGAGCGGGTTTCCAAGGTCACCGAGGCTCTTCGGCGCATGCGTCCGCTGGCGGCCACCTCGGTTCACGCGATGCTCGCGCAAGCCATGGAACAGCAGTCGGCGGCATCCACCGCCGTCCAGATCAAGTTGATCTCCGACGGTTGCCCGGCGTCGGATCGGGAGGTGGAGTGATGAAGCACGTGTCACCCGATCAGTGGGCGTACGTGATAGTGCCCTTTCTGGTCTATGGCAGCCTCGTGGCCGCCCTGTCTGTGCTGGGCTGGGAATCGAGCTTGCGGGCAAACCTGCATCGCAATCCGCTAGTGATCTTCTTCAAGACCATCTCCGCAGGGCTGGAGCGGGCGACCGGCTACCCCGGCTGGGCCATGGCCGGTGCGCTCAGTGGGCTGTGGGCGTTAGGCACCGCCGTCGTCGGCCTCTACTGGGACGTCGCTTGGCACATCGATCTGGGGCGCGATAAGCAACTGTTCACGCCACCTCACACCATGATCGTCATCGGCCTGGCCGGCATCGTCTACAGCGCCTGCATCGCGGTGCTGTTCGCCACCGTCGACGAGGCGCCGGTCAGGTTACGTATCCCCGGCGTGCGCATCCCTTACTCGGCGGTGCCCATGTTCGCACTCGGCGTCGGTGCGTTAGTCAGCTTCCCCCTCGACGCTTTGTGGCACGAGGCCTACGGCCTCGACGTCACGCTGTGGAGTCCGACTCACCTGATGCTGGTGGGCGGTGGTGGCCTCGCCACCATCCCCACCTGGTTGCTGCTCGTCGAGGGTCGCCCCACCGAGCGCACCACCCTCCTCGGTCGGGGCATCGCTGCTCTGGCTCTTGGCGCCATCCTGGTCGCCCTGTCCTGCTTCCAGGGCGAGTTCGACTTCGGCGTACCCCAGTTCCAGGTGCTCTACTTGCCGGTACTGATCGCGGCCGCGGCCGCCTTCACCCTCGTGGTTGCCCGGGTCGCGCTGGGACCGTGGGGTGCGATCAAGGCCGTCGTGGCGTACCTCATCGTGCGCGGCGCCGTCGCGCTCATCGTCTGGGGTCCGTTGCACCACACCTTCCCCCGCTTCCCGCTCTACGTGGCCAGCGCGGTGGTGGTAGAAGCAGTGGCCGCCTGGGTGGGCACTGACAACCGGCTGCGCTATGCCCTGGCCTCCGGGGTGGCTGTCGCCACCGTGGGCATAGCCGGCGAACTGGCTTGGGTGAAGCTCTCGGGCTGGGGCGAGTTGCCCGCCAACGACGCCCGCGTTTTTCTCGTCGTGCCCGCCGCGGCGCTGTCTGCCGCCGTGCTCGGTGGCGCACTGAGCCGACCGGTGTTGGGCCGCCCAGTCGGAGCCCGGCGGGCCGTACCCGCGATGGCCGCCGGCGTGGCCGGGGTAGTCCTGGCCGGCACCTTGCTGGCCTTACTGCCGCGCAACGTGGGCGAGGTCAACGCAACCATCAGGCTGATCCCGGTCGGCCAGCAGGCCACCGTGGCGGTCGAGCTTTCACCCGCTGACGCGGCTCGCCGCGCGACGGCGTTCGGAGTCGTCGCCTGGCAGGGCGGCGGCCGGGTCAGCGCGAAGCTCAACGAGGTCGGCCCTGGCCGGTACATTTCGTCGCGCCCGCTGCCCATCACCGGTGACTGGAAGACCATGGTGGGTCTGCAGCGAGGCAATGAGGTGATGGCCGCGCCGGTGTACCTGCCGGCCGATCCCGAGATCAATGCATCCGCGGTTCCGGCCCTTCCTGAGCGTCGGGCGGCCTTCGTCCGGAACACTGACCTGCTGCTGCGTGAACAGCACGCCGGACCGGCCTGGCCATCGGTGGTCGGCTACGGCGGGCTGGCCGTCATGGTGGCGTTGTGGGCCGGACTGATCGCCTTGGCCGCCCACCGGCTGTCCAGTGCCGGCACCGACCCGGCCGTACTCCCCCAACCCACGCCAACTCCAGCTCGGTGACCGAGTCTGAAGCGCCGCGCGCATCCGACCCATGACCGCTGCCGGCCAGCTCCTCGATCCGAAGGCCCACGCCTCTCGAATAGCGTGGGCGAGACGATCCCACCGGCTACGGACGACGTGGAGCGCGCGTGACAACGACTGCCGACGGACCCGGCCATGTTGCGGTCCTCGGTGCTGGGCCGATCGGACTGGACGCCGCGCTGGCTTTTCTCGACGACGGTTGGTCGGTCACCGTGTACGAGGCGGCTGCGTCGGTGGCTGCGAACGTCCTGGCGTGGAGCCACATCCGGTTGTTCACACCCTGGTCGATGAACATCTCGGCGCGGATGCGCGCACACCTCGACGCCGCCGGCATCACCTCGCCCGGACCCGACGACTACTGCCCGACCGGCGCCGAGTTCGCCGACCAGCTGCTCATCCCGCTGGCCGAAGTCCCCGAACTGGCCGCCGTCATCCACCGAGGCGCCCGGATTCTCGCGGTGGCCCGGGAAGGCCTGCTCAAGCACGAGGAGATCGGCACCCCGCAGCGCGGATCGCACCGCTTCCGCTTACTGGTATCCGACTCCCACGGCGCTGAACGGGTCGAGCACGCGGACCTGCTGCTGGACTGCACCGGTAGCTACCACCAGCCCAACGTGCTCGGCGACGGTGGGATCCCGGCCCCGGGTGAGCGGCAGGTAGCTGATCGGATCACCCGCCGGATTCCCGAAATCGATCGCGAGGCCGAGCAGTGGGCCGATCGCAAAATCCTGCTGGTGGGTGCCGGTAAGTCAGCCCAGACCGCGGCGCGTGATCTCGCTGCGCTGGTGGCCGAGCGACCCGGCACGAGCGTGGTGTGGGCCGTGCGAGCGGCAGACCCGGACTGGGGTGAGGTGTCCGGCGATCCCCTCCCCCAGCGCCAGGAGCTGGTCGACGTCGCGCAGCGGCTGCACTCGGGGGCAGTGGCGGGTGTGCAGGTACGCACCGGCGTGGTGGTCGACGCGTTGCGGGCGACCGATGACGGTGCAGCGGTCACGCTCCGGTCGGCTGCTGGGGATGTCGAGGAAGTCGTCGTCGACCGCATCATCGCCTTGACCGGTTTTCTCGGTGACACCTCGTTATATCGGCAGCTGCAGGTGCACGAGTGTTATGCCACCGCCGCGCCGATGAACCTGTCCGCGGCGCTGCTGAGCGCGGCAGGTGACGGTCCGGCGGACTGCCTGGCGCAGGCGTCGCACGGGGTGGATGCGCTGCGGGTACCCGAACCGAACTTCTTCGTGCTGGGCATGAAGTCCTACGGACGCAACAGCACGTTCCTGCTCCGGGTCGGCTACGAGCAAGTCGACGAGGTGGCGCGCGCCTACGCCCCGCCACTCCAGGCGCGAGTCAGCGGGTAGCCCCTGCGGGGCGCGCGTCGTGAACTCGACGCGATCGACGTTTCCAGGCAGGCTGGATGTCGGCGCCGTCGAGTTCACGACGTTGGGCTATTCGAGGCCGAACGGCGACAAGACCGCTATGGCTGACACACCGTGGCCCGCGACCTGCTGCCGGAGTCGGCCGCGTTCCGCGACACCGCCGGCGCGCACAAGGCCGCGACACACCGAGCATGAGAGCGCGACACGCCGGTTACCGATCACACCGCGCAGTTGTAGATCAGCGGGAGTGAGCCGTCACGCTGGCGCAGCGTGAGGAATAGCTCTACCGCGCGACGCTTGGCCTCGGCCATGCTGATATCGGGCCCGGCGAGCAACATGTCGGGCGAGGTGTCGACGTCGGCGCCAGCGGGGTGCCAATGCCAGCCATCAGCCGTGACGGTCAGCTCCGGCACGGTGTTGTCGGTGTCGATGGCCACCCCGTCGGCGGAGTGTCCTCGCTTGACCAACGGCCGCACCGCGAAGTCCGCACCGCGGATGCCCTTGCCGGCCAGCAGCGCGCGCAGTGGCTCGACCTCGGCGCCGTTCTGCGGCGTCTCGGTCATCCCGACCCGCACCGGCAGGCCCAGCGACAGCGCCACATCGAGGCCGGCCATCGCCTTGGCCCACGCGCCGGGTCCCCGGTTGGTGTCATGGAACGACGGCTGCGCGCTGTCCAGCGAGGTCTGCAAGATCAGCCGGGGGCAGCCGGTCAGGCGCTCCAGCTGGGTACGCCGCCAGCCCTGATACAGCATGGCGTTGGTCAGGCACACCACGTCGAGCCGCTCGGTGGCGTAAATCAGCATGTCCACGAGGTCACGTTCGAGAAAGGGCTCGCCGCCGGTGACATACAGCTCGGTGAAGCCCTCCTCGACCGCCTCGTCGACCAGCTCGCGGAACCGGGCCAGGCCCAGTGACCGGCGCCGAGCCTGCGGGGACGAGGCGACCGAGCAGTAGCTGCAGGCCAGGTTGCAGTGGAAGTTGGTGTAGATCCACAGCCGGGACGGGAACAGCGCCGAGCCGAACAGTGGCAGCACCGGAACTCCGTCGTCCGGGATCTCCGGGGTGAAGCCCCAGGAGACCTGCTCGCCGGCGAAGTCGGGCATCGCCGACTTGTAGAGCTGGAACCGGCCCCGGGAGCGCTCCGCGGGCGGCACGACTTCCAGGCAGGTGGTCCACCATCCGGTTTCCACGGTCTGGGTGAACGCCTCCGGGAGCCCGGCAGCGCGCATCGAGGCGGCGTGTGAGCGCCAGTCGTAGTCCAGGGCCACCAGCTCGGCGGTGGCTCGCGGAGTTGCTGAGCCGGCGGCGACCTCGAGCAGGGCGTACCAGACGTGCCGACCACCGTCGTTGGCCGGTCGGCCGAGTACCCCGACGTTGACCACCAGGGTTTCCCCGAAGCGCCTGATCCAGGGCAGCCCGGAGTGCGTGCAGCAGATCACGTCCGCGCCGGATGCGTCGATCCGCAGCCGGTGCAGCTCGCCGGGTAGCGATTCCCACCAGAAGTCGTTGACGGCCAGCGTCGAGCCGTGCACCAGGTGCACCGCTACCCCGTCGACGGTTTCTCGATGCTCGGTGGGCAGAGTCCGCATCCAGGCCGCGAACTCCGCGGAGGTGTGCCGCAGGGTGTAGTCGTAGGCGATCGCGGCATAGGCGTTGTCCTCGTCGTCGGCGTACCCGCAGCCGCAATCCGGGTCCCCGCGGCCGATGGCCAGCTCGTAATTACCGGCGATGCACTCGACGCCGTGGTCGAGCAGCAACGGCCAGATCGCCTCCGGTTCGGCCCCGTAGGCACCGAAATCACCCAGGCACCACAACCGCTGAGCACCACGTGCCTGTGCGTCGCGAAGGAAAGCCCGCAATGCGTACGGGTTGGAGTAGGTGCCTCCGCACAGCGCCCACCTCGTCATCGAAGTCTTGCTCCCTTGGTTCGCGACGTCTCGTGGGTGTTCTCACTTGGTGGGTGAACCGGTTCGCCTGCGGTCAGCGAAGGCATGAGATAGGCGCAGATCAGTTGTAGCCTAATTCGACCGTGGCCGGGAAGGACGTCGCTATGCGATTGATCGATATAGCGAGGCGGTGGGAACGCCGAACCCGGCCGGTCGATCCGGAATACACAACGGTGCTGCGCCGCCGCTGGGCGCAACTACCCGAACACGTCAAGACACCGGGCCAGTTCCTCGGCCGGCATGCGGTGGGCTGCGAGGGCACCCATGGGGTGTTCCCCCGGTGCAACCTGGCCTGCACGCCCTGCTACCACTCCCGCGACGCCAACCGGGTCCGGGTAGATGGAGCACACACCATCGCCGAGGTCGACAAGCAGATGGCGCTGCTGCGCCGGCTGCGCGGGCCGCGAGCACATGCCCAGCTCATCGGCGGGGAGGTGACGCTGCTGGACCCGGATGATCACGCCGAGACACTGCTGACGATGCGCCGGTACGGGCGCGAGCCGATGAGCATGTCCCACGGCGACTTCGACTACGACTACCTGGAGCGGCTGGCCCTCGACAAGCAGGGTCGCCCACGGCTGAAACGGATTTCCTTCGCCGGACATTTCGACATGATGATGTTCGGTCGGCGCGGTATCCCGCGAGCGAGCAGCGAGCGTGAGCTCAACCCCCATCGCCAGCGTTTCGTCGATATGTTCCAGCGCCTGCGCGCCACGCACGGAGTGCACTCCTTCCTGGCGCACAACATGACGGTCACCCCGGCGAACCTGGGCCAGGTCGCCGATCTGGTGCGGGACTGCCACGCGATGGGCTTTGGCATGTTCTCCTTCCAGCCGGCGGCCTTCGTCGGGGACAACCGGCGCTGGCATGAGAATTACGAGCAGGTCGGAATGGATGAGGTCTGGCGGGAGATCGAGAAAGGCGCCGGGACCACACTGGACTACACCGTGATCCAGCACGGCGACCTACGTTGCAACCGCGCCGCCTACGGCTTCTACGTCGGCGCCGAGTGGCACCCGTTCCTGTCCGGTGACCCGGGTGACCTCGCTGCCAGGGAGGCGTTCTTCCGTTACTTCGGGGAGACGAATTTCGCCGGGGTGGAACTGCCCGATGTGATCGGCAAGGTGGTGCGCACGATCGCGCGCCATCCGGTCGTCGCCCTGATCGCCCTCCAGTGGCTGGTGCGCCTCGTGCGCCGGGTGGGAGGTCTACGGACCCTGCTGCGCCACGGCGCGCGGCCGGTGTCGTTCGTGGTGCACCAGTTCATGGACGCCACCGACGTCGCACCTGCGTGGGAGCTGATGAAACGCGGTGAGAAGGCCACCGACCCGCAGATTCTCGCCGCGCAGGAGCGGCTGGCGTCGTGCCACTACGCGATGGCACACCCGGAAAGCGGTGAGCTGGTCCCGGCCTGCGTGCAGCACTGCGTGCTGGACCCGGTCGAGAACATCGAGCTGAGCCGGTTGCTGCCTATCGTCGACGGCCCAGCGACCCGTGCCACGTGAGGTCGACCGTCCGGTCCCGCTGGCCGGTCTGGTCTTACCCGACGCGCGCACTGGCCGTGCCGTGGATCTCGGCGCGTTGCCCGGCACTTATGTGCTCACCGCTATCCGGCACCGGTATTGACTGCCCTGTCAAGAGCACCTCGTGCAGGTGCGCGACCTCGCAGCCGGCTGCCCCATCGGGCTCATCGCCTGCGGGTTCAGCCCCCCGGCGGCGCTTGCCGCGCTCGCGGAACACCTGCGCTGGCCGGGGCTGTTCCTGGCCGATGAGCAACGCCGGCTCTATGCCCTGCTGGGGATGCGCCGCGCCACTCTGTGGCGGGTGTACTCGCCGCGAACGCTGGCCCACTACGTGCTCGCCGCAGCACGTGGGCGCCGTCTGCCGCGGCCGGTAGAGGACACCCGACAGATGGGCGGCGACGCGCTGGTGCGTGCCGGCATCGTCGTGCGCCGCTGGCTACCCCGCACCCCCGACGACCGCGTCCGCCCGGCACGCTTGCTGCACGCCACCGGCTGCTCCCCCGTTGGTCGCCCTTCAAGTACGGCCAACGCCCCGCAGCGCCGCTCATAACGACGACCAACCCGCCCGCCGATCGGAGGCAACTCGCATGGCGTCCTTCGACTACGACCTAGCGATCATCGGAGCGGGGTCGGGCGGGCTGACCGCTGCGCGGCTCGGCCGGTTCTTCGCCAAGCGGGTGGCATTGATCGACAAGGATCACCTCGGGGGCGATTGCCTGAACTACGGCTGTGTTCCGAGCAAGGCACTGATCAAGGCGTCCCGGGTGGCGCACGAGGCCGCCACCGCGCGGCGGTGGGGACTGTCCGCGCAGCGGGATCCCACGGATCTCGGTGCGGTCAACGCCCGGGTACACCAGGCCATCACCGACATCGGCAAACTGGACAGCGCCGAGGTGCTCTCCGAGCTCGGCCCCGATGTCCTGCTGGGCGGCGCGACCTTTCGCGATCCCCACACGCTGCGGGTAGGCGATCGGGACATCACCGCCAAGTACATCCTGATCGCGTCGGGTAGCCGCCCGGCGGTGCCTGACATCGACGGGCTGGCCGAGGCCGGCTATCTCACCAACGAGGACGTCTTCGACCTGAGCAAGCTGCCGAGCCGGCTCGCGGTGATCGGCGGCGGGCCGATCGGCGTGGAACTGGCGCAGGCGTTGCACCGGCTGGGGTCCGCAGTGACCATCGTGCAACGCGGAGCGCACCTGATCCCCCGCGATGACGGCGACATGATCGACATACTGGAGCGCCAGTTCGTCGACGAGGGCATCGACGTACGAATCAACACCCATCCCACCGCGGTCCGCCGAACAGGTGGGGACCTGCTACTCACCCTCGGTGCTGACCCGTTACGGGTGGATGCGATCTTGTGCGCAGTCGGCAGGGTACCCAATGTGGAAGGGCTCGGGCTCGATGCTGCCGGTGTCACCACCAACGACCGGGGCATCCGCGTCAACGACCTGCTGCAGACCAGCCAGTCGCACGTCTACGCCGTCGGGGACGTGGCCGGCGGCCCCGCGTTCACCCACTACGCCGGCCACCAGGCCGCCCATGCGGTCCGCAATATCTTCGTCCCGATCAGGGCGGCCTTCTCCCCCGGGCACCTACCGTGGGTAACCTTCACCGATCCAGAGATCGCGCACGTCGGCCGGACCGAAGCGCAGGTACGGGCCAGCGGGGACACCTGCGAGGTCATCCGGTTCCCCTACAGCCACAACGAGCGTGCCGTGACCGAGGCGGACACCGTCGGTCTGATGAAGTTCCTCATCGACGGCAAGCGCCGCCTGATCGGAGCGCACATCGCCGGGCACTGCGCCGGCGAGATGATCAATGAGCTGACCTTGGCGATGAACAACGACCTCACCGTCGATGCGATCATCGGCTCGATCCACGCCTACCCGACCTACTCCTTCGCGATCCCGATCGCCCTCTACGACTACGTGCTCACGCACAATCCGAGCGCCGCAGCCAAAGTCGGCCGTTTCCTGTCCCGGCTGACCTAGCCGGCTGCCCAGGATGGCGCCCCCCGCCGATCGGCACCGGCCGTGCGCGGCCGGGGAGATGACCGTCTAATCTGCCGGGGTGTCCAAGCGAACGCGACGCGACAAGCGCCGTCCTGCGAAGGGACGGCCGGGCCACGGCAGGCCTACTCAGCGGCGTGGCTCCCCGGATGAGCCCGACCTGATGGCAGATGTCGCCACCGCCATCACCGAGGACCAACCACTCCTACTGCTATCCCTGGCCAGCTCGCTGCTCTCAGCGCTTGAGCCGCGCCGTCCCAACCCGTTCGAAGTGGCGTCCGAACCCGACCTGCCCAGCCGCGACGAGTTGGTGCGGATCTTCCTCGACGTGGACGTGCTGGAGACCTCCGCCCTGCTCGCGGTGATCGCCGAGCTGTCCGGCGACGACATCACGCGCCGCCGGATCCGCCGGGAGATCGTCGAACGGGCGCACGCACTGCCTGGGTGGCTCACCGACCTGCACCGGACCACCGTCGAGCGAGTTGTCGAGATGGTGCACGTGCTCGGCGACGGCGACAACATCATGATCGGCTTGCGCCTGCCGGGCGGTTATGCCTTGTCGATCGTGGTCTACATCGATCACAACATGGGCACGCTGGTCAAAGACGCGTTCGTGGTCCCCGAGCCGCTGGATGAGCTGATCGAGCACATGCGCATCGCCGCCGGCGGCGGCCCGGACACCACCTGGGCGGACCTGGCTCCCGCCGACGCTCGAGTCCGGATCCGGGAGGCGATCGAGCGGGGGGCCATCACCTTCCCGCCGTGCGAGACCGACTCCTGGCCCGCCTGCCAGCCACTCGTCGAGTGGGCCCTCGGCATGCTGCCCACCGGCGGCAAGGGCTACCGGCGGCCGAGCTGGGGCAGCGACCGGTTGCGCAAGCTCACCGATCGCTTCTTCGCCTCCTCATACGCGGCTGGACTCGACGATGCCGACCATCGCAGCTTGCTCGAATCGGTGCTGTGGTTCGGCACCGACTACGGGCCGGGCGACCCCCTTCGCTGGAGCCCGGTGGCGGTCGAGATCCTGCTGATCGACTGGATCCCCCGCAAAATCGTGGCCGACGTGGCTTACCTGACCAAGGCGCCCGAACTGCTCCGCGCCTTCATCCGGTTCTGCCACCACGAACGCAAGATCCGGCCGGCGCTCACCGACGAGACCCTCGCCGCGGTCGATGAGTACGAGCCGGAATACCAGCAGATCATCGCCGCACCGCGGCCACAGGGGCCGGCTGCGCTGCTGGCCGCGATGGGGGCGATGGGCGCGTTGCACCCCGATGGCCCGTGGCCGGATGCCGAGGGCGAGCTGCCCGGCGTCGGCGAGATCATGCTCGACTCGCTGCGTCGTGCCGTTGGCGGCGAGGACGCCCTGGCGGCGCTCGACGACACCCCGCTGCCCGATGAACCCTTCGACTGGCAGCCGATCCCGGCCGACGTCCACCAGCGGGTGGCTGAGGTACTCGCGCTGCTCGATCGCTGCTGCGACGAGCGGCTGGATCTGGAATATCGCACGGCATGCCGGCGGGTGCTCAGCCGTGCCGCCGCCGAGGACCCGGAGATCTTCCGTCGCCGCGGCCGGGCGGAGACCGCCGCCGGAGCGATCTGCTGGATCATCGGCAAGGCCAACGACCTATTCAGCCCTGCAATGCCGGTCAAAGACATCATGCACTTCTTCGGGATCAGCCAGGGCAGCGTCTCGCAACGCAGCGAGGCTTTCCTGCGCGCCATCGGCGTCGACCCAGCCGACCGGTTCGGGACCATGGACCTCGGCTGTCCCGACTACCTCACCTCGACCCGCCGCACGGAGATCATCACGCTGCGCGACCACTACCGGGCGATGGTGTAATAGTTCTCGATCTCATGGCCCACCGCGGCGTCATCGTGGCGGGCCCAGTCGAGCAGGGTGGCGCGGTCCGGCAACGGCATCGCGGACAACTCGTAGGCCGACACCGCCACGGATCCGGTCAGGCACCGATAGAGCCGGTCGAAGGCAGCCGATTTCAATAACAACATCAACAGCCGGGCGGTGAGCGGCGAGTGCGCATCGAGGCACGTCAGGACGTTGACGTGGTTCTCCACGACAACGCGGCCACCCCATCGGGCAAGGCAGCCGGCGTCCAGCTCGGCGGCGATCAGGCGCCGAGGTTGCTCCGGCGCGGTAGTCCGCGCAACCAGCAGCGCCGGGCGATCCAGGACGAGTGCGCGGTCGTCATCTGGACCCAGCGCAAGCCACCGCTGCGGCTGCCGGATTCGCGCGCACCGCAGGGTCCCATCCTCAAGGTCGGCCGCCCACACGATGGTGACGCTGCCATCACGGCGATGCGCTGAGATGCGGTCCTTGGCACGGTTCCACACCAGCGGCCCGGTGCTGACCCGCCAGCCGTAGTCGGGCAGCCGGGCGTGCAGGGTCGCGGCGCGGCGCACCAGCGGCACGTCGGACACCTCGCGCGGCAACGGCCAGGGCAGGTCGGGCCGCGACGGCGGGCGCGCCGAACCGATCCACGCCCGGGTCGGCTGCCCATTGACGGCAAGAGCGGCACAGTGAACCTCACGCGGCGCCACGCCGTGCACAAAGCTGGCCAGCACCGTCTCCTGGAGGACCCCGGTGGAGAAGACATCGGTGCGCTCGCGCACGTAGGTGACCTGATCCAAGGGTGCCTCGGCTGCGAGGTGCGCTCTGAGTCGCTGGAAGTAACAGCCACCCAACCACCCTGCGGGCACCAGCGCCGCGAGTACCCCACCAGGTTTGAGTTGGGCAGCCCCGGCCGCCATGAACAACGCATACCGGTTGGCATGGCCATACACGACATGGGCCCAACGCAGCCGCTCGTGATCGTCAAGACGGATGCGGCCATACGGCGGGTTCATCAGCACCGCGGCGGCCCGTCGTTCGCGCGCCGCCAAGCCGTCAGCGACGTGCAGCAGCGCCGGCAGCGGGGCTGGATATCGCTGCTGAGCTGAGGACAGCTGCGCCCACCAGGGCAGCAGGACCGAGGCCAGCGCGACGTTGCCCAACCACACCGCCGCCTCGTCGAGATCACAACCGCCGACCGCGCGAGCCACCCCTGCCACCACGTCAAGCTCAGTGCAGGCGCGCAGCCAGGATCGCAAGGGCGGTAGCAGCAGCGCACCCGCCCCGCAGGCCGGGTCGAAGACCAGCCCGTCAACCCGGCCGCCGGCAGTGGCCTGAGCCTGCTCCCACAACGCCGTGGCCAGGACGGGCGGGGTGTTGTGGCGACCGGTGTGACTGCGCAGGGACGGCTCCAGGGCGGTCACATATGCGTCCCCAAGCTGTTCGGGTGTCGCGTCGAGGAGGTCCAGCCGGGGCTGCGCCCGTGACAGCGCCAGTTCGATGGGCGGTGTTGCCGCGACAGAGTGTTCAACGTCGAGGCATGCGCCGCGCAGCCCCAGCTCCGCCGCCCGGCGTGCCCACCAGGCGGGCACGGTCGCGAGCACGCCGGCAGCGCGATCCGCTAGGGAGCTGCCAGCCGGCAATAACGGTCCACGGCGACCGCGGTTCGGGCTGGATGTGCAACCCGTATCGGGACGGCCTCTGACACTAACCACCCGCCATGGCCCCCACCACGAGATAGGGCTCGACCCCGGTCGCGACCGCGGACGGCAGCGGGGCGTCCGGCGCTTCGTGGGACAGGTCCTGCTCGCAGGCGAAGAATCTGACGAACGCTCGGCGCTGCTGGGTGGCGTGGTCGCGGATCGTCCCGCGCAGCATCGGATACCGTGCCTCCAGCGCGTCAAGGATCGAGCGCTGCGTGACAACGCCCGCGACGTGCAGCGCAACCTCGCCGTCGAGATGGGCCAACGTACGCAAGTGCGCCGGCAGCACGACCCGGATCACGGCAGCATCTGCACTTCGACCGACAGCACGGAGGGCAGGTCGCGGACGATGGGCGTCCAGGTGTTACCCGCGTCAGCCGATCCGTAGACCTGGCCGCCGGTCGTCCCGAAGTACACCCCGCACGGGTCGAGGGAATCGACGGCCATCGCGTCGCGCAAGACGTTGACGTAGCAGTCATGCTGCGGCAGCCCGCTGGTGAGTGCCTCCCACTGGTGCCCACCGGTCCGGCTGCGGTACACGCGCAACTTCCCCTCCGGCGGGTAATGCTCCGAGTCGCTGGCGATCGGGATGACGTAGATGGTGTCCGGCTCGTGCGCGTGCACGTCGATGACGAAGCCGAAGTCAGTCGGCAGGTCACCGCTGATCTCCTGCCACGACTCACCGGAATCGTCACTGCGCATGACGTCCCAATGCTTCTGCATGAACAGGGTTTCCGGCTGGGACGGGTGCATCGCCAGCCGGTGCACGCAGTGGCCTACTTCAGCCGTCGGGTCCGGTATCTGTTCTGAGCGCAGACCATGGTTGGCCGGGCACCACGTCTTGCCGGCGTCGTCGGTGCGGAACACGCCAGCGGCCGAGATGGCGACGAAGATCCGCCCGGCGTCAGTGGGGTGCTGCACGATGGTGTGCAGGCACATGCCCCCGGCACCTGGCTGCCAGCAGGATCCCGATTCGTGGTCGCGCAGGCCGGAAAGCTCCTGCCAGCTGTGCCCGCCGTCGACCGTGCGGAACAGGGCGGCGTCCTCCACGCCGGCGTAAACCGTGTCCGGATCGGTCAATGACGGTTCGAGGTGCCACACACGGGCGAACTCCCACGGATGCGGCGTGCCGTCGTACCACTGGTGAGTGCCGGGGACGCCGTCGTAGGTGAACTCGTTACCCACCGGCTGCCAGGTCACGCCACCGTCGTCGGAGCGCTGGATCAGCTGCCCGAACCAGCCACTGGACTGGGACGCATACAGCCGGGCCGGGTCCGCGGGAGATCCCGCCACGTGGTAGATCTCCCAGCCGCCGAAGTGTGGACCGCTGACATCCCACCGCTGGCGCTCGCCGTCCGACGTCAGCACGAATGCACCCTTGCGGGTTCCCACGAGTACCCGTACCCGGCTCATCCGGACTCCTTTCGCTGGTCTCGACGGTATGACGATCGGCGCGACGAGAACTCATCTCGCCCCGGCACAGCACCCGCGTAGCATGGACTGTCGTGCCTGCCCAACCCCATACCGTCGATCTCTCCTCGGACGACCTGGAGCAGCACCGCCGGGAACTTACCGGCTACTGCTACCGGATGCTCGGCTCTTTTTTCGAAGCCGAGGACGCGGTGCAGGAGACAATGGTGCGGGCCTGGCGGGGGCTCGACGGCTTCCAGGGCCGGTCTGCGGTGCGTTCGTGGTTGTACCGCATCGCCACCAACGTCTGCCTCGACCTGCTGCGGGGCCGCCAGCGCCGGGCACTGCCCGTGGACCTGGGACCGTCGGCGACGGCGGATTCCTTCCACGGCGCAACGTTGCCCGAGCACGCTTGGGTGCAGCCCGTGCCCGATGCCCGCGTCCTGCCCAGCGACGGCGACCCGGCCGAGTTGGCGGTGTCGAAGGAGAGCGTTCGGCTCGCCTTCATCACTGCCCTGCAACACCTGCCGCCCCGGCAGCGAGCGGTATTAATCCTGCGCGAGGTGCTGCGCTGGCAGGCCACTGAAGTGGCCGAGCTGCTCGAGACCAGCGTGGCGTCGGTCAACAGCGCGCTGCAGCGGGCCCGGGCCACTCTCGCGGCCCGCGACGTGTCGCACGCGCCCGTGGTGGATGCCGAGCAGCGCGCGCTGCTCGGCCGGTACGTCGACGCCTTCGAGCGCTACGACATCACCTCTTTGGTCACGCTGCTGCACGATGACGCGGTCATGTCGATGCCGCCCTACGACTTCTGGCTGCGCGGGCCGGTCGAGATGGGCCGGTGGTTCCTCGGCGAGGGCCGCGGGTGCCGGGGTTCGCGCCTGGTGCCCACAGCGGCCAACGGCTGTGCCGCGTTCGGCTCCTACCGCCCGGACGGCCACGGTGTTCACCAGCCGTGGGCTCTGCAGATCATCGAGATTTCCGACGACCGGATCGTCGGGCATCACAACTTCCTCAACACCGCACTGTTCGCTGCCTTCGGCCTGCCCGCGCATCTGGAACCGTAGGCCAGCATCGATCAGGCGGGATGGCGATGATCGGGCGGTAGTAGCCGGGACCTTGTGGTTCGCCGACCGGTTGGCCGTCGACCTCTACCCAGGCATGGGCGACGAAAGGAGCGGTGCGCACGCCGGTGCACCAGGTGGGCCATACGCCATGGATGCGGCACAGCAGTGTGGTGGCCAGCGACCGCTGTAGGCAGTAGCGGCCGCCGCACAGCACACTGACGGCCAGGATTGCGTCCTGGGCATTGTTGGCCTGCTGATAGGTGGCCGGTGCGGCGCCGCGGCGCAGCACGGTGAGCACAGCGCGGATGCGCCGTGGTGGCAGGTGGGCGAGCATGCGGGCGACACCGACGGCAATCAGGGCAGCGGGTCGCTGCCGGAGCGGAAGTCTGCTAGCGCGCTGCACGGTTTGCGGCTGGGTCATCGACGCCCCCTTCGATGATCGGTCACCAGCCCGGCGGCGCGTAGGCGCTCCAGGAAGGCGGCCACGTCGGCGGCCGCCTGCTCGGTGCTCACGGCGTGTCGGTCGGCCAAAGTGTGGGCGACGTGGTTAGGGGCAGCGCCGTCGAGCAGCATTCGGAGGACACGTGCGCCGGTGGGGTTGAGCTGCCAGTAGCGGCCAACGCGCTCGTCGAGCAAGACCATCCCCTCGTCGGTGTCCGCAGTAGATACGTCAGCCCGCAACTTCAAGGTCATCGTGACGCTCCCATTGCATGGACAGGTGGTGCTGGGGTCAGGGTGCGCAGCCATGCTTCGCACGCCAGGGTTCGGTCGAGCGCCACCAGGTCCAGGGTGTACGGGTATAACCCGAGGCACACCTTGCGCAACGCGTTGACGTCGACCAGACCGAGCTGGGCGAGCACCGGATCATCGAGCAGTGCCGCGAGGTGAGGCCGAGCCCGGCGCAGCCCGCCGTAGCCGTCGACGCTGAAGTCGCCCTTGGTAGTGCGTTGCAGGACCGCTGCGGGCACCACATCGCGCATCGCCTCGACGATCAACGGCTTATATCGCCACGGCGTGGTGCGCTCGTGCAGGCGCACGGCGAGGCAGGCTTCGACCACCCGGTCGTCGAGGAAGGGAACGGCCAGTGGCAGCCCGGCGCGGGCCATGATCCCGGCGACGTGGCGGGTGAAGTAGCCGACGCTGCGGAGCTGCTCGAGGGTGGCGTGCTGGCCGCGGGTGGGGGCCAGCGGCTGCGCGCCGGCTGCGGCCTGGTGGAGCAGGATTCGAGCGGCGTCGACCGCCTGTGGAGTGGCCCAGGGCGGCAGTCGTAACGCGGGGCCCCAGCCTAGGTTGGGCATCCCGCGGGACGGTGGGGGTGCGGTGAGGTCGTCGACGGTGGTGGTCAGCCATTGCTGGTAGCTGCGGCGATCGGCTACCTCCCGCAGGGTGGCGGCCAACGGCCAGCCGCTCGCGGCGCGGCGACCGCGCAGGTGGTCGGTTGCGACGCGGGGATAGGTCCAGGCGGTGGTGTGCAGGTAGGCCGCCGGAGCCTGCAAAACCTGATCACCACCCAGCCCGCGGAGGTGCAGCCGGCTCCCACGCGCAACGAGCTGGCGGGCGACACAGCTGATCCAGGCATGGTCGCGGATGACGATGTGCGGCTCGTCGGCACCCACACCGCCCTGACCGACATCCGTATACATCAGCGGCAGCTGCCGCATGTCGAGCATGAGGTGCTCGGTGTCCTTCAGCTGGTTGGCGGCGAGTTGTGCCCAGCTCGCGTCGTCATGGCCCGAATCGGCCGAGATCAAGGTCACCGCGATCACCTTGTTGTTGCCCCGCGCGGCCAGGAAGCAGAGCGGGGTGGAGTCCAGGCCGCCGGACAGATCGCAGCTGATCGTCCCGCCTACCTGGGTGCGGGCCTCGACGGCAGCAGCCAGTGTCTGCGCCACGGCGGGTGTGGCCTCGGCCAGCGGGGCGAGCGGCTCCGGTGGACGCCACCACCGCACGGTGCGAGCCGGCTGACCGGGATCGGTGAGTAGATAGCAGTCGTCGGCGAGCGCCTCCATGCCCTGCCACGGGCACCCGTCGGCCAGCGGATGAGGCAGGTATGGATACACCAGGCGAGCCGCCAGCCACTGCTCGTCGACCGCGGCACCGGTGAGACCGGCCAGGACATCCGTCCGATCCGCGGCGACCGTCACCTGCCCCACCTGGGTGTAGAAAACCCGGCGCAACCCGGAGACGCTGCCCTGCACGCGGACCCGACCATCGATAGCAGCCACCAGATGGAAACTGCCGGTCAACTGGCCCCCGAGCTGGTCCAGGTCCGCCACGCTCCGCACGCGGTGGGCCAAGGCCGACAGCGCGGTGGCGGTGACCGGGCAGCACCCGATCACCGCCACCTGTACCCACCCCTCTGGGCTCACCACCAAGTCGTCAGCGCCCCAACGGCCGATCAGCCAGGGCCGTCCCGAGGAATGCGGCAGCGTCCGCACCGCGTGCGGGCGCAAAGCCGCTGCGACGTCACGTGCGGCATCGCAGTCGGGAAGGACCACGAACCAGGCTTGGTCGCCGTCCGGGGGACGAAGGCCGCGGTACACGGCGCGTTATGTGGAGTAGTAGGCGATCGCGTCGTGGACCGACCCTGCGCTACTGCCGCGGGTCAGCGCGGTATAACTACCGACCTCATCGATCATTGGTGGTTCGTACTCCTCTTGATGTTCCGGGTGAATCTCGCTGTCAAATTCCTCGCGAATGTCCATATTGCGCTCTCAATCTCTCTCGTGAAAAACCTCATGGGTTAGCCTTCGTCCATTCCGCTGCTTCCCGGATCACCCGGTCGGGATCCGTGCACGCGGGACAATTGAACTGGGCAACGGTCGTGTCGTCGCTTCCAGAGATCAGCCGCGATCGGTCATCGGGCAGGAATATCACCTTGTTGACCGGGGCGCTGTGGTGCCGGTCGAACATGACTGTCTCAGCAGAATGCACATCCCAGACCTCGACTTGCCCTCCCGCCGTACCGATGGCGAGCAGCGCACCGTCCGCGCTGAAAGACGGGCCACTAGATAGCCGATCGTGCGCGACGAAGTCGTTTCTGTCGAGCTTGCCGTCGCGGGTCGTCCAGACGTTCACCGTGCCATCCCCGGCTGTGCTGGCGAGGTGGTCACCGGAAGGGTCGAAGGTCACGTTGGTCGCGTGGGGATGGGACAGCGGTATGGGCCGCTCGGCGGTATCCCACTTCCAGAGCCGGATTCCGCCGCGACCCGTCGCGGCGAGCAGTTGACCGGTAGGGTCGAACGTCACGCTGTCAGCGGGTTGACCGATGCCGGGCAACGCGCGATCCGTGCGCAGCGTTCCGGTCCGTGTATCCCACAGGTGG
Source organism: Pseudonocardiaceae bacterium (assembly GCA_035606945.1). Taxonomy (GTDB): domain Bacteria; phylum Actinomycetota; class Actinomycetes; order Mycobacteriales; family Pseudonocardiaceae. Next base: position 292,079 of record DATNDR010000005.1, read on the forward strand.
ACGCTGCCACCGTTGTCGCCGGCGGCGATCGTCTTGCCGTCGGGGCTGACGGCGAGACTGACCAATAGCCCGAACGTCGGCAGCGGCGGCGTCTGGTACTTCGGGAGACGTTCGACGTTGCCATCGACGCCCCATGACCAGAGCTTCGGAGCTATATCGGAGCGCCCCAGGGTGAAGACGCGATGCGGTTGCGTCGGGTCGAAAAGCACTACCTGTAGTGGAGTGTCGTCAGACACCGTGGCCACCGGCGGCTTTGACAGGTCATGCCGGTCGATGATGAAAACATGACCATCCTGGCTCGCCGTCGCCAGCCAGCTTCCATCGCGGCTGAGGTCCATGTTCACGACCCAGCTGCCGGGCTGTTCGAAGCGCAGCACCGCAGGTAGTTCCCAGCGCCGAACCGTGCCATCGAGACCCACGGACATCACAACCTGGCCCGCACGCTGGAAGCTCACCTGGTTGACCGCTCCGCTATGGCCGAGCAGCTCGTAGGTCGGGGCGGTGGGGAACTGCCCGTGTCCCAGGAACCAGACAAGGACCCGCCCGTCTGCGCCGGCGGTGGTAATCCATTGGCCGTCCGGGCTGATGGCCACATCCCTGACTAAATCCGTCTGTCGGGGCAGTGATCCCAGCAATGATCCGGTGGCGAGGCTGTATATCTGGACGTCCTTGTGCTTTGCGATGATGACGGTCTGAGTATGCTCGTTGACCACAACCTGCCGAACAGCGCTGAGGTCATCGACCGGGTATCGAACGGGATTCTGCCCACCTTGCCAGTTCCACACCACAATCGAGGGCCGTGCATCTAATGACAGGGCGACGACGGACAGGCTGATAACGGATTGGACGTAGCGTCTCAGCGCAGATGCGTTGAAGCTCAGGGTTGACGACTCCGCGATTTTGGCGCCGCTTCGCGCATCCCATACTCGAAGCTTCTTGTCTTCGCTGGCGGTAACAATGTGCTGCTGGTCGGCCAGGGCCACCGCGTCATAAACGGCACCTGGGAAGCGCGCCACCTGCTCCCCGGTGTCGGGGCTATAGGTGGCGGCAATCCCTGATCTGGAAACGACGAGGACGAGACCGTTCACGGCAGAGCCGATCCACGACACGGCGGCCGTCGCGTCTCCTTGGGTCTGGATATCGATGTGCTGCCCAGTCGCGGTATCGATTACTGCCACCGCGCCTCGGTCGGTCCCGAGCGCGACGCGGGAGGCGTCCGGGCTAACAGCCGCCGCCCACGCATTTGGGGTGACGGTGCTGGGCAGGCCAGACACTTTTGCATCATGTTCCACAGCGCCGTTATCACCGATGACCCGGAGATTGCCGTGCGCGTCGTAGGCGACCACGTGTCGGGAATCCGGTGTGCTCGTGATGGCGAGCATCGCCGGCCCGGCGACCACTCGACTGCGCGGGCTCGACGCCGCAGCCAGCACCGCCGAGCGGGCCCGCTTGTCACGCTTGAACTTGTAGGCATCGACCGCGTATCCCAGGCTATGCACGGGATTGTAACTGAGAGCGGCGGCCGCCAGCGTCAGATAAGACTGTTGTCGCATATTTCGGTAGCTTGCAATGGCGAAACCGACGCTAACGGCGAGTAGCACAGCGGCCAAACCTACCGCAAGCAAGGATAGGCGCAGCTTATGGCGGGTAGTCCGCGCCCCTGCTCGGGCTTCCTCCCGCTCGGCTATAAGTTGACTAGCCGCTTCTTTCTTTTCCTGTTCAGCCTCGTAATGACGGCGCCAGCCGAGCACCGCATCGCCCATCACATCGTGGAAGATCTCATAGCGAGGTGGTCCGTCGACCCCCGTGGGCGGGGATACCGCGCGCAGGATGCGTTGCGGCCCCGAGCACAGCGTTTCCAGGAGTTCCTGCACGGCATTGACCGGCCGATCGGCCCATTCAGCGAGATCCTCTGCCGACAGCGCGATCTTCGTTCCCGATCTTGTGATCAGATGCTGAAACACCGCGGCGGCGACATTGAGCTGAGCGGGCGACAAGCCGGCCATGACGGTGTCCAGGTGCGTTTGAACTATCGTCTGTGCGCCGCCCAGGCGCTCCAGCGTGCTCTGCCGAAGTGACGACGATCCGCTGGCCCGCTCCTCCTCCCATAGACGCATCAGCACGAGTTGAAGGAAAGGAGCCTCGATGTCCCCGCGGCCATCTGATGACCGCACGTTCGGAGCGAACCCGTCGGCTGCCGCGCCGTCCGGTGCTACCTGCACATGGCCGGTACGGACCTGGTTTAGAAGGGTCTCGATGAGGCCGGGTTCGATGGACATCCGGTGGTCGGGTAGCGCGATGCGGTTGTAGTGCCGCAGCGGGCCCTCAATGGCGGCTTGGGCTGCATCGCGGCTCAGGTGCGTCAGACGCAGATAGTTGTCGAAGAGGTGCGGCACTCGGCCCTTGAACCGATCGAGTCCGGCGATGGCATCGTCGCGGATCGACAGCAGGACGTGCACCGGCAAGTCTCGGGTGCTGAGGATCCTACCGAGTTCCGCGGTCAATCCTTCGCCACCGCGATCCATGGGGTGGTAGAAGAAGTACTCCTCAAACTGATCGAGGATCAGATAGACCGCCGGGACCTCGGACCGGCTCAGCAGCTCGCGAAGCCAGCTGACGCTGAATTTCGGGGCACTCGCGAGTCCCTGCGGTGCGCCGACGCCGGTCACCTGGGACAACCCCTCAACCACCGCCGTCGCGACGGTCTCCAGCGGGTCGTCGCGCCAGGCGCTGACATACGCCACTGCCGCACCGAGCACGCCCGGGTCGTCATAGTCATAGGAGTCGTCATCGATCTCGTGCAGCCGAGGTAGCACCCCGGCCCGCAGCACTGAGCTCTTGCCGACCCCGCTCGTGGCGTACAGCAGAGTCAGCCGCGATGCGGTGAGGTTGGCGACGATGAGGTCCGATTCGCGCTCCCTGCCGAAGAAATACGCCGCATCCTCCTCATCGAAGGGCACCAACCCGACGTACGGGCACTCCGGCACGCCCAGGCCGGAGCCCTGCTGGGCCCGAGGGGGAGGGCTCATGGCTGTGGTCACAGCGCCACCTCGTCTCAGCTGAGAAGTGGTTGTTTCACGTCGGGACGTCGCTGCGCCGGAAGTCGTGGCCCGGCAACCCGTTGTTTAACGGCTGCGACGAAGTCCTCCACTTTGACGTCAAGGATGTCGACGCCGCGCTCCTCCCACGCGACGCGGTCGATGCGGTCCGGGTTTTTCTGGATCGCCCACGACTTGAAGTTCCTGCCCGCCTGCTCTCCCCACAATCGGTAAAGCATTACCCGGAAATTCCAGTCCCGCAGGCTGTAGCCGAGGAACAGGAAGTGACTGGTCCGCAGCTTCGCCGCGAGCGTCACCGGAAACAGACGTGCAATATCTGCCCGGGCGATGTAGTCGATGTAGTGATCCTCGGTGACCACGAAACTGTCTCCGTGGATCCGCTCCTCTGAGCGGTCCACTGAACCGTGAATTTTCGCGATGACGCTCCGTTGGTTCAGCCGAGGGTCGACGTACTCGTTCGGTACTTGGATCACGGTCGGTTCGCCATCGGCGGTGATGTGGCGGAACCGTCCACGGTCCGCGCCTCCAGCGATGTAGGTGATGAGTTCATACGGTTCGCCCTCCGCTGTGAATGCGCGTTCCAGGGAGTCGTCGTAGTTGGTCGTCACGATGAGCATGCGCTCCCGGACTTCGTCCTCACGTACGCGGCGAGACAGTCGAGCTAAGAAACGGTGCAGATCAGTAGGTGGATAGTCCGCAGCAAAGACATCGTGGAGTTCCTCTTCGAGCGGGCCTTCCCCCACCAATGCCGCGAAGTATTGGGACACCCGGGCCAGATCACGGCCGTCGATCTCCACGTCACCCAAGTATTGGGCCAGCTCGTCAGCCAGTTCTTGCCCACTCGGCAGATACTCGCCTCGCACGAAGCCAGGTGGAGGTCGCTGCCACAGGTTGGCCCCAGCGCCGAGCACCGGAACGACCTTGCCTCGCAAGAGACGCCGGGCAATCAGGTCGTAAACCTGCTCGTTGGACATCGTGCACACTCCGTAACCAATCCGGCAACCTCAGAAGGATGAGGACGAGCAACGGCGGATAAGTACGTCGTCATTCGGCTCGATCGGGTGAAATTCGCGCGCCTGACCAGTGCAGAGGCCGCCCTGACTCATGTGCCAGGGTTGCCCGCCCAACCGGCCGGCTTGCCGATCGGTCGACCGGCGGGGTGAGCAGGACCGGTTGCCCGAGGTGGGCCACGTACAGGTCAGCACGGAACTGCTGCCCCAGGGTGTCGTAGGTGGCCTGCACCTCGCCGATCGTGGAGGAGTTGGCGACGCTGAAACGGCTAGTCATGGCGTCCTCCCACCAGGCGAGGTTGCGCCGATCTCCCAGCGCGGTGGTGATTTGAGCGCGCAGCAGGGCGTCAGCGTCGGTGCTCGCGTACATGTCGAAAAGGGACGCCATAAACGACTGGTAGGCAACGAACAGCTCGTCGGAGAACAGCATCCGGTTCGCGAACATTATCTCGTCTAGGTCGCGCTTGAGCGCGGTCACTTTTTCAGGGGTGATTTCCTTCCACCGGCCCACAAAGGTGGCGAAACACAAGAGCTGATTCAACTTCGGCGCGACCTGCGTGAACAGCTCCACCCGGCGGGTCACCACGGTCTGGTTCGCCCACTGCACCGCCTCGACCCGACGCGATAGCCGAGCCAAAAAGAATCCGAGCCCAACCACCGCCAACGGCGTCAACGCCTCCACGGCGACATAGGCAATTCCCAGGCTGGTGGAATCGATCGTCATTACTCTCCCCTACCTGCCGCGTCGCGTTCCCGGCCACCGGCCAACTGCGTTACCAGCCCCAACGGCGCAGCGGCGGATTCCCGTCTAGAACTTCGATTATCTTTTGACCAGTCAGGACGCTGTCCGGCGTCGACCGTCCGGTGATAAACGGGTAATCGACGATGACGCTTGTCGGGTGGCCGAAGTTGCCGTGGTATGCGCCATCTGGCCTGGTGGCATCCCGAAGGATGAATTCCAACGCATAGGGCGGAGGCCCCATATCGAAATCAAGGAAACGGCCGCGTTCCTCAACAAATTCTGTGCCACTTTTATAATCGTACTCCAAGCAATGGCCGGTGACATTCTTGCCTCGGATGATACTTATCCGCTCGTTCATATCGCGAGCGAAAGCTAAACAGCCGACGGCGTAGCATTCCGCGCCGACCGGTTTTCCGGCGCGCAAGAAGGCTAGGATCAAGTCGTGCACGCGCTGATTATTGACGAGGTCGACGATCGCCCCAGAGCCGCCGACAATCAGAATCGCATCATACTTCTCGACCCCTTGTACCGCTTGATCAAGGACTCGGTTGTAGGCCTCGAGGTGGCGCACGAAGGCGGGAGTAGCGAAGTATGGTCGCTCCGGAAACCAGTCGGCGAGGCTGATAGGGCTTTCCAGGCGCTTGCCCTGCACTGTTGTTGGATCGTCAATTTCACGGACCCGGGCCGCCATTTCTGGAGTAGTTACCGGCCTTTGCAATGGTGGATCGAAGAAATCAGGGTCCATGCTGACCGGTATTGCGTTCGGTCGCTTACCCGTTGGGGTGCAAAAATCGACGGTGTAGCCAGCCCGGTCGAACTCATCAATCGGGCCGACGAGTTCCTCACCCCAATATCCCCATTCCGAGACAACGGTCAGAATGTGTCGTTTGCCGGAGGTGGCAGCCGTTGCGTGCGACGGCTCCGGTTGAGATTGAGGCGGCAGCGCTACGATCAAATCCTTGATCGCATCCACCAACGCCTCGCTGGCCTTCCACGAAGGGTTTGTCACCAAGTCGCGATCGACTATTACCTGCTTCTCTTCGGGAGTACCGGCGGGGCACGGAGTATAGACCGCACCAGCATTAACGACATCCGCTAGCACCACCGTGTTGCAGATAACTTTGCGGGAAGCGAGGATATCGGGTGACGGTGTCAGCAACCAGAGCGCATGGCATGGCGCCCCTTTGATGATTCTCGGGTTTTGCATAACGCGGCGGAAGAAGTGCACTGCGGGCGCCCGCCGGGCGACTTCGACAGCAGTGCTGTTGTTACTGGGCGCTTCGGTGGAGCGAAGCCGGACACTAGTATAATTCGCGGTCATGATCACCGCGGCGTAGCCGTCTGGGTCGATGTCATCGACATCGAGTGACACCTCGAGCCACTCTATCGGCGGCACGTTCTCACCCTTGGGTTCGACTGTGCTGTAGAATCTCAGCTTCGGCTGTCCCCACAGTCGCGATACAAAATGGACGGTGGCGCCGTAACCGGCGAAGCGTTCTTGATAAATCTTGATCTCGCCGGGGATATACTGACTTTCGACGAGAACGGCGATTTTCTTACCGGCCAATGGAAGCGGACTCGACATCTACGGTCCTCCTGTGGTAGATACCTCTGCACGGTAAACGTCGGCAGGGAACCTAACATCAGGAATTTCCCTAGGTTTTATCGCCTCGGCGGAGCCGGAGAACGCTCAGGAGGCGCTGGCGACCAACGACCTTTCTCCTTCGTGGTGTCCCGTCATCAGCTGACGGCGGGAACTGATTCCCAGCTTCATGTAGACCTGCTGGAGATGATATTCGATGGTTTTGACTGACAAGGTGAGCCTGGCGGCGATGGCCTTGTTGCTGTGCCCAGCGGCGGCCAGCCGTGCGACCCGTTGTTCTTGAATGGTCAACCTGGTCGGCTCCTCGCGGCTGCGGTTGCGGCGGCGCCGGCCACCAGCCACCGCGAGTTCCTCGCGGACCTGCGCGTAAAGCCAACCGGCCTGATTCGCTTCGGCAATCACCGCAGCGTGCGCAAGCAACGGACGTGCCCGGCAGGGACGCCCACGCCGCCGCAAAAACGCCCCGTAGCCCAACAGTGTCTCGACCTGCTCCAGTGGCAGAGCCACCTGGTCGTGATGGGCGAGAGCGGTACTGAAATGCGCTTCAGCAGCCTCGTAATCGCCTTCGGCTTCCGCCAGGCTCGCTCGCCCGGTCGCGGCGGCGATTCGCGGATATCGGCAGGGCAGTCGAGCGGCACTTCGATCCAGCCACCCAAGAACGCGGCGCGCGTCTGGAATGCGACAGGCGCTCAGATGCGCGGCGATAGCGTGCCGCGCCCACGGAATCCAGCAGGGTTCACCAATCCCCATCCGGCGGCTCAGCTCCTCGAGCTGCACGTACAGCTCGCTAGCCGCCTCCGGCATCCCACCAGGAAGCAGGTGCTGACCGCGGACGTTCCAGAGCCGAAGCAGCGTGAGCGACTCGCCGCGAGCAGTGGCATCTGGCTCAATCCGGTTACACCACTCCATGGCCTCGGCGCCTCGCCCCATCTGATGGAGCACATCGGCTCGAAGGGCACCCGCCTGCGATACGTGCACCGGTAATGGGTCAGCTGCAGCGCCGACCCGTTCGGTGAAACTGAGCGCCTCGGCCAGGCGACCCTGCCGCGCGGCGACCATCGCCTGCGTTATGGCTAATCCACTAGTCACTTCAGCGGCGTCCACGCGTCCTGCAGCAGCTACCAGCATACCCAAAGCGATCTGGGCATCATCGAAGCGCTCGGCAAAAGTGGCGGCAATGCTGAATGTGCTTAACGCGTCCCGCGACCAGCGCAGGTCGGTCAGAGTCGCCGGACCTTCTGCCATGACGGTCCTAGCGCTCATCTCACTTTCAGTCAGCCCCTGCGGATCCCCAGCGAGGAACGCGAGGTAGCCCCACACAGAAGCAGTTCGGTTCGAAAGCGGAGTCTCGGCATTGGCGGCCAACGTGTAGGCGCGCTCTGCGAGTGGCAGCGACTTGACGGGTCCGGTCGACATCAAGGACGCCAAAGAAGCATCCACCAACACTTCGATCGTCACTGTTGGGTTGTGAATCTCAGCTAACTCTGTGGCTCGCGTAAAGCACGTTGCTGAATCGTTGTATGCCCCGGTGGCCGAGAAAGCACGCCCCAGCATTCGCAACGCCTGTATTCGCTTAGCAACTGTGAGCTGCTGCTCACCGCGCAGCCGGTGACAGATGTGGATCGCTTCCCCCGGATGGCCGGCCAACAGCAGCGACCCAGCCAGCGCCAGTAGCAAGTCAGCGTCGGCCCGGCTGCCGGCGGCGTCCACGGCGGCCTGCAGATGGCGCATCGCCAGCGCGGGCGCACCGGATCGCAACGCGGCCATCCCAGCGCGCGTCATCGCCGTGATTGCTACGTCATCACCTGTGAGATCGGCGTGGATCGCGTGGTCGACGGCCTCACCATGGAGGCCCTGTGCAGTCAGGACGTTGAACGCTCGGGCGTGCAGACGGGTCCGTACTGGTACCGCCATGTCGTCATACAGAGCCTGCCGGAACAACGGGTATACGAACTCTGCCGCCATTTCCGTCTCCGATCGCACGAGTCCACTGCGGCACAGTGCATTAAGCGCGATGTCGGTCTCTTGATCATTCAGCTGGGCCACCGCGGTGGCCAGCTCGGGACGAAACCGGGTGCCCAGTACGCAGGCAGCCTGCGCGCAACGGATTGCCACCTCTGGCACTCCCGCGAAGCGAGTCAATACGATCTCCGCCGGACCGACTTCTCTTCCGGTCTGCTCTAGGCCGAGATCCGCCGCCACCTGTTCCAGCAACAGTGGGTTACCACCGCACGACTCAAGGGCTCGCCGCGATACCGCGCCGCTGACCGGGCCACGGACTCGGCGCGCTAGAAACTCCGCTGCGGCGTTTCTGCTCAACGGCGCCAACCGCTCCACTGTGGCATAGCCGTCATAGGTCAGCGCGGCGGCGAGCTCGTGAGCAGGAGGCGGCCAGGGCCGCAGTGTCGCCAATACCGCTACTGGCAGCCTTCTAATCCGGCGAACCAAGAATGACACAACCGCGAGAGAATTTGGATCTGCCCAGTGCAGGTCATCGAGAAGGAACAGAATGGGTTGGTTATCGGTTGCCTTCAGCCACCGCAGCACACCACTGAACCGGGTCGCCTGCGCGTCACAGCTGCTTGAATCCGTTACTAGATGGTCTAGCAGGTCGCGCGGCCCGTCTACGGCATCGAGCAGCGCGGCAAATAATCCAAAAGGCAGCGATGCCTCCATGACGTCACCGCGGGCACATCCGATCCGCAGGTCTGGACAAGCCAACCTCCTCGCCTCGTCCAGGATCGTTGTTTTGCCCAGACCTGCCGCACCTACGACGAATAACGCGTCCCCCCGTCCAGCCCGCACCCCGGATATCAAATTCGTCACAGCGGCGAGCGCCGCCTCGCGTTCCAGTGTGGCCCCGACACCCACGATGTACCAGCCTCCAACAGCGGCCTTGTATTTCATAGGCGCTCCTACCTACCACAGACCCGGAGAATATTCTCCTGGGACTTGCCGTGCACCATTTCAGAAGTAGGTGGGAGACTTGCAGGGTGGCGTTCTTCGCCAACCTGCACCCATGGCGGCTACATCCTCTTTCGCTCGGACAAATTTCGTGTTAGGCACCATTTATTTATGGGAACCTAATTTCTGCCAGCTGTCGATCTACGCCTCCTCGCCTCACCCATGGGCAGCTGCAACGGCGGCTAGACACGCAGCGTTACTCGCTGGCGACGGTAGGTAGCAGCAGCTGCCCACAGGGCTTTCTCTCGCGTGACTTCGATACAGGTAGGAGCGTCAAGTCACCGGGATTGATACATGGATCTCTGCCCAACCGCCGTGGGCTCACATCACACTCGTGCGCACGGTGGCGCCGGGAGCGGCGCGTGCGCGCTGACAGTGGTGCGCCCTTGTCGGATGCCGCCGGGTAGGCGCTGCAGACCGGTGGCGGGGCCAGCGCGCTCGGGAAGGCCGGCACCAGACGTGACTAGATTTTTTGATCAGCACGGGTTTCAGCGGCCATCAGCCACGCAACGTCGGCCTAAACCCTAGGGAGATTCCCGATGTTCGGGGTCCCTCCCGGCATCTACCGTGCAGCTGTCACTAAATTCTTCGCGCACAAGCTCATCGAGCTTTTGTCAAATCCTGATGCCAGGGTTGGGACATGGGTGCATTCATCGATCGGGGAAAACGCACCCGGCGTCAAAACCACATCACAGAACAAGGGGGATACGGTGCATCGTACACGCAAGCTTGGTATCTGCACAGCCGCGATCATCGGCGTGCTGAGCGTATTCTCGGTCAGCTGCTCGAGTGCTGCGCCGGCGAACAACGACTTCACAGTCCAAGCGACGACCGCCCAGCTTGCGATCGTCGACCTTGGTCCACCCGGTAACAGTCAGGGTGACGAATTTGTTTTCTCTACCACCATTGCGCGAGACGGTAGACCTTTTGGCACGGGTAATTCGGTCTGCACGCGCACCAGATTCGTCAACGACAATGACTTTACAATTCAGTGCCTGGTAACATTTAGGTTCCCCCAGGGCAGTATCGCTACGCAAGCAGCCGTCGACGGCGTGGGCGGGAGATACATGCAATCCATCAACGGCGGCACCGGTATTTACCGGGACACGAGGGGAGAAGTGTTGGTCGAGGCGCCCCCGGGCGCAAGCGTGGGAACGGTAGTAAACATTACCTTCCACATTTCTTAGCCTAGAGTCGGATCACCGATACAGCCATCGTGCGAATAGTCGGCTCAGCACCGGCATCGCGATCCAGGTCATCAGGGCAGTGAGCACGGGAGTGATGACAGCAAATCTTGCCGCCAAGGGAAGGTATGCCAGCAACGGCTGCGCGACGATGACCATAACGGTAAGGATCGGGTAGATAGCACACAGCGACAGCAGGTACGTCTTCCATCGCGCTGGCGGGCGGACAACCCGGCCTCCTGGCACAGCAAACCAGCCGTCTGTACCGAACAGTTCTCGTTGTTCGGGCGCCGCCTCAGCGAGCTCCGTCGACTCCGCGATGAGCGATCGTCGAGCCTGTGACGTTTGCCAGGCACGCAGGTGATCTGCGCTATCGAATCGATACACGACGACATACTCGCGGCTGGGCGCCGGGGGCGGAATGATTGTTACACCTTGGTATCCAGCATACTTCGCGGCTTCCTCCCGCAACCGCTCAAGAAAGGCCTCGAATTCCCCCTCTCGACCTTCCTTGACCCTTCGGGTCACCAGCACAGTCACTGGCTGCTCGGAACCTCCGTCGGACGGCGCGCGGTGACCGCGAGCGGCTAATTTGGGCGTCACGACTGCTGCGCCTCAACCACGGCGCGGAAACGTACTTTGCCACTCTCAACGCGCTCAAGCGCAGCATTTATTTGGGAAAGCGGGTACGTCTCGACGATCGGTGTCACCTTGCCTTGAGCGACAAGATCGAGTGCTTCTACCAGATCTGCGCGGTTGTTGTGCGTGCTTCCCTTGATCGAGCACTGCTGGAACAATAGCTTGGTCAGATCTTCAATTACCAGCGGGCCGTCTGTGACACCCATGGTCACGAGGCAACCCTCGGGGCGAAGTCCGGAGAGGACCTTTGAAGCCTGCGCGGCCGAGCTCGTCGTGCTCAGCACGATGTCCGCGCCGCCGACATCAGCGAGTGCCTTGCCTGGATCGCCGTCGGTGACGACCACCTCCGCAGCCCCAAGTTCCTTGGCGAACTTGGTCTTCTCTGCCGTGCTGGTGAGGACAATCGTCTCAAAGCCAAGCGCCGCGGCATACTGCACTGCCATATGGCCCAGTCCGCCAATGCCGAGCACCGCGATGCGGGCGCCCGGCTTCGGATTCGCATTGCGCAGGCCGCTCATCACTGTGAACCCAGCGCAAAACACGGGTGCTGCAGCTTCCCACGAGATTCCGTCCGGCAGCAGCGTACAGCCTGACTCATATGCGACCATCAGCTCGGAGTGACCACCACCCATGGTCATCCAACTCTCGTATGCCGGACAGTAAATCGGCCTTCGGCGCTGGCACCATACGCAGATACCACAGCCCTTCTGATTCCACGAGACGCCTACGCGATCACCGACGTGTAGCGCCGTTACACCGACACCGATTTCGACGATCTCACCGGCCGGCTCGTGTCCCGGTACGATCGGCAATTGAACCGGCCACTGCCCGCGGTGCGCGAGCACATCGCTCCAGCACATTCCCGACGCGTGGACACGGATGACGACTTGCCCGGGGCCGGGTTTCGGCTCATCGACGTCTTTGATTTCCCACGGCGTGTTTGCCTTCGTAAGCACCGCTGCATGCATGACTCTTCCAGTCCGTCGCCTGACTATTACTCCGCCTTGATGAAGTCTGCGGCTCGCTCGCCAATCATCACGATGGTGGTGTGCGGGTTGGCGGACGGGATGGTGGGTATTACCGAGCCGTCCACGACGCGCAGGCAGTCCACGCCGTGCACCTTGAGCTGGGGATCGACCACCGCAAGGCGATCGACGCCCATCTTGCACGAGCCGGCGAAGTGGTAGTAGGAGCCGATGTTGTTGATTACCCACTCCCGGAGCTGAGTATCGTCGTTCACCGCCGGACCCGGGCTGACCTCTTGCAGCCCCAACTCAGCGAACGCCTTGGTGCCATAGATGTCACGCGCGATCGTCACCATGGTCACAATCCGGTCGGTGTCGGTCGGCTCCGCGCCGTAGTTCGCGTTGATCTCCGGAGCCACGGTCGGATCACTGCTGTGCAGGCGGATCCAGCCCCGGGAGCGCGGCTGGATCAGTCCGGGCAGGCTCAGGATGAGCGTGGGATCTACGAGCTGTTGCACGGGTTGAATGGGCTGTCCAGTCTGCAGCCGCCTGACAACATTGGTGAAAAACGCTTCTCCGTATGGGGCGCGATGTACCAGGCAGATTTCGAGATCAGGGACCGGCATACCGGGACTCGATGCCCAGAAGAGACCGACCTCCGTCATGTTGCCTCGTGGATCCGCTCCCGGCTCGGCCATCTTCCCGACCGGACCGATCACTAGTGGATGATCATGGAAGTTCTCACCGACCCCCGGCAGGTCCACGGTCACCGGGATACCCAGCTGGTTCAAGTGCTCCGCGTTGCCGATCCCGGACAGCATCAGCAGTTTCGGTGACTCGATGGCGCCGCAGCAGACGATGACCTCCCGGTCGGCGCGGGCCGTGCGGCGCTGCCCGTCGACGACGTATTCGACACCGACGCAGCGGTTCTTTTCCACTATCAGCTTCGTCGCGAGCGCCCGGGTCTCGAGCGTGACGTTGCCACGGCTCAGCGCCGGTTGGAGGTAGGACGTCAGGACACCGCCGCGTTTGCCATCCCGGATGTCGACATGGTGCCACCCAACACCGAAATGCGAGGCGTTGAAGTCCTCGACAAATGGATACCCGAGTTCCACGCAGGCGTCGATGAAAACCTGCGAGGTGGGGTTCCCGGTATCCTTGGCGTTGACGACCGTAATGGGTCCGCCTTTTCCGGCGGTCGGGTCGGTGTCGTCGAGCTGGTTTTCCAACTTCTGGTAGAAAGGCAGCGCGTCGTGGAATGACCACCCCGGGCAACCGTTGTACGCCCAGTTGTCGAGGTCCTCTGGGCGCGCCCGTACGTGCATCATGTGGTATACGACCGAGCCACCGCCGGTGGCTCTGCCCGCAGCGGAGTAGATCCGCTGGTTGGCCAGGTTTGGCTGGGGCTCGCTATTGTAGGCCCAGTCCAGGTCGGTGAGCAGTAGCTCGTTCCAACGGTACGGGATTTCGACCGCCTCGGGCAGGTCGCGCCCGCCAGCCTCCAGGACCAGGATCCTGGCCTCGGGCAGCTCACCGAGCCGGTACGCAAGCGTCGAGCCGGCCGCTCCCGAGCCGACGATGACAAAATCGAAGTTGTCCACTGTAGATCTCTTCCTTAATGCCGTGACGCTGGTGAAACGCTGATGGCCGCGCTAATCTGAAAGAACCTCCTGGAGAACATTGTCGACCGCCTGCCTGTCTTGTTCGGACAGCGCGTATGTCGCCATGTGACCCCAGGCGCTACTGATTTCCCGGAATTGCGCGTTTGTGATCTTCTCCGCATCCAGCTTGCATTCCTCAGGCGGAAATAGATTGTCACCGGTGAAGGCGGCCACGAACGTCTTCGCCTTGATCTGGCCCAGCGCTGCGGCCAGGTCACCACCACCACTCGGGTCGGCGGCGCGGGCCTGCCGTGCCTGGCACACCACGTCGTTGGGATCCGTGGCGAGCCAGAAAGCTTGCCAGAAGCGGGCGACGAAGTCATCGAGAGACACGAAGCCGGCAGCGCGCCAGAGCTCTTCGCTGAATAGGTGCCGCGGCGGTGCCGTCAGCGCCGTACCGAGGCCCTGAAGACGCGCGCCGGCCTGCACCGCTTGCCGATCCAGGTAAAAGCCGTTATTCCACGCCGGATCGGAGGTGATCGGTTCCTCGACGACTGTGCGCAACCAGAGTCTCGTCCACGACGGAGGCCGAGGGGCGCCGGCGATAGACGCCATTCGCTTGACCATGTCGGGGAAGCGGATCGCCCATTCATAGCTCCGCAGCCCGCCGGTGGACCAGCCGACGACCAGCTGCAGCTCCTCAATACCAAACTTCTCGGTTACCAATCGTCGCTGGGCTACTACCTCGTCAATGATATTGATTGGCGGGAATGCACCGCGGTCGAATGGCGGCGCCGTGTTGCTGGGTGAGGACGAGAAACCACCTCCGAACACCGCAGGCAGGATGATGAAATGCTTGTCCGGGTCGAGCGGGCGGCCGCTTCCCATCCAGATCTCCAGCGCGTCCGGTGCGGCACCCAGGAAGCTTTCGAAGATAATTACATTGTCCTTGTTTGCATTTAAGTTGCCATGCGTATTGTACGCTAGTTTAGCGTTCGGAAGTGTGACTCCGGTGGACAGGGGAAAATCTCCCAGCTCGAAGATTTCCATATTGTGCACTCCTTTAGTTCCAGACCGTTGCAGCTGTTTAAGGGAGCCCGCGCGACGAGGCGCATCAGACGTGAGCAGCAAACTTTACTCATGGACCTCACATACCTCCTGCCGTTACCGCGTCGAAATCTTCTGCTGTGAAACTGGGCATCAGGTCGCCGACCAGAAACTCAAGGTAGTACTTGCCCCACATCGTCGAGAAAAAGCGCGTGTCGAACTTTTCGCCACGCTTTTCGGTCAGGTAGACCTCAAGGTCCCAGATCAGTGAGTTCCACTCCGGCTCGGTGAACGGGTATCCGAGCGCCGTGGCAGTGGCGATGACCTCGTCTTTGCTCCTCACCTTCAGGTACTCGAGGAGATCGGCCTGCGCACCCACCGTACGTAGAAATTCTATTATATTTCTGCTAGTCATCCGGCCTCCTGCCCTGCTGAGAGCAGAGCTCTGCACGCTTTCCTGGGACACTGGTTTCTCCATGGATTATGTGGACACGGTCTGCTGACGGTCATACGCACGGGGGTGGGGGCCGATAATCCAGTGTTCCTGGACGAGCATTGTGTGGATATATCGCTCCTCGGCGAAGAGCCGGTAGTCGGCGCACACGATGTCATGCTGTACTGAGCGCTGCGCCACGAGCGCGGCGTCCACCGAGTCGTACCAAAACTGCTCGACACAATCGAGCACTGCTTCTCCGACCGCATAAGCGCCGTTTCGAACATGGCCTTGCAGATAGCGGCGCAATCCCGGCAGCTCCAGCACTTTGGTCGCGTGGGTATCGAGACAGTAGGAGCGGAAACGCTCCAGAGGCAGCCCCTCCCGACGCTTGGAGAGGATCAGCAGTTTGACCATGCCGCTATCGCGGCTCTCCTCGGGCCCGCTAAGAATTGGATGGGCTGTGGTGTCCAGCGTCACGGTCTGCCAGAAGGCCGCCCAGTTCGGCTCGTCGCGACGCGCGCCGTCCACGAACTCCTTGGACTGCAACGACTCTATCTGCTCCTTTTCGTTCTCTAGCCACACCTCAGCGACGCCACACCACAGTGGCTCGCCACTGTCGTCGGGTAACGCGATACGGGTGTCGACGAGGTACCGGCGGATCTGCGGGATCTTGCTCGCGTACCGCACCGCGTGGACCTCAACCCAGTAACGTTGGAATTCTGCCTCGGTCATCCCCGGGCGCGGATACGCGAAGATGAATTGATGGATCATGACTGCCCAGTTCCTCAGCTCATCGGATGTTTTTTCAAAAAGGCGTAGACGCCTTCGCCCACCGCGATCGGGTTCATGCTCTGCAACCCATGCGTGGCGTTTGGGATGCCGCACCGCTCGGCCTGCGGAAGCCAGGTCATGAGAAACCGCTGGACCTCCCGGAAACCGGGCATGACCGACTCGCTCTCAAGGCCCATCACCGTCAGCACCGGCATGTCCGGCTTGTGCTCCACCAGGTTGTCCGCTTCCGACATCCGAAACTTCCAGGATCCCCCCGCGGGAAGGTCAACCGTGAACACGGTATCGACGCAAGCTTCGACCCGCCGCCATACGTCAAGTGGACCGGTCATCTCGACAGAACCGAGGAAGCTCGGCCCGGCTGCGTCCACCATGTAGCTCCGCGCGGCTCCCCACTTGTCACCGGAATGGTAAAGCGCCATGGCGCGGTTAACGATATTGGCGTCAGCTTCCATGCCATCCGGTGACTCGCGAGGCAGCCACGGCTCCAGCAGCATCGCCGAATGCGCTCGCTCCGGGTACGAGAGCAGGAATTGGAAACCGATGATACCACCGAACGAGAATGCCATGATGTGCGCCTTCTGGATACCTAAGTGGTCCAGGAGTTGCTTAGCGTGCTCGGCGCCTTCCTCGATCGTCAGGACGCTTTTCTCCAGCGTACTGCCGTTATAGCCGGCCCGGTAGTAACTGATGAGCTGATACTCCTCGAACAGCGGAGGATAGAACTGCAGTGGGGTGATCAGGCTGTCCGCGACATTGGTGCCGTGTATGCAAAGTATCGGCTCGCCGCTTCCCAGCACCGCATACCGCAGCTCAGCGTTGCTGACCTTTACCCGTTGGTTGTGGTCGACATTCCATTCTCGACCGAAGTAAAGGGTGTTAGTGTACATTACATTCCCTTTCTGATCCCGCGCTCCGGTTCACGCCATGCCCCCGTTGACGCGAATCGTCTGGGCAGTGATCCAGCAAGCCTCAGGACGGCACAGGAATGCGATCAGCGGTACCACCTCATCGATTTCGCCCAGCCGGTTGGCCACTGACAACCTCTTGGCAATGGCGATCGATGCCTCATCCTCGACCGGGTAGTAAAATGACGTGTTCAGCGGGCCGGGCGCGACACAGTTCACCGTGATGCCGCGTCCACCGACTTCTTTCGCCAGCCCCTTGGTGAAATGCTCGACCGCACCCTTGCTTCCGGCATACACCGAATAGTGGGGAATCGTCGCGGCGATGAGCGTGGTGATGATGTTGATGATACGTCCGTCGTCCTCCATGCGTCGGGCGGCCTCACGCATGGTCAGGAACTTTGCTTTCGTGTTCACCGCGAAGCATCGGTCGAAATCCCCCTCGGTTGTTTCGGCCAAGGGTTTCTTGACGATCAGGCCAGCGTTGTTGATGAGCATGTCAACCCGCCCTAGACGCTCTATCGTGCGGTCGAAGAGCCGCTTGACATCGCCGGGCTGGGTGACGTCTGCCTTCTCGATGAGCACTTGACCGTCGTACCCGCGAATCGCCTCCGCAGCCTGTTCAGCCTCTTCACGGCGGGCTTCGTCGCGGTGGTTGATGACGATGTCGGCGCCCATGCCGGCGAGTCGCTCGGCGATGGCGCGGCCCAGGTTACGAGTCGAGCCGGTGACAATCGCCACCTTCCCCTTGAGCGGCCGCTCGCCGGTTACGTACGAAGCCGTCGCCGGGGTGTTAACCATTTCGACCTCCCCAAATGTTCATCAGGATGCGAGAGCTTCGTGGATGGCGTCGTCTACCGCGCGTTTATCCTCGTCGAACACTGCGAATGTGGCCAGATGGCCACCGATACTGTTGATTTCTCGGTACTTTGCGTGAGAAATGCGATCGGCATCCATTTTGCACTCCTCCGCCGGGAACATCGGGTCGCCCGTGAACGCGAACACGAACGTCTTCGCTGTGATCCGGCTTAATGCCGCAGCCAGATCGCCTCCGGCGCTCGGGTCGGCGGCGCGGGCCTTTCGCGCCACGCTGACCAGGTTGCCCGGGTCCTGCGGGCGAGTGAAACTTTCGAAGATACCACTGATGAAGTCGTCGACGGAGGCAAAGCCGGCGGAGCGCCAGAGCTCGTCACGGTACAACCGGTGCGGCACCAACGTCATTGCCATCTCATGCGCCGCATGGCGCAGTGGAGCCTGTACCGCCTTTGGATCCGCGCAGAAGCCGTCGTTCCATGCTGGATCGGAGGTGATCGGCTCCTCGAAAACCGTATGCAACCAGAGCTTGGTCCAGGTCGACGGCCGTGGCGCTCCCGCGATAGAAGCGAGCCGCTTGACCATGTTGGGGAAGCGGATCGCCCATTCGTAGGCCTGGATTGCGCCCACGGACCAGCCCAGGGCCAGCTGCAGCTCGTCGATACTCAGCCTCTCGCTGATCAGCCGGTGCTGGGCGATGACGTCGTCGGCGATGTTGAGCGGCGGGAAGGCGCCCCCATCAAAGGGCGGTGGTGTGTTGCTGGGTGAGGACGAGAAGCCGCCACCGAACAATCCGGGCAGGATGATGAAGTACTTGCGCGGATCGAGCGGGCGGTCCGCACCGATCCACATCGCCAGGGCCTCGGGCGTACCACCCAAAAAGTTCGGGAAAAGAACCGCGTTGTCTTTCGCCGTGTTAAGCGTGCCGAACGTGTCATACGCCAGTTTGGCGTTGGGGAGCGTGAATCCGGTTGTTGTCTGGAAGTTTCCCAGCTCAAAGATCTCCATCCTGTGTGCCTCTTCTAATCCGAGATCGTCAATCATCGTATGCGAGCGCGGCTGCTTATCCGACCTCCTGCCCGCGAGGTGCTATGAGCGACCTCAGCTCCTCGTCTGTGTGCCGATCTACCACGCGGGTGACGAGGTACTCGAGATAACGCCTACCAAACATCTGTCGCCACAGCCGGCTGGACCCGTCGATGGGGTCCCGATCCTTGGTGAGGATGACGTTGGCCTCCAATTTGCCGATCACATCCGCCGCCTCGTCGGCGGTGAAGTCGAAACCCTCGTTCTTGGCGCGAAACAGCACTTCACCGAGATTCCGGTGGTTATAGCGGGCAAGCACTGCGTCGCTTGCGTGCGCCGCGGAGAGGAACTCTAGAAAGCTTTCCTGGGACACCGATTCCTCCCGGTTTATACGTATACGGTTTCGCTGATCGTCGTATGCGCGAGGCTGTGGGCCGATAATCCAATGCTCCCGGAGGAGCATTGTGTGGACGTACCGTCCCTCGGCAAAGAGCCGATAATCAGCGCGCACCATGTCCTGCTGTACCGAATTCTGCGCAGCCAGTGCCGCGTCCACACTGTCGAACCACAGCTGCTCGACGCAGTCGAGCGCTGCCTCCGCGACCGCATAGGCGCCATCTTGGACATGGCCCTGGCGGTAGCGACGCAATCCCGGCAGTTCCAGCACCTTGACCGCGTGGGTATCGAGACAGTAGGAGCAGAAGCGGTCTAGCGGCAGGCCCTCCCTGCGCGTAGAGAGGACTAGCAGTTTGGCCATACCGTTATCGCGCGTCTCCTCGGGTCCTCCACGGATGGTGTGGTCCGTGGTGTTCAGCGTTAGGCCTCGCCAGGAGGCCGACCAGTTTGGCTCGTCGGGCACCGCGCCCTGTAGATACTCCTTTGACCGCAATGACTCGATCCGCTCCTTTTCGCTCTCAAACCAGAACTCGCCGACGCCACACCACAGTGGGTCGCCGCTTTCTCCGGGTAGCGCAATGCGGGTGTTGACAAGGTACCGGAGGGCCTGCGGAATCTTGCTGGCGTACCGCACCGCATGCACCTCAACCCAATAACGTTGGAACTCCGCCTCGGTCATCCCCGGGCGCGGATACGCGAAGATGAACTGATGAATCATGACCGTCGCGCCGCCGCCACGGTCTGAGTGGAAGTTCGCTCAGACAAATTCGGCGGGTGTTCACCGCGGATCAAATCAGCCCCCTTCTCAGCGATCATCATCACCGCGGCGTTCACGTTGCCATTGACCAGTTCGGGCATCACCGACGCATCGGCGATACGCAGTCCCTCGATTCCGTGGACCCGCAGCTGGTCGTCGACCACCGCCTCGCGGTCGGGGCCCATCCGACAGGTACCAACCGGATGCCACACCGTCCCAGAGACTTTACGGATGTAGTCATGAAGGTCACGGGTGCTGGTAACGGATTGTCCGGGAGCCAGCTCCCGACCCCGCAGTTTGTCGAACGCACTGGTATGGGCCAGCTCGCGCGCGTACCGGATCCCATATTCCAGCACCGCGAGATCTGCATCCCGGCTCAGGTACTGCGCATCGAGCCGAACGAGAGCCGTCGGGTCGTTGGATGCCAGCGTCACCGTTCCCCTGCTGCGTGGCTGCGTCAGGATAGGCGCAAAGGTGAAGCCTGGACCGTTGGTCAGGTACTCCGGCGCGACGAACTGCACGGGTCCGAAGAAATACTGCAGGTCCGGGGCCACCTGATCATTCCGGCTTCCGCTCCACAAGAAAAGGCCGCCTTCGGCCAGCAGCTCTGGAGGGTCCAGCGAAACCAGGCTTTCGAACGCGACGCCGAGCAGCAGGTGATCCGCCAAGTTTTGACCGACCCCGGGTAGATCGCACACCACATGAATGTCATGCCGTGCCAGCTGCTCTGCCGGTCCCAGCCCGGAAAGCATCAACAGCTTCGGTGTCTCGAAGGTCCCGCAGCACAGGATGACTTCGCGCTGCGCCCGGATGGTCGCCACCCCATTGGGGCCTGCATACTCGACGCCCCGGACCTGGCCCTGCTCGATAATCAGACGCGTCGCCCGTACCCCGGACAGCAGCTGAAGGCTCTTACGGCCCAGGATTGGTTTGACGAACGCGGACGCTGCGGTGGCTCGAATGCCATCGACGGTCCGGGTAGATTGGTAGAAGCCGGCGCCCGCTTCCTGCGAAGCTCCGTTGAAGTCGTTGTACTTTTCGGTGGCTCCCAATTCGGCAGCCGACTCAACAAAAGCATGCGATACGATGGACGGCTTCTGTAGATCAATGACCGATACCGGCCCGTTGTCGCCGCGGTACTGCGATGCGGGTCCGTGATATGTCTCCGACTTCTTGAAGTACGGAAGGACCTCCGCATAAGCCCACCCGTGGTTGCCAAGCCGAGACCAAGCGTCGAAGTTTCGACGATTTCCCCGGATGTATACCATCGCGTTGATCGCACTGCAGCCGCCGAGAACCTTACCTCGGGCAATGTCGATGGAACGCCCACCCAGCCCCGGCTGCGGCACGGTGGCGTAGCCCCAGTTCTCTGCACCCTTGGGATTCCACAAGCTGTACATCGCGTCCAGGCCCGGGGTATATATGGCCGGATTGGTGTCCATGCCACCCAGCTCGAGCAACGCAACACTGCACTGCGGGTCCACGCTCAGCCGGGCGGCCAGGACACAGCCGGCCGTCCCCGCTCCCACCACTACGTAATCGACGTGGGTGTCGGACATCGACGCCTCCTTGTCCTGCTCAGTCCGCCTCAGCGCATCGGATGTTTTTTCAGAAATACGTACGCGCCTTCGCCCACCGCGACCGGGTTCATGCTCTGCAACCCGTGCGTGGCATTCGGAATGCCGCACCGTTCGGCCTGCGGAAGCCAGGTTATGAGAAAGCGCTGGACCTCCCGGAAACCGGGCATGACCGATTCGCTGTCGAGGCCCATCACCGCCAGCACCGGCATGTCCGGCTTGTGCTCCACCAGGTTATCCGCTTGCGACATCTGGAATTTCCATGACACGACCGCAGGAAGGTCAACCGTGAAGGCCGTATCGACGCATCCTTCGACCCGCTGCCATACGTCAAGTGGGCCGGTCATCTCGACAGAACCGAGAAAGCTCGGCCCGGCTACGTCCATCATGTAGCTCCGTGCGGCCCCGAACTTGTCACCGGAATTGTAAAGCGCCATGGCGCGGTTGAAGGCGCTGACGTTGGCTTCCACGGCCTCCGGCGACTCGCGGTTCAGGTATGGCTCCAGCAGGATCGCCGAATGCGCTCGTTCCGGATAGGAGAGCAGGAACTGGAAACCGATGACACCACCGAACGAGAATGCCATGATGTGCGCCTTCTGGATGCCTAGGTGGTCCAGGAGTTGCTTGGCGTGCTCGGCGCTCTCTTCGATGCTGAGGCTGCTCTTCTCCAGCGTGCTGCCGTTGTAGCCGGCCCGGTAATAACTGATGAGCTGATATTCCTCCAGCAGCCGAGGATAGAACCGCAGCGGAGTGATCAGGCTGTCCGCGATGTTGGTACCGTGTATACAGAGGATCGGCTCGCCGCTGCCGAGCACCGCGTACCGTAGCTCGGCGTTGCTGACCTTCACCCGTTGGTTGTGGTCGACGTTCCATTCCCGACCCAGATAAAGGGTGTTCGTATACATTGGATCATCCTTCAGGATTTGCAGTCTGCTACCAGCCGTAGCGGGTGAGTCCGGACTCCAGCACCTCGACGATGCGTTCGCCCGCTGGGTATGAGTCCCTGGCCGTCCGTGCCGTGATGAACGGGTAATCGACGACCACCGAAACCGGGCGGCCGAAGTTCCCGTAGAAGCCACCCTCGGGACCGGTTGCATCTCGCAGGATGTACTCCAGGACGAAGGGCGGTGGGCCGATCACGAAATCTGTCCGCTCGAAGCCGGTTCCGTCTTCCCAGTCGTCCTCCAGTGGGTGGCCGGTGACGTGCTTGCCCCAGAGGATGGACTTGCGAAGGTCGATTTCCCGGGCTAGCGCAAGGCACGTGACGGCGTAGCATTCGGCGGCGATAGGTTTGCCGGCCTTGTAGAACGCCAGGATCAGGTCGTGAATCCGGAAGTTGTTCACCATGTCGACGAAGGGCCCGCTTCCGCCGACCAGCAGGAGCGCGTCGTAGGCGGTGGCCTCCTCCGAGACCCTGCTGAGCGCGGTGTAATAAGACTCGAGCTCGTCGAAATAGTGCTGCGAGCTGACGTACGGCCGGTCCGGAAACCACTCGTACAGGTTTATCGGGTCGTCCAATCGACCCGACATATCGACCTCATGCACACGCTTGGCAGTTTCCGGCGACACCACGGAGTAACCTCTCGGTAGGTCGATATGCTTCGGGTCCATGCTCGGGGCCAGGGGCCGCGGTTTCTTGCCTCGCGGGGTCACGAAGGTTGATTCATAGCCGGCTTCATCAAAATGATCCAACGGGCCTACGAGTTCCTCGCCCCAGTAACCCCACTCTGACAGTACAATCAATATTTTTTTCACAACCGTCATTCCTTTACGCTCTTGTGGTGTCGTCTGCGTCCAGCACAGTGACTCCGTTCAGGGCGCCCACGTCTTCGAGCGTATTTTTTACCTCTGGGTTCGCCCCGACGACGGAAATAGTCGTGTCCAGATCGAGGTCCTGCTGGGCGAAGGCAAAAGCACGGGCGCACCGTTCTGACATGCTGCGTAATCCAGAAAGAAGAAGTACCACTTCGCTGGCTCGAGCGGAGATGATCCGCTTCAACTCCAGTCTCAGGGCTATCACGGCGCTGTCGTCCATGTCCCCGTCCAATGTGAGCCGGGCCACTCTGCCGACGATGTCGCATGCGATGTCAAACGGGAGGGCAGCCGACACTATCCGTACGCGGACTTTCACGTCCTCGGGAGTCGGGGGTAGCTCGTCCCACTTCCCCCGGATGGCGAGCAGATGGCGCTCCGTCGGCTGCGCTGGGGGCGCTGGCAAGGTCACCGTCATCGCCTCGGGGTCAAAGTTCGCATAGCGGTTCCCGTTGACCCACACTGCATCAATTCTAATGCTTCCCGGGGGCAGCAGGTCCGGCGCTACCCGCAGAATGTTGTCCTTGAGCGCACCCTGCTTGGGCTTGAAGTACAAATCTATTGGCTGCTTGGTGAGCAAGAGGTTGGTGTAGACCGTCGCCAGATAGCAAAGCTCGAACGAGTGGTAGCCGGACATCGAATGGCTGCCCTTGAACCGCTCGGTGCCCAGGACGTATGGGATACCGCTCGCGAGCACGTTGAAATATACACCGCCGGAGTCGTTGTCCGTGAACCAAGCGTTGTAGAACGCCGACGACTCGCGGGCCAGCTGCAGGTACGGATCCAGTTCCTGGAGCGATCCGGCCAGGATCAGGTACGCGAGGATGCCCTGTTCCTGCTGCCACCAGGCCTTGCGGTCATGCCAGACGAAACGGTGAAATTCCTGCCCGGGCCCTAGCTCGCGCAGCAGGAGGTCATACCATCCGCCGCGCTGCTTGTCCCGTCCCACGTCG
>DATNDR010000011.1:0-64728 GCA_035606945.1 Pseudonocardiaceae bacterium
GCATCGACTATGTGTTGGTGGGGTTGGCGCAGCACGACCGGGGCCGGATCGAGAGCGTCCGGCTCGGCGGCAATGCACCGGTCAGCGGCGTATGGCCATCCGACCACTTCGCGGTAATCGCCGACTTGTCCGACTGACAACGCGCTTTCGCGGCACCCGCGCGCCATCCGATCGGCGATCACCGGCCCCGATCCAGCTCCCCGCAGGCACGCAACCAGACCCTGTTGGTGGGGTCGCAGCGCTGGGCGAATGCTTCCTCATCTCCGTGGGCAGACGACCTGGCGATGCTGCGCATCCGGCAACGCGATCGTCCCTGGCCCACGAACTCAGGTCCTTGCCGCCAAGACCGTCCCGGCCAGCTTGTCAGTGGCCTCGGCCACCCTCGTAGGACGGACGCTGGTCGCTGGCGCCACGTCCGGCACGCGCCCGAGTCCTGCGCCCCGGGCGTTTCGACACGATCGCTTCTCTGGATCAGCGCCGTACCGTCCCCACGGGACAGCCACTCGCCGGACCGAGCGCAGGATCGCCACCACTGGTCGACGCGGCGTTCGTTTCCCGGGAGCAGCATCCGGGCATCTGGGCGAGGCTGTCCGGGTCGGCCAGGCAGACCGAAGGACAGCAGTCGATCTCTAACCGGTACCGAGTTCGGTGGTCGATGGTGGTGGTGGTTCGGCGGGCGGGGTGTCGGCCCGGGCACGCCCTTAGCTTCTGCACCTGTCGGTCTTCGCATGGGCGGGTGGTCTATACCCGGTCAACGGAGCCCACCCGCCCACGCTGTGGCACGGCTATTCCTAATTGCGGTGGCAGTGATCGCTGTGGTGGTGATGCTTATGCCCGTGCTTGTGGTGGTGCTGGTGCTTCTCGTGCTTGTGTTCGCACTTGTGCTCCTCATGCTTGTGCTCGTGGTCGCCAAAAAGGCCACATCCGAACATTTCCGAGACTCGCATCTTCACTCTCCTTATTCCTCACCCGGGAACTCTTCCCAGTAAGACGCAAAATATGCCTCTCCGGGTAGCAATCAGCCGGTAGGCAACAACACAGTTCGCATCATCCTTGGGCCTTCGTGTCGTTACTCACACCGAAGTCGTGGACAAGGAGTGATTCCAAAAACTTCGGCGATAGACCTTCGACCACGTCAGTGCACGCGCGCTTGGCCTGCTCTCAGACAGCTCGACCACGAGATTCCCCTACCTCGGATGGCTCTGACCCCACCTAGCTGCGCGGCAGACCCTACCCCTGCCCCGACAAGCTCACGCGTGACCCACCCGATCGGGCTGCGGCCAGCCATCGCACCTCACCGGCCATCGTCGTCGCCAGAGGACACCCACACATGACCACCACGCCGCAACAGCGGACTGTGAGACGGCCGCCGACTCATCACCCAGCGACCCCGCGCATCGCCCACGGGTATTGCCGCGCCCGGTGGGGTCGAGGGAGCGGGTGTCAAGATAGAGGCACTTCAGCGCGGCCTGGTCGGTCAGTGCCCCCTGGCCCGCGGCTCTAGCTCTGCGAAACGTACGGGTTGATCGGGAGAGCAGCCGTTAGGTTGGCATCGGTGGCGTCGTTTTGACGTTTCGAGGTTTCTGGAAGGCGTTCCCATGGTGGCGAGGACCGGGCTGAGCACGCGCACGCGAGTGCTGTTGATCGGGATCGTCCTGGTCGGGCTGGGTTTGGCGACCGGGTGCGGTCCGAGCTCCTCGAGCTCGGCGACTGGGTCCACCTCGGCCAGCGCGTCCGCGGTGCCGGGTGCGGCCTGTCAGCAGGTGGGCAGCGTGAACTTCGACAAGACGAAGTTCGTGCTGCACGCTGGGCTCGCCTTTGGTGCCTTTCACCACTTCATCTACGCACCGTACAAGGCGAGCACCCGGCACGGTGTCGGTGCACTGGCCAAGGCCGGATTGGCGGGGCTGTTCACTGTGCACGAGTTGAAGCTGGCCAAGGCCGATGCCGAGTCCTCGCCGACGCTGTGCCACCTCGCCGCCCCGTTCGACAAGGCCAGCGCGGCGATCAGCGACTCGACCAGCCAGATCAAGAGCGGCAAAGCGAGCAGCCAGGACATCGAGGGCCTGAACAACGATGTCAACGCGGTGCAACGCGGCGCAGCGGCAGACGGGGTAACCGCACTCGACCGGGTCCCGAGCGACTCACAGCTTGCCTCCGGCGGGCACTGACCATCGGGCCAGTTCTGAATCGCTTCGGTCCCGCAAAACACCGCCGCTCATAGCGCGCGGCCACGCCGGCCCGTGCCGCGGCAGGTTGGTTGGGGAACGCCAGCGGTGGCCGGAGGGCAGATACTGGTGTCCCTGATCTGCTGGCTGGGAGTCATGATGACCGACATAGGGGATCGAGGCGACAGCGGTGCCGGGCGCAGCGAGGATGTTGCGGGGCGAGGCACCAGCGGCGCCACCAGCGACGGCACCGTTGGCGACGGCGTGCGGCAGGATCATCTGCGTGCGCTGGGCGCGGTCCGTGCGGAGTTGACCCGTTTGGAGGAGGTGCTCTGCGCTGGGCACCACCCGGTGTCAGACGCTACTGCCCGAGTGGCCCGCGCGGTTGCCGTCGGCACGGCAAGGACCCGTGACACTGCGCACCACGTGTCCATCCCGGCCTGGTTGCGGGTCACCCGGGGAGAGAACCGGTGGCCGGTCGTCGCCGCGATCGTGGTGGCCATCGGGTTGCAGCTCGCGCTGCCCGACCGGTTGGTGTTGCAGTCCCGGTGGCTGCTGCCCGGCCTGGAATTGGCCATGCTCGTCGGGTTGATCATCGCCAATCCGGTACGGTTCAACCGGGAATCCACCGCGCTGCGGATCGCCAGCCTAACCCTGACCGGGCTGCTCAGCCTCGCCAACGCATACTCGGCGATCCTGCTGATCCGGGGCCTGGTCGCAGGCACCGAAGGCACCGACGCCGGTGCTCTGCTGTCCACCGGGGCGGCGATCTGGCTGACCAACATCATCGCCTTCGCCGTGTGGTATTGGCAGTTCGACCGGGGCGGTCCGGCCGCCCGCGCTCACGCCCGGCGTGTGCTGCCCGACTTCCAATTCGTGCAGATGCAAAACCCCGACCTCGCCCACCCCGACTGGGAACCCCAGTTCGTCGACTACCTCTACCTCTCCTTCACCAACGCCACCGCCTTTAGCCCCACCGACGTCATGCCGCTGTCGCGGTGGGCCAAGCTGACCATGCTCGGACAATCCCTGGTCTCACTGGTCACCCTGGCTCTGGTCATCGCCCGCGCGGTCAACATCCTCAAATAACAGCCGTGGCCGGGGTCGACAGCGCCGATGACGCGTCCGGCCAGGGCCGGTGTCGGGTGGATGCCGCCGTGGGCGAACGCGACGACGTCACTGTCGACCAGAGCGGGTGAGGCGCCCAGCACGGCAGTGCCTGCCAGCGCGGTAAGGGCGCCGACGATGGTCACGCGCGCTTGGTGGTGCGGTGCGGCATGCCTTGTCTCCTGTCCAGCTGGATGAGGTCTGCAACAGCTGGCTAACCGAGATGACTGAAACGAGGATGTGGCAGGTCACCCCCTGGCTCACTCCTCGTCGAAGTCGAGCACGCCGCCGGGTCGATCTGAGCGGCGCGCGGCGGGCGCTGGGATATTGGCCAGCGGGGACACCGAGGCGGCCCCAGCGGGTGCCCGGCCATCACGCTGCTCGACCAGCGCCGATCCGCGTCAAGGACGTCGGAGGATTTTGCGGTACCGACGCCGTCCGCAGCGCCACGATGGCGGACTTGCGAGACTGTCCCAGTGGATGTGGCCAGCTTTTATGAGGTTGTGCACCGTCGGCGTGATGTGCGGGGCGAGTTCACCGGCGCCCCGGTGCCCACCGAGGTGCTGGGCAGGATCCTGGGTGCTGCGCACACCGCGCCCAGCGTCGGGCTGTCCCAGCCCTGGGACTTCGTCCTCGTCCGCGACGTCGACACCCGCACCGCGTTCCGTGATCATGTGCAGGCCGAACGGGAGATCTTCGCAACCCAGCTCGACCGGGAGCAGACCCGTACCTTCGCCCGGATCAAAATCGAGGGAGTGCTGGAGTCGAGCCTGGGCGTCGTGGTCACCTACGACCCGCGGCGCGGCGTCCCCGCAGTGCTCGGTCGGCACGCCATCGCCGATACCGGCTTGTACTCGGTGTGCTTGGCGATCGGAAACCTGTGGTTGGCCGCGACCGCCGAGGGCCTCGGTGTCGGCTGGGTCAGCTTCTACCGGGAGCAGTTCCTGCGCGAGCTGCTCGCCATCCCCACCCACGTCCGGCCGGTGGCCTGGCTGTGCCTGGGCCCGGTCACCACCCTGCAGGCCACGCCTGACCTTGAGCGCCACGGCTGGCGACACCGCACCCCGCTAGCCGAGGTCGTGCACGAGGAACGTTTCGGGCAACCGACCCGCCGCTGACCCGCCACCAGGCAGAAGCCAGCACCGGACCCCTGGCACGGCCCGATCGACTGCAGTATTCCCCTGATTCGGCAAGGTCCCCGGGTCGTGATCTGCGGGTCGGGCAGCCCTCGGCTGCTCGGCGAGTTAGCGGGGATGGGCAGATCCCAAGACAACATCATCAAGGGCTCCTCCTGGGACGGCGCGCACATGCTCACCTGACGCGGTCGTCCCCGCCGTCTCCCGATTCGCCCCTGACCTGTTGCACCAGGGGATCAAGGCGCCCCGTGCGCACGTACGCCGCAGTTTCAACGACTGGCAAGGTTGGCACCCCGGGATGCCGCTGAAGGTACTGCAACTGAATGCGCCTCGATCGTCCAACTGATCGTCGCGTTCCTCGACCGGATGCGCACTCAACGCGACGACCAGATCGGTGTGCTCATCCCCGTGGTGATCCCGACCCGATGGCGGTACCGGATCCTGCACAACCAACTCAACCTGGTGCTCTCCCACGCGCTACAGGCTCGACCCACCGAGTACGCCCGGTCGCCTCTGGAGTGTCAGGTTGAACAGCCCCGGGTTCGCGGTCTCCTTGGACATACTCGTTTCCAGCCGACGATTTTCCGGGAGAACACATCGATGGTGAGCGCGGTGTATACCGTGCCGCCGACGTCTCGTTTCTCGAAATAATTAGTTTACCACACTCAATCCTCAGAAACGAGCCACCCAGGGTGTGTCATGCATACAACATGCTTTACGAGAGATGAATCGTCGAGTTGTGTGCCCGCGTGCCGCCGACGTGCAGCCACGCTGACCACCCTGCTCAACGGACACCATTCCGGCGACACCATGCGGTTGAACTGGATAGATGTGCTGGGTTAATAGCACACGGCCACCCTGCGCCCGGCAACCGGCCCACCGCACTAAGGGCTCGCGCCCTGGTCGGTCACGTGCGTGTGGACGACCACGTTGTGGACTTGCCGTTCTAGTTGAGGATAGGCCTGGTAGGCGCGGCGGTCGGCGGCGTTATCGGCCTGGGCCTCGATCAGGCTTCTCAGGCTGCGTGGCCATAGCCGTTGGGTGAGCACGATATTGAGCTCCGCGCAGTACAGCGTGATCTGAGACAACAGGTAAAACCAGAACAGCAACCCGATGACCACCGCGAAGGTGCCATAGGTTCGCGTCGCCCCGCGCACCTCGCGGTTGACCAGGCTCGCGCCAACCTTCTGCAGCACAAACCAGGCCACGGCGGCGATCGCAGCGCCCACGAGCACGTCCCGCCAGCTCAGCGAGCGGATGGTCAAGCGCCGGAACAGATAGGTAAACAAGCCGGTGTTCAATACCACCCCAATCAGAGCCCCGACCACGGCCCCAACCACTCCAAGGCGAAGGCCGTAGACGTCTGCGCCGCTGACCGCGCCCTGCAGCAACGTGGTGACAATCAAACCCACCCCGCCAATGAGGACCACCTCGAGGCTGCGCAGCAACCGCGGCAGAAAACCCGGCCACTCCGCACGCGGAACGCCATAAATCCGGTTGAACGCCTGCTGGGCCATCTGGGCAACCCCCAGGCCGCTCCAAATCGCTAGCATCAACCCGATGACCAACCCGGCCGGGTTTCCCGTCAGCGGCTGGGTCGCATCGTGCTGACCAATGATCGGAAACTGACCGAGCGCGGTGGAGAACACCCGCCGCTCGAGCGCCGGGTCACCACCCAAGACGTATCCCAATATCGTGGTCAACGTCAGCAATAAGGGAAAGACCGAAAAGAAGGCATAGTAGGCGATCAGCGCCGCCAGGTTCCCGGCCTGGTCATCACCGAACTTACGAAACACCGCAAACGGAAATGCCAACGACGCATGACTTTGCTGATAGCGATCCACCCACGACACAAAACCGCCCGACCCGGAATCCCCCCTCCGATCCGTCGCCATACCCGCACCTCGATCCACCATGTGCTGCCCTGCGGCCGTCTCAGTCATCATCGTCGAATACCCACTACGCCAAATCCCAACCAGCATTGGTAGCCATCTCGCTGACCTCGTCGGCTCCCGCCTGAGCTTGGGCGCCTCGTACATCAGTCCGAGCGGGATGTCTTGGGGCAGTAAGCTCGGCGCACCATCACAGCACTGGTTGGGCTCCGCGCACGCAGGTGGGTGCACTTGGGAAGTCCGGCGGGTTGGGTGGGGGCGGTATCCGCGGTGGTCTGGCATCGTTGTTACGCCGTATGTGCCCGCGGTGAAAGCGAACTGCACTGCTTTCAGGGGGAATGCGCGGAAGGAGTCAACTCCTGTCGGGCGATCTGTGCGGTTGAAAGGCCTTTTTCGCCTCCGTTCGGTGCAGCCGCCGCACACCCAGCCCGTAGACCAGCCCCAGCCCAACCACCACCAGCGCCCCGAGGTTGGGAGTCCAGGCCGTGACAAGTTGCTGCCCCGCCAAAGCCGACCCAGGCACAGAAACCACCACATCCTCCATCCGACCAGATTGCACCCACCCGTCGATGTCCCCAGGGCACCATCCGGGGTGTTGGCGCCTCGCCCGCGCTAGCAGAGCACGCTGCGCATGACCCTTATTCATGCGTGATCGCCCCCACGTCGCTGGAGGTCGTCGTGATCATGGCGGGTGTCCCGCTGACCATCAGGGCGGTGCCAAGAGTGCTGACACCGCGCCCGCACCTCACACGAGCGCGCCCTCGCAGCGGTCAGCAATTGACATCACTACGGGCGTGGGAGCCGCCGGCGCGGGTGGGTGCCGGGCCACTCGGGCAGGGCGTCCTGGCGTGATCAACCCCCGGTGGCTGGCAGCGAATGGCCACCACCGACCGGGGTCGCAGGGTGGTGCTCGCCGCCTACTCCGAGTTCGGCCGCCGAGTCGCGGCCAACGCCAGCCACGGCACCGACCACGGCACCTCCGGCCCTGTACTCATCGCTGGTCAGGCTGTCACAGGCGGCTTCTACGGTGACCAACCCAGCCTGACTGACCTCAATGACGGCGACCTGAAAACCACCACGGACTTCCGCGACGTCTACGCCACCCTGCTGGCCACAGTCCTTGACACCGATCCCGTTCCCATTCTCGGACCGGGCCGCACTGTAGCGACCTACCTCTAGCCCCGCCGATCAAGCGGTCACCAGGCCCGGGGTGAGTATCACGCCCGACCACCGCGTGACGTTGCCACTGCCAGCACCGGACGCGGAGATGAGGTGCACCATGACAGTCACACTACGGAGCAGAGCGTAACCGCCCGGCCCAACGGTTAGCCGTAGGTGAATTTCGATCGCTAGCCGGGAGGCACGATCTCCCGGCGCACCAACTGAAAGGCGATCTCCTCGTACCGGCAACATCGAACCGTACGGGATCGATCACCGTGACTCCGGTAGAGAGCCGCTCAACGGCCTCGATCCTGGACCGGCTGCGATGGTTTAGGTCGCGCCTTGTGCGTGGCGGGCGTAGGTCTGGGCGAAGCTGTAGACGGCCTTGGCGTAGTCGAGGGAATTGTTGTAGGACAGGATCGCCCGCAACCAGTCGTCACCGGAGGCCAGGTTGCGGTTGTCGGCACACAGGTATTTCGCAGCCGCCAGCGCGGCATTGTCGATGTTTTGGGGATCGGTCATCCCGTCGCCGTGCGCGTCGGCGCGCCAGATCGCCCAAGCGGAGGGGATGAATTGGAAGGGCCCTACGGCGTGTTCCCACACCTTGTCTCCGGTCAGCAGGCCGCCATCGGTGGCCGCGATCGCGCGGTTGCCGTTGGCGCCATCGAGCGCGACGCCGATAATCGGGGCGGAGGGCCGCCCATCAGGCAGCAGAGTGCGCCCCCCGATGGTGCCGTGTTGGGATTCCACTGCCGCGATGCCGGCCAAGGTTACCCAGGTGAGATGGCAACTGGGACGGCTGGCGGCCATGACGGCATGCGCGTTGGCGTACGCCTCCAATGCCCGCGCGGGGATTCCGGTGACCCGGCCCAGTCGGGTAGCCCACGCAGCGTAGGCCAGCTGTGGTCCGCCCGGGGGCGTCGCCGGCGCGGGTATCTGCACCGGGATCGTGACGGTCCGCGCACCCGGCCCATTACTCGACGCGGTATCGGAGGCTGCTGGCGCCGCGTCGGGCTCGGGGACATCGGGCAGCGCCGCGGGTGCGGCCATCACCACCGCGGAGGGTGCGGCCAGTCCCCTGTCGGGCAACGGGCCGGCCACCGTGGCCAACCCTGCTACCACCAGACTGGCGCAGGCCAGCGCTCCACCGGAGACCATCCCCCGCAGCCCGTACTGCCGCGCCCAGCCAAGAATCCGGCGCCCGCGTCCGGGAGACGACTCAGCGCCGGGCTGGTCGCTGGGCGCAGTCATCGGCTCGTGCCTGCTCACATCACAGATCAACGAGTGGTCGGGCCGGCAGACACGGCACCACCACCCGACGGTATCTGTCATGGCGCCTGGTCATCGGCCACCGCCAGCCACCGATGACCGCGGCCGCCACCCAGCAGGGGATCCGACGCCGCCGGAAGCCGGGTGTTACCCATCCGGGTTAGCTGCCCGGGCGGGGGATGAGTTCGGTGCTGGCAGAGGCTAGCGGGATCGGGTGGGGACAGCAGCAGCGCGAGGAGCATGTAGTTGGCCAGCAGGGACGAGCCGCCGTAGGACGGGAAGGGAGTCGTCAACCCGGTTTCGGGGATGAGGTTGGTAACGCCACTGGTGACGATGAACACCAGCAGCGCGAGGGTGATCGACAGGCCAGCGGCGAACAGTTTGCCGAGGCGAGCATGTCACTCCCGACCGGAACGGGATCGGCGAACCCGCACGAAGTGCGGCCCGAGTGTCAACAATCCCAGCATCACCATGACGGCCAGTGGAACACCCGCCATCACCAAAACAACCTCCAGCGATGTCACAGGGATCAAGCTAACGGAACACATCCTGCGCAACGCGACCAGCAGCGGGTAGACGCTTCACCGCAGCGCGGGATTGCCGGGACCCCGTCCTGCTCAGCCCACGTCGCTGTGTTGCTCGGTTCCGGGCTCGCCGTCGGCGCGGGACCAGCGCACGTGGAGCTCGTCGCGAGCGCCGAACCGAACGAGATGGCGACCTACGATGTCCTCCAGGCGCGCCAGATCGTCAGGATTTCCCTGGATGGACAAATGGAGTCCGTCAGACGCGCAGCCCAGCTCGGCGCGTCCGTCCGCAAACTCAATCCAGCCGCGTTGGTCGCTGTCGGACCACTCGCCACCATTACGACGACTGAGATGCGCGACAAGCTGCTTTCCGTAGCGCGCCGGTCGATCAGTGACTACCAGAGCTTGGCTTCGACCGGTCATCGACCGCGCCTCCTCGTCTCGTTGTGGGCTCTACCACCTACACGCTCGTCGGTCAGTCGAGCTGCAATCCCGGGCGAGCGCGTCGAGTCGCTCTCGGAGACGCCAGCCAGGTTTCCGCCGCACCCGAATCCGTGTCGAGAGCCGGCGAACCAGCACAACGCTTTCCGTACTACGTACTGAGGGAACCCTGTACCGCCAGTGCAGCAAGCACGTCGACCGCGCCCGTCAGGTACGCACGTTGGGTCTCGCTCGCCGTCACCTCACCAGCGTCGATAGCTGCGATCACGGTTCGCAGTGCCTGTGCGGTCTGAGCTATCTTGTCAAGCTCCATAGAGACGATCATCCTCCGCCGCTGCCCGGTTGTCATGGTCAGCTGTGTGCGTGCAGGAGGCTGTCGCTGTCGGGTGTCATATGGAAGGTGAACATCCGATCGGCGTGGATGCGGGCGTAGACCGGGCCGGAATCGAGGAACTGTTCCCATCGTGCTCCATAGCGGGGAACGTAAACCTCGAGCAGGGTCTGTCGCAGCTGCGCTTCTGCGTCGCTATGGATGTCGATGGGCACGGCGTGACCGTGCACGGTCACCGCGAGTTCTTCCCCGGGCAGGTGAGTCGCACTGACGTGCGGTCGCTTCCTGATGTGTCGAAAGCGCACCGAATCCGGTGACGAACCGAAGTGGAAAGCGCCGCGAAAGAAGATCCCGTCAACCGGGCCAACGATCGGTCGGCCGTCGGCGGTGACGGTCGCCAAGGCCAGCAGGCACACCCCACGCAGACGATCGGCGACCTGGTCGGCACTCAGACGCCGCTGCGGGGTGATGATGCTGAGGAGGTGCTGCCCAGCAGTCTCGTAGCTGCGGTCGAGGAGGTTTTGCAGCGCGGCGAGGTCAGCCGGTGTCTCGTGCATGTGAACAGTGAATCAGGGCCACCACACCTGCACCGCGATAGCGGAGTGGCGCCCGGCTCTGTTGTGGGGTAAAGGCTGTGGAGTGAGGCTGACCCGCACGTCCGACCTGTGGTGGAAGAATGCCGTCATTTACTGCCTGGACGTCGAAACCTACCAGGACTCCGACGGTGACGGCCACGGCGACTTCCGGGGGTTGATCCAGCGCATCGACCACCTGCACCGCCTGGGCGTGACGTGTCTGTGGCTGATGCCGTACTACCCGTCCCCGGACCGCGACGACGGCTATGACATCACCGGCTTCTACGGGGTCGATCCGCGGCTGGGCAGCCACGGAGACTTTGTCGAGTTCGTCCGCACGGCGCGCGACCGCGGTATGCGGGTGATCGCCGACCTGGTCGTCAACCACACCTCCGACCAGCATCCGTGGTTCCAGAGTGCCCGCAGCAGCCCCGACTCGCCGTATCGCGACTGGTATGTCTGGGCGGACGAGCCGCCCGCGGACGGCCCGCAGGGCATCGTGTTCCCGGACCAGGAGACCAGTCTCTGGACCTACGACGAGGTCGCCGGGCAGTACTACCTGCACCGGTTCTATAAGTACCAGCCCGACCTCAACGTCGCGAACCCGGCGGTACGCGACGAGATCGCGCGGACGATCGGCTTCTGGCTGAAGCTGGGACTGTCGGGGTTCCGGGTGGACGCCGTCCCGTTCCTGCTGGAGACCACCGGGCAGCGCGACGCGGGACAGCTGCCGGACCCGCACGACTACCTCGCTGATCTGCGCGCGTTCCTCGGCCGGCGCAGCGGTGAGGGAGTTCTGCTGGGGGAGGTCAATTTGCCTTACCCGGAGACGATGTCCTTCTTCGGTAGCGAGCGCGATGAGCTGACGATGTGCTTCGACTTCATCGGTATGCAACGGCTGTATCTATCCCTGGCCCGGGGCAACGCCGAGTCGCTGGCTGAGACGCTGCGCGAGCGACCGGAACCGCCCAAGGACGCGCACTGGGCGACGTTCGTGCGCAACCACGACGAGCTGACGCTGGACAAGCTCACCGACACTCAGCGCCAGGAGGTCTTCGAGGCATTCGGGCCCGATCCGAAGATGCAGCTCTACGGCCGCGGGCTGCGTAGGCGGCTGCCCACGATGCTCGGCGGCGACCGAGACCGCATCCGGATGGTTTACAGCCTGCTGTTCTCGTTGCCCGGCACGCCGGTGCTGTTCTACGGCGAGGAGATCGGTATGGGCGAAGATCTCCGCGCGGAGGGCCGGCTCGCGGTGCGCACGCCGATGCAGTGGTCCGCTGAACGCAACGGCGGGTTCTCCACCGCGGAGACATCCGAGCTGCCCGGTCCGATCCCCGCTGGCGAATACGGGCCGCAACGGGTCAACGTCACCGCGCAAGATCGCGACCCGGAGTCGCTGCTGTCCTGGATACGGTTGCTGATCGAGTCCTACCGGGCTTGCCCTGAGCTGGCCTGGGGGCGCTACGAGGTACTCGACGCCGGTGACGCCGCCGTGCTCGCGCACCGCTGTGACACCGAGGGCGGCACCGTGGTGGCAGTCCACAACTTCGGCGCGGCCCCTACCAGGGCTGAGCTGAAGCTGGCCGGGCTGGACGCGTCATGCCTGCTGAAAGACGTGCTGATCGACGGGTCGCAACGGGTGGCCAAGGACGGTTCGGTGACCCTTGAGCTCGGGCGGTATGGCTGCCGCTGGCTGCGCGTCGAGCGCCGGCGCCGGTGAACGTCGGTCGTCGCGCAGTGGTTCTCGTAAGATCTTCGGTATGTCCTCTGAGCCTGTCATCGTTGTCTCGACCACGGACAACGAGGAAGCCGCCAGAGCTCTCGCCGCTGGAGTGATCGACGCCAAGCTGGGAGCCTGCGCCCAGGTCGTCGGGCCGATCACGAGCGTGTACCGCTGGGAGGGCAAGGTCCAGACCGAGCAGGAATGGCGGGTGGAGATCAAGACGGCTGCTGATCGTGTCCCAGCGCTGACCGCGCACATCAAGGCCAACCACAGCTATGACGTGCCCGAGGTCATCGCCACCCCCATTACCGGCGGCAGCCCCGAATACCTGTCCTGGCTACTGGACCAAACCCGCTAACTCGCCACCCCCAAGCGCCCCTTTACCCCGACATGGAGACATATCGGGGTAAATAGCCCCCCGCTGGGCCCGATATGTCTCCATGTCGGGGTGGGCGAAGGTTCAAGCGTGGTGCCGGTGGGGAAGACGGTGGGTATGGCTGACCCGGCCCCGTCGAGCACCGACCGTCCGGCCCGGCTGCCGGACTCCGTCCGGTCGCGGCCGCGTTCGGAGCCGCCGGAAACGCCGCCGTGGCGGGTGGAAGGCCTGCCGGAGCAGACGAGCGGGCCATCGCCGCCACGCCGGCCGAACTGGTCTCGGTTCTGGTGGGTACTGCTCGCATTGTTCGCGATCAACTGGATCGTGTCGGCGATGTTGCTCGGCCCGGCACCGCGCCCGGCGGTGTCCTACACATTTTTCGTGCAGCAGGTGGACGCCGGCAATGTCAAGGAGATCACCTCGACGGCGGACCGGATCGAGGGTGTCTTCAAGCGGGAGATGCCCTACCCGCCTGGCGCCCAAGACGCCAAGCAGGTCGATCGGTTCAGCACCCAGCGCCCGTCGTTCGCTGATGATGCGCTGTTCCAGAAGCTGCAGTCGCACGGCGTAGTGGTCAACGCCAATCCGCCCGACAAGGGGCCGCCCGTGTGGGAGCAGGTGCTGCTGGGATTCGGCCCGACGCTGTTGTTCATCGGTCTGATGGTGTGGTTCTTCCGGCGCAGCGCCGCGGCCGGGGGGCTGGGTGGTATCGGCGGTATCGGCCGCTCTCGGGCGAAGCTCTACCAGCCCGAAGGGGGTCCGCGCACCACATTCGACGATGTCGCAGGCATCGACGAGGTCGAAAATGAGGTCATGGAGATCGTCGATTTTCTCCGCGATCCCGGCCGCTACCGCCGCCTCGGTGCGCAGATCCCCCGCGGTGTGTTGCTGTCCGGGCCGCCGGGAACCGGCAAAACGCTGCTCGCCCGCGCAGTGGCCGGCGAAGCGAACGTGCCGTTTTTCTCGATGTCTGCATCGGAGTTCATCGAGATGATCGTCGGCGTGGGCGCGAGCCGGGTGCGTGACCTGTTCGAGCAGGCGAAAAAGGTTGCGCCGGCGATCATCTTCATCGACGAGCTCGACTCCATCGGACGGACCCGCGGGGGAGCGCAGTCGATCGGGGGCCACGACGAGCGCGAGCAGACCCTCAACCAGATCCTCACCGAGATGGACGGGTTCACCGGCAACGAGGGAGTCGTCGTGCTCGCCGCCACCAACCGGCCGGAGGTCCTCGATGCGGCGCTGCTGCGCCCTGGCCGGTTCGACCGGCGGGTGACGATCAGTCCACCGGATCTCACCGGGCGCCGGCAGATTCTCCAGGTCCACGTCCGCGGCGTGCCGCTGGACCCGGGGGTGGACCTCGACGACGTAGCGGCGTCGACGCCGGGGATGGTCGGCGCGGATCTGAAGAACCTGGTCAACGAGGCAGCGCTGCTCGCCGCCCGGCGCAATCAGGACCGGGTCACCGCGGCCGATTTCAGCGAGGCCCTCGAAAAGATCGTGCTGGGCACGGTGCGCGGCATCATGCTGTCGCCGGAGGAGAAGGAACGCACCGCGTTCCACGAGTCGGGGCATGCGCTGCTCGGCATGCTGACACCGGGTGCAGACCCGGTCCGCAAGGTCTCGATCATCCCGCGCGGGCAGGCTCTCGGGGTGACGTTCCAGAGCCCGCAGACCGACCGGTACGGGTACTCGGTGAAGTACCTGCGCGGCAGGATCGTCGGCGCCCTCGGCGGTCGAGCGGCCGAGGAGATCGTCTACGGTGACATGACGACGGGCGCGGAGAACGACCTGGAGCAGGTCACCCGCATCGCTCGCCAGATGGTCGGTCGGTGGGGAATGTCCCCCGCGATCGGTCCGGTGTCCGTGCTGCCGCCTGCGGGACAGGAAACGCCGTTCGGCCAGGACGGTGTCGCTCCGGCGACCAGACAGCTGGTCGACGAGGAGGTCCGGCGAATCGTCGACGACTGCTACGCCCGGGCCGTCAGCACGTTGCGCGGGCACCGCGACCAGCTCGACCGGCTGGCGCACACCCTGTTGCAGCGGGAAACCCTCGACGAGGACCAGGCGTACGAGGCCGCCGGGATCCGCCGGGAAACCGCTCCAGCCGCAGTCGCCCGCGGCGAGACCCCTGATGCTGAGCCCGCCCCGGGTCTCCCCGTGCCCGCTCCCCGACAGGGCGCCATCACTCCCCGACATGGAGACATATCGGGCTCAGCAGCAGTCTCCTGAGCCCGATATGTCTCCATGTCGGGCCGGGAACGGCTCGGGTCGCTGCGGGCAGTGCTGGGGTCGTAGGCTGTGCGGTGCCCGTCCCGCGTGACTTGGGTCTGCGACTGGAGGCGTGACGTTGAGCGATACCCCGGTTTCCGGCTCCGGTCCGCCGCGGGAGCCTGGCCTTTCATACCGTGGATGTACTACCGAGCCGACCGCCGACGAGCTGCTGAGCATCGACTCGTACCGGTGCGGAGACGCCGTCGTGGTCGTGCTGGCGGGTGAGATCGACATGCTCACGGCCGAACGGGTGCAGGAGACTCTGATCGCGCAGCTGAGCCCGCGCCCCGAGGTGATGGTGATCGACCTGGAGGGAGTGTGCTTTCTGGGCTCGATGGGCTTGACTGCGCTGGCGCTGACCGAGCGAGCGGCTCGCGAGCAGGGCGTTGAGCTGCGGGTGGTGGCTACCAGCCGGGCGACGCTACGCCCGCTGGAGATCACCGGCATGGCCGTTGAACTGATCGTTTACGCCAGCCGCGAGCAAGCATTGGCCGGCAGCCGTGGTAGTGGCCCGGATACGGTTCCGGCGCCACGCACGTCGTAGCCGTGCACGGCAGCGGATCGAGCGAGCTTTTCGCGCAGCTCGTGGAGAGCTTGAACCCAGGAGTACAGGTCGATCAGACCCTCGCACCACTGATCTGTACCGGAATTCTGGGTGAGCCCGCGCACCTGGTCGAGGTGCGTCACCAGCTGGAGCGCTGGGCTGCCCGGACCGGCCTGCCCGCGCCCTCCGTCGCCGATCTCGTGCTGTCCACCTACGAGGCGCTGGCCAACGCTGCTGAGCACGCCTACCTCTCCGATCCCGGCCCTGTCGATCTGGTGGCGGCGCGGACCACCGATGGTCGAGTGCTGGTCACTGTCAGCGACCGCGGCCGCTGGCGCCCGCCGCCGGCCGATCCGGGATTCCGCGGCCGCGGTCTGTTGATGATCAAAGCGTTGGCTCACCGGGCGGACGTACAGCAGGGTCCGCACGGAACGACGGTGCATATGGAGTGGGCGCGGCCGGTGACCGGACCAGGTTCAGGGACGGCGCAACACGAGTAGGGCGACGTCGTCGGGCTTGTCCTGACCGAACCGCTCGATCAGCGCGTCGCACAGCTGCTCGGGTGCCACCTGGAAAGACACCGCCGTGCGCGAGCAGTACAGCACAGCTTGCTGCGG
The DNA here is from genome assembly GCA_035606945.1 of Pseudonocardiaceae bacterium. Lineage (GTDB taxonomy): Bacteria > Actinomycetota > Actinomycetes > Mycobacteriales > Pseudonocardiaceae. Next base: position 16,142 of record DATNDR010000011.1, read on the forward strand.
GCCGTCAGCGGCCTGCGGTGCGAGCAACCGCCACTGGCCGCCGCTGACGCTGGTGGACTGCACCAGGGCCACGTCACGGTGGCCAGCAGTTCATCGGGTTCGACCGGCTCGGTGAGATACGCGTCGGCTCCGCGGGTCAGGCCCTGTGCCCGGTCGGCGCCGCGAATGGCGGTGGCCGACAGGTGAATCACGGGGCGGGCCAGCGCAGGATCGCTCTTGATCCGCTCGCAGACGTCGAATCCGCTCATGTCGGGTAACCCGACGTCGAGCAGCACGAGGTCGACCTCGGTCGCTGCCAGCGCGGCGAGCGCCTCGGTGCCGGTGGCGGCCTCGATCACCCGGTGGCCGGACCGGCGCAACCAGCTGCCCGAGATGTAGCGGCTGGCTGCCGTGTCATCGACGACCAGGATGGTGGCGCGGAGTTCCTCGGGGATGTGCTGGACGCTGGTGGGCCGGGCATTGCGGCAGGCCTCGCGCAACTCGGCGATCCGGGTGGCGGTCGGGGACGGCGCGCTTATCGGCAGCCGCTTGGTCAACGACACCGAGCCGCCGTCGAGGTCGTAGCAGACCTCGCAGGTGTCGGTCAGCCGGGCTGCGGCGGCTATCCCTTCCACCGCGGCCAGCTTGGCGGCGGATGCCACGCCCGGCACCATGCCCACCCACGTCGCGGTCACCAGCAGCACCGGTGGGGCGTCACCGGCAAGCGACAGCGTGACCGTCGCCGGACTGTCCAGCACGATCAGCTCACGGGCCAGCTCGCTGAGCGCGGTGGCCACCCGCACCTGATCCTGGTTTTCCAACCCGACCAGGGCAGCCACCTCACGCCCACGCTGGCGGACCAGGTACACGTCCTGCTCGACGACCAGCTCCAGTCGCAGCAGCTCGCCCGGGCAGGTGCTCGTCACCGGTTCGCCTTGCCCACCAGCACGCAGGCATCGTCGTGGCGGATACCGGCATCGCGCAGCACCGTCGCGGCGATCACCAGCGGCGTACCGGAGATCAAGTGATCGAGTTCGTCGGAGCCCCAGCGCCGGCTTACGCCATCGGAGTGCAAGATGACCACCGAATCGTCCGGAAGTGAGTGCTCGAAGGGCCGCAGCGGCGGCTCGCGGTATCCCACGATCCCGCCAATGGACACCAGGCAGCGCTTTTTCCCCGCGCTGACCACGGCGCCTGCGATGTTGCCGATCCCGACGAAGCGCAGCCGGCGCGCGTTCGGGTCGAGCTCGGCGACCGCCACCGCACCGCCACGGCTGCCGGCCAAGGCCAGGTGGATCCGGCGCACGGCGATCTCGGGTGGGGACACCGGCTGCGTGCTGTCGATGAAGGCCCGGACCGCCTCCTGCGCGGCTGCCGCGGCGAGCGGTCCGTGCCCGGACCCGTCACACACCATCAGTGAGATTCGGGGCCCGTCGTAGCGCACGGCGTACGCGTCGCCGCAGACGTCCTCGCCACTCAGTGCCCGGGAAATGCCGGCTGCCGGCGGACCGACGGCATCGGCGGCCAGCGTGGGACGCGCCTCGCGGTCGGCCTCGAAGCGAGCCGCCAGCACGGTGCCCCGGCCCGGTGCGGAGGCGATATCGACCCGATCAGCCAGCCGGGTGACCATGCCGAGCCCGATGCCCAGCGTTCCGGCCGTCGAGTGACCATCCCGGCGAGCGATCCCGACGTCGGCGATCCCCGGGCCGCTGTCCACCGCGACCACCTCGACGGCCGCCGACGCGCCGGCTCGGACCGAACGCAGCAGGATCGCTCCACCGCCACCATGCAGGTGGACGTTGGTGGCCAGCTCGGTCACCGCCAAGCCGACTTCCGCCACCCGAGCCGGCGGCAGCCCGATGTCCTGGGCAAGCTGCTCAGCGGCACGGCGCGCCGCGCCCGCGCTGCTGAGCTCGTCCTGCAGCAGCCATGCCACGTCCTCGGCGGTAGCCGGGCTACTCATTCCCGCCAAGCAGTCATCGCGTCCACTTCACCACCGTGACGGTCGTGCCCCTGCCCACCTGGGTGTCGATGTCGAAATCGTCCACCAGCCGCCGGGCACCCCCCAGCTCGAGGCCCAGCCCGGAGCCACTGGTCCACCCGTCGGTCAGGGCCAGCTCCAGGTCGGCGATTCCGGGACCGGAGTCGGCGAAGATCGCTCGTATTCCAGTCCGGCCGCTTTTGGTCACCGTCTCCATCCGCACCACCCCGGACCCACCATAGGTCACGATATTGCGAGCGAGCTCGCTCGCGGCTGTCACCAGTTTGGTCTGATCGACCAGGGACAACCGCACCGCCTGCGCGTGGCCACGGACCAGCTGGCGGACCCGGACCACATCGTCGCCCGTGCGGATGGGCATCTGTGCCTCGGATCCGGCAGCGGTCATGGAGCCGGCGCACCGGGGGTGACGGGTTGTTCAGTGTCCTCGTCCGGGTGCTGGTCTTCAATTCCTCGACGGGCGGCCACCCGATCCAGGATCGCCAGGCCCTTCTCCAAGTCCAGGGCGGTGCGCACACCCTCCAGCGACAACCCCAGCTCCACCAGCGTGATGGCCACTGCCGGGCGCATGCCCACCACCACGGTCTCCGCATCGAGGACGCGGGATAGTGCTGCGATGGAGGCGAACATCCGGCCGATGAACGAGTCGACGATCTCCACAGCCGAGATGTCGATCACCACTCCGCCGCGCCGAGCCCAGTCTCGGGACATTTCGACCAGTACCGCGCGAGATCCCGCGTAATTGTCCGTGCGGATGTCCAAGTCGCCTTTATCCAGGGCACCGGTCAATGTCGACAGCAGCTGAATGCAGGCGCGAGTTCAGCGGGGGTCAGCCGTCCCGGTAGCGGCTCCACCGCCATGGCCACCCAGCGTTGGACCAGCACGGCCTCGTCCTGCCGTACCAGCTCCAGAATGCGCTGGCTACCGTCGTCGCCCGCCATGTCCACCCTCCCTGTTCAGCCCGCTGGAAGGGTTGTCCATGCATCAGGGCACGACCTGCACCACGTCGCCGACGTGCAGGGTGTTGTAGAAAGTCTGGGCCGCTTGCCGGGTCAGGTGCACGCAGCCGTTGGACGCAACCTTCACGCTGTCCTGGTGGAAGGCGTCATCGCCGTTGAAGAATACCGAATAGGGCATCGGTGCATCGTTGAACAAGCTGCTGCGGTGATTGATGTCTTTCCAGAAGACGTGGAAGACGCCCGGGGCGGTAGGGGCGCTGGCCTTGCCGGTCGCTACCGGAACCGGTCCGTAGGTGACCGTGCCGCCGTGCATCAGCCACGCTTGCTGGGAGGACAAGTCGACGCACGCCCGAGCGGCTGCCGCGCACGGTGCGCTGCTCGATGCGGTGGCGGCGGCCGCATTTCCACCGGGCAATACGCTCGCGGCTCCCAGCGCCGTGAGCGCGACGAGTCCGGCCGTGCGGATAATCGACATTGATCTCACTGCTCCTGAATCAGACTCCTGTTGGTAGCAAAGAGTTACCCCAACCCACCTGACCGTAAACATTTCCCGGGCGGCCGCTACCGGTCGGCGCGGTGTGGCAGAGGGTGGGGGACGCTTGAGGGACCGCGGGCGCTACCATCAGGCGGGACCATGGTGACTGTGGTTGCACGGTGACTCGGTTGCTGTGGGCCGGTAGCGTGCAGGGTGAGTCGGGGACAACCAGGAGGCAACCTGTGACGGCCGTTGCACCCCAGCCGATCGCCACTCGTCCGCGTCCGGTTCGCCCCACGGTCAAGGGGTCGACCTTACTCGGGCTGCTGCAGACCACCGATCACAAGGTGATCGGCATGCTGTACCTGGTCACGTCGATGGCCTTCTTCTTCATCGGCGGCAGCATGGCCATGCTGATGCGTGCCGAGTTGGCCCGTCCCGGCATGCAGTTCCTGTCCAACGAGCAGTACAACCAGCTGTTCACCATGCACGGCACGATCATGCTGCTGTTGTACGCCACGCCGATTCTGTTCGCCTTCGCGAATCTAGTATTGCCACTGCAGATCGGCTCGCCGGACGTGGCGTTTCCGCGACTCAATGCCTTCTCATTTTGGGCGTTTGCGTTCGGTGGCCTCATCGTGTTGTCAGGGTTCCTGACGCCGGGTGGCGCCGCGGACTTCGGCTGGTTCGCTTACACGCCGCTGTCCGATGCGATTCATTCGCCGGGCGCGGGCGCCGATCTGTGGATCATGGGGTTGGTTCTCGCCGGTTTGGGCACCATTCTGGGCGGCGTCAACATGGTCACCACGGTGATCTGCCTGCGGGCGCCCGGGATGACGATGTTCCGGATGCCGATCTTCACCTGGAACATCTTCGTGACGTCGCTGCTCGTCCTGTTGGCGTTCCCGATCCTGACTGCTGCGCTGCTGGGCCTCGAGGCCGATCGGCGGCTCGGGGCGCACGTGTTCGACCCCGCCAACGGCGGCGCGATCCTGTGGCAGCACCTGTTCTGGTTCTTCGGCCACCCCGAGGTCTACATCGTGGCCCTGCCGTTCTTCGGCATCGTGTCGGAGATCTTCCCGGTGTTCTCGCGCAAGCCGCTGTTCGGCTACAAAGCTCTGATCTTCGCCACCCTGTCGATCGCCGCACTGTCCGTGGTGGTGTGGGCGCACCACATGTACGCTACGGGCGCTGTGCTGCTGCCGTTCTTCGCCTTCACCACGTTCCTCATCGCGGTGCCCACCGGTATCAAGTTCTTCAACTGGATCGGCACCATGTGGCGTGGGCAACTCACGTTCGAGACACCGATGATGTTCGCGATCGGCTTCCTCATCACCTTCCTGCTCGGCGGCCTGACCGGGGTGCTGCTGCCGGCGCCGGCGATCGATTTCCACGTCAGCGACACGTACTTCGTGGTGGCACATTTCCATTACGTGCTCTACGGCACGATCGTGTTCGCCACCTTCGCCGGGATCTACTTCTGGTTCCCGAAGATGACTGGCCGGATGCTCGACGAGCCGCTGGGCAAGTTCCACTTCTGGGCCACCTTCATCGGCTTCCACTTGACGTTCTTGGTGCAGCACTGGGTCGGTAACGAGGGCATGCCACGCCGGTACGCCGATTACCTGCCCAGTGACGGCTTCACGACATTGAACATGGTGTCCTCGATCGGCGCGTTCGTCTTGGGAGCGTCGACGCTGCCATTTTTGTGGAACGTATTCCGTAGTTACCGCTACGGCGAGCCCGTCACCGTCGACGACCCGTGGGGCTATTGCAACTCACTGGAATGGGCCACCTCGTGCCCGCCGCCCCGGCACAATTTCACCGAACTGCCTCGGATTCGTTCTGAGCGGCCCGCCTTCGAGTTGCACTACCCGCACATGTCGGATCGGATGCGGCATGAGGCGCATATCGGTGGCCGCGGGCACCCGTCCGCGCCGAGCGAGCAGGCGGCGTATGCCGTGCAGGAAGGCGCGACCAATGTGGATGACCCGCGCGAAAAGTGACCGCTAATTTACGGACCACCCTGCTCGTAACGGTCACTGGGCGGGACAAGCCCGGGGTCGTGTCGGTGATTTTCTCCGCGCTCACCAGACATGACGTGGACATCCTCGACGTCGAGCAGGTGGTGATCCGGGGACGGATCATTCTGGGCGTCCTGGTGGCGACCGCGGCGGATCCCGAGGATCTGCAGGAGGCCGCCGAACAGGCGATGGCCAGTATCGGGATGCATCTGGAAGTGGAGGTCGGTGCCGGCGCGATCGGCGCAATGGTGGCCGCCTCCACGCATGTCGTGTTGGTGCTGGGCCGGCCGGTGACGGCGCAGGCGTTCACTGACACGACCCGCGCGCTGGCCGCTTTGAACATCAACATCGACGCCATCCGGCGGATCGCCGACTACCCGGTCACCGGCCTCGAGCTGCTCGTGTCAGTGCCCAGCAACGGCAACCCCGAGGCGGCCGACGCCGCGCTACGTTCCGCGCTCGTTGACCTCGCCGCGCGCGGCGAGGTCGACCTCGCCGTCGAGCGGGTGGGCATCGCGCGCCGGGCCAAACGCCTGGTTGTCTTCGACGTCGACTCGACCCTGGTGCAGGGTGAGGTGATCGAGGCCCTGGCCGAACACGCCGGCTGCGGGGCAGAGGTGCGCGCGGTCACCGACGCTGCCATGCGCGGAGAATTGGACTTCACCCAGGCGTTGCGCCGCCGGGTCGCGCTGCTGGCGGGCCTTCCCGTGAGCGTGCTCGCCGAGGTGAGCAGCGGACTGGAGTTCACGCCCGGGGCGCGCACGACGGTGCGGACCCTTAAACGGTTGGGATTTCGCTGCGGAGCCGTCTCGGGTGGCTTCACTCAGATCGTGGAACCGCTGGCTGATGATCTGGGGCTGGATTTCTGTACCGCCAATGAACTGGAGATTCGTGGCGGGAAGCTCACCGGCCAGGTCATCGGGCCGGTGGTGGATCGCTCCGGGAAGGCCGACGCGCTACGCCAAGCGGCGGAGCACTTCGGAGTACCCCTGGCGCAGTGTGTCGCGGTCGGGGACGGCGCCAACGACATCGACATGCTCACCGCGGCCGGTCTCGGTGTCGCGTTCAATGCCAAACCTGCGCTGCGGGAGGTCGCGGACACCGCGATCAACCAGCCGTTTCTGGATGTCGTGCTGTTCGTGCTCGGTGTGACGCGCGACGAGGTGGAGGCCGCCGACGCAGCCGACGGGTTGCTGCGCAGGGTGCCTCTGTGAGTGGCGACCCGCTCGACCGGGCGATGCCGCTGATCCTGCACCTGGAGCGAGACGCGATGCCCCCGCGCAGCGCGGTACTGGAAGCCGCGGCGTCGGCGGCGGTGGCGCTGTGCTGCGATGAGCGTTCGCAGCCGGGTGGGCCATGGTGGCCGGAGGTGCAGCCCTGGCTGGCCGGTCGGATTCGGAAGGTCGCCCGCCGAGCCCGCGGTGCGCACTGGGTCGCGGTGACCGAACTGCCCGGCGTCACGGTCGAGCGCCGTGGTGCCCAGGTCCGTGCATTGCTGCCCTGGCTGGTCGCCGAGACGCCGCGCATCGTGACGCGACTGCAGGTGGGTGGCACTGACTTGCCGCCCGATGATGCCGGTCCACCACCGGACGGGCTGCCGGTGCTCTGGCTTACGCCGCAGCCACTGATGACCGTGGGCAAGGCGGCAGCGCAGGTTGGGCATGCCACTGTGCTGCTCGCGGCGCGGCTGGCCGCCGACGGCCGGGTCACCGAACTGGAGTGCTGGGCGGCCGGCGGCTACCGCTGCGCGGTGCGCACCGCCAGCCCGGCCCAGTGGGCGCAGCTATCGGCTGGTGAGTGCCCGGACCACGCTTGGAAAGAGCACCGAATCCTTCTCGTGCGCGACGCCGGCTTCACCGAAGTACCCCCCGGCACCATCACCGTCGCCGCCCACCTCCCCTGATCACCTGATCACCCTCTGATCACCCTGATCACCCCGACATGGAGACATATCGGGGATCGGAGGGAGGGGAGGGGGCAGGGTCAGGGCGCGGCGACGAGGCGGGTTAGGGCGGAGCGTGCCACGGACGGGTCGGTGGTCGGCCAGAAGGGTGGCAGCGAGGCGCGCAGGAAACCGCCGTAGCGGGCGGTGACCAGCCGGGGGTCCAGGATCGCCACCATGCCGCGGTCCTCGGTTGACCGCAGCAGCCGCCCGGCGCCCTGGGCCAGCAGCAGCGCGGCGTGTGTCGCGGCCACCGCAAGGAATCCGTTGCCGCCCCGGGCGGCAACCGCGCGTTGCCGCGCTGAGCTCAGCGGGTCGTCCGGGCGGGGAAACGGGATGCGGTCGACCACCACCAATGACAGCGACCGGCCGGGCACGTCGACGCCTTGCCACAATGACAGGGTGCCGAACAGGCAGGTCGGCTCGTCCTGCGCGAACTGCTGTACCAGCAAGCCGGTGGCGTCGTCGCCCTGGCACAGGATGGGCACGTCCAGCCGGGGGCGCAGCGACTCGGCGGCCTGCTTGGCGGCCCGCATCGAGGAGAACAGGCCCAGAGTGCGCCCGCCGGCCGCGGTGACCAGTGCACACAGCTCGTCGAGGCAGGCAGGCGCCAGCCCATCGCGCCCGGGTGGCGGCAGGTGTGCAGCGGTGTACAGGATCCCGGCTCGGCGGTGCTCGAACGGCGACCCCGCATCCAGGCCGGCCCAGGCCGGGCCCGCGTCGTTATCGGCTGGCGGCGGCCGCTGGGTGGCGGTCCCCGCTGCGGGTGGGCCGATCGGCCGTTGCCGGGGCAGGCCCCACTGGGCGGCGAGCGCGTCGAAGCTGCCGCCCAGAGTGAGCGTGGCCGAGGTCAGCACCACCGTGCGCTTGGCGAACAACCGCTGTTGCAGCAGGTCGGACACGCGCAGCGGCGCCACCCTCAGCACACGCCCCCGGACCGGCTCATCTGCCAGCCAGACCACGTCGCGCCGGTCGGTCTCGGCGTCGGGGAAGGCGGCCAGCACCCGGGCGGCCGACGAGTGCACCTGCTCCAGCGCGGCCAGCGCCAGCCGGCGACGGGCGGCGTCATCTGGGTCTTCACGTCGGTCAGAGCCCAACGCGGTGGTGCAGTGCTGCGCTGCGTCGCGCACCGCGGCAAGCCCGGTGGCCACCGCGTGGCCCAGCGTGTCCCACCGCTGCACCCCTGCGTCGCCGAGCAGCAGCGCCAGCCCGTCCCCTGCTGCGGCCAGCTGATCTGCAACCTGCTGATCGATCAGCCGGGCGCAGCGGCGGGCCGCCGTCTCGACCATCGACGCGGTGAGCTCCTCGGTGGCTGCGCTGGTGACCCGATCGACCAGATCATGAGCCTCATCGATGATCACGATGCTGTGGTCGGGCAGGACGGGCCGATCGCCCATCGCGTCGATCGCCAGCAGTGCATGGTTGGTGACGACCACCTCGGCCCGGCCGGCGCGGGCCCGGGCCTGCTCGGCGAAACAGTCCATGCCGACGGGGCACCGGGACAACCCCAGGCACTCCCGGGCGCTGACCGACACCTGCCGCCAGGCCCGGTCGGGCACGCCGGGCACCAGCTCGTCGCGATCCCCCGTTTCGGTCTCCGCGGACCAGTCGTGCAGCCGGGCGATCTGGCGGCCCAGTATCGACGTCGGCGACGCTGCGGCGGCGGCGTCGAACAGGTCCTCGCCCTCGTCGGCCGGTCCGGTCTGCAGCCGGTGCAGGCACAGGTAGTTGCGCCGGCCCTTGAGGATCGCGAAGTGCGGGGCACTGCCGAGTAGCGGTTCCAACGCGGTGGCCAGCCGCGGCAGGTCACGGTCCACGAGCTGGCGCTGCAGCGCGATCGTCGCGGTACAGATCACCACGGTGGTGCCGGTGTCCACCGCGTGCCGGATCGCCGGCACCAGGTAGGCCAACGACTTGCCGGTACCCGTCCCGGCCTGCACCGCGAGGTGCTCGCCGGTGCGGATCGCCCGGTCCACCGCTTCGGCCATCAGGATCTGCCCGGCCCGCTGCGATCCCCCCACGGCGCGCACCGCCGCCTCGAGCAACGCCTCCACCGCAGGCACCTTTGCGGCTGTGACGTGGTCGGGCACGGCCCCGCACGCTACCGTGCGCCGGCTGAGTCCCCCGATATGTCTCCATGTCGGTGTGGGGAAGGCAGGGTGATGGTGGTGGGGATGGCGGGCTCGCCGGGGGACAGCCGCAGGCCGTCCCAGGGCAGGGTGACGAGGGCGGCTGCGACGCGCTCGCGGGCGTCGTACAGGGTCTCGGGGCCGCCGACGGGCTGGCCGTTGCGGAGCAATGGCACCGGTAGCAGCCGATCATGCGCCCCGAGCTCGGGTTGCCGGCCGCGGAGGAACACGACTTCCTCCACCGCGGTGCCAGTGTCTTTGTACCGGCGTAGCGCGCTCTTGGCGCCGCCTCGAGATATCTTCGCGGCGCTGCGCTTGGCCACCGGATGCCCGTCCACCTCGACCAACTTGTAGACCATCCCCGCGGTCGGCACGCCGGAGCCGGTCACCACCGAGGTGCCCACCCCGTAGGAGTCCACCGGCTCGGCGCGCAGCGCCGCGATCGAGTGCTCGTCGAGGTCCCCTGACACGACGATCTGCACATCCGGCGCGCCCAGCCGATCGAGCTGGTCGCGAGCTTGCCGGGCCAGCTGCCCGAGGTCCCCCGAGTCGATCCGGATGGCTCGCAGCCCCGGCCCGGCGACCTCGATCGCGGTGGCGATGCCCTGGGTGATGTCGTAGGTGTCCACCAGCAGAGTGGTGTCGCTGCCCAGCGTCGCAACCTGCGCGGCGAACGCGTCCGCCTCCCGCTCGTGCAGCAGGCTGAATGCGTGCGCTGCGGTGCCGGTGGTCGGGATACCGTAGCGTTGCCCGGCGGCGAGATTGGACGTCGCGCTGAAACCTCCCACATAGGCCGCCCGGGCCGCGGCCACCGCGGCCCGCTCGTGGGTTCGGCGCCCACCCATCTCCACCAACGGCCGACCGCCCGCGGCGCTGGCCATCCGGGCCGCCGCGGTAGCCACCGCGCTGTCGTGATTGAGCACCGAGAGCACCAGCGTCTCCAGCAGTACCGTCTCGGCGAAGCTGCCGGTCACCGTCAGCACCGGGGAGCCGGGGAAATACAGCTCGCCTTCCGGGTAGCCGTCGATGTCGCCGCGGAAGCGGTAGTGGGCCAACCAGTCCACGGTGCGTGCATCCACGATGCGGTGCAGGAACGCCAGTTGCTCATCGTCGAACTGGAACCGAGCCAGCGCGTCGAGCAGCCGGGGGATACCGGCGAGCACGCCGTAGCGGTGGCCGCGCAGCCCACGAGCGAAGACCTCGAACGTGCACCGGCGGGCCGCCGAGCCGTCGGCCAGCGCGCTGGCGAGCATCGTCAGCTCGTACTGGTCGGTGAGAAACGCGGTGCTACTGGGGGGCATCTGGGGAGCTTATTGGTCGGCGTTGGTGGGAACATTGATTCATGACCACACCCGTCGAACTGGGACAGGCCCGGGTCGACCCCGCAGTAGACCCGGTAACAGACGAGGCCGGCACCGAGGACCGGCCATGGTTGACGATCGTCTGGAACGACCCGGTGAACCTGATGTCCTACGTCACCTACGTCTTCCAGCAGCTCTTCGGATACAGCCGTGACCAGGCCACCAAGCTGATGCTCGACGTGCATCACAAGGGCCGGGCGGTGGTGACCAGCGGATCCCGGGACAAGGTGGAGATCGACGTCGCGAAGCTGCACGGCGCCGGGCTGTGGGCGACCATGCAGCGGGACGCGTGAACGGCTGGCGGCGGCGCGGCGGGTTGCTGGTCGGCACCCTGTCTGAACGGGAGGCCGGGCTGCTGCGAGGAATGGTCGGCCAGATTCGCGATCTGCTCGCGGCTCGGGTCGCGGCCAGCCCGCACGACGAGCTGGCCGAACTCACCGGCATCATCGCCGGTCCCACCACCGCGCCCACTGACCGCGTGCTGGCCCGGTTGTTGCCTGACTTCCACCGGGAGGACACCGGGCTGTCCGGCGGTTTGCGAGCGCTGCATGAGCCCGAGTTGCTGGCTGCCAAAGCCGGGGTGGCCGGGGTGGTGCTCGATACCTGCCCGGCGCGAGGCGGCCGGGTCCGGCTGTCCGAGGAACAGGCGCAGGCCTGGCTCACCGCGCTCAACGATGTGCGGTTGGCCTTGGGCACGGTGCTGGAAGTCACCGAGGACATGCCCGACGAGCTCCCGCCCGACGACCCGCGCGCGCCGCACCTGGGTGTGTATCACTGGCTCACATGGGTGCAAGAGTCACTCATCCAGGCGCTGGCCGGCACGTAGGATGACAATGTGCTGAGGATCCGCCGCGATCTCGTCGACGCGATGGTCGACCATGCCCGGCGCGACCATCCGGACGAAGCGTGTGGCGTGCTGGCCGGTCCGGTGGGTTCCGAGCGGCCGGAGCGGTTCATCGAGATGACCAACGCCGCACGTTCGGTGACCTACTACGAATTCGATTCGAAGGAAGACCTCCAGCTCCAGCGTGAGCTGGATTCCCGGGACGAGGAGCGGGTGGTGATCTACCACTCGCACACCGCCACCGAGGCGTATCCGTCCCGCACCGATGTCACCAGAGCGTGGGGTTATCCCGACGCACATTACGTGCTGATCTCCACCCGCGATCCGGATGTGCACGAGTTGCGTTCGTACCGGATCATTGACGGTGAGGTCACCGAGGAACCGGTGGAGGTCGTCGAGTCGTATATGTTCTCGCATACCGGTGCTGACGACATCCCCGATTCGGCCTGATCCGCGCGCCGGCTCGCGCAGTCTCCGCCGTCTTCGGAATGCCCGGGCTTAGTTGTGCGTACTGATACTGGTGAGCCGACCGTACCCAGAGGAGGATCCGAGAATGGCCGTCAATGTCTCCGTTCCCACCATCCTGCGCACCCATACCGGAGGCGAGAAGTCCGTGGAGGCGTCCGGCTCCACGGTCGCTGAGGTGATCGAAGACCTGGAGAGCCGGCATTCGGGGATCAAGGGCAGGCTGGTGAAGGACGGATCTCTGCACCGCTTCATCAACGTCTATGTCAACGACGAGGACGTCCGCTTCGCGGGTGGCCTGGCGGCCGCAGTGCGCGATGGCGACAACGTCACCATCCTCCCCGCTGTCGCTGGCGGTTGTGAGTGATTTCGACAGCTGTAGTCCCGCTATAGCTCACGAATCGCAGCCCCTACGAGCGCGACCGAAGGGAACGACAATTGGCCCGCTATGACTCGCTGCTCGATGCGGTGGGGGACACTCCACTGGTAGGGCTGCCTCGCCTGTCACCTTCGTCGGACGTGCGGCTGTGGGCAAAACTCGAGGACCGTAACCCTACCGGCTCGGTGAAGGACCGCCCGGCGTTGGCGATGATCCAGGAGGCCGAGCGCACCGGCCAGCTGACCAAAGGCTGCACCATCCTCGAGCCGACCTCGGGTAACACCGGGATCTCGCTGGCGATGGCGGCGAAGCTGAAGGGCTACCGGCTGGTGTGCGTGATGCCGGAAAACACCTCGATCGAGCGCCGGCAGCTACTCGAAGCCTACGGTGCGGAGATCATCTTCTCGCCGGCGGCGGGCGGCTCCAACCAGGCGGTGGCACGGGCCAAGGAGGTGGCTGCGGCGCACCCCGACTGGATCATGCTCTACCAGTACGGCAACCCCGCCAACCCGGAGGCGCACTACCGCACCACCGGTCCGGAGATCCTGCGCGACCTGCCCACCGTGACGCATTTCGTCGCCGGCCTGGGCACCACTGGCACGCTGGTCGGGGTGGGGCGTTACCTGCGCGAGCACAAGCCCGACGTGCAGATCATCGCCGCGGAACCGCGCTACGGGGAGCTGGTGTACGGCCTGCGCAACCTCGACGAGGGGTTCGTGCCCGAACTCTACGACCCGGAAGTACTCACCGGCCGGTTCTCCGTTGGTTCCCTCGACGCGCTGCGCCGCACCCGTGAGTTGCTGGAGGTCGAGGGAATCTTCGCCGGCATCTCCACCGGCGGGATCCTGCACGCCGCGATGGCCGTCGCGGAGAAGGCCGCCGGCACCGGCGACCCCGCCGACATCGTCATCGTAGTCTGCGACGCCGGCTGGAAGTACCTGTCCACCGGCGCCTACACCGGCGATCTGGAAGAGACCGCCGCCCGCCTGGACACCCAACTCTGGGCCTGATCTCCCCGCCCCGTTCCCGCGCGGGGCCGGGTAGTGTCCCGGGTCGTGACCGGTGCAGACGCCCCGATCGGGGTCTTCGACTCCGGGGTGGGCGGGCTTACGGTCGCGCGTGCCATCGCGGACCAGCTACCGCGGGAGCGGCTGCTCTACGTGGGTGACACCGCCCATGGACCATACGGTTCGCTGCCCATCGCGCAGATCCGTGCACACGCGCTGACGGTGGCTGACGAGCTGGTGGACAGCGGGGTGAAGCTCCTGGTCATCGCCTGCAACACGGCATCCGCGGCGTGCCTGGCCGACGCCAGGGAGCGCTACTCCATCCCGGTCGTGGAGGTGGTGCGCCCGGCGGTGCGCCGGGCCGTCGCCGCGACCCACTCCGGCCGGGTCGGGGTGATCGGCACCCAGGCCACCATCCGGTCCCGGGCCTATCACGACGCCTTCGCCGCCGCACCGCATGTCGAAGTGACCGGGGTGGCCTGCCCACGGTTCGTGGACTTCGTCGAGCGCGGGATGACCTCAGGTCGCCAGATGCTCGGGTTGGCGCAGTCTTATCTCGAGCCACTGCAGCGCGCCGGGGTGGATACCCTCGTGCTGGCCTGTACTCATTACCCCCTGCTGACCGGGGTCCTGCAAATCGTCATGGGCGACGGGGTGACCCTGGTATCCAGCGCGGAGGAGACCGCCAAGGACGTGCTGCGGGTGCTCACCGAGGCTGAGCTGCTGCGCGCCGACGCCGACGAGCCCGAACACCACTTCAGCGCCACCGGTGATCCGGTGTCTTTCGCCCGGCTGGCCCGCCGTTTCCTGGGACCCTCCCTGGCGACCTTCACGCCGACCGGAGGGTGACAATGCTGTTGACCGTGCTGGGCTGTTCCGGCAGTGTCCCGGCGGCGGACTCCCCGGCCTCCGGGTACCTGGTGCGGGCAGAGGGCGCCAACGTGGTGCTCGACCTAGGCAACGGCACCCTCGGCGCGCTGCAGCGCTACCTCGATCCGTTCACCCTCGACGGGCTGGTGCTGTCTCATCTGCATCCCGATCACTGTGCCGATGTCTCGGCGCTGACCGTCTACCGCCGTTACCATCCGGACCCCCCGCCGCTTGGCCCATTGCCGCTGTACGGGCCGCCGGATGCCGCCGAACGGCTGGTCGCCGCGTATGCGCCCAGCGCCGCCGAGCGCAAGGCGACCGACTTATCCGACGTCTACAGCTTCCGGTCTTACCGCGAAGTGTCCCGGCTCGGCCCGTTCGAGCTGCGCGCCGCGCCGGTCGAGCACGCCTGCGAGGCGTACGCGCTGCGGCTGCACCACGCGGGTCGGGCGCTGGTTTTCTCCGGAGACACTGGTCCGTGCCGCCAGCTCGTCGAGTTGGCCACCGGGGCCGACGTCCTGCTCGCCGAGGCATCCTGGCCCCACCGGCCGGACAACCCACGCGGCGTGCACATGTCCGGACGGGATGCCGGCGAGGCCGCCGCCGCGGCTGGCGTGGGCCGGCTCCTGATCACCCATGTGCCGCCGTGGACGGATCCCGAGCAGGTGCTCGCCGAAGCTCGGGCTGCCTTCAACGGGCCCACTGAGCTGGTCCACCCCGGGGCGAACTATGAAATTTGACGGCTCGGCCGTCGTGAAACCTGACGGCTCGGCCGTCGGAAGATGAGCTCACTACGGTGAGTAGGCTGGTGCGGTGGCGCGTGCGGACGGTAGGACCGATGAGGCGCTCCGGGAGGTGCGCATCACCCGTGGCTACCAGCAGTGGCCTGCGGGGTCGGTGCTGATCGAATGTGGCCGCACCCGAGTGCTCTGCGCCGCCAGCGTGGTGGAAGGCGTGCCGCGCTGGCGCAAGGGTTCCGGGCAGGGCTGGCTCACCGCGGAGTACGCGATGCTGCCGTCTTCCACCCATACCCGTAGCGACCGGGAGTCGGTCAAGGGCCGCCTCGGCGGCCGGACTCACGAAATCAGCAGGCTGATCGGGCGGGCCCTGCGGTCGTGCATCGACCTGGCCGCGCTGGGCGAGAACACCATTTCGCTGGACTGTGATGTCATCCAGGCTGACGGCGGTACCCGCACCGCGGCGATCACAGGGAGCTATGTGGCGCTGGCCGATGCGGTGACGTGGTTGCGCGCCGCGGGCCGGCTGCGCCAGCCGAATCCGCTGTCTTGCTCGATCGCCGCAGTGAGTGTCGGCGTGATCGACGGCCGGGTTCTGCTGGACCTGCCCTATGAGGAGGATTCCCGCGCCGAGGTTGACATGAACGTGGTGGCCACTGACAGCGGCAGCCTGGTGGAACTCCAGGGCACCGCGGAGGGTGCCACCTTCGCCCGGTCCACGCTGGACCAGATGCTGGATCTGGCGCTCAAGGGTTGCCAGGAGCTGACCGCCTGCCAAGCCACCGCGCTGATCGCGCCGTATCCCGGCGATTTGCCCCGGTCGTGAGCGCCGACCGGCTGCTGCTGGCGACCCGCAACACCAGGAAGCTGGCAGAGCTGCGGCGGATCCTGGCCTTGTCGGACCTCGGCGGCGTCCAGGTGATCGGACTCGACGAGGTGCCGCCGTTCCCGGAGGCGCCGGAGACCGGCGCTACCTTCGAGGACAACGCGCTGGCCAAGGCCCTGGATGCGGCGGCCGCCACCGGGCTGGCCACGGTCGCCGACGACTCGGGTCTGGAGGTGGATGCACTCAACGGCATGCCCGGGGTGTTCTCGGCGCGGTGGGCCGGCCGCCACGGAGATGACGTCGCGAACCTGCAACTGGTGCTCGATCAGCTCACCGACGTCCCCGACGATCGCCGGGGCGCCGCATTCATCTGCGCTGCGGCGCTGGTCGTGCCGGGTGTCAACCAGACAGTGGTGCGCGCACGCTGGGGCGGCACGCTCACCCGAGCGCCTCGCGGCAGCAATGGCTTCGGCTACGACCCGATCTTCATCCCGGCCGGCGGCCGGCGCACCTCCGCCGAGTTGGATCCGGCCGAGAAGGACGCGGTGTCGCATCGGGGACAGGCACTGCGGGCACTGCTGCCCGCGCTGCGCACACTTGTGTCGGACCGAAGTGGTCCACCTCAGCCGTGACTGCTAGGTCAATTCACCACTTGCACAACCTGGCCCACGGACAGCTTGCCGAAGAAGGTCTGGGCGGCGCTGCGGCTCAGGTGGATACATCCGGCTGAGGGCACCTTCAGGCTACCTTCATGAAATGCGATTCCGCTGCTGGTGAAAAACACCGAGTAGGGCATCGGCGCGTTGTTGAATATCGAGCTGCGGTGGTTTTTGTCCTTCCACAACACGTGGAACACGCCGGGCGGGGTGCGGTGACCCGGTTTGCCGGACGTGATCGGGGTGGGCCCGTAAGTGACTTGGCCCCCACTCATCAGCCAGGCTCGCTGGCTGCCGAGGCTGACACAGGCAGCTGCGGACGGCCCGCACGGCGCAGCCGCTGACTGGACCGCGGCCGCTGCTACCGCCGGAGTCAACACTGCACACCCGACGGCGACGGTGAGCGATATCGCGGTATGGCGAAAGAAACCCATCGCTGAGACCCCCTCAGTAGACGCGTCTCAGCGTACGACTGCTGTGGGTCATGCCATAGGGCCTGCCGTGACAGAGTGTGATTTTCACAGCGCGACTCGGGACCGTCCCCCGCGCGTACCGCATCGGCACCCCTCGGCTGCCTAGCGCAACACGGCCGGTTCGTGATCCGATTCACGGGTGAACAGCGACATATCCCAGTCGAGTACTGACGTTGACACGATGCAGGCTGCTCCCGACCGCCTCACCCCGTGGTTTGACGACCTGCCGATCCCCATGGACGCCGTCAAACTGGGACAGGGCGTCGAGTTGCATCCCCAATGCGAGCCGCTCGCGCCATTGCTGGGTGTGTGGCGCGGGAAGGGGCTGGCGCAGTACCCCTCACTGCTCGGCGAGTTCCCCTTCGGCCAGCAGATCAGCTTTTCCCACGACGGAAGGCCCTTTCTGGTCTACGAGGCACGAGCCTGGTTGCTGAGCCCAGAGGGTAAG
Source organism: Pseudonocardiaceae bacterium (assembly GCA_035606945.1). GTDB lineage: Bacteria > Actinomycetota > Actinomycetes > Mycobacteriales > Pseudonocardiaceae. The sequence goes on from DATNDR010000011.1 coordinate 33,715, forward strand.
GTGCTGCGCCCGGCGGCCAGGGAGGTCGGGTGGTGGCGGATGGATGAGGAGGAGACCATCGAGTTGGTTCTCGCGCACATGTTCGGTATCTGCGAGATCTACTACGGCGGGCGCGCCAGCGAGACAACCTGGGAGCTGTACGCCAGCGTTATCGAGCGGACCGAAACGGCCCGGCAAACCACCGCGGCTGCCCGGTTGTACGGCATCGTCGAGGACGGTGACCTGGCCTACGCCGAGGAACGGGCGCTGCGCGGCCTGCCCATGAAGCCGCACCTGTCGGCCCAACTCAAACGCATCGCCTAGCCCGCCCGCCCCCCGGCCCTTGCCCATGTCGGGATGAGGGCAGCCGTAGGCTGCCAGCTGATGGCTGATCCGTACACCTACCGACCCGCGCCGGGGACGATCCCCGACGAGCCCGGGGTGTACCGCTTCCGGGACGAGCACGGCCGGGTGATTTACGTCGGCAAGGCGAAGAGCCTGCGCAGCCGGTTGAATTCCTACTTCGCCGATCTGTCCGGCCTGCACCCGCGGACGCGGCAGATGGTCACCACAGCGGCTTCGGTGGAGTGGACAGTAGTCAGCACCGAAGTTGAGGCTTTGCAGCTGGAATACAACTGGATCAAGGAATTCGACCCGCGGTTCAATGTGCGTTACCGCGACGACAAGACCTACCCGGTGCTGGCCGTGACGCTGAACGAAGAATATCCGCGGTTGCACGTTTACCGCGGGCCGCGCCGTCGGGGGGTCCGGTACTTCGGGCCCTACGCGCACGCCTGGGCGATCCGAGAGACGGTCGACCTGCTCACCCGCGTATTCCCGGCCCGGGTGTGCTCGGCAGGCGTTTTCAAACGACACGGCCAGATCGGCCGGCCTTGCCTGCTCGGCTACATCGATAAATGTTCGGCGCCCTGCGTGGGCAACGTTACCGCCGAGGAACACCGCGCTATCGTCGAGGACTTCTGCGATTTCCTGTCCGGCCGCACCGACAAGATGATCCGCCGGCTCGAGCGGGAAATGGAGGCGGCGGCTGCCGAGTTGGAATTCGAACGGGCAGCGCGGCTGCGCGACCATCTGGGTGCGCTGCGCCGGGTGATGGAGAAGCAGGCGGTGGTGCTTGGCGACGGCACCGACGCGGACGTGATCGCTTTCGCCTGCGACGAGCTCGAGGCCGCCGTGCAGGTGTTCCACGTTCGCGGCGGGCGGGTTCGCGGCCAGCGCGGCTGGGTGATCGAGAGGGTGGAACAGGTCGATCTGGTCGGCCAGTTCCTGACCCAGTTCTACGGTGAGCAGGCGGCACTGGCCGGCTCCGAGGATGTCGCTGCTGATGCCCCGGTGCCCCGCGAGGTGCTGGTGCCGGAGCTACCAGACGACCCCGAGGACACCGACGCTCTGACCGAGTGGCTTTCCGAACTGCGCGGTTCACGGGTCCAGTTACGGATCCCGCAGCGGGGCGACAAGCGTGCGCTGGCCGAGACCGTGGCACGCAACGCCGCGGAGGCCTTCGCGCAGCACAAGCTGCGCCGCGCCGGCGATCTGACCGCGAGGGCCGCGGCGCTGCAGGAGATCCAGGAATACCTCGGGTTGGACACCGCACCACTGCGCATCGAATGCATCGACGTCAGCCACGTCCAGGGCAACGATGTGGTGGCCTCGCTGGTGGTCTTCGAAGACGGGTTGGCCCGCAAGTCGGACTACCGGCGCTTCGCGATCCGCGACGCCGCCGGCGGCGGCCGCTCCGATGACGTGGCTAGCATCGCCGAAGTGGTCCGCCGGCGTTTCGCCCGCCACGTGCGGGACAAGGAGACGACCGACAAGCCTGCCCTGGATCCCGACACCGGGCGGCCCCGCAAGTTCGCCTACCCGCCGAACCTGCTCGTGGTCGACGGCGGTCCGGCACAGGTGGCCGCGGCAGCGCAGGCGTTGTTCGAGCTCGGTGTGACCGAGGTGGCGGTTGCCGGGCTGGCCAAGCGGTTGGAGGAGATCTGGTTGCCCGGCGAAGCCGATCCGGTGATCCTGCCCCGCAGCAGCGAGGGCCTGTACCTGCTGCAGCGGCTGCGCGACGAGGCGCACCGGTTTGCGATCACCTACCACCGGCAGAAACGATCGGCGCGCATGACCAGCTCTGCGTTGGATGACGTCACGGGGCTCGGGCGGGCCCGGCGCACCGCGCTGCTCAAGCACTTCGGTTCGGTACACCGCATCCGGCAGGCCAGCGTGGCCGAGCTCACCGAGGTACCCGGAGTCGGTCCGAGCACGGCCCGGGCCGTGCTCGCCGCCCTGAGCAGCACCAGCGAGGGTGCATCGTGACGAGGACTCAGCAGGCACAGGGCGGTATCGAGGTCGCCGTGGTCTCCGGGCTGTCCGGAGCCGGTCGCAGCACGGCCGCCAAGGTGCTGGAGGACCTCGGCTGGTTCGTGGTCGACAACCTGCCTCCCGAACTGATCGCCACCATGGTCGAGCTGGGCGCCCGCTCGCAGGGCGTGGTGACCCGGGTGGCGGTGGTCATGGACGTACGCAGCCGTGCGTTCACCGGTGACCTGGCCGCCGTGATCAAGGACTTGGACGCTCGCGGTTACCGACCCAAGGTGCTGTATCTGGAAGCCACCGATGCAGTGCTGATCCGCCGCTTCGAGCAGGTCCGGCGCAGCCACCCGCTGCACAGCGATGGCCGTCTGGTCGACGGGATCACCGCGGAGCGGGCACTGCTCGCCCCGCTGCGCGATGAGGCGGACTTGGTGCTGGACACCACCGGGCTGTCGGTGCACCAGCTGCGGGCCAAGATCGAGCACGCCTTCGGTGGAGAATCGAGCACCTGTACCCGGGTCACCGTGGTGTCCTTCGGCTACAAATACGGCCTTCCGATGGACTCCGATCTGGTGATCGACGTGCGATTCCTGCCCAATCCATTCTGGATCCCGGAATTGCGCGAGTTTACCGGCCTGGAAGCCGACGTGCGCAATTATGTGCTGTCTCAGGAAGGTGCCGAAGAATTCCTCGACCGGTACCTGGAGTTGCTGCGATTGATCAGCGGTGGTTACCGTCGGGAGGGTAAGCGGTACCTGACCATCGCAGTGGGCTGCACCGGTGGTAAACACCGCAGCGTGGTCGTTTCCGAGGCGCTGGCCTCCCGGCTCGGCCAAGACGACGGGATGACCGTCAAGGTGGTGCACCGGGATGTGGGCCGCGAGTGACCCGCGCTCTGAAGGCCGTTGCGCTGGGCGGCGGCCACGGACTGTACGCCACGTTGCTGGCGTTGCGGACCATCACGAAGGACGTCACCGCAGTGGTCACGGTGGCCGATGACGGTGGATCGTCCGGGCGACTGCGCCGGGAACTGGGAGTCCTGCCGCCGGGGGACCTGCGGATGGCGTTGACCGCTCTTGCTGCCGGCGGCGGCGACGCCGGTCGCTGGCGCCAGGTGTTCGCACATCGCTTCGGTGGTAGTGGGGCGCTGGCCGGGCACGCCGTGGGCAATCTGGTAATGGCCGGGTTGCTGGAGGTGCTGGGCGATCCGGTGGCGATGCTCGACGAGGCCTGCCGGCTGCTCGGCGTCACTGGACGGGTCCTGCCGATGACCGCTCAACCACTCGACATCGAAGCTGACGTGGCGGGTCTGGACGGTGATCCGGCCACGTTGCGGCGGATCCGCGGCCAGGTGGCGGTGGCTAGCACGCCGGGGCGAGTACACCGGGTGTGGCTGCGACCCGACCGGCCGCAGGCCTGCGTCGAGGCGGTCCGTGCGGTCGGTGACGCCGATCTCGTGGTGCTCGGACCCGGCTCGTGGTTCACCAGCGTGCTCCCACACCTGCTGGTTCCCGATCTAGCCACTGCCCTGGCCACCACTATGGCTCGCCGTATCCTGATCCTCAATCTGGTCCCGCAACCGGGTGAGACTGCCGGGTTCTCCCCGGAGCAGCACCTGACCGTGCTCCTGGATCACGCACCGCCCGGATTCACCGTGCACGGGATCCTCGCCGACGTCGACACGGTTCCGGTGCCCGCTCGGTTGCACCGCTGTGCGCGGGCGCTCGGCGGGCACGCGTACCTTGACCGGGTCGCTGACGACGGATCCACCGATCGCCACGATCCGGTCGCGCTGGCCGCAGCACTACGTCGGATACTGGGGCAAAGTATCGACACGGTGGACACGCCTGGCGATCGAAAGTCGGACCTGCAAGGGGAGGAGAAGCGCCGGTGGCCATGACCTCCGCCGTCAAGGACGAGCTGAGTCGGCTGCGGGTGACCAAGACCTGCTGCCGGCGAGCCGAGGTCTCCTCCCTATTGCGCTTCGCCGGGGGGCTGCACATCATCGCCGGGCGCGTCGTGGTGGAAGCCGAGCTGGACACCGGCGCCACCGCTCGCCGGCTGCGCCGGGAGGTGCACGAACTTTATGGGCACACCTCCGACGTACACCTGATCACGGCCGGTGGGTTGCGCAAGGGCACCTGTTACGTGGTGCGCATAGTCCGGGACGGCGAGGGGTTGGCCCGCCAGACCGGTCTGCTGGACGTCCGCGGCCGGCCGGTGCGGGGATTGCCCCCGCAAGTGGTCTCCGGGGGCATCTGTGACGCCGAGGCGTCCTGGCGGGGTGCCTTCCTCGCGCACGGGTCGCTCACCGAGCCGGGCCGCTCGGCGGCGCTGGAAGTGACCTGCCCCGGACCGGAAGCCGCGCTGGCTCTGGTGGGAGCCGCCCGCCGGCTGGGCATCTCAGCCAAGGCACGGGAGGTTCGAGGTGCCGACCGGGTGGTGATCCGGGACGGGGACGCCATCGGGGCACTGCTCACCCGGCTCGGCGCGCATGACTCCGTGCTGGCCTGGGAAGAGCGCCGGGTGCGCCGCGAGGTCCGCGCCACCGCCAACCGCCTGGCCAACTTCGATGACGCCAACCTACGGCGATCCGCCCGCGCGGCGGTGGCGTCGGCGGCGCGGGTCTCCCGGGCCTTGGACCTGCTCGGTGGGGACATCCCGGGACATCTGCTCACCGCTGGTCGGCTGCGCCTGGAGCACCGGCAGGCCTCCCTGGAGGAGCTGGGCCAACTCGCCGACCCGCCGTTGACCAAAGATGCCGTCGCAGGCCGCATCCGCCGCCTACTCGCGATGGCGGACCGCAAAGCCGAGGAACTCGGCGTCCCGGACACCGAATCCGCCATCACGCCCGACATGCTCGACGCCTGACACGCACTCAGCGGGCGCAACGGGGCAAAGGGGTGCCGTTAACCCCGCTCAGCCCGCTGAATGCGGCCAGCTCTGCGGGGAACAACCCTGCGGCTCCCCCTCCCGGGGGTCCTGCGCGGTGGGCACTGCCCGATAGGGTTGCGCTCCAAAGCGTAGAGACGGCAGTTCGGGCCGGCCGTGCCGCCGGTAGTCGTGTGGAGAGGGAGAGGGAGATCGTGACCGTTCGGGTAGGAATCAACGGATTCGGCCGCATCGGGCGGAATTTCTGGCGCGCCGTGCAGGCTGGCGGCCACGACGTCGAGGTGGTGGCGTTCAACGACCTCGGAGACGTCGCCACCATGGCACACCTGCTCAAGTACGACAGCGTGCTGGGCCGGTTGAAAGAGGACGTGCACGTCACCGACGACGGCATCGCGGTGGGCGGCAAGACCATCAAGGCGCTCGCCGAGCGGGACCCGGGTGCGCTGCCGTGGGGTGAGCTGGGCGTCGATGTGGTGCTGGAGTCGACCGGCTTCTTCACCACGGCCAAAGACGCCCGCAAGCACGTCGACGAGGGCGGCGCGAAGAAGGTCGTCATCTCCGCACCGGCCAAGGGTGAGGACATCACCGTGGTGCTCGGGGTCAACGACTCCCGCCTGGACGGTTCGCATACGGTGATCTCTTGCGCCTCGTGCACCACGAACTGCCTGGCCCCGATGGCTAAGGTGTTGCACGACGCGCTGGGTATCGAGCAGGGTCTGATGACCACTATCCACGCCTATACCCAGGACCAGAACCTGCAAGATGGCCCGCACAAGGACCTGCGCCGGGCCCGGGCCGCCGCGATCAACATCGTGCCGACCTCCACCGGAGCCGCCGCAGCCATCGGGCGGGTGTTGCCGGATCTCAACGGAAAACTCGACGGTTACGCGCTGCGGGTGCCGATCCCCACCGGATCGATTACCGACCTGTCCGCAGGGGTCTCCCGGGACACCAGCGTCGAGGAGGTCAACGAGGCTTTCCGGGCCGCCGCTGATGGTCCGCTGAAGGGCATCCTGCGCTACAGCGACGCGCCGATCGTGTCCTCGGACATCATCACCGACCCCGCGTCGTGCATCTTCGACTCGCCGCTGACCAAGGTGATCGGCAACCAGGTCAAGATCGTCGGTTGGTACGACAACGAGTGGGGCTACTCCAACCGGCTTGCTGATCTGGTAGTGATGGTCGGCTCACAGCTGTGAGGACGCTCGACGACCTGCTTGCCGACGGCGTGTCCGGCCGGACGGTGCTGGTTCGAGCTGATCTCAACGTGCCGCTGGACGGGGCGCGCATCACTGATGACGGCCGGATCCGAGCCTCATTGCCCACCCTGCGAGCACTGACCGGCGCCGGGGCCCGGGTGGTGGTGACCGCGCATCTCGGCCGCCCCAAAGGCGCACCGGATCCGGCGTACTCGCTGGCTCCGGTCGCCACCCGGCTCGGCGAGCTGTTGGACGCCCCAGTGGCCGCTGCCACCGACGTTGTCGGTGAATCGGCTCACGCGGCGGTGGCCGGCCTCGTCGGCGGGGGAATCGCGCTACTGGAAAACGTCCGCTTCGACCCGCGCGAGACGTCCAAGGATCCCGACGAGCGGGGTGCGTTGGCCGGTGAACTCGCCACCCTGGTGGGCCCCGACGGCGCGTTCGTCTCCGACGGCTTCGGTGTGGTGCACCGCGCGCAGGCCTCGGTCGTCGAGGTTGCCGAACGCTTGCCCGGCTATGCCGGCACGCTGGTGGTCGACGAGCTGACCACCCTGCGCCGGCTCACCGACGCGCCGGAGCGCCCCTATGCCGTCGTGCTGGGCGGCTCGAAGGTCTCCGACAAGCTCACGGTGATCGAGGCGCTACTGCCGAAGGTGGACACCCTGCTCGTCGGCGGCGGGATGTGTTTCACCTTCCTCGCGGCTCTCGGTCACCCGGTCGGAGAGTCGCTGCTGGAAAAGGACATGGTCGACGTGTGCGCCCGGCTGCTGAAGGTTTCCGGCGACACCATCCGGTTACCCGGTGACGTGGTGGTCGCCGACAAGTTCGCCGCTGACGCGAACACCCGCACGGTGCCCGCAGACGCCATCCCGGACGGGTGGCTGGGCCTGGACATCGGCCCGGAGACGGTGGGCGACTTCGCTGCGGCGCTGGCCGGGGCTGCCACCGTGTTCTGGAACGGCCCGATGGGGGTGTTCGAAATGGAGCCCTTCGCGGCGGGCACCCGTGGGGTTGCGGAGGCCATCGCGGGATCCGGTGCGTTCAGCGTCGTCGGCGGCGGTGACTCAGCCGCCGCAGTGCGGCTGCTCGGGCTGCCGGAGGACGGGTTCTCGCACATCTCCACCGGCGGGGGCGCGTCGCTGGAGTTTCTGGAGGGCAAGACATTGCCCGGTGTCGCGGTGCTGGAGACTTAGCGGATGGCTCGCCAACCGTTGATCGCCGGCAACTGGAAGATGAACCTGCACCACCTGGAGGCCATCGCCCTGGTGCAGAAGCTCGCCTTCGCGCTGCCCGAGAAGTACTTCGCCAAGGTCGAGGTGGCGGTGCTGGTGCCGTTCACCGCGTTGCGCAGCGTCCAGTCCCTGATCGAGGGGGACAAGATGCTGATCCGCTACGGCGCCCAGGACCTGTCGCCCAAGGACTCCGGCGCCTATACCGGTGACGTGTCGGGAGCGATGCTGGCCAAGCTGGATTGCAGCTACGTCATCGTGGGCCATTCCGAGCGGCGCGAATACCACGGCGAGGATGACGCGCTGGTGGGCAGCAAGGTGAGGGCTGCGCTGCGCCACGGGCTGGTGCCGATCCTGTGCGTGGGTGAGGGCCTGGAGATCCGCGAGGCCGGTGGGCAGCTGGCACACAGCACCGATCAGCTGCGGGCCGCGCTCAAGGGCCTGTCCGCTGATCAGGTCCGGACCATCGTGATCGCCTACGAGCCGATCTGGGCGATCGGCACCGGGCGGGTCGCCACTCCGGCCGACGCGCAGGAGGTCTGTGGCGCGCTGCGGGAGGCGCTGGCGGACAAGTATGGGGCGCAGGTCGCCGACGAGGTCCGGGTGCTCTACGGCGGATCGGTTAAATCGAGCAATGTCGCCGATCTGGTTGCCGAGCCCGACATCGACGGCGCGCTGGTGGGCGGTGCCAGCCTGGATGCCGACGAGTTCGCGAAACTCTGCGCCTTGGCCGCGGGCGGCCCGCTACCGTAACGGGGGACAATGTGCCGAGCCACGCTGACTACGAGGCCGGGGTCCCCATCGATATCTGCGACGGAGTAATCTTGCAAATCAGTCGTCGTCCGACGAGGGTGTGATGAAGCTCTTCCTGCAGATCTTGCTCCTGGTCACCAGCATCGCGCTGATCCTGCTGATCCTGTTGCATCGAAGCCGCGGGGGAGGGCTGTCGAGTTTGTTCGGCGGCGGTGTGCAATCGAGCCTGTCCGGCTCCAGCGTCGTGGAGAAGAACCTGGATCGGCTGACGCTGTTCGTCAGCTCTGTGTGGGTGATCTCCATCGTGGGGATCGGGCTTCTGATCAAGATTGGCTGAGCACGCCCCGGGCGGTGCCCGGGCGGTTCCGCGAGGTGAGGCAATCAATGGCAAGTGGCAACGCCATCCGCGGTACGCGGGTCGGAGCAGGGCCCATGGGGGAATCTGAGCGGGGAGAGACCGCTCCCCGTCACCGGGTGTCCTACTGGTGCGCGAACGGGCACGAGTCTCAGCCGTCGTTCGCAGTGGACGCCGAGCTACCTGAATTGTGGGATTGCCCACGCTGTGGGTTCCCGGCCGGCCGTAATGAGCAGCGGCCACCGGACGCACCGCGTAACGAGCCGTACAAAACCCATCTGGCCTACGTCAAGGAGCGCCGATCGGACGCCGACGGCGAGGCGATCCTGGCGGAGGCCTTGGCCAGGCTGAAAGAATCCCGCGAGCTGTAAATCTTCGCGAGCTGTAGGAAGGTCAGCCGTTCCCGCGTGCCCCGCCGCCGTGCGGCACGACCGGAAGTGGTCGGGCAGGTGGCGGGGTCCAGCAACGGCTCAGCTCAAGCGGCTTGGCATCCCTGGGTATCCCCCTCGATGAGCAATCCGTAAGAGCATCTGACGGCCCGACTCGTCCCCTTCCAGCTGAACATCGACGTCACCGCGTGGATGTCTGACCGGTACTGCGCGGTTCGGTCGATGCTGTCGCCTTGTATCCTCGGATGCTCCGCGTCGAGGCCGCCCGTGGCTCCCTGGGTGGGAAGCTCTTGGACGAACGCTGCGGGTGCCGTGGCGATCAGGTGGCCGACCTGGGCGAGTGCTACCGGGGCCGTGCCCAGCAGCAGTCCCGCGACGATCGCGGACGCGGCGATGAGGCGGATGCAGGAAAGGTCCGGGTGGACTCTCCGGTAAGGACCCTCCGGAAGGGCAACTTGGGTAACGTCGCCGGAACGGTCCGCAGATGCGCTTTGAATCGGTGGCCCGACAGCGCGGGTATCAACTAGGTCCCCCATGTCTGTCACTCTCCGTAATCGTGCGACGACATCAGGCGTCGCTCGGCTCGTACACCCAAGACATACCGGCCGCGCATCGACCGGTCCTCCCGCAATGTGAGGAGGTTTCCTCAGCCTGATGGAGTAGGCGGCCCACCTGGTGGCTGCCAGCTGCTGGCTCCTGTCATCACCGGGCAAGGAAGCGCGACACACCGAGCATCGGAGCGCGACACGCGCGGGGAAGGTCAGCGGGTGAGAAGTTCCGGGGGGAGTTTGGCGGCGGCGGCCCGGTCCAGTAGCCACAGCGTGCGGCGGCGGCCTGTTGCGCCGGCGGCAGGGACCCGTACCTCTCCGGCGCCGCGCAGTGCCATCGACACCGCCGCGGCCTTCTGAAGCCCGGAGACGATCAACCACACCTCGGCAGCGCACCGGATGGCTGGCAGGGTCAGGCTGATCCGGGTGGGCGGCGGTTTGGGACTGCCCCGCACGCCGATCACCGCGCGCTCGGTCTCGTACACCGCAGGGGAGCCGGGGAAAACCGATGCGACGTGGCCCTCCTCGCCGATGCCGAGAAGGCAGATGTCGAACGACGGCGCCAGGCCGCGGTCCTCCGGCCGCTGCCGGTTCAGCAATAGCTCCTCGTAGGCATTCGCCGCGGCGTCCGGATCGTTGCCCCAAGGACCGTCCGAGGCTGCCATCGGGTATACCCGGGCAGGATCCACGCCGACGTGGTCGAGCAGCGCCTCGCGTGCCTGGGTTTCGTTGCGCTCCGGGTGACCACCCGGCAGGAAGCGCTCGTCACCCCAGTAGATGTCCAGTTCTCGCCAGTCCACCGCCGTCGCACCCTGCGTGTTCGCCAACTCACGCAGTACCGCGACCCCGATTCCGCCACCGGTCAGTACCAGCGACGCCGATCCGGCGGCCGTCTGGATGTCCACGATCCGGGTGATCAACCGGGCCGCCGCGGCGGCGGCGAGCACCTCGGCGGTGGCATGCACCACCACGTCGGGACGGCTCACTGACTGGGCCTTGCATCGGCCGACCGGATGCCGCCCTTCGCCGTGCCGGTGCGGCGACCTTCCACCTCCGTCAACGCGTTCAGCGCGGCCTGGTACGTCTCGTCGGGATCCAGCCGGCGCAGCTCCTCAGCGAGACATTCACGCACCGGACGGCGTCGCAGCGGCATCCGGCGGTCCGGTTGGCCTGGTTGGCGCAGGGTGCCTACCTTGCCGTCCGGGCGGACCAACTCCACTGATCCGGAGCGGCGTTCCAGGACCGCGGCGCTGATCCCGCCGCCGGGAGGGCTGGTGCGGCGGCGCACCGGAACATGCAGGCGGGACCGCAACCAGCCCGCGAGCAAATCGGCGGACGGGTTATCGGCGGCGCCGGTCACGGTAACCGCTTCGACGTCCTCATAGGGCGGCAGATCGAGGGCCGCGGCAAGCAGGGCGCGCCACGGGGTGAGCCGGGACCACGCCAGGTCCGTGTCCCCGGCGGTGTAGGAGGTCCGCCTACTCTCGAGTGTCTTGATGGGCTGAGCGGCCGCAGCGGCGTCGGTGATGCGGCGCTGCGCCAGCTTCCCGATGGGATCCGCGGCGGGAACCGCCGGGGCCTGGCCGGGCCACCAGGCGACCACGGGGCAGTCGGGCAGCAGGAGCGGTATCACCACGCTGTCTCCATGGTCGGCCAGCGGACCGTACAGGCGCAGCACGAGAACCTCCGAGGCGCCGGCGTCACCACCGACACGAATCTGGGCGTCCAGTCTGGTCCCGGCCCGCTTGAGACCTCGCGCCACCACCAGCACCCGGCACGGATGCTCCTTGCTGGCCTCGTTGGCGGCCTCGATCGACTGCTCGACCTGGGCGGAATCATCGGTGACGATCACCAGGGTGAGCACCCGGCCCAGTGCCACCGCACCGCCGCGCTCCCGGATATCGATCAGTGCGTGGTTCACCGCCGCGGTCGTCGTCGACGGCAGGTCGATGATCATCGCTCGCCTCTGACCAGGGAAATCAGCCTCCTCTTTCAGGCACGACCGATGCCATGCTAGCGGCCCCGGACAGTCGGTGCCTGTTGCGCGACGACGCGAACGTGTTCAGGCAGTGTTGCTGAATCTGGACCGAGATTGTCAGGGGTCGGTTCTAAGGTCGGGCTATGCCGACGGCGCCGGTGTGCCCACCAATAGTGTGGCAAAGCAGCGATGCGGAGCTGCTTGCTGAGCTGGGTGCGTTGGAAACCCAGTTGCACGCCACCTGGGCGCAAATGTTGTCGGTCATCGCGGAAATCGATTCCCGGGGCATCGCCACCGCGAAAGGCTATGCTTCGACGGTAGAGCTGGTGCGGGCAGTGGCGCGGGTGCCGCGGAGTGAAGCGCGGTCAAGGGTCGATGCCGCGGCTGACGTGCAGCCCGGCCGCGGGCTCGGCGGCACGCCGCTGGCACCGCGGCTGCCGCAGACCGCTGCGGCGGTCGCCGAGCACGCGATCGGCGCCGCGGACGTCGCGGTGATCCGCTCGGTGCTGGCACGGATTCCGGCGCATGTCCGGGTGCAGCAGCGGGCGCAGGTGGAGACCGAGCTGGCAAAGCAGGCCCGCATTCTGGATGCCGGGCAGTTGGCGGTGCTGGGCAAGCGGATGCTGGCCTACCTCGACCAGGACGGCCGGCCACCCCAGGATCATCATCCCGAGACCCGGCGGCACCTGAGCTGGCGTGACCGTGACGGCGGCGTGGAGCTGGCCGGATGGCTGGATCGGGAAGCCGCCGAGATCGTCCGCTCGGCGCTGAGCCCGCTGGCCGCGCCCCGGCCGGCCACCGACACTGAGGTCGACCTGCGCACCGCCGCGCAACGGGACGCCGACGCCCTGGTCGAGCTGGCGCAACGGGCGCTGGGTAGCGGCGAGCTCCCCACCGAGGGTGGGGAGCGCCCGCAGGTGGTGGTGACCGTCAGCCTGCCGGTGCTCCAAGGTCGCATCGGCTCGGCGTCACTCGCCCTGGGCGGTCCGATCAACGCCGAGATCGCCCGCCGCATCGCCTGTGACGCCGAAATCATCCCGGTCGTCCTCGGGGCCCGAGGTGAACCACTCGACGTGGGACGCGCCAGCCGCACGGTGCCCACCGCGATCCGCCGCGCGGTGATCCTTCGTGACGGCGGATGTGTCTTTCCGGGTTGTTCCGTTCCGGCGCGCTGGTGCGATATTCATCACGTGATTCATTGGGCCGACGGCGGACCCAGCAGCGTCGGCAACTGCGTGACGCTCTGCGGGCGCCATCACCGACTCATTCATCATTCGGACTGGCACATCGACATGACCGACGGAATTCCGCGATTCCACCCGCCACCCTGGCTCGGCGGATTCCCGCGCCGCAATTCCCTTCACACCACATCGGATCTGATCCGAATCCGCGAGTAAACAAGCGCCAACCAGGTGCGCCTCAACGGCGGCGTGCAGCACTGGATTGTCGTGCACCCGCAAATCGCGGGTGAACAACGCGATCGCCACGCGCATTCAGGCTTTTTCTGATGCTCGATGTGGTAGCCGCTCGGCGGCGCCGGTGATGTTGCGCGCCATGCCGCCGAAGACGATGCCGTGGAAGGGTGCGATGCCTCGCCAGTACAGATGTCCGGCCAGTCCATGGGGGGTGAACAGGGCCCGCTGCCGGTAGCGCGCGCCGTGGTCACCGTCCGGAACTACCTCGAGTTCCAGCCAGGCCCGGCCGGGCAGGCGCATCTCGGCGCGCAGCCGCAGCAGCCGGGGCCGGTCGAGGTACTCCACGCGCCACCAGTCCAGCGCCTCGCCGACGTGCAGCCGGTGCGGGTCGCGGCGGCCGCGGCGCAACCCCACGCCCCCGGCGAGCCGGTCGATCCAGCCGCGCACCGACCACGCCAGAGGAAAGGAGTACCAGCCGTGTTCACCACCGATGGCTTCGATGACATCCCAGAGAGTGTGCGGATCGGCGGCGCAACGATGCTCTCGGATGTCCTGATACAGCGAACCGCCGGACCAGGCGGGGTCGGTGGGCAGCGGATCTGACGGTGCTCCCGGCCAGGAGGCGTCCGACCAGCGGGTGGGCACCTCGGCGCGGCGGGTGTGCATCAGCGCGAGCTCGACGGCGCGCTCGTAGTGCGTCAGACCCCGCTGCGGGTCCGGGATGTAGCCGGCGATGTCGCGATCGTGACAGACGACTTCGTGCACCAGCGACTCGATCAACGGGACGGCGATGCTGCGCGGTACCGGGGTGACCAGGTTCACCCATTGCGCCGACAGCCACGGGGTCAGCACCGGCACCGGCACCACCACGCGGCGCGGCAGCCTGGCCACCACCGCATAGCGGCGCATCATCTCCAGGTAGGTCAGCACATCGGGGCCGCCGATGTCGAAGGCCCGGTTGACCGACAGAGGCAGCGCAGCGGCGTGCGTCAGGTAGTGCAGCACGTCGCGGACGGCGATGGGCTGGATGCGGTTGTGCACCCAGCGTGGCGTGACCATGGCTGGGAGCCGTTCGGTGAGGTAGCGCAGCATCTCGAAGCTGGCCGACCCGGACCCGAGGATCACCGCAGCCCGCAACACGATGGCAGGCACGCCGGAGTCGAGCAGGATCTGCCCGACCTCGGCTCGCGAGGCCAAGTGGTCCGAGAGGGGCCCGGTGTAGGGAGTGAGCCCGGTGTCGGGAGTGATCCCGCCCAGGTACACCAGGCGGGCCACACCCGCCGCGCGAGCCGCCTCGGCGACCACGTGGGCGGCCCGGCGGTCGACATCGACGAAGTCACGCCGGTTGAGCGAATGCACCAGGTAGTAGGCGACCTCCTGGCCGGCCATCGCATCTCGGACGCTGGCGGCATCGGTGGCGTCACCGTGGACGATCTCAACCCGATCCCGCCACGGCACCTCATCGAGCTTGCCGGGAGTACGCGCCACCACCCGCACCCGATGGCCGGCGTCCAGCAGTGCTGGAACGAGGCGGCCACCGATATAGCCGGTGGCGCCGAGCACAACGCATCGCATCTCAGCAGGCAGAGTTCGTCATCACGGCCGCCGCCAGGTCCGGCCGGTTCGGGCGATCATCCGGTCCGCCGACGGCGGCCCCCAGGTGCCTGCCGGGTAGGGCTCTGGCGCGCCCTGCTTGGCCCAGTGCTCCAGCACCGGATCAAGGATTCCCCAGGACAGCTCCACCTCCGCATTGACCGGGAACAACGACGGCTCACCGCGCAGCATGTCCAGCAGCAGCCGCTCGTACGCCTCGGGCGACGACTCGGTGAAGGCCGTGCCGTAACGGAAGTCCATCGTGACGCCGCGCACCTCCATCGCGGTGCCCGGCACCTTCGAGCCGAACCGGATGGTGACGCCCTCGTCCGGCTGGACCCGGATCACCAGGGCATTCTGGCCCAGCTCCTCGGTCATGGTCGCCTCGAACGGCAGATGCGGCGCCCGCTTGAAGACCACCGCGATCTCGGTGACCCGCCGGCCCAGCCGCTTGCCGGTACGCAGGAAGAAAGGCACGCCCGCCCATCGGCGGGTGTCCACCGCCAGCGTGATCGCGGCGAATGTCTCGGTGGTGGAGTCGGGGCGGAAGCCGCCCTCTTCGAGTACCCCGGCCACCTTGGTGCCGCCCTGCCAACCAGCCGTGTACTGGCCCCGCGCGGTGGTGTCGTCCAACGGCTCGACAAGTTTGACCGCGGAGAGCACCTTGAGCTTCTCGCCACGCAGAGATTCGGGGGAGAAGGACAGCGGCTCCTCCATTGCGGTCAGGGCGAGCAGCTGGATCAGGTGGTTCTGGATGACATCCCGGGCCGCGCCGATACCGTCGTAATAGCCGGCCCGGCCGGCCAGCCCGATATCCTCGGCCATGGTGATCTGTACGTGATCCACATAATGGCTGTTCCAGATCGGCTCATAAAGCTGATTGGCGAATCGTAGCGCGAGAATATTCTGCACAGTCTCCTTGCCGAGGTAATGGTCGATGCGAAACACCGACTCCTCAGGAAAGACGTCGTTGACGATTTCATTGAGTTCCCGGGCGCTGTGCAGGTCGTGCCCGAACGGTTTTTCGATCACAACTCGGCGCCACTGGTCGCCGTCCTGCGCGGCCAATCCGGTGCGGGCGAGCTGCTTGAGGACCACCGGGAACATCGCGGGCGGGATGGACAGGTAGAAGGCGTGGTTGCCGCCGGTACCGCGTTCCTTGTCCAGGTCAGCGATCACGCTCGCGAGGCCGTCGAAGGCGGCATCGTCGTCGAAGCTGCCGGGCACGAACCGGATGCCCTCGGACAGCCGCGCCCAGACCTCCTCCCGGAACGGGGTCCGGGCATGCTCCCGTACCGCGTCGTGGACCAGTTCAGCGAAGTTCTCGTCGGCCCAGTCCCGGCGGGCGAACCCGACCAACGCGAAACCGGGCGGCAGCAGCCCCCGGTTGGCCAGGTCGTAGAACGCCGGCATTAGCTTCTTGCGGGACAGGTCCCCGGTGACTCCGAAGATCACCACACCGCACGGTCCGGCGATCCGGGGCAGCCTCTTGTCCCGGCTGTCCACCAGCGGATTGACCCTACGTGTCACGATCATCTGAGCTCCCCAGCGCGTGCACCAGGGCAACCAATCCGGCCGGCCGGTCGCGCAGGTGCAGCCGAAGTACGGGACGGCCGTGCGCGGCCAGCACCTGGGCGTCACCCAAGGCCTGCGCCCGTTGTAGTCGTCCGAGGGAGAAGTCGGTACCCGGCACCGGGATGTCGGTGTCCACCGCGCCGGTCAGCTGGAGGAACGATCCGTTCTGGTGGCCACCTTTGTGGTATTGGCCGGTTGAGTGCAGGAAACGCGGACCCCAGCCGAAGGTGGTCTGCAGACCAGCGCGGCGGGCGAACTCGTCGCGCAATAGGGCAGCGGAGGCGTCGGCGATGCGATCGAGATATGCCTGCACCGCGAGGTAGCCGTGCGGCGGGGTGGCCGCGACCAGGGCTCGCAGCGCGTCGCCGAGCGTGGTGACGCCCGCGGGCAGCCAGTCTCCGACGGGATGCACCGCGACCTCACCGTCGACGAACCGGGGTTCGTCCTCCTCGGCGCCTTTGAGCTGTTCGCGGGCGGCGGCCTTGGCGGCTTCCACGTCGGGCTGGTCGAACGGGTTGATCGCCAGCAGCCGGCCAACCACCGCGATGGCGTGCTCCCACAGCAACATCTGCCCGCCGAGCGTGCCGCGCACCGCCACCGCGGCCGTGGGTACAGCCGGGCCGAGCACGACCGGGGTGGCGTCCGGGCCGGCGTCGGCGAAGCCCGGTGCGGCCGGGTTGCCCGCCACCACCGGTAGCAGGCCGGTGCCTTCCTTGCCGGTGGACTCGGCGATGAGCTGCTCGGCCCAGTCCGCAAAACCGACGATTCCTGAGCCGCTATCGGCGAGCACGACCTTCTCCGCGCCGACCGCATGGCCTGCGGCCAGCGCGGCGGCCAGTCGAAGTGCGGGGTTCGCCGGGTCGTCCAGAGCCAACAGCGGGGCCAGCTCGGCTGCCTCGTCCAGCAGCCGGGCGACGTCAGCCCCAGCCAGCCCGGCCGGAACCAGACCGAAGGCGGTCAGCGCCGAGTAACGGCCACCCACGTCCGGATCGGCGGTGATCACCGCCCGATACCCGTCCGCCTCGGCGATCTGTTGCAGAGGCGAGCCCGGGTCGGTGATCACTACCAGGTGCGCCGCCGGGTCCAGCCCGGCCGCGGTGAACGCGGCGGCAAAGATCCGCCGGTGGCTGTCGGTCTCCACCGTGGACCCCGACTTGGACGACACCACGAGCACGGTGCGGGCCAGGTCACCGGCCAGCGCATCGGCTACCTGGCCGGGGTCGGTGGTATCCAGCACGGTCAGCGCCACCTGGTCGGTCGCGCAGATCACCTCGGGGGCCAATGACGAGCCACCCATCCCGGCGAGCACCACCCGGTCGATGCCGTCGGAATGCAGCTTCACTCGCAATGCGTCGATGGTGTCCAGTAGCGGGCGGGAACTGGCCGGCAGCCCCACCCAGGCAAGCCGGCGGGCGGCCTCGGGCTGCGCCTGCGGACCCCATAACGTGGGATCCTGATGGGCCAGCGCCGATGCCACCCGCTCGGCGACGAGCTTGTCCACCCATGATTCCGCTGCACCCGCCAGACCGGTGGCGAGAATGTCGACGTCGAGTTGTGGCATCGCCGGCTCAGCCTGCCGTCGACGGGGTGGTCTTGGCCAGTTGCCCGGCGACCGTATCGGCCAGCTCGGCCCAGGACGCCTCGAACTTCTCCGCGCCCTCGCGCTCGAGGACGGCGAACACGTCGTCGACATCGATGCCGACGCCGGCCAGCTCATCGAAGACGCGTTGGGCCTGCCTGGCTGTGCCCGACACCTGGTCGCCGAGCACCTCCCCATGGTCGGCGAAAGCCAGCATGGTGTTCTCCGGCATTGTGTTGACCACCCCGGGTACGACCAGTTCGGTGACGTACTTGGTATCCGGGTAGGCCGGGTTCTTCACCCCGGTCGACGCCCACAGCGGTCGCTGCGGCCGTGCCCCGGCGTCCTGCAGGCGCGCCCATCGCGGCGTCGCGAACTCCTGCTGGTAGGCCGCGTACGCGAGCCGGGCGTTCGCTACCGCGGCCTGCCCGCGCAGTGCCAGCGCAGCCTCGGTGCCGATCGCCTCCAGCCGCTTGTCCACCTCGGTATCCACCCGGCTGACGAAGAACGACGCGACCGACACGATCGAGCTCAGGTCGTGGCCATTGGCGCCGGCCTGCTCCAGACCCGCGAAGAACGCCGCCATCACCTCGCGGTAACGCTGCACCGAGAAGACCAACGTCACGTTGATGCTGATGCCGTCGGCCAGCGCACCGGTGATGGCCGGCAGGCCTTCCGTCGTCGCCGGAATCTTGATCATCAGATTGGGTCGATCCACCGTCTTCCACAGCTCGGCGGCTTGGGCGAGGGTGGCGTCGCAGTCATGCGCCAGCCGGGGATCGACCTCCAGCGACACCCTGCCGTCCAGCCCGGCGGTGGTCTCCCAGGTTCCGCTGAACACGTCACAGGCCAGCTGGACGTCCGCGACGGTGATCTCCCGCACGGTTTCCTCGACCGAGGCGCCGCGGGCGGCCAGCGCCCTGACCTGCTCGTCGTAGTCTTCCGCGTGCTCCAGCGCATGGGAGAAGATCGTCGGGTTGCTGGTCACCCCGACCACGTGCCGATGAGTGATCAGGTCGGCCAGGTTGCCCGAGGTGATCCGCTGCCGGGACAGGTCGTCCAGCCAGATCGACACGCCCGTCTCGGACAGCGCTTGCAGGGCATCGGTTTTGCTCATAGGGGTACCTCCCGCAGGGGGTTATTGCTCCATGCGCTTCACATTCTCCAGGCTACGGCGGGCCGCAGCGGCCACCGCGTCGGCGGTGAAGCCGAATTCCCGGAACAGCGTCTGCCAATCGGCAGAGGCGCCGAAGTGCTCGAGTGAGATCACTTCGCCATGATCGCCGACGAAACGATGCCAGGGCATCGCGACGCCTGCTTCGACGGCCACCCGGGCCTTCACCGTGGGCGGTAGTACCTGGTCGCGGTAGCCCTGCTCCTGCTCGTCGAACCATTCCATGCACGGCATGGAAATCACGCGGCTTCCGATACCCTCGGCCGCCAGCATCTGCTGGGCGGTGACGGCATACTGCACCTCTGATCCGGTGGCGATGAGCAGCACGTCGGGCCACCCGCCGCCGACCTCGGTTGCGGTGTCGGACAGCACATAACCGCCGCGAGCCACGCCGGTGGCATCGGTGCCCTCCAGCACCGGCACGCCTTGCCGGGTCAGGGCCAGCCCGGTCGGCCGGGTGCCCTTCTCCAGCAGCGCCTTCCACGCCGCCGCGGTCTCGTTGGCGTCCGCTGGGCGAACCACGTCCAACCCGGGGATGGCGCGCAGCGCGGCGAGGTGCTCGACGGGCTGGTGCGTGGGGCCGTCCTCACCCAGGCCGATGGAGTCGTGGGTCCAGATATACGTGGCCGGTGTCTTCATCAATGCCGCCAGCCGCACGGCCGGGCGCATGTAGTCGCTGAATATCAGGAACGTGCCACCGTAGGGTCGGGTCGGGCCGTGCAGCGCAATTCCGTTGAGGATCGCCCCCATGGCGTGCTCGCGCACCCCGAAGTGCAGGGTGCGCCCGTAGGGATGGGCGGTCCACATCTTGGTGGAGGTCTTCTCGGGGCCGAACGAGTCGGCGCCCTTGATGGTGGTGTTGTTGCTGCCTCCGAGGTCCGCCGAACCGCCCCACAGCTCCGGGAGCGCATCGCCGATGGCCGACAGCACCTCCCCGGACGCCTTGCGAGTAGCCACACCTTTCGCGCCGGGCTGCCACGTCGGCAACTTCTCGGCCCAACCGGCGGGTAGTTCGCGGCGGATCAGGCGGTCGAACAGCGCAGCCCCGGACGGGTTGGTCTGCCGCCAGCTATCGAAGGATTCCTGCCACTTCGCGTGCGCCGCCTGCCCTCGGGCAATCACCTGGCGGGTGTGCTCGAGCAATCCCGGCTCCACAACAAAGGACTGCTGCGGATCGAAGCCCAGCGCCTGCTTCACCGCGGCCACCTCGTCATCGCCCAGCGCGGAGCCGTGCGCATCACCGGTGTTCATCTTGTTCGGTGCCGGGTAGCCGATCACGGTGCGCAGCACGATGAGCGAGGGCCGGCCGGTGTCGGCCTTGGCTGCGTCGAGGGCTTCCAGGATCGCGACGACGTCCTCCCCGCCGTGGACGGTCTGCACGTGCCAACCGTAAGCCTCATAGCGAGCGGCGGTGTTCTCCGACAGCGCGATCTTGGTGTCGTCCTCGATGGAGATCTCGTTGGCGTCGTACACCACCACGAGATTGCCGAGCTCCTGGGTACCGGCCAGCGAGCAAGCCTCTGACGTGACGCCTTCCTGGATGTCACCGTCGGACGCGATGACATAGATGTAGTGGTCGAAGGGGCTCTGCCCCTGGGGGGTGCCCGGATCGAACAGGCCGCGCTCCCGGCGGGCCGCCATGGCCATCCCGACCGCGGCGGCCAGGCCCTGGCCCAGCGGGCCGGTGGTGATCTCCACGCCGACCGTGTGCCCGTATTCGGGGTGCCCCGGGGTCTTGGAGCCCCAGGTGCGCAGCTGCTTGATGTCCTCCAGCTCCAGCCCGTAGCCGGACAGGAACAGCTGGAGGTACAGCGTCAGGCTGGAGTGGCCGGCGGACAGCACGAATCGATCCCGGCCGGTCCAGGCGGGGTCAGTGGGATCGTGCCGCAGCACCCGCTGGAACAGCGTGTACGCCAGCGGGGCGAGGCTCATCGCGGTGCCCGGGTGGCCGCTGCCGCAGCGCTGCACGGCCTCGGCGGCGAGCACCCGGATGGTGTCCACCGCGCGGGTGTCCACCTCGGTCCAGTCGTCGGGAACGCGGGGGGTGGTGAGCTGGGTCAGATCGTCGATGACGGACACGCTCGTGCTCCTGACTGTGCTCGTTCAGCGCCGCGAGGCTGTGTGCTCGGGCCTGCTTCTGGGCCTGATCTGTGGTCCATACCTACCCTAGCGAGCTGGGACCGGCTGTGATCTCCCCCGGCAGAGCGGCCCCGAGGGGGAACGTGCGTCCCCCGCAGTTACCATCGTGAGTAAGGGAGTACCCGCTGGAGGGGCGTCCACGCCTGCGCGCCCGGATCCGGCGGTTGGGAGGAGCCACCGTGAGCGCAGCGTTCCAGCCATTGGGAACGCGGTGACGAGTACCGTTACGGCTCCCAGCGCATCGTGTATTCGCCGGCGTGTCGGCGTGCTACGCGGCTATCTCGCGCTGACCAAGCCGCGAGTGATCGAGCTGCTGCTGGTCACCACCATCCCGGCGATGTTGCTCGCCGCCCGCGGAGTGCCGTCCCTGTGGCTGATCGCGGCCACGCTGCTGGGCGGCAGCATGGCTGCGGGCAGCGCGAACACGCTGAACTGCGTGATCGATGCCGACATCGACGCCCAGATGAAACGGACCCGAACCCGGCCGCTGGTCACTCACCAGGTGCCGGTGCGTCATGCACTGATCTTCGGGATCGGGCTGGGGGTCGCGGCGTTCGGCTGGTTGTGGGCCACCACCAACCTGCTGTCCGCGTTGCTGGCGATGGCGACGATTCTGTTCTACGTCTTCGGCTACACCTTGCTGCTCAAGCGCCGCACCGCGCAGAACATCATCTGGGGTGGCGCTGCCGGCTGCATGCCGGTGGTGATCGGCTGGTCCGCGGTCACCGGCACGGTGAGTTGGCCGGCGCTGGTGATGTTCGGGGTGGTCTTCTTCTGGACGCCGCCGCATACCTGGGCGCTGGCCATGAAGTTCCGCGAGGACTACCAACGGGTGGGCGTGCCGATGCTGCCCGCGGTGGCATCTCCCTTGGTGGTCGCGCGCCGGATCGTGCTGTTCAGCTGGCTGATGGTGGCCTGGAGCCTGCTGCTGCTGCCGGCGACCAGCTGGATCTACGCCGCGGTGGCGGTACTGGCCGGCGGCTGGTTCGTGACGATGGCCCACCGCCTGCACGCCGCCGTACGGCGCAATGTAGCGGTCAATCCCATGCGCCTGTTCCACCTCTCGAACACCTACCTGGCGCTGCTGTTCGTCGCGATCGCCGTCGACTCAGTCCTCGCCTGGCCGCCCTTCCTTCGCTGACCCCCCTTCCCGTCTAGACGCGGGTGCGAGTGGCGGCGCGGGCGCGGGCTTTGGCGGCTTCGGTCTCGCGGTCCTTCGGTGGTGCGGTGGTCACCAGCTCGTTGAGCAGCCGCATCGAGGCGTCGGCGACCGCATCGACCGCCTGCTGGAATGCTTCTGCGTTCGCCCGGGATGGTTTGGTTGACCCGCTGATCTTGCGCACATATTGAAGCGCCGCGCTGTAGACCTCGTCTTGCGTCGCCGGCGGGTCGAAGTTGTGCAGTGGGCGGATATTGCGGCACATGCCGAAATCGTACGACCAGGAGATCACCTTCCTGCGGCCGCCGGCAGCGCGCAACCTGGACAGGCGCGTCGGGACTGCTGCGCCGGGCGCCGGCCGCGTGACTATCCGAGCCAGGTACATGACGGAGTAAATCGGATCAGGTCGTCAGCTAACTCCTGCGTGGTAAGACGGTCGTGGGCGCCGGGCTCCGCCGCGCTGAGGGTTCCTAGCGTCTGGCCGCGAGTGGACTCGACGATGAAATCTGCGACTACGTCTGGCGCGGGCACGAGCGGCTTCTTGAGGTAGCGGCGGACTCTGGAGCGTTGATTGACAATGTGGTGAAGCTCGCAGCACCAACCGCGGTGCTCGTTCCAACCTGCGTAATACGCCACCCAGGCCGGCACGGTGAACCCGGCGTGCTGGCGAGGTGGACAGAAAGTGATGCTACAGTTCAACGACTGCGGGCTGGGCATAAGCTCGGCGGCGTAGATCGCGGTTCCGCGTTGGCGGAGGCAACCGGTCACTGCGCTCAGGTAGGCAGTCAGGTAGTGGGTATTGTGCTGGCTAAGGTGGGGAACGAGCGTGTTTCGTCGTCTGTCGACCAGCATTACTGGCATTGTTATTGAGCCGCAAAGACTGATGCTCATCATTCCATCCAATAATTAGGCCTCAGGCCAATACGCGCTTGTACCACGGCTGGTTTGCTGATTCCAGTGGCACCGTCATCGGCTTAATCCGGCTTACCACCTTCTTGCCAAGTTATTGTCGTACATATGAAGGCCATCCGCGAAGCGTGAGGTCTCGGCATCAGCAACGACGTCTTCCCCAGCGATGAGCACTGTAGGGCACCGAGTCTGTGAAATGCAGGATCGCGTCACCACACCTAGCGATATGCCACCTAGGTGTCCAGATCGCAATCTGTGTCCCAAGACGAGTAGGTGCGCGCTGCCGGCGTAGCGGAGCAGCACAGGTATGGGAGCGCCCTCGACTAGTGTGGGTCGGACGGCAACTCCTGATTCGTTGGATCCAAGGGCGTATCTGATGGCGGCGGTCAGCAGCGCACCGGATGCCTCCCGATGCTGATCAAGTGAAGGTACTCCGCGCCGGGAGGCGTACGGGGCCAACGTCTCCATGGGTGAAGACCAGGCGTGAATTGCCCAGATCTCCGCAGAGTGCAGGCGCGCTTCGTGGCCAGCCCAGCGCAGGGCCGCCGTGGAGCTCGGTGAGCCACTTACTCCTACGACAATACGGACAATATGTTCGTCGGTGCTCACGACGAATCTCCACCATCTCTATCGATCCGGTCCGGCGACGATAGATCCAGCCGCACGCCGTCCGCGCTGGATGAGTTGCAGCGTCAAGAAGTGTCTACTCTAGGGTTTCCGACAGAGCCCAGCACCAGGGAATCCCCCGGGTTCTAAGCGTTAAGCTCATGACCTGTGACGGACTGTACCGATCCAGCACGGTAGGTCAGCCCGGTGTTGACCTCGGGCACCAGCGGGCGATGCGGTATCAGCCTGGATCACAAGTTCGCCGAGGAAGGTTGACGACAGCCGTGGGCCGTCGTCGCGCCTGGCCCGCTACTCGCAGCTTAAAGCCTAGGGCAATTGCCGATGTTGCGGGCCCGGCCCGAGCCTAGTGTGAAGACGTTATTGCGTGACAGCCACTGACCTTCTGCTGCGATGACGTCTGCGGCTGTCCTACCGGCATCCGTGGCTAGTGGAAGAAGGACATACCTTATGTCACGCAAGATTCTCTGCATTCTCTCGGAATGGGGTTTCTGGGGTGAAGAACTGGTGGGACCGCTCGACGCCTTGGACAAGCAGGGTTATGAAATGGTTTTCGCCACGAGCAAGGGAAGGCGACCGCAGCCCCTGCCACCGAGCGAGGACCCGAGCTTCATCGACCCCCCACTCGGCCGCGGCGTGACCTCAGAAGAAAATGCCCGCAAGACACGTGAGCTCATGGAATCAGGCCGGCTCGACAATCCACTGAACCTTTCGGCCTGGCTGCCCGAGATGCCGTATCACAGCTCACCCAATTATCTGCGCGAGATGGAGAGCTACAACAGCCGCCTGGACGAGATTCGGAGTGAGATCGAGCGCGAGTACGACGCGATTCTCATTGTCGGCGGTAGTGGCCCGATCATCGACATGGTCAACAACTACCGGATTCATGAGCTGATCCTGATATTTTATGGGATGAACCGGCCGGTGGCCGCGGAGTGCTACGGCGTCGCGTGCCTCGCATTCGCACGTAATCAGGACGACCGCAAGAGCATCATCTGGGGTCGCCACGTCACGGGGCACCCGATCGAATACGACTACCATGATGGCACCGGCTTCGTCGGTACCGACATCAACATTGGACCGCCACCATACCCGCTGGAATACATCCTACGCGACGCCGTCGGACCTGACGGCCAATTCCACGGAAATGTCGGGCACCGGGTTTCCGTGATCGCTGACTACCCGTTTATCACCGGGCGGTCCACCGGGGACTCTTACACCACCGGCAGGGTGCTAGTCGAGGTGCTCGAGCACGGTCTGCGCTACTACGGCTGGCACGGCCCCAACCGGGCCGGCAGCGCCGACGCCACCGCCGAGCCGGCCGTCCGACCATGAGTGCCCCGATCGGAGTGGCTCAAGCCGGTCAGGTGGCGGCAAGTAAGACGGCGGGCGCTCGCACTGGCCGCTACGCCGTCCTCGAACAGCTGCTCGCAGACGACATCCAGTATCTGTTCGGCAATCCGGGGACCGTCGAGCAGGGTTTTCTCGACGCCCTCTCCGATTACCCGGCTTTGCAGTACGTCTTCGCCCTGCAGGAGACGATTGCGGTGGGCATCGCGGACGGCTACGCGCGTGCGTCTCGCCGGCCGGCCGTAGTGCAGCTGCACACGGGCGTCGGCCTGGGCAACGGCATCGGGATGATGTACCAGGCCAAGCGGGGGCATGCGCCGCTGGTCGTGCTCGCCGGCGACGCGGGCGTCTGCTACGACGCCATGGATGCGCAGATGGCGGTCGATCTGGTCGGCATGGCGCAGCCGGTCACCAAATGGGCCGGGCGGGTCACGCATCCGGCATCACTGTTGCGGATGCTGCGCCGGGCTATCAAGATCGCGACCACGCCACCGACCGGCCCGGTCTTTCTGGCCCTGCCGATGGATGTGCTCGACGCTCCCAACATCGAGCAGGTGGTGCCGACCTCAATTCTGGCCACCCGCACCGTTCCGGAGCAGGCGCTGGTCACCCAAGCCGCCCGGCTGCTTGCCGGAGCCAAAAATCCGATCATCATTGTTGGCGACGGCGTGGCGTTCTCGGAAGGACAGCCGGAGCTGGCCCGAGTGGCCGAGCTCTGGGGGGCGGCGGTGTGGGCTGCGGACTCCTCTGAGGTGAATCTCAGCGCGTCCCATCCACATTTCCGTGGATTACTCGGGCACATGTTCGCTAAAGACAGCCAGCCCATTACGGTACAGGCCGACGCGGTTCTGATTTGTGGTACTTACGTCTTCCCGGAGGTCTTCCCCGCGCTGAGCGACGCCTTCGCGCCACACGCGCGGATCGTCCACATCGACCTCGACACCGAGGCGATCGCGAAAAACTTTCCGGTCGACCTCGGGTTGGTCAGCGATCCCAAGCTCACCCTCGCGCAGCTCGCCGAGGCACTCGGGCAGGAGATGTCACCAGCACAGAAGTCGGCGGCCAAGCAACGCTGCCACCAGCTCGCCGCGGAAAAGCGCCAACAGGAGGAAACCGAGCGTCGCACCGACCGGACGCGCTGGGGCGAGCTGCCGATGCCGGCCTCCCAGTTCATGGCTGAGCTGGCCGAGTTGGCTCCCGATGACCTCGTCATCTTCGACGAGGCGATCACCACGTCGCCGGATCTCGTCCGTTATCTCGTACCAAACCGGCCCGGTGCCTACTTCCAGACTCGGGGCGGCTCCTTGGGGGTGGGAATCCCCGGAGCGTTGGGCCTTAAGCTGGCTCAGCCCGAGCGGACGGTGTTCGGCTTCACCGGCGACGGGGGCGCCATGTACACGATTCAGGCGCTGTGGACGGCCGCGCATCACCAGATCGGCGCGAAAATCGTAGTCTGCAACAACCGCAGCTACCGGATCCTCAAAGTCAATATTCAACAATACTGGCGAGAGCGAGATTTGCCGGAACACGGCTTCCCAGCCTCCTTCGATCTCCGTGGACCCGATCTCCGGTTCGATCGGATGGCTGCGGCGCTCGGTGTGCCCGCGGCCCGGGTGGAAAGCGCGTCGCAGGTGCGGTCGGCCATCATCCGGGCACTCGAAACCAAGGGCCCATTCCTCATTGATCTCGTCATCGACGGCGACGTTCCGCACCACATCGATCACATCAAATGCGGCCAGTAAGTGGGGTTATCCGTGAAGCTAGCTGGTAAGAAGATAGTTGTTCTCATCGAAAGCGATTATTACGAGCCCGAGATCGCTTATTATCAACATCGCTTTGCTGAGGAAGGTGCTGAACTGCATCTCCTGAGCCGGCTATGGGGCCAGCCGTCACTGACCTTTTTCGGTCACGAATACAAGGCTCCGCTGCAGTGCCAGGAGAGCTTCGAGAATGTGAGCAATGAGCAACTGGGCGGCTTCGACGCCGTGATCGTGCCCTCGGGCATGGTCGCCGATCGTTTGCGCTACACAGAAGATGTCACCAAACTGCCGCCTGCTACCGAGTTCTTGCAGCGTGCATTCGCAAACTCGAGCATTCTCAAGGGGATCATCTGTCATGGCCTGTGGCTGCTGGCGTCGGCCCCCGAGCTGGTTCGGGGCCGCCCGGTGGTCTCGCACAACAACCTGTTTGGAGATGTGCGCAACATGGGTGCGATTTACACTGATCAAGATGTTGTCGTCGACGGTGACCTCGTCACCGGCCGATCAGGACCGCTGTGTCACCTCTTCGCCCGTAAGATCATCGATATGTTGAGCGAAAAGACTTGATCTTCCTGTATAGCCGAGATGGGAATAACCATGACGGAAAGCGCCGATACCAAGTATCGTGTTGAGGCGGGACGTTCGCACCCGCTGGGGGCGATTCCCGATGCTGGCGGGGTCAATTTCTCGCTCTACGCTGCGGATGCCACCGCGGTCACGTTACTGCTTTTCGACGCGGCCGACTCTGCCGAACCGATTGAGACTATCAAGCTGGATCCAGCGGTCAACCAAACATTTCAATTCTGGCATGCCTATGTGCGCGGGGCTACGCCAGGACTGCACTACGCCTACCGTGTCGACGGGCCCCGGGATCTGTCCGGATCCGGTCATCGATACAACCTCAACAAAATTCTGCTCGATCCCTACGCGAGAGGCGTCACCAAAAACCTCTGGAACCGTGGCCGCGCCTGCGACGCCGATGACAACCTGGACTGCTCCATGCGCAGCGCGGTGATCGACATTGGGTGCTATGACTGGGAGGGCGACCAGCCGCTGAACCGCCCGATGAGCCAGACAGTGATCTATGAGCTGCACGTCGGCGGCTTCACAAAATCACCCACCTCTGGGGTGGAGAACCCCGGGACCTTCGCCGGGATCGTGGAGAAGATTCCCTACCTGCGGGAACTCGGAGTGACGGCGGTTGAGCTCATGCCCGTCTTCGCGTTCGACGAATCTGGTGTCGCAGGAACATCTCCGGACGGGACCTTCCTGACCGACTACTGGGGTTACAACCCGCTGGGCTTTTTTTCCCCGCACCCGGAGTACTGCCAGAGCCCCGGGGAGGGCAAGCATATCGATAACTTCCGGGATATGGTGAAGGCCCTGCACAGAGCCGGAATCGAAGTAATCCTGGACGTGGTCTTCAATCACACCACCGAAGGCAACCACCTCGGCCCGATGATTTCATTCAAGGGGCTCGCTAACGATACATACTACTATCTCGTGCCCCAGGACAAGCAGTATTACATGGATTACTCCGGCTGCGGAAATACCCTTGACTGCAACCATCCTATGGTGGAGAAATTCGTCCGCGAGTGCCTGGAGTTCTGGGTTAAAGTGCTGCATGTAGATGGTTTCCGTTTTGACGAGGGCTCCGTCCTGTCGCGCGGGCCGGACGGCAGTCCGATGACTTATCCACCGGTGCTGTGGGAGATTGAGTTATCCGAATCATTGGCCGACGTAAAGGTCATCGCTGAGGCGTGGGATGCTGCCGGTCTCTACCAAGTCGGCACTTTCCCAGGCGGCACCCGCTGGGCGGTCTGGAATGGGCGCTACCGCGACGACGTACGCCGCTTCGTCCGCGGTGACGGAGGCCTGGTAGGCCAGGTCGCCACCCGCATCGCGGGGAGTGCTGACCTCTTCCAGCGGTTTGGAGAAGTTCCCGACAATAGCATTAACTTCATCACTGCGCATGACGGCTTTACGCTAAACGACCTGGTTTCTTACAACACGAAACACAATGAGGCCAACGGTGAGGGAAACCGGGACGGCAACAACGACAACGATAGCTGGAACTGTGGTGTGGAAGGCGACACCGGAGATCCGGCGATGGAGGCGCTTCGTCAACGCCAGATCAAGAATTTCGCCGCTATACTGATGCTTTCGCAGGGCGTGCCGATGATAGTCGCTGGTGATGAGGTCAGACGCACTCAGCGGGGCAACAACAATGCCTACTGTCAGGATAATGAAATCAGTTGGTTCGACTGGAATCTGGTGCAGCGTAATCACGATATCTTCCGGTTCTTCAAGGAGATGATCGCTTTTCGCGGCCGCCATCCGATCGTGCACCGTCCGCGGTATTTTACCGCCGAGGCGAATGAGCGTGGTCTCCTGGATATCGCCTGGCATGGGTGCAAGCTCAATTCCCCCGGTTGGTCGGATCCTAGCTCATCGGTGCTGGCGTTCACCATGGGCGGCTTCGACGATGATGCCGACCTGCACGTGATGCTCAATATGTCCGGCCAGGACCTGGACTTCGAGGTCCCGCCAGTGTCTGGGCGCACATGGTGGCGCGCGGTCGATACCTCGTTGCCTTCCCCGCAGGATATCGCCCAGCCCGGCGATGAAATCGAAATCAAGCCAGACGACAGCTACCGCGTCAACGCACGCAGCGTGGTGGTCCTGATCTCGCAGTAGTCAGGCCCTCGCAGCAGGCAAGGAGACGACCAATGGACAAGATGCAGTTCACCTTCTCGGATACCATCGCCGGTTACGTCACGGCAACCGAAGGGGCACCGGACGGCGCGTTTGGCCTCAAGACCAGCGACGGACGTGAGTTCCAGGTAAAGCTGACCGATGTCACGTTCGCAGAGGTGATTCGTAACCCACACGAGCCGTTCCAGGACCCGGGTGCTCCTATACAGAGCCTGCTGACACCTGGTCGTTTCCTGTTCGCATATGGCGTCTTCTACCCTGAGGGCGGCGATTACTCCTTCGAAGCGCAGCGCATCGTGCTGGTCGGCCGCACCCGAAACGAGTGGCGCTTCGAGTCCGCGGACTGGTGGATCAACCAGGTTCGCGACCTGGCCGAGTTCTATTTCAAGGCACAGTTCCCCGACGGTGTCATCGACTATCGAACTTACCGTACCCAGCTGACCCTTGAGGGGCAGAAGATCGACACCACCCGGCAGGAGACGGATACGATCTCTCGGATGGTTTACGGCTTCGCCTCTGCCTATATGCTTACCGGCGAGGACCGGTACTTGCAGGCCGCCGAGAAGGGGACGGAGTACCTGCGAGAACAGATGCGAGCGATCAACGAGAAAGAAGAGATTGTTTACTGGTACCATGGGGCAGATATTCAAGGTGCCCATAAACGCAACATCCTCGCCTCGGAATTCGGTGACGACTTCGATGCGATCCCCGCTTACGAACAGATCTACGCGCTGGCCGGTCCTATCCAGACCTATCGGGTGACTGGAGATCCACGCATCTTGCGCGACGCGGAGATGACAGTTAATTTGTTCGAGCGATACTTCTTGGACAAGGACGGAGAAGGCTATTTCTCTCATCTGGACGCGGTTTCGATGGACCCGCGCGATGAGTCACTCACCTATAACCGGGCGCGCAAGAACTGGAACTCAGTTGGTGACCATGCGCCGGCCTATCTGATCAACCTGTGGCTGGCAACCGCTGATAGGCGTTACGCAGACATGCTTACCTACTGCGCCGATCTGATCGTCACGCACTTCCCCGACTACGAGCACAGCCCGTTCGTCAACGAGAAGTTCTTCGAGGACTGGACCCCCGACCACGAGCACCCTCAGCTGAAGAACCGGGCCACCGTCGGGCACAACCTGAAAATCGCCTGGAACCTGATGCGCATTCAGCATTTGCACCCAGATGATCGCTACGTGGAACTCGCCCGCAAGATCGCTGCGCTGATGCCCGACGTGGGACGGGACAAGCAGCGCGGCGGATGGTATGACCTCCTGCTGCGCGAGCTAGGGCCCGGGCAGGAATTTCACCGTTTCGTCTGGCATGACCGCAAGGCCTGGTGGCAGCAGGAACAGGGCATCCTCGCGTACCT
>DATNDR010000025.1:0-30716 GCA_035606945.1 Pseudonocardiaceae bacterium
GTGCCGCCGATCAGCGACAGAAACCGGGTCCCCGCGGCATAGGACACCATCGACATCGCCGGGATCGGGGAGAACCCCACGATCCGGTCCGGACCGTAGATCTTGATCGTGTGCACCTGCGCGGCCGCGATCAGCTCAGCGACCTCGGCCCAGCTGGCCCGCAAAAACCCGCCCTTGCCGCGGGCCCGCTGCCAACCGGTCACCCGGCCGCGGTCGGCGACCAGCTCGGCCCACGCCTCTACCGGGTCGGCGTACCGGGTCCGCGCCGCCCGCCACGCCTCCAGCAGCAGACCGCGCACATACGGGTAACGGATCCGCGTCGGCGAGTAGGTGTACCAGGAAAACGACGCCCCGCGCGGGCAACCCCGCGGCTCATACTCCGGCGAATCCGGCCCCACCGACGGGTAATCCACCGCCTGCGTCTCCCAGGTGATGATCCCGTCCTTCACGTAAACCATCCAGGAGCACGACCCGGTGCAGTTCACCCCATGAGTCGAGCGCACCTGCTTGTCATGACGCCACCGCTCCCGATAGAACTCCTCCGCCGCCCGGGAATCCCACCGATCCAACCGGTGCCGATCCGCCGACTGCTCCCCCGAAAAAAAGAACTGCGCAGACCGCATCAACCGCTCCACCGGCGAATCGGCCACCCCGTCCGGGCGCGCCAGTCCCGGGTGTTGCCCCACCCCTGGCTTCGTCCACCGCATCGAGGCCCCTCCCCCGCACCGCGCGGGCGGTACGCGTCCGTCTCTCCTGACCGCACTTTCCCCAACCCCGCTGTCGGGGGCGCCTGGTCAACACTAGAAGTGTGAGCGCTCCACAGGTTGGCGACCGTGCCCCCCATCAAGTCGTTCATCACACAGCTGACGACCTGCCGGCAGGGATCCCTCACCGAGTGCCGGGTCCTAGGCCGCCGGCCCTGGTCAGGAGCGGCGGGCAAAGCCGGGTGCATGCTCGCGCGGCACTCCGATGCCGAACAGATGTGCCGGGACGGCTTGCAACCACGGCAAGCGCTGCATCAGCCGCAGCGGCAGTGGAAGCCGCTCGGAGCCGCCGACACCGATGTTGCCGGCCAGCGGTCACCGGACCATGCAAAATCCATTGCAGAATCTGGGTGATCACGGTGGGCGGCCAGCATCTTCATAGCACTCGAGCCAGATCCTCGGCGCGCACCGGGCCGCGCAACAGCAGACCGCAAGATAGTGCGCCGCCGCGACCGGGTCTTGCACCGCACGGTTGATCCCCACGCCAACCGATCAGCGACGTGGCGTGTGCTGCATCCCCGATGCACAGCGGCCCAGGTGTACCAGAGGGATCGATCAGCCGGACCTCCAAAGCTTGCCACCATCCCACAACCGAAGGTCTCTTCCGATCAGATCAGGCTGACTCCAGCTCGGCATGGACGGTGATCTCGGCTCCGGCGAACAGACGAGACACCGGGCACAGCTTGGCGGCCTCATCGACCACTGCTTGGAAGCCGGCGCCGTCTAGCCCTGGTACCCGGCCGCGGACGCGCAGTACCGAGGACACGATGGTGGGAAGGCCGTCGACCTCGTCGAGGGTCACGGTGGCAGCAATGCTGAGCCGCTGCGGGGCGGTGTTGTGCTCACCCAGCCGCAGCGCCAGCGCCATCGCGAAACACGCAGAGTGAGCCGCAGCGGCCAGTTCTTCCGGGCTGGTCTTCCCATCCGGGCGCTCAGTCCGCGACGCCCAGGTCACCGCCAGCCCGTCCCATGCTCCACTGGCGGCGCGGATGGTCCCTCGGCCGCTGCCCAGCGCGCCTTCCCAAACGGTCTCTGCCGTGCGCTCAGCAATCGCCATGCTTCCTCCCGACCGTCGGCTTTGTGTCACTCACCATCTTCGTTGGTAAGCCAGCGTGCCGCACGGCCATTCATCTCATCCGACAGGCGTCGGCGACCGCACCGGGGTGATGTCCACGAACCTGGCCAGCACCGTTGTGATCAAGAACTGTGCGTTCGGGCCGGCCTCTTTGGTGGTCGCCCCGGCAATGAAGATCACGGTAGTGAACCAGGATCGGGCCCCGCATACGATGACTGCGGTCAACAAATCATTCGATACCAGCACAATCTCCGGCGGCCAGCGCGGCGTATTCACCGCGCCTAACACGCCGGGCACCTATCCCTATGTCTGCACCATCCATCCGTCCCTGACAGGCGCATTGATCGTGAAGTTGATGCCGCGCGTACCGGACCTCTTTTTGGTAGCGTCGGGCAGCGGCCCGGGTGGGGGACACTCAGCCGGAAAGGATTGCTCGTCATGGGGTTTGCGCACGCGCTGGTGCGCCGCATTGAGCGTTTCACCGCCTTGGACAAGGTCGCCAAGCCAGCGGCCGGCTTGGTCGGCAACGCCGTACAGCCTCGCGCGGTCCGTAACCTGCTCAGCGGGACAAATCTGGGCCATCCTGCCCACCCGATGCTTACCGACCTGCCGATCGGTGCCTGGAGTATGTCTGTGGTGTTGGACATCGTCGGGGGCGCCCGGGCCGAGCGAGCCGCTGACCTGCTCGTCGGCGCCGGCATCCTCAGCGCGGTCCCCACGGCGGCCACTGGGCTCAACGACTGGTCGGACACCATCGGCGGAGAGCGGCGGATCGGGGCCGTGCACGCGGGCGCGAACGTGGCTGCGCTAAGCCTGTATGTGGCCTCGCTACTCGCTCGGCGCAGCGGTGCGCGAGGCGCCGGCAAGGTTCTCGGACTGGCCGGATTCGGGATCCTGGTCGTCGGTGCGTACCTGGGTGGTCACCTGTCGTTCGCCAAAGGGGTTAACGTCAACCACACCTTCCTCGAGCACCGCCCGCAGGAGTGGACCACGGTGCTCGCCGAGGCGGAGCTGGCCGAGGGGCAGCTGCGCCGGGTCTCCGCCGGGGAGGCGTCGGTGCTGCTGGTCCGCAATGAGGGACAGATCTCCGCGCTGGCGAACACCTGCAGCCATGCCGGCGGTCCACTGGATGAAGGTGAGCTTGCCGATGGCTGCGTCATCTGCCCGTGGCATGGCAGTACCTTTCGGCTGTCCGACGGCTCCATCGTGCGCGGCCCGGCCTCGGTACCCCAGCCCGCGTACCAGACCCGGGTCCGTGATGGGAAAATCGAGGTCCGATCTCTGGACTGACTGCCGCCGGCCCAACGTCGGCACACCCGCACTGTGATCGCTTAACCGCCCATCGCGGCGGTCAACGGTTTTGTCCCCCAGATAAATCTAAGCTCCTGCACCGGGCGCGATTCCTTCCCCTCTCCTTGTTGACCTGCATCCCGGCCATGACCCGGTCATTGGGAAGCGGAATGCATTTGCTGAGACTATGCAGCGAACTGCGGCAGGTCCCTGTTATCGCCAGGCCGGGTAGCGATGACCGTTGGTTGCATTCCACGATCTACGCTCTCTGTGGCGGCGGCCGGGCAAGGCCTGCGCCCGGGGGCGACGGGTGTGCTGGTGCAGCAACCCGTGAAGCGCTGGTTGAGTCGGCCTCGGTGGGTGCGCGTGGGTTCGTGGCCGTACGTAAAAGCAGATCCCCAGTGCGCGATGCCGCGCTGTGTGGTCCCGAGCAGCAGCCTGCCACGGCGGTAGGCCTGCCGCAGGGTGGGGTGTCTAGGGCGCGGAGTGCTGGTCACCTCCAGCAGCCCTGATGAGCGTTGCCGGGTTGTTCGTTCACCGAAGAGGTCGCCAGCCGGTTTTTGGGCTACGGCTGGCATGTGGTGCGCCTGTTCGACGTCGATGACCTGGCCGCGGTCCATTTTGCCCTGGACCAGGCCGCCGCCGAGACCGAGCGACCCAGCATTGTGATCATGCACTCGCATATCGGCATCGGCACCCCGCTCCACGATGATCACCGCTCGCACGGCTCCCCGGTGGGACCGCAGTACGCCGCGATCGCCCGTGGCTTGTTGCACTGGCCCCACCAGCCTTTTGAGATCCCGAGCAGGTGTATGCCACCTGGCGCACCCAGGTCGCCCAGCGCGCCCAAGCCCACCAGGCCTGGCGGCAGCTGCGGGAACGCTACCGACACACCCACCCCGAGCGGGCCGCCGTAATTCGACCGGGTGATGGCGGGGCGGCTCCCTCCCGACTGGCAGGAATGCCTGCCCCGCTTCGCGCCTGGCACCACCCGCATCTCCACCCGGGTGGCCGCGGGCAAGGCCCTGCAGGCACTGGCCGATCACGTACCCGAACTCGTGGGTGGGGTGGCCAACGTGGAAAGCTCCACCGAAACCCACCTGGCGGGTTACCCCGACGTCGGACGCAACCAGTGGAATGGACGCAACCTTCGTTTCGGGGTCCGCGAGCACGCCATGGCAGCCCTTTTGGTGGGCATGGCCGCCCACGGCGGGCTGCGACCCTTCGGCGCCACCTTTTTCTGCTTCTCCGACTACCTGCGCCCCACCCTGCGCCTGTCAGCGATCATGCAGCTGCCGTGTGTGTGGGTGTTCACCCACGACTCCATCGGGCTGGGCGAGGACGGCACCACCCACCAGCCGATCGAGCAGCTAGCCAGCCTGCGGGCGATGCCCGGGCTCACCGTGATCCGCCCCGCCGACGCCAACGAGGCGGCACAGGCCTGGGCGGCGGCCCTACACCACAGCGGCCCCACGGTGCTGGTGCTCTCCCGGCAAACACTGCCCGTGCTGGACCCGGACACCGTCGACGTGCGCGGCGCGATCGTCGCCCCCGGGGATCACGTGGCCCTCATCGCCACCGGCTCAGAAGTCGAGGTGGCCCTGGCCGCCCGGGACATCCTCACCAGTGAGGGAATCAGCGCCCGGGTCGTGTCGCTGCCGTGCTGGGAGCTGTTTTTCCCCCGCCCCCCGGCTGAGCGTGATGCGATCCCGTCGCGGTGGAGGCGGCCAGCCCGTTCGGCTGGTCGGTGTTGACCGACCAGATGGTGGGCATGACCACCTTCGGCGCCTCCGGCAAGGGGCCCGACCTGTACCGGTATTTCGGGATCACCCCCGAGGCGGTCGCAGCGGCCGCACACCAAGCCCTGCGTCAGTGAGCAATCAGCGTGCCGGTTACCACAGAGGAGGACCGATGAACCCCGCCCAACAGCTCCATCAGGCCGGGCAAAGCCTGTGGTTGGACTCCATTAGCCGCCAGCTGCTGACCAGCGGGACCTTAGCCCGCTACATCACAGAACTGGCGGTGACCGGGCTGACCTCCAACCCCACCATCCTCGGCCACGCCATGGCCGCCAGCAGCGACTACGACGAGTCGCTGCGCCGCCACATCGCCGCCGGGGTGACCAATCCCCAGGACCTCGTGTACGCCGTCGCGATGGAGGACCTGACCGCGGCCGCCGACCTGTTCCGCCCCATCTGGGAGGAAACCAGCGGCGCCGACGGGTACGTCTCGGTGGAAGTCCCACCCGGGCTGGCCTACAACGCCGAACAGAGTGTGCAGGTTGCTCGCCGGCTGCACCACCAGGCCAACCGGCCCAACCTGCTGGTCAAGATCCCCGGCACCCCACCCGGGCTGACCGCCATGGAGCAACTGATCAGCGAGGGCATCGGGATCAACGTCACCCTGCTGTTTTCTAACAGCCACTACCTGCGCACGGCCGATGCCTACCTGCGGGCGCTGCAGCAGCGGGCCGCCGATGGATTGTCCCTGGAGGTGCCCTCGGTGGCCTCGGTGTTCGTCTCCCGCTGGGACAAAGCCGCCGACCCGCTGCTGCCCGCACCGCGGCACGGCCAACTCGGCCTGGCCATCACCCAAAAGGTCTATGCCTCCTACCGGTCACTGTTGCAGGATCAGCGCTGGACGGTGCTCGCCCAGGCCGGAGCCCGCCCGCAGCGGGTGCTGTGGGCCTCCACCTCCACCAAGGACCCCACCTTCCCCGACACCTACTACCTGGGCCGACTCGCCGCCCCGGACACCATCAACACCATGCCGGA
Organism: Pseudonocardiaceae bacterium; assembly: GCA_035606945.1. Taxonomy (GTDB): domain Bacteria; phylum Actinomycetota; class Actinomycetes; order Mycobacteriales; family Pseudonocardiaceae. The sequence goes on from DATNDR010000025.1 coordinate 5,904, forward strand.
AAAAACACTGCTGGCCTTCGCCAACCACGGCGGGCCCGTGGAGCTGATGCAGCCCGACTACGCCGCAGCAGAACACTGCATCGCCCAGGTGGCCGCCCACGGCATCGACATAGATGGGTTAGGGGAGTTGCTGCAACGCCAGGGGGCTCGCGCCTTCGAAGCCGACTGGGCCACCCTGCTGGAGGCCATCTCCACCAAAATCACCCAACTCTCGGCCGAGGCACCGACAGATCAACCGGCCACCGTCACGGAGCCCACACCATGAGCACACCCGCCTCGGCAGATGGCCGGCGTCGACCGTGCGTCGTCATCCTCGGCGCCGGTTTCGCCGGGCTCCACGCCGCGCACGCCCTACGACACGTCGACGCGGACATCACGCTGCTGGACAAAAACAACTACCACACCTTTCAACCGTTGCTCTACCAAGTCGGCACCGGCTACCTGGCGCCCGAAGAGGTTGGTGTCGCGCTGCGCGCGGTGTTTCGTCGGCAACCCAATCTCACCGTCCGGGTGGGCGAAGTCGTCTCGGTGAACTGGGCCGATCGCAGCCTCCGGTGCCGGGATGGCTCCACCCTGGGCTTCGATTACCTCATCCTGGCCGCGGGTGCCCACACCAACTTCTTCGGTATCCCCGGGATGCCCGAGCACAGCTGGCCGCTCTACACCCTCACCGACGCCATCCGACTCCGCCACCACCTGCTCAGCACCCTGGAACAGGCGGCGAACACCGCCGGCCCCGACGGTGCCCAGATCACCACGGTGGTCGTCGGCGGCGGACCCACCGGGGTGGAAACCGCCGGGGCGCTGACCTCGATGGCCCACGAGGTCGTCGGACCCGTGGCCACCCTCGCGGTGACGCTCATCGAAGCCGGACCCCGACTGCTGGGCGCCTTCACCAAACGCTGCTCCCAACTCGCGCTGACCGACCTGCGTCGCCGCGGCGTCGACGTTCGCCTCGGCCAGAGCGTCACCGCCGCCCACCCCCACGGAGTCACCCTCGCCAGCGGCGAACACATCCCCACCGACACGATCATCTGGGCCGCCGGGGTACAAGCCAATCACCTCAGCCGGGCCCTGGGAGTCACGTTGACCCGCCACGGCCAGATTCCGGTCGACCCGCAGCTGCGGGTGCCCGATCATCCCGGCGTGTTCGCCGCGGGGGACCTGGCCGCCATCACCCCACCCGGAGACCAGCGACCCCTACCCATGCTCGCCCCCGTGGCCATCGAAACCGGACGCCACGCCGGCGAACAAGTCGCCCGACTCATCCACCACACACCACTGACAGCGTTTCGCTACCACGACAACGGACTCATGGCCGTCCTCGGCCGCGGCGACGCCGTCGCCGAACTACCCCTCTTCCCCGGCGCACCCAACCACTACCGGCTCCAATTCGGAGGACGAGCAGCGTGGCTGCTCTGGCTCGGTGTGCACATCGTCTACCTCATCGGCTTCCGCAACCGCCTCCAAGTCCTCATCGACTGGGCCTGGAGCTATCTCACCTCCCGCGGCGCCGGAGCAATCCTGCTCACCCCACCCAACACACCAACCGCGCCCTCCCCCACCCCAACCCGATCCATCCCCGACTAGAAAACGAGAAACAGAAAGCGCCGGCCACGGAGTTTTAGTCGGACAAGCCATCATGCTCATCGATCCGCATCTGGACCTACCAACGCTTGTTCGCGATCATTTCCCCCTCCCCGTGGGACCACCATCGGACTGGCCCTCTTTCCACAACCTGTCACCGGGCGCCCAACGTCGTCGTAACCGGCTTAACCGATCCCACCTGAAGATCTGCAGAGACGGGTCGCCGCCTAGCGATCACGCCGTCCCGCGGGTAGCGCGGACCTCGGCGACGGGATGGTGCAGCAGGGCATGGCTCACCGAACTGAGGATCAGGCCAGCGAAACTGCCGCGCCCTCGTGACGCAGGCAGCGAGGTCCGTAGCAACCGGGCTCGGCGTCGTGGTGCGGCACGGCGTGGTCCGCGATCCAAAGCAGGCGCCGCCCGCGAGGATCACCAAGAGCGGAGCGCGTCGGTCAACCGCCCTCCGACCAGGTAGTAGAGCACTTCAGCTAGCACGAAACCACACGAAACCGACAATGTGCCCCCAACACCGCATAGCAGCGGCGGCGTGACCTCAGCTGCTCACCGAAGGGCGGGGTGGCGATGTCAACCCTGCGTGGCCCCGGCGTGACGGGGCCAGCCAACGCTGTCACAGCCAATCGGCCAACAGTTTCAGCCCGCGGTCGGCGAGCAGCTTGCCGGCCAACGCCAGCGGAGGCGTCGGTTGCCCGATCGGCATCACGGTAGTGATCCAGTTCCTGATCGTCCCGAGCGCAGAGGTATCACCGAGCTCGCGAAGCTCCAATGTCCAAAACATTCCCACCGAGCGGGTGCAGCACTACCCAGCCCTGAGCATTTGTGTCGTGATTGTCGACGGTGAATTCGATGTGCTGACCGCTCCCTGCGGCAACCCCAACATCGGGGAGCGCGACAGCGCATGGCGGACCATCCCGGCCAACGCTGGCGCATCATCAACGGCCGCACTCCCGGGTGCTGCCGATCCGCCTCGCTGACCAGGAACTCGTCCAGGTCGCGCACGACGGGACCGTCCTGCCCGCCCCGATATCCCGGGATCGCGTCACGAACCCCAGCCCTTGGCGCACCCGTTCCATCTTCATGTGTGGCCGTTCACCGTCCTGGCCGCTAGCGACGCCACCGCAATCACCACAATCCTGGCACTCCTGCGCTGACCCACCCGCCGCCACCGCAGCAAAAACGAGCAAGGGAGCTGAGAATGGCAACGATAGTCGTCGGAGTTGATGGCTCCCAGAGCGCGCAGGAAGCGCTGCGCGTCGCGGTTGACGAGGCGAGGTTAAGAGGTGCGGTGCTGCGGGCAGTCATGGCCTGGGATGTGTCGACGATGGCCTACGGAGGAATGAGCGGATTCGGCCCTGACATCGATCCGACCGTGGTCGAGGAGGGTGCGCGCGCGGCGTTGGATTCGGCAGTCGACGCGCTCGGGGAACAGGCAACCGGTGTCGAGGTCGAACGAGTGATGCGCATGGGTCGGCCCGCGCAGGTACTCGTAGAGGAGGCTCGCGGCGCCGACTTGCTGGTCGTCGGCTCGCGCGGACACGGCGGCTTCGCCGGGCTCCTGCTCGGCTCAGTCAGCCATCAGTGCGCCCTGCACGCACCCTGTCCGGTCCTTATCGTGCATGAGCCCAATAGAACCGGGTGAACTGTAGTTCCGGCTGAGCCCTCGTGGCTCCAGCCGGCTACATCGTTTGCTCTCGATCCCGATGACGCAGTCCCGAGACTTACACTCACAATGGACCAGGAGCGGCAGTGGACGTCTTCCCATCTGGCAAACAGCTCGAGATCATCTGGAGAGATCAGCGCGCCACCGTCGTCGAGGTGGGCGGCGGGATCCGCCAGTACGAGGTTGGGGATCGGCCTGTCCTGGATCCTTACCCGATCGAGGCCATGCGCGACGGGGCGCACGGCGTGCCGCTGATCCCTTGGCCCAACCGCCTCGCCGACGGTCGCTACCGCTTCGACGGGGTCGACTACCAGGTGGCGCTGACCGAGCCGGAGAAACACAACGCCAGGGTGGGCGCCTGCCCCTATGGGGAGACCGTTCGAATCCGGGGGAGGTCAACCGCCCGAGCGCCCGGTGATCTTTCGGCGGCGCCAGCTGCGGATCTCCGCGTCGGCGGTGGTGTCGTGTTGGTCGACGTAGCGAAGCACTGTTTGGGCGTTGGTGTCCGAGGCGGCGCCGGATGGTCTCCAGGGACACCCCAGCGTTGACCAGCTCGGTGGCGTGGACGTGGCGCAGCTGATGAATCGTGGCCGTGACCTGGGCTTTCGCGCGGTATTTGGCCCAGAGCTGGTGGACGGAGGCATACCGCAGCGGGCCTCCCGCGTAGTTTTTTTCGGTATGTAAAAACGATCTTCCTTGGGGTCGCTGGTCTAGGGCGTCGTGGTCCGCTCCCCGACCGGGCGCCCACCCCACACGCCACCGGCCACGATCAGCCCCAGTGAGCTCGGCGGTACGCAGCGCCCGGTGCGTCGGTGGACGTCGAAGCCGACCTCGTCATCGAGGGTGGCGTGGCACACCGGGCAATGCGCCCGGACCGTCCCCCGCCACGACGCCTCGCAGCTCGGGCAGGTGGCGAGGTTGGTAGCGGGATCATCGCGCGACATCGAGTCAGTAAAGCAGCGCCGAGGCCTCGCCACGGGGACCGACACGACCAGAGCTCGTGTCGCAGGGCGCCCAGCGGACGTGAGGTGTTGTGCTGCCTCGGCGCCGGCGCGCGGTCAGTGCAGCGCAAGTGTCTGTCGCTGAGGACTGGAGCGCGCCTACAGCAGGTCGAGGTCCAGATCTGGGGCGATCCGGTGGAGCCTGCCGGGATCAGCGGTCAGCGTGGGCCAGCCCCTAGCCCGGGCAATGTAGATGATGTGCCCGGCGCACCCGTCGAAGACATCAGCCTCCATCAGCAACTGATCTACCTGGCCCGCGCCCACGGCATCGAGCTCCCCGAGCACCACGGAGGGATGACCCACCACCTCGGCGAGCTGCGGACCGGAATCGGGCCGGACCGCGCGCACCTCGGCCAAGGCGAGCGTGGGCAGATACAGCGGAAGGGACATGGCTCGTGCGGTAGCAAACCACGCCGCAGCGGACACGCGGCCACGGACGAGTGCGGCCAACGCGGAGGCGTCGAGAACTTTCCCGCCGATCACGCCGCGGTGTCGGGTGCGACGATGTGCCGACGGCGGATCTCCTCATCACCGGGCCACTCGGCGCCGAACCCGGCGTAGGCGCGGCGATAGTCATCGAGCGACGGGGCACCATGGCGGGCTACCATCCGGGCCTCGATCGCTCGGCCACGCTCATCATCGCTGGCCTCGGGGGGCGCCAGAGGTGGCAGACCCTCAGCGTCAAGCTCCTGTTGCTTTATCACAGCGCGCCACGGTAGTCCGAATGCGGAGACAGCACAAAGCACCCGCCTCGACAAGCCCGACCGAGATCGGTACCGGGCAGCCAGCTGTGGCGCTGAGAGGATCCGTGATTATGGCCACGTCTGGTGCTGGCTGACCGGGGGCGTTCGGTATTCACCGAGGTCTGGCCCGAGACCTGGGTGTTCGCCCATGGGCCTGCTCCATCAATACCTGCCAGCACGACCGCGAGGAACTGCCCCCCGCCCGGACCTGCCGCTGACCGGCGTGATCGCTGCTGGCTGGAGTAGACGCAGCCGCCGTCGAGGCTGACGGGCCGCGGGACCAGTCGCGCTGCAACACGCGCTGCTCGGCTCGGCGGTGCAGCAATTCCCGATCATCGGTCCGCAACTGCAGCAGATCGTCAGCTCGATCCACGGTAGCCGCCTGGGCGTGACCCTGGGCGGCCTTGGCACGCTCTACGGGCGCCTGGGTGCCTCGGGGGTAGGTTCGGTTCCTCCGGGCGCGCGTCCAGGTCTGAAACAGGTGACCAGGTGCCTTCTGGTTCCTGGTGCCCCACCCCTGCGGCAAGATCACGAGGATGCCTCGGGAACTCTGGAGTTTCATCATCCTCGCTGGACGGCCGACTGCTTCTTTGCTGCGGTGATCAGGGACAACGCGGTGACTGCGCGAGACGCTGGCGAGGCGAAACCTACGGGGTAACCCACAAATGCATTCGGCCGCGGGCGTCGCTGCTCGCGACCTGATCCGCGGCGCACCAGCCGATCGAAGCGAGCTCGCTGCGCCGTTGGTCGGATGAGCGCGACCGCGCTCGTCGAGGCCGAGGTTTGCCCGCGTTCGCGCTGCCGGAAGCGGTGGTGGCATCCAACGGCGGCTCGCTCGGCTTCTCCGAGCCCAGCCTGTGCACGTCGGACCGTTCGCGGAGTTCTGTGTGCACGCGTCGCTGGATTTCACCAAGGGTTTGCCGCGTCTGCAGCCCGGTCAGCGCGCGCACCGCTGATACGGTTACCGGGTGGTCGAGCTGCGCGGGGGCACGCTGCTGGCGCTCGGCTTGATGGGCACCAGGCGGCCCGCTTGGTCACGGCGCTCGGGATGCGAACGCTCGTGATCAACTGCTGCGGGGCGAGGGACTCACCGCAGGTCGACGAGGCCTATCCGCCGCGGGGGCCTGCACGACCTGCTCCCTCGGGCCGTTGAACTCCAGGAGATCTGGTATGGCTAGTGAGCGCATCGCGATCCTGTTTGATATCGACGGCACGCTGCTGATCACCGGCGGTGCGGGGGCCGCGTCGTGGCGGCTGGCGTTTGAGGAGCTCTACGGAGTCCCGGCTGATATCGGGAAGTTCACCGACACGGGCATGACTGATCCCGATGTCGGGCGTCGGACCTTCGAGGCGGTGCTGCACCGCAAGCCTGAACGCCAAGAGTTCACCCGGCTGCTTGAGCGGCGGCTGCACTATCTGCACAAGACGGTCGCGGAGTCCAAGCACTACCGGGTGTTGGCGGGTGTGGAGCAGCTCCTGCCAAAGTTGATCGAGGATGGTTATCTGTTGGGTTTGGTCACTGGAAACCTGGAGGCCGCCGCGCATATCAAGTTGCACCGCGCGCAGCTGAACCGTTTCTTTTCCTTCGGTGGCTATGGATCCGATTCCACCGACCGGGGTGAGTTGACCAAGATTGCGCTCAAGCGTGCCGCGCTGGTCTACGGTGAACCGGTGAGCGCCGATCAAGCGATCGTGGTCGGTGACACGCCGCACGACGTGGCGGGGGCACACGCCGCCGGGATCGCCTGTGTTGGGGTGGGCAGCCACCACTTCACCGTGGAGCAGCTGCGGGAGGCGGGCGCCGACTACGCGATCGCCTCGCTGGTCGAGGGGCTCCCGCTGTGACCGGCGGGGGCGGCGAGCCGCTGACCGCGACCACCGCGCCACCATCCTCGGTTCCCGATGACCATCTGCTGATCGTTTTTGGTGCGACGGGTGATCTGGCCAGGCGCAAGCTGCTGCCTGGTCTGTTTCACCTTGCCGTTGCGGGGATGATGCCGGCGCGTTACCGGATCGTGGGCTCTGGGCGCCCGGAGGGCGCCCCGAACGTCGACGGGTTCCGGTCCCACGTGCGTGCGGCGCTCGCCGAGTTCGGGCGGCGCGAGCTCACCGACGCCAACTGGGAGCCCTTTGCTGGCAAGCTGTCCTTCGCGCCCGCTTCCACCGAGGCGCCCGATGCGCTGGTGGAGGTGGTCGCGCAGGCTGAGCGGGAGCTTGGCGTCGGTGTTCGGCGGCTGATCTACCTCGCCGTGCCGCCGGATGCGTTCGCGCCGATGGTGTCGATGCTCGGTGCCTGCGGCCTCGCCGAGGGCGCGAGGTTGATCATCGAGAAGCCGTTCGGGAGCGACTTGGCCTCCGCGCGGGCGCTGAACAAGACGCTGCACAGTGTGTTCGAGGAATCGCAGATCTTTCGTATCGATCATTTCTTGGGTAAGGAGGCGGTGCAGAACATTCTCGCGTTTCGGTTCGGCAACGGTTTGTTCGAGTCGGTCTGGAACCGTGAGCACGTCGAGTATGTGCAGATCGATGTGCCTGAGCAGTTGACGATCGAGGGCCGGGCGGGGTTCTACGAGCAGACCGGTGCCTTCCGGGACATGGTCGTCACCCACCTGTTCCACGTGTTGGGGTTCGTCGCGATGGAAGCGCCGGCGCGCCTGGACGCCCGGTCGCTGCGCGACGAGAACGAGCGGGTGTTCCAGGCGCTCAAGCCGCTCGACCCGACCCGGGTGGTGTTCGGCCAGTATGAGGGCTACCGCCGAGAGCCCGGCGTGGCGCCCGACTCGACCGTTGAGACGTTCGCCGCGTTGGAGGTCGAGGTCGACAACCGCCGCTGGGCTGGGGTGCCCTTCTATTTGCGCACCGGCAAGGCACTGGCCCAGAGCCGTCATACCGTCACGCTGGGCTTCAAGGCGGCCCCGCGGCAGCTGTTCGCGCTGGCCGCTGATGCCACCGACCCGTTGGGCTCCAACGAACTCGCTTTCGAGCTGTCCGATCCCGGTGCGATCTCGATCTGTTTTCTGGCCAAGGAGCCCGGCGCGACGCTCGACCTCGCCGGCGCCTCGCTGCGCTTTCGCTACGCTGACTCGTTCACCGTCGCCAACGAGCTCGAGGCCTACGAGCGGCTGATCCACGACGCGATGCTCGGTGATCACACGTTGTTCACCCGCGCGGACGGGATCGAACGGCTCTGGGAGGTCTCCGCGCCGCTGCTGACATACCCACCCCAGCCGCTGCCCTATGCGCGCGGATCCTGGGGTCCTGAGGCCATCGACCGGCTCGTCGCCCCGGGCCGCTGGCGCCTGCCCGACACCAACACCAGCTAGTAATGGCAGGCGTCGTGGACCCGGGCGAGCCCACCAGCTTCCCCGCCAGCGAGGCCGAGCTGCAGGACGAGTTCCTGGCCGAGAAATTGCTCAGTGAGCAGGGTGCCCATCCGCGGATGCGTCTGACCCGGGTGCATATTCGTCTCGGGCGCAGGTTTTTCTCGGTGTGGTGGCTGCTGGGGATCGCGGGCGCCTCGGGGATCGTCGTGGTGGTCGCCGCGAAGCTTTATGCCGCCAGTGGAGCCGGTCGCGGGTTTCTGGCTCGGCACGCCTGCATCCCGGTGTCCGGGCCGGTGGCCGCGGGGATGCCCGCCTTCGTCCGCTGGACGCATCTGTTGACGTTCTTTTTCCTGGTCGTCATTGTCCGCTCGGGGCTGCAGGTACTGGCTGATCATCCGCGGCTGTACACCAGGGTGGACTGCACACCGGGCCGGGAGTGGCTGCGTTTCCGCGGGCCGGTGCCCACCGACCGGATCTGGACGGCCAAGGAGGACACGATCACGCTGAGCCCGCTGGTCGGGCTGCCCGGCGGCCGGCACACGATCGGGGTCGCCCGGCACTGGCATTTCCTGTTCGACATCCTGTTCGTGCTCACCGGCGGCGTCTACGCCGCGTTTTTGTTTTCCACGCCGTGGTTGCACCGGCTGCTGCCCACCCACGCGTCGCTCGTCCCCGAAGCGGTGTCCTGCGCCGTGACCTATGCCAGCCTGCATTTCCCCATCGGCGCGAGCGGCTTTTTCCGCTACGACGCGCTGCAGCAGCTCACCTACTTCTCGGTCATCTTCATCCTCGCGCCGCTGGCGATCCTCACCGGGCTGGCGATGTCCCCCGCCCTGGACAACCGCTTCCGCTGGTACGCGCGCCTGTTCGGCAACCGCCAGATCGCGCGGTCGATCCATTTCCTGGTGATGGTCTCCTTCGTCGCCTTCTTCCTTGGCCACATGACCCTGGTCGCCCTCACCGGCTTCGCAGCCAACCTCAACGACATCACCCTGGGCAACAACCACCACAACCTCAACGGATTCGCGATCTGGCTGCTGGTGATCGCGATCGTGATCGCCTTCAACGTCTGGGCGGTACGTTTCTCGTGGACGCACACCCGTGTCCTGCAACGGGTCTCGAATGTCACCGTCGGTCGTGTCATGGACCTGCTTTTCGACCACTACGCCCCCCGAGTGGAATACCGCCGTCAGGACATCAGCCCCTACCTGTGGCCCAACCACGCGCGAATGCCCGACAGCCCGCAGTGGTGCGCCCTGCGCGACGACGACTTCCGCGGCTACCGGCTCAAGGTCCATGGCCTCGTCGAGAACCCCGTCGAGCTCTCCCTCGATCAGATCAAGGCGCTGGGCAAGCAGGAACAGATCACCCTGCACCACTGCATCCAGGGCTGGTCGGGTATCGCCGAGTGGGGCGGTCTGCCCTTCAGCGAGCTGATCGAACTGGTACGCCCCACCCCCGAGGCCCAGTGGGTGATGTTCTACTCCTTCGCCGCCGGCGGACCAGAAGGCGGCCGCTACTACGACTCCCACTCACTCCGCGACCTACGCCACCCCCAAAGCCTGCTCGCCTACGAGATGAACTCACAACGGTTGCCCATCCTGCACGGCCGACCACTGCGGCTGCGAGTCGAAAACCAGCTCGGCTTCAAACACGTCAAATGGATCAGCGAGATCGAGTTCGTCCACCACTTCAGCGAACGCCACGCCGGACAAGGTGGCTACAACGAAGACCATGAATTCTTCGGCTACCGCGACGAGATCTAATCACTAAGCCTGTCAAGGAACAACGGGCGGGGGAGGGCGCCGACGATGGCATCGATCGTAGTCGGAATTGATGGCTCACAGAGCGCGCAAGACGCGCTGCGCTTCGCGGTTCACGAAGCGACGATAAGAGGTGTGGGGCTGCGGGTGGTCACGGCCTGGCATATACCGATGATTACCTACGGAGGGGCGGGATTGGTTCCTGACATTGATCCGACTGGGTTCGTAAAGAACGCGAGCGCGGTGGTAGAGACGGCCCTCGCCGCGCTCGGTGAACAGGCGAACGATGTCGAGATCGAGCGAGTGGTGCGGATGGGTCAGCCCGCGCAGGTGTTCGTCGAGCAGGCTCGCGACGCCGCCTTGCTGGTCGTCGGGTCGCGTGGACACGGCGGCTTCGCCGGTCTCCTGCTCGGCTCGGTCAGCCATCAGTGCGCCCTGCACGCGTCCTGCCCGGTCGTCATCGTGCGTCAACCACACAGCACCGCCTAGCGTCTCACACCGATGTCGAGCGGGCGACGAGCAGCGTTCGCACTGTCTGGGCGATCTGGGTGCGGTCGATGCCGGCTTGGCCGAGCAACTCGGCTGGTGTCCCCGAGGTGGGCATCACCCGCACGGCGAGGGTGCCGATCCGTGGCCGGGAGCTGGTGTCGGCGAACACTTCGAGCACCGCGTCGCCGATCCCGCCCTCGGGGTGGTGGTCCTCGACGGTGACGATCACGCCGGTCGCCTCGGCTGCGTCGATCAAGGTCTGTTTGTCGATCGGTTTGATCGAGTAGAGGTCGACCACGCGCGCGGTCACTCCCTGGTCGGCCAGCTCGTCGGCGGCGGCCAGCGCCTCGTGAAGGGTGATTCCGGCCGCGACGAGGGTGACGTCATCGCGGCCGGAGCAGCGGACGACCCGCGAGCCGCCGATCGGGAACTCCTCATCCGCCGGGTAGAGCACCGGCGTCGCCGCCCGCGTCGTCCGCAGATAGGAAACCCCGGGCCGGTCGACCATCGCCGCCACGAGTTTCGCGGTCTGGTTCGCACACGACGGGTACAACACCGTGCTGCCGTGCACCGCCCGCAGCGCCGCGATGTCTTCCAAGCCCATCTGCGAGGGCCCGTCCTGGCCGATCGAGACGCCGCAGTGCGAGCCGACCAGCCGGATGTCGGCGCGACTGACCGCCGCCATCCGGATAAAGTCGTACGCGCGGGACATAAACGCCGCGAACGTGGCGGCGAAGGGCACCCAGCCGCGCACCTGGAACCCGACGGCCGTGGCAACCAGCTGCTGCTCGGCGATGTACATCTCGAAGTACCGCTGCGGGTGCGCGTCGGCGAACAGCTCGGTGTAGGTCGAGTTACCGACCTCCCCGTCGAGCGCGACGATCCGCCCGTCGGCGGCGGCCAGCGCGGCCAACGCCGCACCGAACGCCCGGCGGGTGGCCACCTTGTCGCCTACCTCCCAGCTCGCCGCGGGCGCCTTGGCGGTCGCGAACCGATGCGGCGCCGCGCCGTGGGTGGGGGCGCTCGGGCGCACGGTCAGGTCACGGCGACCACCGAGCTCGCGGATCGCCGCCTCCGGATCGGCCAGCGGCTTGCCGTGAAAACCGTTGCGGTTTTCCACCGCACTGACACCCTTGCCCTTGACCGTGCGGGCGATGATCGCGACCGGCCGGCCATCGCCGGCCAGCGCCTGCTCATAGGCGCGGTCGATCTCCTCGACATCGTGGCCGTCGATCTCCACCGCCCGCCAGCCAAACGCCTGCGCCCGCCGCACGTAGGCGGCCGTGTCCCAGCCCAGCATCGTCTCACCCCGCTGACCCAGGCGGTTCACGTCGATGATCGCGACCAGGTTGTCCAACCCCTCATGGCTGGCGTGGTCGAAGGCCTCCCAGATCGACCCCTCCGCCATCTCGCTATCCCCACACAGCACCCAGACCCGGAAGGGCACCCGATCCAGGCGCTTGCCCGCCAGCGCGACCCCGACGGCACAAGGCAGCCCCTGACCCAGTGACCCGGTGGCCACGTCGACCCACGGGATCTCCGGTGTCGGATGACCCTCCAGGCGGCTCCCGAGTTTCCGGAACGACACCAGCTCATCGTCTGACACCGCACCCGCGGCCTTATACAGCGCGTACAGCAGCGGCGACGCGTGACCCTTGGAGAAGATCAGATGGTCGTTGCCCGGCTCCGCCGGGCGATCGAAGTCGTAACGCAAATACTTCGCGAGCAGCACCGCCATCAGATCCGCAGCCGACATCGACGAGGTCGGATGACCCGAACCCGCCGCGTCCGCAGCCCGGATCGAGTCGACCCGCAACTGCTGACCAAGCTCACGCCACCGCTGCTGCTCACTCACCGCACCGTCTCCTTCACCACACGAACTCCCAACCCACGACTGTCCTTACCCCACTACGGGCAAGGCCTCGATGCGGGCGCCGAGCAGCCCGCCCCCTTATCCCGCTACCGTAGTCAGGGTCCCAGGCCTTACCGTCGCGCGCTCGTGCGGGTATCTCGGGCGTCGCTGCGCTGCTGCCGGTGCGACATCAAGCTTTTGGGCGATCCTGAGCAGGTCAGAGCCCCTCAGCGTGCCGGGCGGTTCCCCCTTGGCCCGACCGCCTCGTCGATGGTCGTTTACGGCTTCGACGGGGTCGACCACCAGGTGGCGCGCTGTCCGAGCCGCGGAAACGCAATACCATCCACGGCTTCCTGCGTGGGCGAGCGGGGCAGGTCCTGCGCCGGACGAGGATTCGGGTGACGATAGGGATCCGGCTCTGTGCGATGCAGGGTTATCCGTTCCTGCTCGACGTCGAGGTGCTGCTGCGCACGCCAGCGGTGGGCGAGCCCAGGAGGGGTCATGACGGCTGATTCTGCGTCCCCGTCGGGGCCTGCCCCGCCGGAGCTCACCGCACGCACGATCCACCGCCACGTGGCGTGGGCTGCGGCTATCACCGCACTGGGTGGTCTGCTATTCGGTTACGACACGGGGGTCGTCTCTGGCGCGTTGCTGTTCTTACACGTCGACTTCGGCAGCCTGTCGTCGCTCGATAAGGAGCTCGTCACGAGCCTGCTTCTGGTCGGGGCTATGGTCGGGGCGTTGTTCGCGGGCCGGGTCGCGGACCGGATCGGACGCCGACCGACGGTGCTCATCACCGCCGTGGTGTTCATCGTCGGCGTCCTGGGCGCCGCATTGTCACCCAGCTTCGTCTTCTTGGTGGTGATGCGCTTCGTCATCGGTGTGGCTGTCGGCTCAGCCTCGATGGTCGTGCCGCTCTACATCGGCGAGGCCGCCCCACCCCAGATCCGAGGGGCTCTGGTCAGCTTCAACCAACTGGCCATCACCTCGGGCATCCTCATCTCCTACCTGGTCGACTACGGGCTCGCATCCAGCGAGAATTGGCGGCTCATGTTCGGCCTGGCCACTGTCCCCGCCAGCGCGCTGTTCGTCGGCATGCTCTTCCAACACGAAAGCCCGCACTGGCTGATCGCTCAGGGTCGAGAAGACGAGGCCCGGACCGTGCTGCGTCGGGTCCGGGCCAGCAGCGACATCGAAGCTGAGATCGACGAGGTACGACAGCTCAGCCAACGCAAGACCAGCGCCCGAGAGCTCCTCGACCCTGCCGTGCGGCGGTCGCTGACCGTCGGCGTCCTGCTCGCGATGTTCCAGCAGATCACCGGGATTAACACCATCATCTACTACGCCCCCACCCTCCTTCACGGCGCCGGCCTGGGCAACTCGGCGTCGCTTCTGGCCAACGTGGCCAACGGGGTCGTCAATGTGGGGATGACCATTGTGGCCATCCGGCTGATCGACCGAGTCGGCCGCCGGCCGCTGCTGTTGGCGGGCACGACGGGCATGGCTGTCGCCCTGATCGTCCTCGCCATTGCTTTCCTCATCGGCGGCAGCCAGCTCACCGGCACGTCGGCCATCGTGGCCATCGCCGCCCTGCTCGTTTACACCGGATCGTTCGCCATCGGCCTCGGCCCCGTCTTCTGGTTGCTGATCAGCGAAATCTACCCGGTCAGTATCCGGGGCCAGGCCATGAGCGTGGCCACCATCGCAAACTGGGGGACCAACTTCGTCGTGACCGTTTCTTTCCTCACGTTGCTCGGCGCTATCCACGGGTCGGGCACATTCTTCCTCTTCGGCTTCCTCACGGTCGTCGCCCTGGTGTACTTCACCAAGCGCGTACCGGAAACCAAAAACCGCAGTCTCCAAGCGATCGAACGAGACCTCCACCCAGGCCAGATTTAGATCTCGAAGCTGAGTCCTGCGGCCCGTCCCCGGCGGCATGAGCCCGTGAATCCGACTTCGTTGTCGTCGATGGTGGCAGTCGACTAGGTGTTCCCCATGTCATGACGTTGCAGTTCTGCGTCACCAACGGGGATCGTCTACATCATCATGCTGTCGTGACCGGCTGGTACCGCACCGTGGTGCCCACCAACTGGGGTCTTTCCCAGAACGCGGTGCGGCCCGTGGGCGCTTCAGGTTCCCTCTGGCCCAGCTCCCCGGCTTCCCCTGATACACCAGGTTGTTCGGGGGTCACCAGCGGGCCCACAGCCTCGCGCTTCCTCGGGATGTGGGCCTTGATCGGGTTCATCGTCGTGCACACGGTCTTGTCGTCATCAACGGTTTGTCGAACCTGTGGACGGTCATCGGGCTCGGACATGTCGAGTCCGCCCTCCACCACGGTCAGGCCCAAGCGTTGACGATCGGGTCACGGGCCTGTTCGGTGTCGTCGTGGTCAGCGTGGTGGCCGCGTAGTTGTCTAGGCGATACCCGTGGCGCACCAGCACCTGCTCGGGATCATGGTCAATCCCTTCGAGCGGGTCCTGTCCCGGGCCTTGTCCCTCCCGGCAGCACTGCATCTGGTCGGGCATCTCCCCTACTATCGGCTTAACAACTATCCCCCGCCGATGATGACCCCGAGCTGGTGTAAGGCGATCCCCTACGGGGTCTATGACCTCGCCGCGGACACCGGGTGGGTGTGGGGACCGACCACGACACCGCCGCCTTCGCGGTGGCCACCATCGCACGGTGGTGGGACGCCGTCGGCCAGACTGCCTACCCAGTGCGACCAAGCTGCTCATCACCGCCGACGGCGGCGGGTCAAACGGCTCCCGAACCCGCCTGTGAAAACCGAGCTGGCCGCACTAGCCGCCCGCACCGGCCTGACGATCACCGTCTGCCACCTACCCCCTGGCACCTCCAAATGGAACACGATCGAACACCGGCTCTTCTCCCACATCTCAATGAACTGGCGCGGACGACCCCTGACCAGCCACGAAGTGATCGTCGAGACCATCGGAGCCACCACCACCCGCACCGGCCTGCGCGTCCACGCCGAACTCGACGAGGCCACCTACCCCACAGGAATCAAGATCCCAGACCAGGAGATGAAAGCCCTCCAAGCCAACGGCACCCTCCTCCGCCACGCCTTTCACGGCGAGTGGAACTACACCCTGTGCGCCCATCCCGACACGCCTAACCCGAGATGATCTAAATCATCGCGGGCCCTAAGGTGGGCGGATGAGCACGGATCCCGTGGTGGGCCTGCCCGATCGGGTGCGAGCGTGCCTGTTCGACCTCGACGGCGTCCTCACCGACACGGCCAAGGTCCATGCCGCGGCGTGGAAGGAGATGTTCGACGCCTACCTCAGGGCCCGCGCCGAGAACAGCGGTGAGTCCTTCGTCGCCTTCGACGAGGATACCGACTACGACACCTACGTCGACGGCAAGACCAGGGCCGACGGGACGCGATCGTTCCTTCAGTCACGCCACATCGCCCTGCCTGATGGTGCGCCCGGCGACCCAGCGAACGCCGAGACCATCACCGGGCTCGGCAACGCGAAGAACGAGATCGTCCTGCGAAAGATCCGAGCGGACGGCGTGCGGGCCTATGCGGGGTCGGTCCGCTACGTCCGGGCCGTGCGCGCCGCCGGCCTGCGCCGGGCCGTGGTGTCCTCCAGCACCAACTGCGCCGACGTGCTCGCCGCCGCCGGCATCGCCGAGCTGTTCGAGACACGCATCGACGGCGTGACCGTCGAAGCGCAGCACCTGGCCGGGAAACCCGCGCCCGACACCTACCTCGCCGCCGCCCGTGCCCTGGGTGTAGACCCGGCGCAGGCCGCGGTGTTCGAGGACGCCCTGTCCGGGGTGGCGGCCGGGCGGGCGGGAAGGTTCGGCTTCGTAGTCGGAGTCGACCGGGTGGGACAGGCCGAGGCCCTGCGCGCCCACGGCGCCGACACCGTCGTGACCGACCTGGCCGAGTTGCTGGGCCGCTCGTGATCGCGCACCCGGCCTACCCCGGTCGAGCCCCGGTGGCTGAGACAGGCCCAGCTCCACCCCGATGTCGTGGCTCACAGCGAGTCGGTGTTCGCCCCAGCCACGTGATGCGGTACCGAGGGTTTCGGTCGCGATAGGACCAGGCGCGATAGGACCAGGAGGAAACCAACAGCGTGGATGTCTACCCGTCAGGTCGGCAATTCGAGATCGTCTGGAGAGATCAGCGGGCTACCGTCGTCGAGGTGGGCGGCGGTATCCGCCAGTACCGGGTCGGTGACCGGACTGTCCTGGATCCTTACCCGGTCGAGGCCATGTGCGACGGGGCGCACGGCGCGCCGCTGATCCCCTGGCCCAACCGCCTCGCCGACGGCCGCTACCGCTTCGATGGCGTGGACTACCAGGTGGCGCTGTCCGAGCCGGAGAAACACAACGCCATCCACGGCTTCCTGCAGTGGCGGCCGTGGCAGGTCCGGCACCAGACGAAGACTCGAGTGACGATGGGGACCCGGATCTTTCCGATGCAGGGCTACCCGTTCCAGCTCGACATCGGGGTGGATTACGCCCTGGGCGATAACGGCTTGACCGTGACGACGACCGCCACCAACGCCGGGAATCGCCCCTGCCCCTACGGCGCCGGACAGCACCCGTACCTATCCCCTGGCCCCGGGCTGGTCGACGATGCCACCCTGCAGCTTGAGGCCGCCACCCGCATCGTGACCGACGCGCAGCGCCAGCTGCCGACTGGCACCGAGGCCGTCGCGGGCAGCGCCTACGACTTCCGCGAACCCAGACTCCTCGGGGCCCAGCGACTGGACTTCGCCTTCACCGACCTGGCCCGCGACGCCGACGGTCGGGCCTGGGCTCGCCTCACCGGGCCCGACGGGCGGCATGCCGAGCTGTGGGTGGACAGCAACTACCCGATCATCGAGATCTACACCGGCGACACCCTCGCCCCCGACCGCCAACGCAGGGGCCTGGGCACCGAGCCGATGACCTGTCCGCCCAACGCGTTCGGAAGCGGCGACGGGGTGATCCGCCTGGAACCCAGCCAGACGGTGACCACGATCTGGGGAGCCCGCCTGACCTGAGCCAGACCACGGCCATGAGCGAGACCACCGGGCAGACGCCCGACGCGCTGGTCATCGTCGGCATCACCGCTGCCCGACCATCGGGGTGGCACGCGACGCGGCGACTGATCCGACGACCACCTGGTCACCTCGATACGAAAAGCCATCCAGGTGACCGACGAAGCCGCCGAGGACACGGCGTTCGCTCGGCTGGCCCGGAGGGTTACTTACTCCACGGTGGCTTCACCGACCCATCCCTGTTCGCCGTGGTGGTGGGGGCACCTGCCCAGGCGGGCCTCACAGCAACGCCACGATGATGATCGCGAAACCGTTCGGCCACGACCTCACCTCGGCCCGGGCCCGCACTAACGAGCTGCACCAGGACCCGAACTGCACGAGGACCAGATCCTGCGCATCGACCACTCAGCGTTGTCACAACGCGACCTGCTGCTTTCACGCGTACCGTGCGGTGATGAGCATCCAGGTAACGTTGCAGCAGCTGGCCCAGACCCTGACGCGGTACCGCTTCGCCTACCTCCTGACCGTCGGCGACGATGCGCGGGTGCACGTGGTGGCCGTGGCCGCCACGGTGGCGACGGACACCCTGCTCGTGACGGATCTGGGTCAAAAGACGCTAGCCAACCTCGCAGCTCACCCGTCGGTCACGTTGGTGTGGCCACCCGCGGATCCGAGCGACTACTCCTTGATCGTCGACGGCGTGGGGTCGCTGCGGGACGACGAGCTCACCGTCACACCCACACGGGCAGTGCTGCACCGGCCCGCACCACCTCAGATCACCATCGGCGGTGGCTGCGAGTCGGACTGCGTCGAGCTGCCCGTCGCCGCGACCAGCTCAACGCTGGGCTGAACAGTACCGCCGAGATCGCCTACTCCAGTTTGCGAGATAATCATCCTATTGGCGGAGTTTGAACCCGACGATCTCGGGCACCGAATTGAGTCTTTGGGTCAAAAAGAGCGCCTCAACCGCGTCAAATGTTGTACTCCCGAAGACGTCGTTATAGCGTAACAGGTAAAGCCAGTCAGGCTCGGCCCTATGCCCTGGACCCCGGTGTATCGCCTCGACGCGGTTCCCGGAGTGGGCGTTGCTGTGTTCATACTCGCTGTTCCCAACGATCGGGTGACCGAGGCTGATTCCTGCGGGCTCGGTGCATCCCGGATGGCGCGCCATCGAGCGGTGCGTTCATCTGATTCCGCCGCTGACCGCGCCACGATACCCGCGGCGGTGTCCACGAGGTCGGTGCCACAAGGTCGGTTGCCCACCGCCTTGCCGCAGCCCCCAACCGGGTGTGGCGGGCGGTTACAGCCGTCGGGGACGCAGTCGCGGTCTTGGGCACGAACCAGTTCGTATCGAGATCGGGATCGAGATCGCGCGCCGCTGCGGGTCTCGCGGGCGACGGTGTACCGCCTCGCGCACCCCCGATCCTGCGCCCAGGGCGCGTCCCATCCGCGGTACGCCCCCCTCCGGTGATCGTCGTGGAGGCCCGCAGGTTCGCCCGAGCCCTCTCCACCGCGGCCACCGCCGTCGGTGTCGTAGTGGGGGCGATTGGTGTCGTGGTCGCGCCGCACACGGTGCCGTGTGTGGTGGCGATCGGTGTGTTCGTCGGCGTCGGGGTGTGGCTCAGTGCCCAGGACACCCCGACCGGTGCCACGCCGAGGACCGGGGCCGGCCTCGCCGCCGGCGGGATTACCGCCGCGGGGGGTTTCGTTCTCGTCGGCCTGGTGACGCTGCTGGGCCCGGCCGCCGGGGTCGTCATCGTGACGCTGATGCTCGTGGCCGTGCCGGTGGCCTGGTGGTGGTGGCTGCAGCAGCGACCCGGGCAGCGCACCGACGGCACCGTCGCAGCGACCTGTCACGAGGAGTTGCCAACGGTGGCGCCACCGCCAGCGCCCGAGGCGTTGGCCACCGCGCAGCTGTGTCTGGCCTGGCAGCGCAGTTACTTCGCGTTGCTCGACCTGCCCCCGGGCCCCGCCCACGACGAGATCGTGCGGCTCCGGGAGTGCCTGCTCGACGAGCTCGAACGCCGCGACCGGGACGGGTTTTCCCGCTGGCTGCACACCGGTGCCCGCGCCGGTAGCGACCCGGGCCGCTACCTGACCGCCGACCGGTGAGCCTGGGCCTGCCCGGCTCCGCCGGCCGGGTGCGGGCCGCCAGGTCGCGCCTGCCCGACGGTCGCGACGACACAGCCCATACACCCCAAACACCCGTACGTCGTCGCGCCGCGACGGGCGTCACGCTCGACTGGGCGGCCACTCGGCCGAGGTCAACGATTTCATCCGCACGCTGAACGGAGCGTCATCATGAGCATTCTGAGCATCATCGTCGTTGTCGTGTTGGTACTGCTGCTGGGCATTGGGATGGGGGTGCGGATCGTCAAGGAGTACGAAAAGGGTGTGGTGTTCCGGCTGGGTCGGGTGGTGGGCTCTCTGGCACCCGGATTCCGGGTGATCATCCCGTTCGTCGACGTCATGCACCGGGTGACGCTGCGGATCATCACCATGCCGATCCAGTCCCAGGGCATCATCACCCGCGACAACGTCAGCGTCGACGTGTCCGCGGTCGCCTACTTCCGGGTGGTCGACGCCGTGAAGTCAGTCGTCGCGATCGAGAACGTCTACGCCGCCATCGACCAGATCGCCCAGACCACGCTGCGCAAGGTCGTCGGGCAGCACACCCTGGACGAGACGCTGTCCGAGACCGACCGCATCAACCAGGACATCCGCGAGATCCTCGACGTCAACACCGTCGACTGGGGTGTCGAAGTGACCCTGGTGGAGCTGAAAGACATTCAGCTGCCCGACAGCATGAAACGGGCGATGGCCCGCCAGGCCGAAGCCGAACGGGAGAAGCGAGCGAAGATCATCAACGCTGAGGGTGAGTCCCTGGCCGCCGCCGCGCTGGGTGACGCCTCGGACATCATGGCGGCTCACCCGCTGGCGCTGCAGCTGCGCACCCTGCAGAGCCTGGTCGAGATCGGCGTCGACAAAAACAGCACCGTGGTGTTCCCCGCCCCGATCATGAGCACCATCGCAGAACTCGGCGCGTTCCTGGCCCAGGAGACCTCCGCGGCGAACCAGACTGCGCTGCCCACCGCCGCAAGCAAGCCGACTCACCCGGCGACCGTCAACGGAGCAGCCACACCCAACTAGCAGAGATGCCGGTCCCCGCGGGCCGAGACGCTCTCGGGCAGTCACCTCGCCGACCACCGTTGGCAAGGAGGGCCCGGACCCGCTCGTCCAGGCGTGACCGGAGCCGATGTTGCCGCCCAGGGGCCGGCCAAGCCATCGAGCCCGGCTGTGCCGACGTCGCGCGTGCCGCGCTGACCCGCCCGCAGCCACCACAAGGAACCACCGAGTAAGGGAGCCGAGAATGGCAACGATAGTCGTCGGAGTTGATGGCTCAAAGAGCGCGCAGGAAGCGCTGTACGTCGCGGTCGGCGAGGCGAGGCTCGAGGTGCGGGGCTGCGGGCCGTGATGGCCTGGTCTGTGTCGACGATGGCCTACGGAGGGATGAGCGGATTCGGCCCTGCCATCGACCGACCATGCTCGAGGACGGTGCGTGTGCGGCGTTGGATTCGGCGGTCGACGCGATCGACGCCCAGGAAACCGGTGTCGAGGTCGAACGAGTACTGCGCATGGGTCAGCCCGCGCAGGTGCTCCTCGACGAGGCTCACGGCGCCGACTTGCTGATCGTCGGCTCGCGCGGACACGGCGGCTTCGCCGGCCTCCTGCTCGGCTCAGTCAGCCATCAATGCGCCTGCGCGCATCCTGCCCAGTGCTCATCGTGCATGAACCAAACAAAACCCCGTAGCCCATCGCGGCGGCAGCGAGAATGTACCTATTCACGTGTTGCTCGGATTGCTTCTGGGTGCCGGGGTAGGAGCGTTCGTGCACGCCTTGATGCTGCAGACCTCGGTCCGCTCGCTGGACCATGGCGGGATCCCAATGGCGGCCCCGCCCGCCCGCAGACTGGCCGCTGAGGACCGTCGTATCGGCGTCCTCGTGCGGTTCAGGCGGGTAGCGTGATGACAGCCTCACCCTGAGGCGCAGCCCTCCCGCTGCCCGGGGGAGATTGGGGGTCCCGATGGGACCCGAGACAGTGCCACCGGCCGGACAGTCACTGTCTGGAACCGAGCGCGCTTCGCGCGTGGCGAACGGCGAGCGGGAAGCAACGGCCACGGCGCCCGGTGCGCGGCTGGCGTCGGCGGTGATGTTCGTCCGCGACCTCGACTCCTCGGTGAGTTTCTACCGGGAACTGCTGGGCATGACGGTCACGGTAGCCGACAACACTGCCGCGTTGCTGGTCAGCGCGGATGGGTTCCAGCTGTATGTGCGGTCGATGGGCCCCAATGCCGCGCATGCGTTGGGTGGAGTCGGTGTTCAGTACGTGATCTGGACTGCCCCCGACCTCGAGGGCCTGCGTCGCTGTGAGCGCCTGCTGCGCGACGGCGGCGGTCACGTCCGCACGAGGACCGCCGACGGGTTCACCTTGGTCGAGGGCCGCGATCCCAGCGATGTGCCAGTGGTGCTGACCTATCCGAGGCCGGATCAGGCGATGCGGCACGAGATCATGGCGCGGATCTACGAGTGGTGAGCGCCCTTGCACCTGGGCGGGTGAGGTTCAGCCGGCGGTAGCGGTGTCCCCCACCGGGTAGACTGACGGCCTGGCCACTGTCCGCTACATCGACGGTTACTTCATCTACTCCGCCCGCCTCCCCTCGGGGTAGAACTGCCCGCCCACCGCCTTGCGCAGTGGTGACGGGTGATCCGCCTGGAACCCGGCCAGGCGGTGAGCGCGACCTAGGGGCACGCCTGGCATGAGCAACCCGGTTGAACAGAGCGAGGCGGGCGTGTTCGGCGGTGTTACCGCGGGTTGACTGCTCGGCTGCGCGTAGCGGGTGCGGCGAGCACGTCTGCGGCGAAGTCGGTCTCGACGACCTGGCGGGCCACCTCGGACAGCAGAGTGTTGTGGTTGCGGGCGTAGCGGCGCAGCTGGTCGAAGGCGGTGTTCATGCTCAAGTTCCCGCGCTGGGTGAGGACCCCCTTGGCCTGCTCGATGACGACCCGATTGTTCAGCGCGGTTTGCAACTGCTCGGTGACCACCTCACCGCGGCGGACGGCGCGTTCGGACAGGATCCCGATCGTCGCGACGTCGGCGAGTGCTTGACCCACCGCCAGATCAGCCTCGGGTAGGGACCCGGTAGGCGATGGAACAGGTTCAACGCCCTGATCGCCTCACCACGCAACCGCAACGGCATCGCATGCACCGACCGATAAGCCCCCCGGCTTGTTGACAGCGGCCACGAACACCGGCCACCGCCCGTCCGCGTCGGCCAGATCCGGGACGCTCACCGGCGTACCGGTGGCAAAGCAGTCCACACAGGGACCCTGATCGGCCTGGAGTTGCAGCAGCTCCATCACGTCGGCGTCCTCGCACGAGGACGCCACCACCTGCAGGGTGCGCTGGGAGTCGACCAGCACGATCCCGGCCGCGTCGGCGGCCAGCAGCTCAACGCTGTAGCTCACCAACCGGTCCAGCAGGTCGATGATGTCGTGGTCATCGACCAGAGTGTCCGCAAGCCCGACGAATGCCCTGCTCAGCAGCAGCTCGCGGCCGCGCCCCGGCTGACTCATCTCAGACCCCTCCGCCACCGGACCGCCACCGCGTAGCTCTCCCGCAACCGCGGCACCGCATCACCCGGCTCGCCTGCATCCTACCCGGGGTGAAGCGCCACCGCCGGTGGACCGCAGCATGAGCGACCTCGGTCAGGCAACTGCGGTCAGGCAACCTCGGTGACGTACTGAGGGCCCGAGGGGGTTGCGGATGAGCGGTCCATGCTCGGTATGTAGTCCGCGGGCAGTTCGCGGGTCCTCAGGTTTGCAGGTCGACGACGACTTTGACGTCGTCGTCGCGTTTGTGGAGGGCTTCGGCGAACTCGCTCATCGGGACCCGGCGGGTGATGAGCCGTTGCAGCCAGCCCCGGTCGGCTGCGGCCAGGGCGGTGGCGGCCTGTTCGTAGTTGCGGCGCGAGGCGTTGACCGAGCCGAACAGCACGGTGTTCTCCAGCACGATCTCCTTGTTGATCTCGTCCAGGCCGACTGTCACGGTCCGGGTGCCCGAGGAGATCCCGGTCAGGCAGATCACCGCATCCGGGGCCACCACGTCGGCGAGTTCGAACACCAGCGGACCGTGACCGGTGCACTCGATGACCACATCGGGGGTCACCCCGATCGCTGTCACGTCACCGGTGTGGAAGGTGGCGCCGAGGTCGGCGACGAGTTGCGCCTTCGGTCCGGTGTCGTCGCGGTCCAGGACATGGACTTCCAAGCCGCGCTGCGCGCCCAGCAGCGCAGCGAACAGGCCTATTGGGCCGGCGCCGGTGACCAGGGCCACCGCGGGTCGCCACGAGGAACGGGTGAAGATCCGCTCGGTTTGCTCCCACGCCTTGGCCAGCACCGACGCCGGCTCCAGCAGGACCCCGCAGTCCCCGAGCCCGGGTTCGAGCCGGACGGCGAACTCCGGTTCGATGCGCCACCGCGCCGCGCCGTATCCGTCGCGTTGCTTGATCCCGCGCTCGGTGTAGCGCCCGTTGCGGCAAAAATCCCACTCCCCCCGCGAGCACGGTAGGCACGGCACCGGGTCGGGCCGGCGCACGATCCCGACGACCAGGTCTCCCGGCGCGAAGCCGCTGCCCGCCGGTGCCTGAAGTACCGAGCCGAGCGATTCGTGGCCTACCACCAGGCGCTCCCGCCCCGGGGGCGGCCACCCGTAGCCGTGGTCGACGATGTCGACGTCGGTCCCGCAGATCCCGAGCAGGCGCCCCTCGACGAGCAGCGCACCCTCCGCCGCCTCCGGCTCAGCCACCTCGCTGAGCTGAACCTGATCCGGCTTGCCAGGCACCACCGTGATCGCCTTCATGTCCCTCAACTCCTGTTGGTCGTCCGCGATCGGCTGCGCAGTTCGCTCCACCGGTCCGCCGCCGAGGCATCCCTAAGCGCGGTACAGAGCCAGGCCAGCTCCCGAGCACGCCTGTCGATCTTGCGCGCGTCGACACGGCCCGACCCCCGTCCGCGCAGTCTCCCGCGGGCGCTACACCGGGGCCCGGGGCATCAGGCCGAGCCGCCTCACGAGGCTGTCACCGAGGCTAGGGCCGGCCCGGCGCACAGGCAACACATGGCAGGGCTATGCCTGCTGACGATGTCAGCGCGAAATACCCGGCCAGCCGGCGGTCGTGTCCCCGCAGGGGAAAGCCGACGACAAGCTCAGTATCGGATCACTCCGGGTGTTCGAGGTCGACCGGGGGTAGGTCGCGTACCTCGTCCTTCGTGAGGTGCAGCCGGACACCGTCGTCAACGCCGGCT
>DATNDR010000028.1:0-2970 GCA_035606945.1 Pseudonocardiaceae bacterium
GCGCACAACCGGATCGGCGGATTCGCCGATCAGCAGTTCCTTGGTGTCCCGGCCGAGGATGACCGCGACATAGCCGAGCAGGACGGCGATCACCAGCGAGGCCACACCTTCCCACGCCTCGACTCCGGTTATCTGGTGCAGCACCGTGCCGACCGCCGCCGCCAGGACGCCGATTACCGCCACCGAGTCCTCGCCTGCGACGGTCTTGACCGTGGGGTCCGGGCTGCGCAAGACAAAGGTGAGGACGCCGCGGTTGGCGTGGCGGGCCTCTTGACGCACCTGGGTCACGGCTTTGCGCAGCGACGAGCCTTCCAAGATCAGCGAAACACCGAGCACGACGTAAATGATCACGAATTCGCGCAGCGAGGGCTGCTTCGCCGTGCCGCTGGATAGCAGCGCCGATACTCCTTGATAGGCGGAAAACGCTGCTCCCGAGAGGAAGATCCCCATCGCGGCAATCAACGCGTAGAAGAACCGCTCTTTGCCGTATCCGAATGGATGCGCATGGTCAGCGGGCCGCTCGGACCTGCGCAGCGACACCAGCAGGAAAACTTCGTTCATGGTATCCGCGACCGAGTGCGCCGCCTCCGACAACACCGCCGGAGAGCCGGTCAGCAGCCCAGCCGCCAACTTGATGACCGCAACTCCGACGTTGGCCGCCAACGCCAGCACCACAGTGCCCCGAGTCTCGTCCGGCACGCTATCGGCCCCCTGACCTGACGGCAGGCGGCACGGATCGCAGGAAAACGAATGCTTCCATTACTCCACCCCGGTTTGTCATCAGAAGGAAGGACGCCACCGGGGTCCCGAGCAGCTAACCGCAATCCAGGGCATGCATAATCGCACGTTGACCTGGGCTACGTAAGTGGCACTCTGCTCGATCTTACGCTGGTTATACACGCTTC
Source organism: Pseudonocardiaceae bacterium (assembly GCA_035606945.1). GTDB lineage: Bacteria > Actinomycetota > Actinomycetes > Mycobacteriales > Pseudonocardiaceae. Next base: position 906 of record DATNDR010000028.1, read on the forward strand.
TCCGCCGCCCACCGCCGAGATCGCCGGATGGGGGCCAGGTAACTGGACGGGCGCATCGCTCGCGGCCTCGGCCGGTGCCTCGGGACGGGTGCTCCTCGTCCCGTATCCGGGTCTGTCTCGTTGGCGGTCATCGGTTGCGGTGCTCCCTTGGGGTATGGCCGTGGGCGCTTCCGCCGCACGGCCGGATGGGCCGAAGGCCGGGTGGTGGCAGTGGCGTCAGGCGAGAGGGGTGTCGTCCAGTGCCTTCGCAAGGTCGCCGGGGGTGTCATAGATGGCGATGGCCCCAGCCTTCTGGAGTTCGTCGTCCCCGAAGCCGCCCGAGCGGACGACGATCGCCGGCATCCCGGCCTTTTCGCCGCTTCGACGTCCCACACCGAATCGCCGATCATCACGCTCGATGCGTCAGGCGGCGTGCCCAGCTTTTTCAGCGCCACCTGCAGCAGGTCCGGTGCCGGCTTGGACGCCTCGACGTCGGCGCTGCTGCCGGAGCTGGCCAGCACGAGCCGGTGACCACGTTCCTTGATGGCTACGAGCAGGTCGCGGGGACCGGGCAACGGCGCTATCTCCTCGAGCAGCGCGTCGACCTCCTTGCCTTGCTGCTCCCGGGCCTGATCTCCCACCCGGTGCTCCAGGTCCTCGCCTCCGACAGGCGTGAGCACCTGGTCCCCGCCCATGCCGATCAGCCGATACACCGGATAGGTCTCGCCCACCGAGCGCAATGCCCGGTACCCGTCAATGTCGAGGACGGCGATGGTGGAGTCAGTCACGGCCGGCCGCTACCCGCCATCCCCAACCGCACAGTCTCAGAGCTCTTGTGCCTCGTCCCACGATCACGTGCCCGAACGTCCAGGTGCGGTCGGCGACGGCCCGCTCGGACAGGCGGCGGCCGGCCGGACGTCGCGTTTTCTCCCCGCCACGCCGAAAAGACGCAGCGGCACCGCATAGCGCGCACCTATGCGGGAAGAGCCGACGCCACCCTACCGGCCGGAAACTCGTGAGACGGATTGGTCACATGCTGCACAACCCCGGATACGGACCACCTTTCAGGCGCCGCCGCGTCCGCAGCATGCGCGAACCGAACAGGTACTACGCACCCCGGCCGTCTGAGAAGGGAACACCATGACCTTAGCGAAGAAGATGGGCCAGGTGCCCGCGGACGGCGATGGCGATCCAGTGACCCGCCGCCCCGGGCCGGCGGAGAAAGGGCCATAGGCCGAACGGCCGTGGTGTCTGTGGTCGATATGTCCTGCGGGCTCGGGCTCAATCGGACAGACGGGCCCAAGCCCCGCCGGGGCGGCCTGGGGTTCGTTAGCATCGAGCCTGATCACTCGCCTGGAAGGGGTTCCATGTCGAAGCGGAACCAAACGGGTCAGCCGGGGGTTAGTGCGCCCGGACCAGAGCGACCGGGGCGGCTGTCCCTGGTGGCGGGCGGGCTGATCTACGCGGGCGCGCTGCTCGGAATGTGGATCGTGCTGGCCGGTCAGCCGGACATACAGGATCTGGTGGTGGGGTCGGTGGCGGCGGTGCTTGCCGTGGGCACCGGGTATCTCGTCAGCGACCGGGGGAAGATGGTGCCGAGCGCCCAGGTCGCCGACCTGCGCACGGTCGTCGGCGTGCCGTGGCAGGTGGTGGCCGAAACCGGGCAGGTCTTCGCGCTGGCCGCCCGCAAGGCGGTCGGTCGGCCGGTCGCGCCGGGTGCGCTGTGCACCGTGCCGGTAGATGTCGAGACGGACGTGCGCGGCTGGCCGGCGGCGCGACGGGAGGCGGTGCTGACCGCGCTGATGTCCGCGGCCCCGAACACGATCGTGGTGGACATCGACATGGAAGCCGGCACGGCGCTGGTGCACCAGCTGGCAGGCGGCCCGGAGCCCGATGCGCATCCGGTGGCACCAGGATGAACTGGTACCTCGCGGCGGCGCTGGTACTCCAGGTGGCGCTGATTCCCTGCGCGTGGGTGTGCTGGCGTTTCGGCCCGGAGCACCGGGTGGTGGCCCTGGGGCTGGCCGGCACAGTCCAGGCGCTGGCCATCCTGTGCCTGGCCGTCGGGTACCGCGAACCCGGGCTG
>DATNDR010000056.1:0-5160 GCA_035606945.1 Pseudonocardiaceae bacterium
CAGTGTCGGCTACGGACCGGTCTTCAAATCCCGGCCCGAACGATTGACCATGGAAGCACTCTCTACAGCGGCGCCAGCACGGCCTTGGCTCTTCGGGACGGTCACCTTGGCGGTGCCGTTGCAGGCGCCCCCTTGCCGTCATCGGCGGTTGACAAACGCGGTAGCACGCGTCCGTCGCCGGTGCCGGCCCTGGTCTCGTCAAGGGTTTTGGCCCCATCGGTCGCCCGGGCCTACGCCGGGGCCAAATCAGGTGACCACACTCACCGGCCCGCTCCGCACGGAGGTCGACACGGCCTGTCCGTTGCCATTGAAGTTGGCCCAAGTGCGTTTCAATCCGGCCCGTTCGAGGTTTGTGTCACTACAGTTGGCCCGGTGCCAGCGCCTAGTGATCAAGGGTGAGTGTGCTTGCGGCCGCCGAGGCCGCTGTCGCCATCGATGTGACGGACTTCGAGGTGGAGTTCGTGGACACGTCAGGCTGCCGGTGCCGGGCGCCGCTGTCCGCCAGCTGGCCGGCGAGGTTTGAAGACGTCGGCCCGGTTCGGGGTTTTCGCTGGTCAAAAGGCCAGTGCCATTGGCCCGGCTGGTGGTGGTCAGCCACATCGGGACGCCACGTCGGCTATGAGTCCTGGCTGGAACGCGACCATGTGATGTTGTTGGATTTCGACCGAGACGTGGTGGGTTTCGCCTCGCAGCCGTTTTGGCTGCACTGGCGCGACGAGCGCGTCCGCCGGCATGCCCCCGACTTTTTCGCACGGTTGCGCGACGGCACCGGGGTGGTGATCGACGTACGCGCCGACGAACGGATCGAACCCAGTGACGCGGCTGCCTTCGCGGCCATGGCGCGAGCGTGCGAGGCAGTGGGCTGGGAGTTCCGCCGAGTGGGCGTGCCTGATCTGGTTCGGCTTGAGAACGTGCGCTGGCTGTCGCGCTACCGGCGTTCCCGCTGTGGTGCTCGCACTGATATCGCTTCGCGGTTGCTGGAGGTATTCGAGCAGCCGAGGGCCTTGTTCGACGGCGCGGGGCAGGTCGGAGACCGGCTGGTGGTGCTGCCGGTGCTGTATCACCTGATGTGGCGCCAGCGTTTGGTAACCGACCTGGGCCTGGAATCGCTGCATGCCAACACCGTGGTCCGCACCACCAGCGGCGGTGCCTGGTGACCGCGCCAGGCCGGCCAGGGCTGCTCGGCCCGGGTGATCGGGTTCGGGCCGAGGGTGTGGTGCGCACCGTAGTCGGCATCTCGGGCACGCTGGTGCGGCTGGCCGACCTGGCCGGCACGGTCACGACCGTGCCGGTGGCGGTGTTGGCCGGCGCGGCGGATTTCGCGGTGGTGGACCGCCACGAACTGGCGGGTCTACCGCCGCTGGGCACCCTGGAGGGGTTGGCGCCCGAGGCGGTGCAGGCGGCTCGCTGGTGGGAGCGCCACATCGTGGAGGTTCTGCACGGGCGTGACCCCGAGTCCGCGGCAGGGTCGGCGCCGCGCCCGGAGTACGACCCGTCACGGCACTCGCTGACCCGACGGGAACGCGCCAAGGCCGCGGAGCTGACCGCCGCTGGACATCGGGTCTCGGCCAGCACCATCAAGCACCGCCGCCAGCGCTACCAAACCCAGGGTGTGGTCGGGCTGGTCGACCACCGGGTGGATAAGAAGGTCTCGGCGTTCGGGCGCACCGACGTGCGGGTGGTGGCGGCGATGCGCACCGCGATCGGGGAGGCCAGCGACTCGTCCTCGCGCACGGCCGGGTTCGTGTTGTGGCGCACCGAGCAGATCCTGGCCGCCGAAAACGGACCGGCCGTGGTGGCGCTGCCGGCTCGGCGAACCCTGTATCGGCTGTTCAACAAGCTGGCCCACGGCCTGCACACCACCGGTACTGCCCGCACCCGCCGGTCACTGGCCAGCCGAGCGCCGGCACCGTTCGGGGAGCTACCGGCGGGCACGCCCGGTGAGCTGATGCAGATCGATTCCACCCCGCTGGACGTGCTGGTGCGCCTGGATGACGGGGTGATCGGCCGGGTCGAGCTGACCGGGATGATCGACATAGCGACCCGCACGGTCACCGCGGCGGTGCTGCGCCCGACGACCAAGTCGGTGGACGCCTCGGTGTTGCTGGCCCGCACGCTGACCCCGGAGCCGATGCGCCCGGGCTGGGCCGAGGCGCTGCGCATGTCGCGGTCGGTGCTGCCGCACCGGCGGCTGTTGAGCATCGACGAGCGGCTGGAACACGCCGCCGCGCGTCCGGTGATCGTGCCCGAGACGATCGTGTGCGATCACGGCAAGGTGTTCGTCTCGCACAATTTCCGGGCCTCGTGCCGGTTTTTGGGCATCAACTTCCAGCCAGCCCACTAGGGCACCCCGACCGACAAGCCGCACATCGAGCGGACGCTCGGATCGGTGGCCAGCTTGTTCGCCCAATTCGTGGCCGGCTATACCGGTGCTGGTCTGGAGCACCGCGGCCGGGGCATCGAGACGCATCGGCTGTGGTCGCTGCCCGAGCTGCAAGAGCTGCTCGATGAGTGGTTGATCAGCGCCTGGCAGAACCGGCCCCATGACGGGCTACGCGACCCCGAGCATCCGGGGCGGGCGTTCACCCCGAACGAGCGCTACGCGGCGCTGGTCGAAACCGCAGGATATGTGCCTATCGCGTTGTCGGCCACCGACTACATCGAGCTGCTGCCAGCGCGCTGGCAGGCGATCAACGCCTACGGCATCCGGATCAACTACCGCACCTACGACGCCGAAGCGCTTAACCCGCTGCGCCGCCAACCCTCCGGGATCAAGGAAAAGAAGGATCTGTGGGAGATCCACCACGATCCCTACGACATCTCCCACATCTGGGTGCGCGAGCCCACCGGGGGCTGGATCGCCTGTGTGTGGAAACACTTGCGCAGGGTCCCGGTGCCCTTCGGTGAGCTGGCCTGGGACCACGTGCGCGCCGGGCTACCGAAAGCCACCGAGGAAGAACTCGCCGACGCCGTCGCCGCCCTGCTGCGCCGCGCCCACACCGGCCCCGAGACTGCCCCACCCGACGCCGCGCCCAAGGCCTCCAAGCGCGACCGGCGGGTCGCCGCGCGCACCCGAGCCACCCGCGCGATGCCACCGTCCGAGCCGCTAACGCAGGCTCCCGCGGCTCCCGGGGGGACAGGCTCCGAGACGCAGGCCAGCGAGGACGACAAGCCGCTGGCCAAGGTGATCCCGCTGGGGATCTTCGATCCCTTCGCAGAGGCGGGCAAGCGGTGGTGACCGCCAACCCGACCAGCCCAGCACCCGCGCCTGGCGGGTGTCTGCCCGACGCGGACAGCGATGGGCAGCGCCAGCTGACCACCCTGGCCGGCTGGCGGGCGTTCACCGCCACCAACCCCGTCGTCCCCGAGCTGCTCGATCAGCGGCGATGGACCAGTCTGGGCGAGTCCGAGCGGTTTGCCTACGACGAGTTGCGTCTGGACTACCACACCGGGCTGGGCTCGGTGGCGACCTCCACGCTGCGCCACGTGGTGCACAGCGGCCGACGGTTGGTGCTGCTCAACAGGCACGCGATCAGCGCGCGGCGGGGGCTGATCGTGTCCGGCCCGGCTGGCACCGGCAAGACCACCGCGATCACTACGTTCGGCAAGACCCACCAAGTCATCGACGGCCAACGCCATCCCGGCGCCGGGCAGCGGATCCCGGTCATCTACATCACCGTGCCCCCGGCGGCCACCCCCCGGATGGTCGCCGCGGAGTTCGCCCGCTTCTTGGACCTGCCCGTCACCGCACGGGGGAACATCACCGACATCATCGAAGCCGTCTGCGGAGTCGCCGTGGACGCCCGAGTCAGCCTCGTATGTGTCGACGAGGTGCACAACATTTCGCTGACCACCAGGGCCGGGGCGGAGGTCTCCGACACCCTGAAGTACTTCTCCGAGCGCATTCCGGCGACCTTCGTCTACGCCGGGATCGACGTCGAGCGGGCCGGGTTGTTCACCGGCACCCGGGGCCAGCAGATCGCCGGCCGATTCTGCCTGATCACCTCCCACCCGTTCCCGCGCAACGGCGAGTGGGACGGCGTGGTCGCCACCCTGGAAGACGCGCTGCGGCTGCACCGGCACCGCCCCGGCAGCCTCACCGCGCTATCGGCCTATCTGCACCAGCGCACCGGCGGGATGATCGGCAGCCTGTCACATTTGATCCGAGGAGCCGCGATCGAAGCGATCTGCGACGGCACCGAGAAGATCACCAAGCCGCTGCTGGAGAAGATTGATCTCGACCACGCCGCCCAACACCCCGGCATGGCGCAATCATGAATTCGGGGGCCAGGGCGCTGCAGCCGCTGCCGATCGCGGCTCGCCCACGTGCCGGCGAGGGCGTCGAGTCCTACATCCAACGGCTGGCGCGGGCCAACCACCTGCGTCCCAGCTACCTGCGTAGGCTGCTGCTGCACAACCCCTACGCGCTTTATGGCGGATCGGTCGATCTCGAACGGCTTGCCGTCGTGGCCAACCGCCACCCAGATACCCTGCAGCGCGTCCTGCAGCCATCGCTCGCGTCGTGCGCCACGGCACGGTCGAAATCACCGAGAGCACGGCGACCGCGCAAGCAGGCCGACCGGCCCGAGTTGTTCGCCGCGATCCGCGAGTTCGCCCTGCGTGACGAGCTGTCCATCCGAGCACTGGCCGAGCTGTTCGCGGTGCATCGACGCACCGTCCGCCAAGCCCTGGCAGACCCCACCCCACCACCGCGCAAGACCCACGAGTACCCGGCGCCACGGCTGGACCCGGCCAGGGCATTGATCGACGCGATGCTCACCGCCGATCCCACCATGGCCGCCGGGCACCTCTGGGAACGACTCCTCGACGAACACAACGTCATCGCCAGCTACTCCACCGTCCGCAAATACCTGTCCGAACAACGGCCACGCAGTCGCCCGTCGCAACGGGCTCGACCCGCCACACTGAGCCGATGAGGCTCCGTGCCCGCATCGAGCCGGGCGGCAAGACGACCACCCGTATCAGCGTCCCCAACGAGGTGGTCGCGGCCCTCAACGCCGGCAAAAACGGGCAAGATTCATTGACAAAACCCGGCTATGGCGCGGACGCCTGCGCCTCGGCAGAGCCCGAAGTGATGCCAGTCAAACTTGTCTGCCAGCTCAGCGCCTTGCCTCGGTCAACCTTGAGTGTCAACGGACA
>DATNDR010000070.1:0-4990 GCA_035606945.1 Pseudonocardiaceae bacterium
GGGCACGGTGGCGTTGATCGTGGTTGGTGATGCGACGGTGTAGGTGGCGGCTGTGCCGGCGAACAGCACGTTGGTGGCGTGTGTGAAGCCGGTGCCGGTGATTGCGACCGGCGTTCCGGTCGTGCCGCTGGTGGGGGAGAAGCCGCTGATGGTGGGTACGACGTAGAAGGGGGTTGAGCTCTTCGAGGCTGTGCCGGAGACGACGACCGTGATCTTGCCGGTGATGGCTGCGGCGGGCACGGTGGCGGTGATCGCGGTGTCGGAGGTGACGGTGAACACGGCCGCGGCGGTGTTGAACTTGACGGCTGAGGCGCCGGTGAAGCCGGAGCCGGTGATCGCGACCGAGGTGCCGACCTTGCCATGGGTCGGTGTGAACCCGCTGATCACGGGCGCGGCGGCCACATTCAGCTGCGCTGTGGTGGTGGCGACACCGTCGGTGGTGGTGGCGGTGACCGTGTAGGAGCCAGGGGCGCTGGCCGTGCAGGTCGCGCCCGTGCACGAGCCCGCGCCATCTATCGAGAACGTCGTCACGCCTGTCTCATCGCCGATGTCGTTTCCCTGCTTGTCGAATCCTTCTGCGCTGAACGTCTGGCTGCCGCCCGGCATGATCGTTGCCGGCGATGGCGACACCACGATGGACGCGAGCGGGTCGATAAGCGGCGGTCCACAGATCCCCGGGTAGCGGGTATGTGTCTGGGCATCGGTCAGCGTGGTGTCGATGCAGTGGGTGAGCATGGCGGTCATTCCAGCCGGCACCCAGCTATTTAGAAAGTCAGCGTGCGCGGTATAGCCGGGGCCCGAGGACAGCGTGACGTCGGTGCCGTCACCGGCGTAGCTCCACGAGATGTTCTCGCGAAGCGTCATCAGCTTGATCGGGAATGCGGATGGGCAACCGGTGGATGTGCGGTAGGCGAGGTGCCCAACGGCGCTGGACATCATGTTGCCGGTGTAGTCGGAGGTATCGCCGAGCACAGTGTGGTCGTTCAACGTGCCGTCCCAGCAGCTGGGGAATGTAACCGCCAGCGTCAACACGACCTGGCCGCCCGCGGTGGCGCAGTCGGCATCCGCCGGCGTGGCGAAGTGGTAAAGGCTGCCCGGCTTGGTGCTATTGGCGCCACAATCCCAGAACACGTGCTTCAGATCCATGTCAAAGGGGGACGCTGCCATCATGTTGCCAGCGATCATCCGCAGATCAGAAGGCAGCGCGCGGGTGGCACCAGAGGCGTCGGTCAACGCGCCGTCCCACGCCAGGTAGTAGGCCTCCATCCGCGACAGTGGCACCGCAACGCCGTTCCGGGTCAGCAACGGGATCCAATACAGCGCCGAGTCAGCCAGAATGTCGCAGGAGCTGGGCGTGCTGACCAGATCGGTATAAGCGGCGAGCTCTGGATGGGCGCCCAGGATGGCGGTGCTCCCAAAGAACTCGTGCATATGCATCGACACCGGCGTGCCCCGCTCAGCAATCGGATCGACCTGCAGGTCACCCACGCTGCGTGCATCACTCGCACCGACCAGCGACGCCCGCGGACCGGCACAGTGCACCTGGCCCATCGCACGAGCGTTCGCCGGCAGGGCAACGGCAGCGACCAGCACAGCGACGACCGCCATCGCGGCCAGTCGCCGCTGACGCCTGCCGACCACGACCACCCCCTCAGGGCGACCTCGTGTGGAACCGTCGGTCACGAGGCCTATGACCCTTCCACATCGCCTCAATTGTTGCAAGCGCAGACCCGCCGCGCTAACTGCCACCCAAGACGATTATCGCCCGTCGCGACAACACATAGGCGCGACTGGTGTTGCCGTGGTCAGGAGCAGTGGGTGTGGAAGGCGTAGCGGCGGGGGCAGGGCGCCAGGATCATCGGCGGGCGCGGTCGCTGGGAGAAGTTGAAGTCAGCCATCAGGTTGCCGAGCCCTGGGGCGTTCTCGCGCACGTCCGGGCGTGAGTCCGGCCGACCGTCGGTGGCCGGGTCGATCCGCTGGCCCGCCATGAAGTCGTCCTCGATGAACTTGAGGTACGCATCGAAGGAGAGGGTCTGGTGGTCGACCACGCCGGTGCGGGCATACGGAGATATCACCAGGCCGGGAACGCGCAACCCGTACCCGTTCTGGTCGACGCTCGGCGGAACGACGTGGTCGTAGAAACCGCCCCAGTCGTCCCACACGACGAAGATGGCGGTCGAGTTCCAGTCGGGCCCGCGCATGGCTGCGTCGACCAGGCGGGTCACCCACTTCTGGCCGGCCGAGACCAGCGCGCGGGGATGCTCCGACGTGCGTTGGTTGGGTACCACCCATGACACCGACGGCAGCGTTCCGCTGCGGGCGGCTTTGAAGTAGCGCTTCGCGCCCTGGACGTTGCGCTGCTGGCCGTCCTGGGCGACGTCGGTGAACTGCGGCAGCGGATTCCAGATCGAGTGCAGCTTCGCAGCCTGCTTGTGGGCAGGGCAGGCGATGTCACCGTCGGCACAGTCGGGCGACGTGCCGGCCGCGATGTAATACCGCCAGCTGACGTGATGTGTGTGCATCAGGTAGGTGAGGTCGGTCCACGCGTACTGCAATCCCTTGGGGCGAGGCGCGCCCGGCCGGCCCGGCTTGTACGGGTCGGACGTACAACTCATGGGGTCCGTTGGGGACGTACACTTGGCCGCCCACCCGGACACCGCGTAGAGGTGAGCCGGCAGGCTCCACCCCAGGTTCGGCTCGAACATGTGGTCCTGCAGCACGTAGCTCTCCGCGTACTTCCAGTAGTTCGGAATCTCACGCGCCGTGTGGTAGCCCATCACGTCGGTCTGGCGCGGGCCGATCGAGCAGTTCGGCCAGTCCGGATGGGCCCGGCACCAGGCCCCGTGCTGGCTCGAGATCACCTGGTTGATGAACCCGTTCATCTTGCCGCCGTCTATGTCGGCAACCGCGTCGCTGTTCTGGTGGGGGCCGCCGTTGTTGCGATCCTTTCGGTCATGGAACGGGTGAAAGCACGTGTGAGCCTTCCTGCTAGGCACGCAGGCCCGGAACCGCCCGTTCTTGACCGGCAGGCCGTCCGCGCCAGGAAACGTGCCGAAGTAGGAGTCGAACGACCGGTTCTCCTGCATCACGATGATCACGTGCTTGATCCTGTGGATGCCGACCAGCGAGGCATGTGTCTCAGCGTCCGACCATCCCTCGGCGACGGCCGCGACCGCGACGATCGCGACGAGCGGTATCAGAAGCGCAACTCGGCCCGCCGGCCGACGGCCGCCCAGCCTCCGGCGAAGACTCGTGCGACCCTGGGACGGCATGTGGTGTGCGTGTCTCCTCGCGATGCGGGCACCCGGCCGCGGTGCCGAACGGTACCGTCATATTCGACGCCGATTGTTGAGCGGCCGTTAACGCGCCGACACTGCCGTATCCGCCGAGGCGCGGTCGGGCAACCGCGGCTTGGGTGCCTGCCCCTCGACCCAGAGCACCGCCAAGGCCGTGCGGGGCAGGCTGGTGATCGTCTGGTAGACGAGGTAGCGCGGTTGCCAGGCGGGGAAGAACTTGGCGTTGAAGCGGTACAACCGCTCGATCTGGAACCACCGGTCGCCGACGCGCAGGATCCGCGCGAACAGCCGCTCGGCCGCGTTGGCCGGGTCGCGCAGATAGCGCCCGAAGGCGGCGAAGTTCAGGGAAAGCTCTCGCACGTCGTCCTGCCGCAGGTGATCGATCGCACGCACGATCAGGAACTCCATCAGCCCGTTGGGCGCATCCTGCACCCGGCGCATCAGCGCCAGTGACATGCTCTTGCCGCCCCGCGTCGGCACCAGCTGCAGGAACCCGCACACGGCCCCCGACGGCTCGCGGCCCACCACCAGCAGGGAGTCGTGCTGCAGACTGCCGCCGAGTTTGTCCAGCGCCATCGAGAACCCGCGCTCCTCGTCGCCCCCAAGCCATGCCGCCGACACCGCGTCCAGCTCGGCCAGAAGCTCGGTGCTGGCGGTGCCCATCTCCAGCACCTCGACCGACACGCCGGCCTTCTCGAGCCGGCTGACCGACTGGCGTACCTTCCGGATCGCCCGCCCCTCGAGCGAGAAGCCGCAGGGGTCGACGATCGCCTCGTCGCCGATGTAGAGCGAGCGCAAACCGGCTGCGCGGCACAACTCGGCCAGCGATCCGCTGGCGCCGACGATGCCGAAGCGGAGGCTGTGCAGCTCCGCATGATCGAGCGCCTTGCCGATCAGCTCGGGCACCCCCTCCCTCGTGGCGACAGGGTCACCAGACACCAGGAGCACGCCGTTCTCGATCCTGTACCCGAGGAACGAGCTGCCGTCGTCCGACCACAGGTAGTGCTTGTCCGACCGCAGCTTGAAGTACGAGAGCGTGTCCGTGCCGTGCACCGTCACCACCTCGCGAGCTCGGGCGCGCTCATCCTCCTCGGGCAGGCGAAGCGGGGGCGCAAGCGGCCGGAACAGCAGCCAGGCGACGCCGACGAAGCCCAGGATCGAGACGACGCCGATCGCCTCGGGCAGGTTCCCGAACTCGTCGCGAAACGCTATCGGCGACGGTTCCCACAGCAGCAGATCGGCGGTGGTGCGGGACACCAGCGAGGGGCTGGTGCGCCCCGGCGCGGACGCCCAGACCGCCACCGTGCACAGCCCAACCGTTGCCACCAGCATCACGGCCGCCCCCAGCAGCGAGGCCCGCACCGGGATCCGCTCGGGGCGCACGCTGAAGCCGTCACGCCCCCACCACAGCAGGCCGGCGGCGGCGAACGCCAGCAGCGCCTCACCGACGTCAGGCCCCTTCAGGATGTTGAACGCGCCCAGCACCAACAACAGCCCGAACGCGAGCTTCCAGACGCGCGAGCGGCGCCGCCACAGGTAGATCGAGCAGACCAGCAGCGCCGATGACACGGGGATCACCGCCGCGTGGAAAACCGCGGCGACGTGGACGATGGCGAGGCTGCGGAACAGGTGGCCGTGCAATGCCATGTTGGGCGCAACAGCCGAGGTGAAGCTGGCGATCGCCGTGGCGGCGA
>DATNDR010000020.1:0-3273 GCA_035606945.1 Pseudonocardiaceae bacterium
CCCCCACCGACCGCAGTCGAAGTCTCGCCATCGGTCGCGCCGCCCGGGGAAGCCAACCGGATCAGTGTGTCGATCATCGCCCTTGCCTTCCTGTGTTCTTCAGATGGCTCCACTTTCGCCAGCCCAGGCGGCAACAACCACACGTGGCCGCCCACAGCTCAGACCACAGGATTGGATCAGGTCTCAGCCCCCGCGGCCCCGGTCCGGCCGTGGCCGGGTGGCTTGCGCCGGGGGGCGGGCTTGTAGGAGGCGGGAAGTTCGGTGTAGGAGGCGGAGGTGGCGTCTTCGGCGCGCTCGCCGGCGAACTCACCGAGCGGACCGATCTGAGGGCTGCGCTGGTACTCGGCGATCAGCGCCATCGCCTTGTCCGGCAGGTAGGAGTGCTCCTCGTCCGGGCCGGCCTGGGCCACGGTGAAGTCGCCGAGCTGGACCAGCATCGCCGAGGAGGTCGGCCGGGCCCGCGGCACCCGGTGCAGGCACGCGGTGATGACCTCGGACAGTTCGGCGGGCAGGCCGGACAAGTCGGGTTCCTCGGTGGCCAGCCGGGCCAGCACGTCCATCACCGATGCGCCCTGGTACGGCGGGTGCCCGGTGGCCGCGAACAGCAGCGTCGCGCCGAGCGAGTACACGTCGCTGGCCACCGACGCCTCACGGGTGTCCCTGGCCTGCTCCGGCGCCATGTACGCGGGGGTACCGACCGCGCCGCGCGCGGTGGTGCGGCCCATCCGCTCGGCCGCCCGGGCCACCCCGAAGTCGATCACCCTCGGGCCGTCCGGCGCGACCAGCACGTTGGACGGCTTCAGGTCACGGTGCACCAGCCCGGCCCCGTGGATCGAGGCCAGCGCCTCGGCGCACCCGGCGGCCAGCCAGCGCACCGTGCTCACCGGCAGCGGCCCGCAGGCCAGCACCAGCCGGGACAGCGACGGGGCCGGCACGTACGCCGTGGCCAGCCAGGGCAGGTCGGCCTCGGGGTCGGCTTCCACCACCGCGGCGGTGAACACCCCGCTCACCTTCCTGGCCGCCGCTACCTCCTGCGCGAACCGGGTACGGAAACCGGTCTCCTCGGCCAGCTCCACCCGGATCGTCTTGACCGCGACCAGCCGGCCGGCGGCCGAACGTCCCAGGTAGACCTGGCCCATCGACCCGGAGCCGAGGCGGCCGAGAACCACGTACGGCCCGATCCGCTCCGGATCCCACCGACGCAGCGGCTCTCGCTCCAGCCGCGACCCTACGGTTGGCCGCCGGGCACCGTTGTGCCGGATAGCCTGGTGGCCTTCCTTGTCGTTGATTTCCATAATCCGCAGGAGCGTTGCTCGTGAGTTGGCATTAGCGCGGACATAATTAAGCAGTTCGTCATTCGCGGCGGATAGCAACGTATCCAGCTCGCGGTCGCTGAACCCGCCGTGCGCGGGATCGCTGTGGTTCGCGGTCACCGATCCCGCCTCCTCTCGTTTTCCATGACGCCGAGCCTGCTCGCCAGGATCTTGCGCGCCTTCTTGCGCCGGTCGCGCACCTGCTGGTCAGTAAGGCCGAGGTAGCGGCCTGCCTCTGCTGCCGTGAACCCGTCAAGGTCAAACGCCATGACAGCCTTTAGCTCTGGTTCAAGGCTGCGCAAGGCGTCTATCACCTGCATGGCGCTGACACTGAGGTCTACTGGGCTCACACTAGGATCTTCGGTATCGGCCATGGCCGAGTGCGCGATAGTCAGCGGTGGCTGACAGCGTCCAGGGGGACGCCGGTACTTATTGAGCGCCACCGCCCGGATCCATCCTCGCGGATCCGCAACATCCGCCCACTTTCGTGTGACCGACATGAGCTTCCATACATCGAGGAATGCATCCTGCGCCGCGTCTTCCGCAGCCGTCAGACCGGCACCGCAGTTCATGATGAAACGCACGACCATGTGGTATTCGCGATCATAGAACTCGATAAACCGGACTAGTTCGTCCTTCTTCCCTGACACTGCACCGGGCATAGACGCCTCGTCGGCAGATTCTCCTCGCGCAGGCCCCGGGGATGGCGGGCCCGGTTCGCTGGACTGCATTCGAGCTACCACCTCCCGCCGGGCCCGATGTCGACTGCGATCCCGCGCCAGCCAAAGACGGCAACCTGGCCTCTAACAGACTGGCGCAGACGCTCGCGACGCGCTCGTTCTCCGGCATGCCGCAGCCGATCGCGCCTCCGCAGCCACGTCAGCGCAACCCTAACTGCGCCACTGACGGCGGCCAAAGCCATGCCAGCGACGATGATAGGACCCATCAGTGCTCCATCCTTAGTCCAGGCCAGGATCCCGACGCCTCGTACCTGTAAGTGGCGTGTAACAGCCATGATCGGGAAGGAGGACCATAGATTTCTCGCAACCGGCACAAGTGCTCAGGACTGACCGAAACACAAGCCGAGAACCGGGAGCGACTGCGCCAACGGTGACGCGTCCGGAAAGATATCTTCTTCCGGCCTGATCAGCGGCTTGCCGCTGGTGGCCTCGCCACCAGCGGCGGCGTCAACGGCCAAGTTGCGTCTCGGGGTCTGTGCCGTCGTGCTGCCGGGTCCGTGGCGGTCCTCATCGGGGGCGGCCTGGCGGGCGTGGTGGAAGATGGAAGCGTGATCGGTGACCGGTGGGGGGTGAGCGAGCACGAGGTCGTGCGCTCCTACCCGTGCGACGACTTCGTTTCCTCACCCCGGCTGCAGTAGTGGCGAGGCGTGTGCGTCCAGGCTCCGGCCGAGGCGGTGTGGCCGTGGGTCGCGCAAGTGACGCTCGCGCCATACTCCTATGACTGGATCTACAACCGCGGCCGCCGCTCACCCCGGGAACTGGCAGGCCTGCTAGAGCCTCGAGTCGGAGAAAGGTTCACCACCGCGGGCGGGTAAGCGCTGGGCCGGATCGTCTCAGTCGACCCCGGGCAGCAGCTGACGGGGACCATCATGGGCGCCTTCATGTCCTATTTCCTGGTGCCCAGGGAGCGCGAGATGACGCGCCTGCTGCTCAAGGTCGTCATGCAGACCACCCGCTGGGTGGCCGACGACCTGGGCTTGGTGACACACGATGATCCAGCCGCCCGGGTGGGAGTACTGCTGAACGCAGCCAGGTCGATGACCGAACTCGTCGACACCGGGCTGCTGCACACGCTTCCCGGCGCGGTCCCCACAGGGCAGTTCCTCGGGTACGCGATCGCCGACCGTACTGGAAGACCCGCCAGCGACATCGCGCGAACCATGCTCGCCCAGCTCTGCGAATACACCCTCCACCTCGGCGACTTCGAACCAGCCCTCGCC